>JAAWBX010000002.1 GCA_022792885.1 Lachnospiraceae bacterium
ACTCTTTCAGAATAACCAGCTATACTTACCCTTATTTTAGACCAGCGAATATCGGTGGTCTTATTTCAATATTCAAAATCTCGCGTAAAACTTTTTGCCTAAAATCATCAATTTACTATTGACTTTTTATTTGCAGGCTATATATTCGTTGGCCTCCGCCAGCGTCACGCAGCGCACACCCGGTTCTCCCGAAGCGTCGGCGAAATCTTCTTTCTCCATTTCATCCTTAAGCAGGTAATCGGTCGTCACCCCGAAAATCTCGCCCAGACGCAATATTTTCTCCAGATCCGGAATCGCCTGGGCGCTCTCCCATTTGGAAACCGCCTGCCTGGACACATGCACCTCTTCCGCCAATTCCTCCTGAGACCAGCCGTTCCTTTTTCTCAACCGGCTTATCTTATCCGCTAAGATCATACATAACTCCTTTCTTCTCTTGCATGACAAATGTTTTTCCTCATTCTATCCCTTTTCCCGGTTGCACGCCACCAACAGGAGATGGAAATCCGTCAACTCCGGGTTGCATTCGCGAAAAGAAAAGGAACGGACCCTGTATTTATATTAAGGAAGAAGAAATTTACGGTTTTTCTTATATTTTCGCAAAATCCACCGATAAGAATTATATATAATGAATGATACCTGTAAAAATGCAGGCAGCAAAAATAAAGATTACGGGATGGTGAGAACATATGCGTATCAAAAACAACATTGCAGGTATAAATACATCGAGAAATCAATCGATCACCCATCATCAGTTGGGTAAATCCCTGGAGAAGCTGTCGTCCGGATATCGTATCGTCCGCGCGGGCGACGACGCAGCCGGGCTGGCCATTTCCGAGCAGATGCGCGCCCAGATCGCCGGGCTGGATCAGGCCATGCGCAACGTGAACGACGGCGTCGGTATGGTGAATACGGGGGAGGGCGCGTTACAGGAGCTTCACTCCATGCTTCATCGTCTGGAGACACTGGCCATCGAATCCGCCAACGGCACTTACAACGACGCCGCAAGAGAGAGCGTAGAGCAGGAGAAGGAATCGCTTCTGGAGGAGATCGACCGAATCTGTGAGAATACCTTTTTTAACGAGAATCCTCTGTTTGATTCCGAGGAACCCGATCCGTTGATAGAGCCGCCGCAGCCGAGCGACAAAGGCGATTTTAAATTTCAGATCGGCCCCTCGGGGAATGAAACCATGGATGTGCCGTATTATCATATGGGAGTCAAAGCGCTCGGACTTGACAAAATGGAGTTCGGAACCCCGGAGGGAGCCAACGAAGCCATCAATACCCTCGCGAAAGCGGTTCAGGCCGTGACCGTAGTCCGTTCCGAGTTCGGAGCCGCCCAGAATCATCTGGACTGCACAAACCGCAACCTGAGTATAACCAGCGAGAATATGACTACCGCCGAAAGCCGGATCCGCGATACCAACATGCCCGATGAAATTACAAAATTTACTTCTCAGAATATCATTATGCAGGCTACCATGTCCATGCAGAGCCAGGCCAATGCCGTGCCGCAGAGTGTGCTCACTCTTCTTCAGGGGCTTTAATGTTCTCTGAAAACGGAGAATTCTTACATGAAAAAATTGTTTTTTTTAACGGCCTTATGTGTTTTCTGCCTGGCCTTTGCCGGATGCAGCAAGGAAACTTCTGAGACAACGGCGGCCGGCAGCTCTTCTGCTCCGACCTTCGCTGCGTCCGACGTGCCGACCGAATCCACCCAAGAAGCCGCCGCTCCGGAGACAACCGTTTCGACCGAACCTGTTTCGGTCGAATCCGTTTCGGAAGATGACACGTCGCCGGCGTCTCCTTCCGTTTTTGAAGCCCTGCCGGACAGTTTTTATTTTTCCAGCGGAGTCGGCGCCTGGGCAACGGAGTTGTCCATCGCATCGGACGGTTCTTTCACCGGAGGATACCAGGACACGGACATGGGCGATACGGGTACGGATTATCCGAACGGAACCGTATACATCTGCCGTTTCAGCGGTAAGTTTTCCACACCTCAGCCGATCGACGATTATTCCTATTCGATGAAATTGGAATCCATTCAGCTTGACGGAAGTCCGGACGACATCACCTACGAAGACGGCATCCGTTATATTTATTCCGAACCTTACGGAATGGATGACGGCGAAGATTTCCTGATTTATCTGCCGGGAATCCCCCTGTCGCAGGTGGCGGAAGCGTTTCTGTCCTGGGTGTTTATTGATACCACGGTCTGGGATGTACTCCCGCCCGGTTACTACGGCATTTACAACGTCAACTCGGAAAAAGGATTTGTCGGTGTAATCCCCCAGAATCCGTGATCCGCAATATCTTCCCGGAAGCGCATAACGACAGACCGGGAATCCGAAAAACGGATTCCCGGTTTTTTGTTTTAATATTCCAGATAAGCGCCTTTCATCGGACTTGCCGCGTGCTCTCGGAACAAACGGAGCACGCCGTTTTTATACCTCGCTTCTCCCGGCTTCCAGTTCTTCCGGCGTTCTTTCAGAATGTCCGCGATTTCCTCCGGCGTTCTCTTCTCGCCTCGAATCCCGACGATGTCGAGCTTCCGCCCCGGCACGTCGATCTCGATCAGGTCGCCCTCCTCCACCAGGGCAATCGGTCCTCCGTCCGCCGCTTCCGGACTACAGTGGCCGATCACCGGACCGGTAGAAGCCCCGGAAAAACGCCCGTCCGTGATCAGGGCAATACTCTTTCCCAATTCTTTGTCGCTGCTGATCGCCTCGGAAGTGTAAAACATCTCCGGCATTCCGCTGCCTTTCGGCCCCTCGTAACGAATAAAGACCGCGTCCCCTCTCTGCACCTTATGCTTTAAAACCGCGTCCAGGCATTCCTCCTCGCTGTCAAACGGCCTTGCCCGGAGGACGGCCCGAAACATCTCCTTCGGGCAGGCCGTGTGCTTGATCACGGCCCCCTCCGGAGCCAGATTCCCTTTTAATACGGCAATGCTCCCGTCCGTTCCGATTGCCTTATCATAGGGCCGGATAATATCTTCTTTGGTCAGCGAAGTCCGATAACGGGCGTTAAACGCATACAGGCGTCTGGCACAGTTCTCATAAAAACCTCTTTCTTTTAACTCTTTCAGATTCTCGCCCAGCGTCTTCCCGGTAACCGTCATCGCGTCCAGGTGAAGACGGCTTTTGATCTCTTCCATCACCGCCGGCACGCCCCCCGCACAATAAAAGGCTTCCGCCGGCCAGCGGCCCGCCGGGCGGACGTCCAACAGATAACGGGCATTTCGATGAAGCCGGTCAAAGGTCTCACCCGTAATCTCGATTCCGAATTCATGGGCCAGGGCCGGAACGTGAAGCAGGCAGTTCGTGCTTCCGGAAACCGCCGCGTGAACGAGAATCGCGTTTTCAAAACTTTCCCTCGTTACAATATCACCGGGACGCATATGATCCGCCATTGCCAGCTTCACCGCCTGCTCCCCGGCTTTTCTCGCCAGCACCAGAATCTCGTTATCGGCCGCCGGAGCCAGCGCGCTCCCCGGAAGAGCCAGGCCAAGCGCTTCCGCCATGATCTGCATGCTGGTCGCCGTTCCGATAAAGGAACAGGCCCCGCAGCTCGGACAGGCGTTTTCCTTTGCCCAGTTCAGCTTTTTCTCATCGATCTCACCCCGCTGGTATTTCGCGCTGTAAATCCCGACCTGCTCCAGAGTCAGCATGTCCGGCCCCGCGTTCATAATCCCTCCCGGCACCAAGATGGAAGGCATGTTAAGCCTCGCCATTCCGATCAGATTCCCCGGCAGCCCCTTATCGCAGCTTGCCAGAAAAACGCCCGCGTCAAAGACCGTAGCGGTTCCGTGAATCTCGATCATATTCGCGATCATTTCCCGGCTCGCCAGACTGTAATTCATGCCGTCCGTTCCCTGGCTCTCCCCGTCGCATATGTCAGTACAATAATACCGCGCTCCGAAACCGCCGGCCGTTTCCACGCCTTTTCTCACTTCCTCCACCAACCGGTTCAGATGGCTGCTGCCCGGATGGCTGTCCCCGAACGTGCTTTCAATCATCACCTGCACCTTCGACAGATCCCCCCGTCTCCATCCGGTCCCCATGCGTAAGGGATCCAATTCCGGCGCGTGTTCCCGTATTGCCTGACTTCTTAATTCCATAAACGCTCTCCTCAATATCTCTTTGTTAATACTTTGCCTTTCTATTCGGTTCAACCATAAATCCTGATTCGGTTACGCCATTGGAAGCATATCATATTGTTCCCGGAAATAAAACCCCAAAAACCTTTCATCGAACAAAAAACGGAAGCTTCCTTGTAGTCTTTATGGCTATGCCGTTTTTTCTTTAAAAAAAGCAGCGGCATTCTTCGCGAAGGAAATCGATTAGAGGCTATCATTACAGCGCGATTACCATACATAAATACATGAATACGGAAATGAGGCTGTATTCTCTCGTCCGCCCGAAGAAACCTGACTATCGGCGCAAAAAACCGCATAAAGTCTTTGAAAACAAGCAGCATCGGGAGTTTCATGCAGACCATGCGAACCACAAGTGGTGTACGGATTTCACGTATCTGTTTCTGCAAGCGTGACAGAGCGCCAGATCAAAGAAGAATTGATCCTACACAGCGACCAGGGCTCTCCGTATACGTCAAAGGCCTTCGTGGAATTCTGTGAATCCGTCCAAGTGAGCCAAAGTATGAGCAAAGCAGGAGCTCCGTACGACAACGCCCCTATGGAAAGGTATTTCAACACACTGAAAAACGAATGCATCAATCTGTACGAGTTCCAAACAGAGGAGGCGCTGTATCAGGCGGTAGAAGAATTTGCCTATGTCACATATAACCATGTTCGTCCGCACAGTTATAATGGATAACGAACGCCTTATCCGGCACGGATTGCTTCATAACTTGGAAACTAATTTTATTAGCCATACGCGTTACAAAAATGCTTGACCACAACAAAATGCCAATTCTTTTTGCAGTTTTCTGATATCTCTTTTAATTTTTCTGCATACCCCGCCATTTTCTTTTTCACTGGAAGACAGCTTTTGAAGCCTATCCTCCAATAATTTGATTTTTGCTGTTGTGTCCATATGTGCCACCATCCTTCCTTAAATAAACTTATATTTTTACAATCCAGTACCAGACATCGAAAGCTATCTGGCAGAATTTATTCCTGCTCCAATTTCCCGGTATAAAGCTGATAATACATTCCTTTCTTTGTCAGCAGGCTCTCATGGTTTCCCCGTTCCACAATCCGTCCATGATCCAGTACCATGATCACATCTGAGTTC
>JAAWBX010000003.1 GCA_022792885.1 Lachnospiraceae bacterium
ATTGCTCTTTGCGTCATCCAAAATGTCTCTTCTTTAAAAATAACATTCACACAAACATTTGTATCCTCTAACTGATATAATATAATCTCATGCTCTTTCATAGCCGCCCACCTCTTCAAAATTAACGTGTCATCACAACATCCCTTATACGAATCCAGATCGCAAACTCCACCCATCCACCCGGCGTTATGAGGAAAAAACTCTTTAAATTTACCGTATAACTGAGCCGCAAGAATTTTGTTGTGCGCGATCACAAGCGTGGGCTTGTTTAACCGCTAACTGACATTTGTCATGATAACTTTCTTTTCGAACGATTCCTTTTATTTGAAAACAGTATAACACGATATCCTATTTGTTTCGATTCCATTTTCTTAACAAATTGTAAACATTCGGGTCTTCAACCGCGCCGGCCCGAATGCGCAAAAAAGAGGCCGTCACACCGTATGCTCCATGCGACAGCCTCCCGAAAATACACATCAAATAAATGTCGTAACTCAATCTTTTTTCGGCTCACATTCCTTTATGATCGGCGGAATCTGAGACATCATATTGTCGATGTCCTCAAACATCGCACTTTTTGTGGTCCCTAAACGGCCCGCACGGTTGATGTGTTGTACCACCTCCTGGTACCGGCTCCTCAACTGTTCAAAAAAGCCGCACAGGGACTGCAAAGCCGAATTGGACTCCCCGATCACCTGGGAGATCTCCGAATGCACAGTCGTGGCCCCTTCCGCCGACCGTGTGATTTCATCAAACATCTCATATGTATCGTCTACTTTGGCAAGACTCCCCTCCAAAGCCTGCTGGGACGCCGTAATGCTGCCGCTTAATCGATCCGTCCCCTCCTCCACGTCGTGAAGGCCGTCGTCCACCTCGCCGGTCAGGCCTTTAATCTCGTCCGCAAGTTTTTTTACTTCCACCGCCACTACCGCAAAACCCTTCCCCTGCTCTCCGGCCCGCGCCGCCTCAATGGAAGCGTTGATCGCAAGGATATTTGTCTGTCCGGCAATGGACGCGATATTGTGAATACACAGTTTGATTTTTTCCACCGACTGCTGCAGATCTTTAAATGTATTCTCCATCTCGCTGAAATACGCCTTCACCTGCATCGAACTGTTCTTCAGTTCCTCCACCCCGCTCTGCGCGTGAGCAACCGATTGATCGATCGTCTCCTTCACCGTCATAAATTCGCCGGATACCTGATCGATACTTGAAAAATTCTGATCAAACTCCTGAAGCCTTTCCTGAAAACGCTCGGCCTCCGTAAGGATATTCCCAAAAGAACTGCCTATATTGTTTAACTCCCGCAGAGAATCCACCTCTTTTTGAACAAGCTCCGTATGATAGTCCTTCAGACTGCTCATGACATGAAGCACCGGATACAGGCTTTTTTCCTCCTCATGCGTTTCTTTTATATCTTGCTTGTTTTTGTTCCGAAACATCCTGAATCCCCCCTCACTCAAATACCACGCAGGTCATGGACTGATTGACAAACCGATTGTTATAATGTTCGCCGTACCCGACAAAGCCCGCATGTTTTCCCAGCCTGCGCATATCGTCCAGATATTCCTGCATGTAATGATTCTGATTAAACAGCAGGTATCGGAACAGACAATTGACAGAGAATACCGCCGAGATCCGCGGGAAATCTTCCTGTATTTTGCGGATCGTATTTTTTACGGTTTCCTTATAATCGCCCAGTTCCAGAAGAACCAGGACATCCGAATCATTCACCTGCCGAAAACAGGTCAGGGCATTGCCCCGCACTTCTTTGATGGAAACGATGCAGATATCGTCCCCGTTCAGCTTCCCGAACGGATTCTTGAACGTCTGCGTCGTAATCTCCTGCTCCGTTATATGTAATATATCCTGATAAACCTGCCTCGCCGGATGTCCGTTCAAAGCTCCGATCACGTAATTGGCCTTATCCGTCTGCGAAGCGACAAAGCGGTGATTTTTCAACTGATGATATATATTTTCTTTGTATGCTTTTACCCTTCCACCCTGATTTTTCACCAGCGCGTAGGCTACCGCGTCTTCATAAATCTTTCCATTGGCCGACACTTTGCCGGCGTCGCCCGTTCCTCCCACCAGGGAAATATTTCTGCGTTTCAATACGGAGTGAATCGTGGTAAGCACACAGGCGTCGTTTCCCGCACACAGATCGATGCAGATCGTATCGTTCGACGCGCCGTTTACCCGCTTTACATCCTCCTCCAGGCGCGCGATGTATTTTACGGGCATCACCGACACCTGCTCCAGCACATTGGCCGCCGCGCTGACCCCGTCATAAAACGCGAGAACGCCGACGCCCTTTTCCACCACTTTCGTATCGTAACTCATACCGATACATCCGATGCTGGGCACGCCGGGATACAGCTTCTCCAGCTCGTTCACATGCGCCTCAAACTGTTCGCCATTGGAAAACAGCATAATCAACTGGGGCCTGCTCAGTCCGCTGACCGCCTCGGTCAAATTCCCTCTCTGGCTCATTCCAAAAAATTGTTTCATGATGCAGTCCTCTCCTCCACTTTCAATACGTTCAAAAAGCGCCCCCTGTATTCTCTGAGGTACTCCAACTTGTTATTATATGTGATATCCGGATAACACGTCAATCCATTTTTATGCAGATTATTCGTTTTTCATTATCCGGTTTCCCGTCAATGCATCAGCCGGACCAGAAAACCGGCCGCAATCGTCGCCAAAAACGTCGTACTCGTGAAACCGCCCAACACCATCTTTGTCCCGATCTGAGACAGCAGATATTCCCGCTCCTCCGAATCCTCCGTAAGATACCCGATCACATCCTCCGAAATAATCAAATTCAGCGGAAAACCCACCATCACATTCAGCGCGACGGCAAAACTCATGGGCCCGGAAAATCCCAGCCATTTCCCGAGGGGCCGGGAAACCAGGAAGATTCCGCCCACCTCACAGATCAGAACCGCCGCCAGCGGCAGCAGCACCTGTGCAAACATTTCCGGCGTCGCCCGGGAAAAACCGCTTAAGACCATGGCCATCATCATCAGATTCATCAAACCGCCGCTTTGAGTCTTCTCCAGGCTGCCCCGCTCCAAAAATCCGAGCTCTCCCAGCAAAACTCCCAAAAACAGAGAAACCACATAGCGGGAAATTCCGGTAAACATTTCAACCCGGGAGGCCAGCCAGGCCGCCGCGAAAAGTTTCAGAAAGCGGAAAAATACCGATATCTCTTTCTTTTGCTCCGTCGCCAGGGGAATCTCCGGCTCCCCGCCTGCTGCCGCTTTCTCCTCCTCTCTCTGGCTCAACAGCCGTTTGGTCTCTTTTCGCAGCATCAAAGATACCAGAGGGCAGGACACAAGCCCCTGCGTCGTAAACAGCAGAACGGCCAGCACGACCAGAGAATCATAACCTAAACTCCGGGCTCTCTCCTGAATGATCAGATTGGTCGCCATCCCGCCGGGCAACCCGGCCACCGCCGTGTTGATTCCGAACGTCAGCCCGGCAGCCAGAAACAGCACCAGAAGCTGTCCCGCAAAGGAGAAAGCGGCAAGCGCTACCACCCGTCCGTTTGCCAGCAGCTGCTTCCGGTCTGTCGTCGTCCCCATATTCACGATGACCATGGCGATAATCACCGGAGCCAGCGTCGTCAGACCCGAACGCTCCACCATATCGGCCGGCACGGCCCCCAGCCAGCAGGCTCCCATAAAAAGCAGGCCGGCAGCCAGAACCGCCGGCACAGCCGCTTTCATCTTTCGGGACAGAAACTCCCCTGCCGCCAGGAATACAAGCAGGATCAGCCCGCTCTGTATCATATCAAATTCCCACATACTCTACCCGTTTTAAAAGCCCGCCGGCCATACCGATCGGCGGGCTTTTCCCTTATCTTATGATTCGTAACACGTCGCCAGACGCTTATAAGACGCGATCCGGTCTTTTGCGTCCTGCTCCGCTTTCGCAAACAACTCTTCCGCCGCATCCGGAAACGCCTTAAACAGAGAAGCGTAACGCACCTCGCTCATCAAAAATTCACGAAAATCCGCCGTCGGATCTTTAGAATCCAACGTAAAAGGATTCTTGCCCTGCTCCTTCAGCAGCGGGTTAAACCGGTACAAAGACCAGTAACCGGCCTCCACCGCCCGCTTCGCCTGATACTGAGTTTTTCCCATCCCCATTTTCAGGCCGTGATTGATGCAGGGAGCATAGGCGATGATCAGGGACGGCCCCGGATAGCTCTCGGCCTCCTGAATCGCTTTCAGCGTCTGGGCATTGTCCGCGCCCATCGCAATCTGAGCCACATACACATAACCGTAACTCATCGCCATCATGCCCAAATCCTTCTTCCTCGTCTTTTTACCGCTGGCCGCAAACTTCGCAATCGCCGCGGTCGGCGTGGATTTGGAAGACTGACCGCCCGTATTGGAGTAAACTTCCGTGTCAAAGACCAGAACGTTGATATCCTCCCCGGAAGCCAGCACATGATCCAGGCCGCCGTAACCGATATCGTAAGCCCAGCCGTCGCCGCCGAACACCCAATGGGAACGTTTCACCAGATAATCCTTCCGCTCAAGAATCTCATCCAGATGCACGTTCGTCCCCTTCACCTTCTCCAGAGCGTCGATCAGAGCATCCGCCCGCTTTCTCGTATCCGCCCCGTCCTTAAAACGATCCAGCCAAGCCTGTAAAGCCGGAGCCGCTTCCGCCGGAACGCCGGCTTTCAAAGCCGCTTCCGCCTTGCCCTTCAAGCCTTCTCTGACTCTGTTGGCTCCCAGAGACATCCCCAGGCCGTACTCGGCGTTATCCTCGAACAGCGAGAACCCCCACGACGGTCCGTGCCCTCTCCGGTTCTTCGTGTAAGAAATGCTCGGCGTCTGGCCGCCCCAGACCGTCGAACATCCGGCCGCGTTGGAGATCATCATGCGATCGCCGAACAACTGCGTAATCAATTTCGCGTAAGGCGTCTCGCCGCAGCCCGCGCAGGCCCCCGAAAATTCTTCCAACGGCTGTAAAAACTGACTGTTCTTCACGTTCACCGGCCTGCCGTCGATCGCGGACGCATGATCGATGTCCTTACAATACTCCCACTGCGCAACCAGCTCTTCCCTGTGCGGCGCCACCGGTTCCATGGACAGGGCTTTTTCCTTCGCCGGACAGACATCCACGCAGTTTCCGCAGCCGGTACAGTCCAAAGGCGACATCGCCATATGGAACCGGTACCCCTCAAAACCGACGGCGTTCGCCGTCGGGATCCCTTCCGGCGCTTTCGCCAAAGCCGCCTCATCCATCAGAACCGGACGCAGCACCGCATGCGGACAGGCAAACGCACATTTGTTGCACTGGATGCACTTCAGCGAATCCCAGTAAGGCACGTCGATGGCGATGCCCCGCTTCTCCCAATATGTAATCCCCGTGGGGAACGTACCGTCCTCTCTCGCATGAAAGGCGCTGACCGGCAAATCGTTCCCTCTCTGGCGGTTCATGGGAACTACCACGTCCCGGACAAAGTCCGGCATATCCGGGTCAACCGCCGCTGCCGGCTCTTCTGCCTCTGCCCAGGCAGCCGGAATCGGAATCTCGACAAACGAAACACGGCCTTCCTCGATCGCCCGATAATTCTTATCGACGACGTCCTGCCCCTTTCTGCCGTAGCTCTCCGCCACGCCGGCCTTCAGATACTCCACCACCGCTTCCATGGGCATAATCTGCGTCAACTGGAAAAACGCCGCCTGCATAATCATGTTGATCCGGCCTCCCAGGCCGATCTTTTTTGCCAGATTCACCGCGTCGATCGTGTAGAATCTCGCCTTTTTCTTCGCCAGCATCCGCTTCATGGAAGCCGGCAGTTCCCTCTCCAGTTCCTCCGGGCTCCAAATACAGTTCAGTAAAAAAATGCCGCCGGTTTTCAAACTGTCCGCCATGTCATATTGTCTGACGTATGCCTGATTGTGACAGGCCACATAATCCGCCGTATGGATCAGATACGAAGAACGGATCGGCGTATCCCCGAAGCGCAGATGAGAAATTGTGAGTCCGCCCGACTTCTTCGCGTCATACTCAAAATACGCCTGCACATATTTCTCCGTATGATCGCCGATGATCTTACAGGCCGATTTGTTGGCGCTGACCGTCCCGTCCGAACCGAGCCCCCAGAACTGGCACGAGGCCGTCCCTACCGGGGCCGTATCCGCCTCATAAGAAGGACGGGACAAGGACAGCCCGGTCACATCGTCCACGATTCCCACCGTAAACGGCGTTTTCGGCCGTTCCGCCTTCATATTCTCCACCACCGCGATCACATCCGCCGGCGTAAAATCCTTCGAGGCCAAACCGTAACGGCCGCCCAGGATCAGCGGACTGCGCCCGGAACCGTAAAACGCGTTCCGCACGTCCAGATACAGCGGTTCTCCGCCGGCGCCCGGCTCCTTGGTCCGGTCCAGAACCGTAATCCGTCTTGCCGAGGCCGGGATCGCCGCCAGCAGCCTGTCTCCCGCAAACGGACGATACAAGTGTACTTCGACGAGACCGACCTTTTCGCCCTTCGCCGCCAGATAGTCGATCGTCTCTTTGATCACGTCGCAGCCGGAGCCCATGGCGACGATCACGTTCTCGGCATCCTCCGCGCCATAATAATGAAACAATTTGTAATCCCGTCCGGTCAGTCTGCGAATCTCATCCATATAATGTTGAACCGTATCCGGCACCGGCTCATAAAATTTATTGACCGCCTCCCTCACCTGGAAGAAAATATCGGGATTCTGCGTGGTGCCCCGTAAGACCGGATGATCCGGATTCAAAGCGTGAGCCCGAAACGCCTTCACCGCGTCCCAGTCCACAAGAGGCGCCAGATCGTCGTAATCCAGCACGTCGATCTTCTGCTCCTCATGGGAAGTCCGGAAACCGTCGAAAAAGTGCAGTACCGGAAGGCTCGAACGAATGGCGCTTAAGTGCGCGACCGCCCCCAAATCCATACACTGCTGCACGTTGGAGGAAGCCAGCAGCGTAAAACCGGTCTGTCTCGTGGACATAACGTCCTGATGATCGCCAAAAATACTCAGCGCATTCGACGCCAGCGATCTCGCGCTGACATGAAACACCGCCGGCAGGAGCTCGCCCGCAATCTTATACATATTCGGGATCATCAGAAGGAGCCCCTGAGAAGCCGTATAAGTAGACGCGTAAGCGCCTCCTTGCAGCGTCCCATGCAGCGCGCCGGCCGCGCCTCCCTCCGCCTGCATCTCCTTCACCAGAACCGTCTGGCCAAACAGATTCCTGCGCCCGCTCGCCGCCCACTCGTCGATATGCTCGGCCATCGGCGAAGAAGGCGTAATCGGATAGATCGCGGCTACTTCCGTAAACGCGTAGGACACATGGGCCGCGGCGGTATTGCCGTCCATCGTTGCCTTTTTACCATTCGACATGTTCGTTTTCTCCTTGTTCGATTGAAATTTTCAGGAAATCAAAAAATATTTCGCCCATATTATAAAACAAAATCCCAATCCCGTAAACCTTTTTCCGGCAAAAATTAGACTCCGGTCTATTTTTTTTCACGCACATGCACATCTAACTGCGGAAAAGGGATTTCAATCCCTTCCCGGTCAAAAGCTCTCTTGACCTTCTCATTCAAATCGTAGAGAACTTCCCAATAATCTTCCGCCGCGCACCAGACCCTGAGCGTAAACTCCAGCGCGTAATCCTTTTGAGCCGTCATGCGCGCAAAAGGCTCCGGTTCCGAGAGCACCTGCCCCTGAGAAGCCGCCTCGGAAAGCAGGAGTTCTTTTACCGGATCGATCTCACAGCCATACCCGACCGCGAACGTAAGATCTACCCGCCGGGTCGCCTCGCACGAATAATCTACGATAGCCGCGTTCGTCAGCCCCCCGTTGGGAAGCGTGACCCTCTTATTATCCGGCGTTATCAGAATCGTATAAAAAACGGTGATCCCCTGCACGGTTCCGCTGTAACCGCCCGCCTCCACAAAATCCCCGATCTGAAACGGTTTAAACAGAAGAATCATCAATCCTCCCGCAAAATTGCTCAAAGCGCCCTGCAAGGCCAGGCCGATCGCCACGCCGCCGGAAGCCAAAACCGTGACAAAAGAAGTCATCGGAATGCCGAGAATATAGGCCGCCGATAAAAACACCAGAATATTCAGACCGATCTTTAAGAAACTGCGGAAAAAAGACTGAATCCCGCCCTCCAGGCGCTGATAGCCCCGGGAAGACGTCATTCTCTTCACGACCCAGGACACCACCCGCAGCCCGATCCCGATCACCAGAAGCGCCATGATCAGGCGAAACCCCAGTTCCGTCCCCATTTCCAGAAATCGATCCATAAATTTATCCCACATTTTCCGTACACTCCTTTAAAATTATGGATACCAGATAGCCGGTATTCAAGTCAAACGCCTTTTCCGGCTGATTTTCACAGGCAAGCCCCCGATAAAATATCCGCTTCAGATCCCGGCAGATCTCCTCTCTCCCCTTTCCGGCCCGGTCGCCTTTTATAACGATCTCCCGGCAGACTCCGGCCCACTCCTTCGCCCGCTCCAAATACCGAAGGCATTCTTCCCCGTGGAGAAGCCCGCAATGGGGGATCAGCATATGAGCCGGGGCCAGCCGCTTTGCCCGTTCCAGAGAATCCAGCATCATCCGATAACCCACCAGACAGCAGGGAGTGATCCGATCCTCCCCTCCGTACACGCCCAGCGATTCGGACGCCAGGAGAAGGCGCTCCTCCTCAAACCAATAACCGACGGAGCACTTCGTATGCCCCGGCAGGGCAACCACACGGACTTTCAGCCCGCCCCGTAAAGACGTCAAATCATCCCTTCCGCTTCCCGAATCCGAAGGAACAAGAAACAGCTCGTCCCCATCCCGTACCGGTATATCCACCTTCAGCTCTTCCGTCCAATCGAAACCGTTCTCATACCCAAAAACCCGCGCCGCATCCGCGTCCATGATGCGCATCGTCTCCCTTGCTCCCGGCCGGGCAAAAACCGAAACCGCATATTCCGATGCCGCCACCCGTACCCCGGGCCAGCGACGCTTGCAGGCCGGGCTTCCCAGCGCGTGGTCATAATGCGAATGCGTCAGCAGCACATAATCCAGAGGCTTGTCACCGATCTGCGTCTCGATTCGTCGCACCGTCTCCCGCCCGCAAAAACCGTATCCGGAATCAAACAGCAGCGTCACCGATTCGCCTTCCATTAAGAACGCCTCGCCGCCGGAAACCGCCCCCACATTGGTAATCCGGGCAAAAGGGGTTCCCTCTCCCGCCTGATCAAAATGAAACCCTTTCTTCATATCATTCTCTCTCTGCTTTTTTTACTCTGACTTCTAAATTATATCCTTTGTTCCAAAAAACAACAAGAACTTCTCTGCATATTCTTTTTCGCCGCCCGGCATACTAAATTTCGGAGGTGATAACCATGACGACAAAGGAATTATTATATATCCAAGATGCTTTGGACCATGAAAAATATTTTCAAACCCACTGCCAGGAGACGGCCGCACAATTAAAGGACCCGGAACTGAAAGCCTGTGTCGAACAGTTAGAACAGAAGCACCAGGAGATCTACCGCAGCCTTTACTCATTATTATAGGAAGGAGGAACCAAAACCATGGACGACAAAAACCGAATGGAAAACATTCTCATGCTGGAAAAAAGCGTTTGCGATCTGTATATGCATGGGACGATCGAATCTTCAACGGCTAACGTTCACAAAGCTTTCCACTGCGCCCTGGACGATTCTTTGAAAATGCAGGATGCGGTCTACGACAAAATGTCCGCCAAAGGCTGGTATCCGACCGAAAACGCGGAAGCCGCCAAAATCCAGGCCGCCAAGGAAAAATTTCGCATGAATTAAAAAGAAGGCGCCGAAAAACGGCGCCTTCTCCTATGTCACAAATAAAAAAGGAACTCTTATATTCCGAGTTCCTTACATGGAGACGATGGGATTCGAACCCACGGCCTTCGCGTTGCGAACGCGACGCTCTCCCAACTGAGCCACGCCCCCATTTCTTCGACGTTTTTCATTGTAACACGTTCTTCCCAAGATATCAACCAGATTTTTCAGTTTTTTTTAATTTTTGTTGTAATCCCGGGTGCCGCGCGCAAAATTCACGCACGGCGTCCGGGATTCCTCTTACCCGTTATTCTTCAGCCATTCCATCGCACAGTGCGCATGCATGGCGGAACCAATCGGAAAACTCTCCTCATTGAGGATCATACGGTTATGATGCAGCGGATATACCTGCGAATCGTCCTCCATACGAGCGCCCATCCACATAAACATGCCCGGCACCTTCTGGCTCACAAAAGAAAAATCCTCGCTTCCCATGGTAGGCTCCGACAGGACCATATTCTCGCTGCCGATCAGATCTTTTGCGTAACCGGAAATCTCCTCCTGAAAAGGCACGTCGTTCGTATTCGGCCCGCAGCCGAAAGGCCATTCCACCTCAACTTTGCAGCGGAACGCCGCGCCGACGCCCTTCGCAATCTCTTCCAGACGTTTCTTCACATTCGCCAGGACCTCTCGGTCGAGCGTCCGAATCGTACCTTCCATTCTGGCCGTATCCGCAATGATATTCTCCTTCGTACCGGAGATCATCTTGCCGGTCGTGATAACCGCCATATCCCGTCCGGATACCTCGCGGGCGTTCAACTCCTGCAAAGCAATGTTAATATAGCAGGCCGTCAGGAGGGGATCGATCGAAAGTTCCGGCATCGCGCCATGGCCGCCTTTTCCCTGCACATGAATCACGTAAACATCCGCCGAAGCGCTGGCGTATTTGGGAGCGTAGCACACCTGTCCCACAGGTACCTGCGAATCAATATGGATGCCGATCGCCGCGTCCACTTTAGGGTTCTCCAGCACTCCGTTCTCCACCATATCTTTCGCGCCGGCTAAAAGCTCCTCGGCCGGCTGGAACATCAGCTTCACCGTACCGTTTAACTCCGCTTCGTGATTTTTCAAAATCTGAGCGGCCCCCAGAAGCATGGCCGTGTGAGCATCGTGGCCGCAGCTGTGCGTCCAGTCCGTCTCGGAGCTGTAAGGCAGGCCGGTCTCCTCCTTCATGGGAAGCGCGTCCATATCCGCCCGAAGCAAAATGCACTTGCCCGGCTTTCCCACTGTCGCGACGACCCCGCTCTTCCCGCAGTCTTCGGGTTCATAGCCCATCTCCTTCAATCTCTTCTTCACATAGGCAACCGTAACCGGCAGATCCATACCGAATTCCGCATGCTGATGAATCGTCCTGCGGTCCTTCACGATCGTCTCTTTTAACGTTTTTGCTTCATCTAACAGACCCATTTATCGTCTCCTCCTTCTCTCTGCCCGCCAAAGGCCGCGATCCGTATCGGAAATCACGCCGCCGTTCGACAGATAATTAAATTATATCTCATTTCCCTCACAAAAAAAAGCAGATTTTTTTCACCCGGCGTCGGTTTTATCATAGGATAAAATATAAAATCTTTGTTGAGGTAAAACATGAAGAAAAAATTTTCCCTTTTTCTTGTGCTGGTCCTTGTCCTTGCGTTCTCGCAGGTAACCGGATGCCAGAACAAGGGCGACGCTTCCGACCTGACGCCCGTTACTCTGAGTGAAGTAGCCCACTCTATTTTTTATGCCCCCATGTACGTCGCCATCGAAAAAGGCTACTTTAAAGAAGAAGGCATCGACCTGACCCTTGTAAACAGCGCGGGAGCCGATAACGTTATGACCGCCCTCATCTCCGGCGAAGCCGACATCGGCTTTATGGGCTCCGAAGCCAGCATCTACGTCTACGCCCAGGGGCAGGAAGATTACATGGTCAACTTTGCCCAGCTCACCCAAAGAGCCGGCAATTTCCTGGTAGCCAGAGAAAACGCGGAAAGCTTTGACTGGGCGGACCTGCGCGGCAAATCCGTGCTGGGCGGCCGGGCCGGCGGCATGCCGCAGATGGTGTTTGAATACATCCTTAAGAAAAACGGGATCGACCCGTCGGAAATCCAGATCGACCAGAGCATCGCTTTCGGCAACACGGCAGCCGCTTTTATCGGCAGCGACGCTTACGACTATACCGTAGAATTTGAACCGTTTGCCACCAGTCTGGAGCAGGAAGGGGAGGGATATGTAATCGCGTCCCTGGGCGAGGCCAGCGGCTATGTTCCCTACACCGCTTACTGCGCGCAAAAAAGCTATATGGAAGCAAACGCGGAAATCATCCAGAAATTCACCAATGCCATCCAAAAAGGGCTGGACTATGTGAATTCCCATTCCGCGGAAGAAATCGCAAAGGAAATCCAGCCGCAGTTTGCCGAGACAAGCGAAGAAGCCCTGATTGCCATCATATCCCGCTACCAGGCTCAGGATACCTGGAAGGGCGACACCGTTTTTGAGGAAAGCAGCTTTACTCTGCTTCAGAACATTCTGGAAGAAGCCGGCGAACTGACGGAACGCGTCCCTTACCAGGACCTTGTCACAACCAAATTCTCGGAAGCGGCTCTCCCGTAACCCGCAGCAATCCGCTTTCGGCAGCTTCTTTCGGAACCATAAAATTGTAAAAGGCGGAAGCATCTCGTCAGCTTCCGCCCTCGCTCTTTGGCATAAACTCAATTCGGATCGTACTGATACACCCTTCAATGCGGGCATCCTCACCGTCAAAATGTCCCGGAACCGTAAGCTGGCTGGAAGCGTCGATCCGGGCTTCAAAAATATTGCCGCCCCGTCCCGCCTTCGCTTTCAGCGGCGCCTTCTCGTCCGACAAATATAACGTCCGTTCCCCAAACCAGGCCGCGTAGATCTTTCTTCCCCGTTTTCCCAACCCGTAAGATTTCGGCAGTTGTACCTTATCACGCTTTACTTCCGTTACTGCCTCACCAATCGCAAACATCCGATACCTCCCGATTAAACAGCGACACTTTCCGCAACGCCACTATTATAGCAGAAACTACCGCCGCTTGACAAGCCGGCTTCTTTTCTTTAAAATCGTTTTCATGCCTTTCCACAAATGTCCGTTCAAAATGTCGATCAGGCCGTCGATCTGCCGGCTGCTGACGACGCCTCCCGTTCCCATAACCAGGGAGCGAAACGGCATTTCCCGCATTACGGCCGCGGTCATGTCCGCCATGACGGGATCCTTTTTTGCCTTTTTCTCCGCCACATGCCAGAAAATCCATGCCAGCGTCCGGCCCAGCCTCGTCCGATTCATATCTTCCAGCGTAGAATTTCGATGAAATTCCGTGCTCTCCCGCTCCTCCGGAATCTCCCGCCCATACAAGGCGCGAAAAGCGGATTCCGTAACCCGAAAAGGATAACACGGTTTCCGGTACTCTTCCGACGCCGGAAGTTTCGTCTGAACGGCGGGAGCCGCGGAAAGTTTACATGTCCCCCTGCTTCGGATATCCTCACAGGAAGCCCCCGCCAGAAAAACATATTCCCCTCCTTCTACCTGCCACTCCCCGTCCATCCTGTTATAATAAGCCAACTCCTTCTCCGAAAGAAAAAATTCCACGCACGTCTCCTCCCCCGGCCTCAAAAAAACTTTTTGAAACGCTCTTAACTCCCTCTTCGGTCGGAAAATCTCGCTTTGCGGAAGAGAGGAGTACAACTGTACCGTTTCCTTTCCCTCCCGCCGGCCGACATTTTTAACCGGAACGCATACCCGAATCCCCTTCTCCTCCCGTTCCGCTCTCATCGTCCCGTAAGAGAAATCGGTATAAGTAAGCCCGTATCCGAACGGATACCTCACAGGCACTTCGGCCGTCGCATAATACCGATAACCCACCAGAAGGCTTTCCCGATAAAACGCCCTGTTTTTCCGCCCGGGAAAATACTCGGCCGCCGGACAATCCGCCAATTCCATCGGAAACGTTTCCGCCAGACGCCCGGAAGGAGCCGTTTCACCCAAAAGCAGATTCACCGCCGCATGTCCGCTCTGGCAGCCTCCCAGATACATGAGCAGGATTCCCCGCGCGCATATCTCCCAGGGCATTTCGACCGGCGCTCCGCAGGACAACACCAGGACCAGATTCGGATTGACCTGCGAAATCCTCTCAACCAGCGCCCGATGCGTCTCCGGTATCCGCATGTGTGCCCGGTCAAACCCTTCCGCCTCCTCAGCAGGCGGCAGGCCGATAAAAAGATAAACGATATCTTTGCCTTCCACCGCTAAAAGAGCCTCCTGAATCCGACGCTCTTCCTCCTCCGGATCCGCCTTTTCCAGAGAATATCCCTCCGCGTAAACCGCGTCGCAGCCGGCCTCTGCAAAAGCCTCCCAGGCACAGTCCAGCTCCACGGGATCAATCCGGGAACTGCCGGCCCCCTGATACCTCGGAATCTTCGCCATGGCCCCGATCACCGCGATTTTTTGTCCCCGATTTCCCGGAAGAATCCCGTCGTTTTTCAATAAAACCGCGCTGTTTTCCGCCGCCTCCCTCGCCAGCGAAAGATGTTCTTCCATCCGACAGCAAAACGGGATCTCACGACCTTTTTTTATTTTCTCTATCCCGCTGAGGATCCGCCGGACTCTTCTGTCCAGACAATCTTCCGAAAGCTCGCCCGCACAGACCGCCTCCGCCAGCCTCCACCTGTCTTCGTTCTCAAAACCCGGCATCTCCCAATCCAGTCCGGCTTTACAGGCCGCCACCGGATCGTTCATCGCGCCCCAGTCCGTTATGGTAAGGCCCTCAAACCCCCACTCTTTTCGCAGCACCTCCTCCAACAACCAGGCATTCTCACTGCAATAAGTCCCGTTTAGTCGGCCGTAAGCCGTCATCACGGTCCAGGGTTTTCCTTCCTTCACCGCGATCTCAAAACTCTTCAGATAAAGTTCCCGCAAAGCTCTCTCGTCCACAAGAGAATCTGTCAGCATCCTGCGATATTCCTGATTGTTCGCGGCAAAATGTTTTAACGAGGCGCCCACTCCCTTTCTCTGAATCCCCCGAATCCAGGCAGCCGCCAATTTCCCCGAAACCAGCGGATCCTCACTGAAATACTCAAAGTTCCGGCCGCACAGGGGGCTCCGTTTTAAATTCGCACCCGGTCCCAAAAGCAGGGAAACTTCCTCCTTACGGCACTCCTCCCCCAGCGCTTCTCCAATCCGCTCAATCAGTTCCGGATCAAAAGAAGCCGCCAGAGCACAGGCGGTAGGAAAACAGGTCGCCGGCACGCTCTCATTCAGCCCAAGATGATCTCCCCGCCCCGTCTGTTTGCGCAATCCATGAGGGCCGTCCGAAACAAACAATTCCAAAACCCCGCCGTCCTCCGTTCCCGGAAGTACCCAGAGCGACCTCCCCTGGCACAAATCTACCTTTTCCTTTAACGTCATAATTCCGCCTTTCCGCCAACATTTCCGACTTCGATAAAAATCTCCGATAAAAAACGGACGGGATTTTTTCGAATCCCGCCCGCCCGATCGGCAAAACTTTATTTTTCCGCTGCCGCCTTCTGGTACTGATAGCCGTCCAGGCTTCCAGTCTCCTTCCAGTAATCAAAACGCTTATTGATCTCGTCATGGGTCTGGCTGCAAATGGAAGGAAGAGAACCGCCCCAATCTCCCATAGCCTGTTTAAAGCCCTTGTCAACCGCTGCTCTCATCTCTTCCACTTTTGAAGAATCCCCGCCGGAAAGAGCTACGCACATATCCATAATTCTGGTTGCAACTGCATTGACGCCCCATTCGCCATCCTCACCGATTGCCTGCTGTGCCGCCAGCTTCTGCTCCGGCGTAACGACCAGATCGCTGAAGAAATCCTTAAGACCTCCCTTACCGTTGGCCTTCTTACCCTGGTTCGCCTGATTGCTCACGATATCGTTGATCATTCTTGTGAAAGACTGATTCAACTGATCTTGGTAATCCCTTAACTGATCCGCACTCAGACGCTTCGTCTCGACAGGAGCGCTCTCTTCCTTCTGAGATTCGCTGCTTCTGACAAACGTATCCTGATCCGGCGTTTTCGCCGCCTGAACGCTTTCCGCTTTCTGGACAGCACTGTCCGGCTGAACTGCCTTAACAGCCGACGCCGTCACATTATAGTGATTCGTACTAACCGAAGGTATTAACATAACATCTTCTCCTTTCTTTTTACTTGGTACTGCTTCTTGACCTTACCTGTTTCTATCATTGCAATAATCGCATTCAAAAAATCCGGATCAATACTTGTCGCCGCCTGCCATGCTGTCCATGTCACTTGCATAAGACGAGGAAGAAGTATTGTAAGAAGACGCCGGCGCGCTGTAACCGCCGCTGCCGTTCTTCAGCTTAAACTTGGAAACAAGGCTCTTGAGCACCTGCGCCTGTCCGGAAAGCTCCTGACTGGCTGCCGCACTCTGCTCCGACGTTGCCGAATTGGTCTGCACCACGCTGGAAATCTGATCGATGCCAACCGTCACCTGAGATACGGCCGACGCCTGCTCCTGTGAAGCTTTGGAGATCTCGTTCACAATCGAAGCGGATTTTTCCGACATCAGAATGATCTCGTCGAAAGAAGCCGCCGTCTGATCCGCAATCGCGGTGCCGTCCTTTACCGCTTTAATCGTAGCCTCGATCAGAGAAGCCGTATTCTTCGACGCCTCCGCGGATTTACTCGCCAGGTTACGCACTTCGTCGGCCACTACGGCAAAGCCTTTGCCGGCCGCACCGGCTCTGGCCGCTTCCACAGCGGCGTTCAGCGCCAGAATATTGGTCTGGAACGCAATATCCTCAATCGTCTTAATAATCTTGCTGATCTCACCGGCCGAATGATCAATCTCAGACATGGCTCCCGTCATGCTGCTCATCTGATCCTTGCCACGCTCCAGCTCGGCCGCCGTCGCGCTTACCTGATCGTTCGCATTCTTCGCATGTTCCGCGTTCTTATTGATATTCGTGGAAATCTCATTGATCGTAGCCGCCAGCTCTTCCACCGAAGACGCCTGCTGCGTAGCGCCCTGGCTCAAAGCCTGCGCACCGCTCGCCACCTGATCGCTTCCGCTCGCCACCTGTTCGGAAGCATCGTAAATACGGGACATCGTATCGTTCATGGAATCCGAAATATTCTCCAGGGCAGTCTTCACTTTGGCAAACTCACCGGCGTAATCATAAGTCAGTTCCACCACCAGATTCCCTTCCGCCAACTGATTGAGCACCTGAGAAATTTCATTAATATATGCGACATAGTCTTTCAAACGAACTACCGTCTTGTTAAAGTTCTGAGACAACGTGCCCAGCTCGTCTTTCGACTGATATGTAAGTTCGGCATCCAGATCGCCTTCCGCAATCTTCCGCGAAACCGCATCCAGTTCGTTGACCGGCTTTGTGATCAAACGCGTCACAATCAGAGATACCGCCACTACCAGAAGAGTTCCTATCACGATCACGGCCAAGGCAATCCTGCAGGCCCAGCGATAAGCCGAGGCGGCGTCCTTGCTGTACTGATCCGACACCTCCGCCGCATGGGCTACCATCTCTTTGAGAAGGCCCGCGATCTCTTCAAATTCCTTTGTCGTCTCCAGCGATTTTGCGATTGCCCCCGCCGAATCTCCCGCGTCGCTCAGAGCCAGAATCTCCTTATGGATCGACGCATAGTCTTCCCAGGCAGTCTGTATTTTCTGAAGAATCTGTTTTCCTGAATCGGAAGTCACCAACGCGGCGCATTGCTTGAAACCTTCTTCCATGCTCGCGGCCAATGCGTTCAGGCTTTCCTCGATCTCCGCTTTACCGCTCTCATCCTGGGCGATCACATGCCGCAGTTCCATCCTGCGGTAATTCGCCATATCCGTATTCATCTCCTCCGCCACGGTGAGAACGGGAATACAGGTATCGACGATCTGTGTGCTCTTGTCATTGATGCTGCCCATGAAAATCACGGAAACAATGCCTACAATCAAAGGGCATATAATCGCACAGATTGTCATGATCATTAACTTGGCACGAATCTTCATATTTCTCATAGCTGATTTTCCTCCATCGGTATATATCGTTTTTATTTGGGGATAAATTTTCTGACTTTTCCTT
The DNA here is from genome assembly GCA_022792885.1 of Lachnospiraceae bacterium. Classification (GTDB taxonomy): domain Bacteria; phylum Bacillota; class Clostridia; order Lachnospirales; family Lachnospiraceae; genus JAAWBX01. The sequence goes on from JAAWBX010000003.1 coordinate 17,955, forward strand.
CACGGATCACGGCCGCGTCTTATTGCCACCATCTCTTCCGTCCCTTCATCTGTCCGCTTCCGGATTTTTCAACCATCGTCACGCATAGGTATCCAGCAGTCTCTCTTCCGTCACAACAGAATCCAGCATCTCCTGTATGGCCTCCCCCTGGACTTCAGCCACATCAAGCCCCTTCTCCAGCACGGCAACGCTCACTTCTAAAAGAAGCCGGGAACTATCCATCGGAACGCTTCCCGCTCTTACAGGCCCCGCTATATTCATCAGACAACCTCCTTTACCCCTCGATTTCAAAACGCTTTTGATTAAGTTATCGGCGCAAACCTCCGATATATAAGCCAAAAGTATTAAGTATTTCATATATCTCTCTTCAAACCATAAAAAGTCAATGCTCTTCTCTTATACATTTTTGATCTGCGTCGATAAACTTCAGTAGAGTTATTTTTTGAACACACAAAAAACTAAAGAAGGCGGTGCTATATATGGATTTTGGTATGGAAGCGATGCTCGAAACATACCTTTACGAGACCAACTCTCTGCTGGATAGTCTGGATGAACTTCTTGTAAATGATGAGAAGATCGGAGATTTTTCGTCGGACGATGTCAATGAGATCTTTCGGACGATGCATACCATCAAGGGCTCTTCTGCCATGATGGAGTTTAATTCTCTCGCTACGATTGCTCATCATATTGAAGATCTGTTCTTCTACATCCGCGATAAGGGTATTGAATCTCTCGATCCCGAGCATAAAAAGGAACTGTTCAATCTGATGTTCCGCTCCGGTGATTATCTGAGAAGCGAAGTACAAAAGGTGGAGAACGGCGCCCCTCTTTCGGAGGATATTGATTCGTTCGCCAATGAGATCAACGAATTCCTGAAAAAAATCAGTTCGGATTCGAACGCATCATCCGAAGATCCGACAGGCGGAGAAGACGGAAGCGCGGCGGGCGTATCTCAGGTACCGGAAGACCCGGACGCCGCCTGCTTTATTCACATTTTTCTGGATGAAGGACTTGGCATGGAGAATCTGCACGCCTTCATGATAATAAACACGCTTCAGGAATACGAATTCGCCTTCCGTTATTATCCGGAAGATATTGAATCCAACGAGAACACCAGTGCGCAGATTGTAGAAAACGGTTTTTATCTGGCCTTTGATTCTCAGGATACGGCCGCGCGGGCGGAAGAACTCGTCAAGTCTCAGGGACATGTCCGCTCTTATGAGATCGAAGACAATCCCGGAAAGAAGAGTACGGCTTCCAAAGTTTCTCCGGAACCGTCGGAAGCCGTCACGCCGAAAGCTCCCGTAAAAAACTTTGACGCGGCGGAGCAGAAAGGAACGGCATCGGCCGCACCGGCAGGCGGCGCAGCCGCAAAGTCCCATGCCCCTGTAAAGCAGAATCTAATCAGCGTGAACGTACTGAAGCTGGACAGCATTCTTGACCTTGTGGGAGAACTTGTCATCACGGAATCCATGGTTACATCTTCCCCCGAGCTGAATCTTCTGCCCAAAGAAAGCTACGACAACTTCATGAAATCGGCCCGTCAGCTTCACAAACTGACGGATGACTTGCAGGATATTGCCATGTCCCTGCGCATGGTACCCATCTCCGGCGTTTTCCAGAAGATGAACCGGATCGTGCGGGATATGAAGCAGAAGCTGGATAAAGACGTCCGTCTCATTGTCGAGGGCGAGAATACCGAGATGGATAAAAATATTGTGGACAGCATTCAGGATCCGATCATGCATATCGTCCGCAACAGCATGGATCACGGCATCGAGGAAACCGAAGAAGAACGTATCCGCGCCGGTAAAGATCCACAGGGTGAGATCATTCTCTCGGCCACCCACACCAGCAGCGAAGTCGTGATCTCCGTAACGGACGACGGATACGGCATGGATCCCGCCAAGCTTCTGGCAAAAGCCGCCGACAAGGGCCTGCTCACCAAACCGGCCAGCGAATACACCGACAAAGAAGCCCTGAATTTAATCATGCTTCCCGGGTTTTCCACCAACAGCACCGTCACGGAATTTTCCGGTCGTGGAGTTGGTATGGATGTTGTGAAGAAAAATATCGAAGCGGTAGGCGGTACTTTCGCTCTCGACAGCGTACTGGGTTCGGGAACGACTGTTACCATGCGCATTCCTCTGACCCTGGCTATCATGGACGGTATGAAAGTCACGGTGGGGCAATCCATTTTCACCGTTCCGATCGCTAACATCCGGCAATCTTTCAAAATCACGGCAAGCGAAGTGATTTACGACGATTACGGCAACGAAATGGTAGAGCGTATGGACAGCTTCTATCCTATTCTCCGCCTGCACCGTTTCTATAACCTGGAAACGGAAGTCACCAATCTGGAAGACGGTATTCTTCTCTGGGTGGAAGCCAACGAATGCTCTTACTGTATCTTTGTGGACTGCTTAATCGGCGAACAGCAGGTAGTCGTAAAACCGCTTCCCATTTATCTCAGTTCCTTTGAACTGAAAAATTACGGTATCAACGGCTGTACAATCTTAGGAGACGGCAGTATCAGCATTATCCTTGATGTACTTGGCGTTTACAACGCTGCCATTGACGAAAAATAACAGGAGGGATACATAATGTCAGAGCAAACAGCAAACCAGATGGATTATGAGTTGGACGGGGCTCTCATTCAGGAAGAACCGACTACGGTTGTGCGGTGCCTTTCTTTTCAGGTAGATGATCTTATCCTGTTCCTCAATACCGACTATATCGTGGAGATCGTCAACGATTACCCGATCACTCCGCTTCCGATGATTCCTTCCTTTATAAAAGGGATGATCAATCTGCGCGGACAGATTTTCCCGGTTCTGGATATGCGTTTATGCATGGATAAACCGCCTGTAGAGTACACCAGCAAGACCTGTATCATCCGATTAAATATCGATTCGGTCCCCTTATGTATCATTGTTGATTCCGTATGCCAGGTTCTGGATATCGATTTTCAGGACATTCGCCCGATCCCTGCCAAACGGCAGCAAAAACTGTTAAACGGCATGATCGATCTGGGGAACGGCAATGTTATCATGTCCTTCGACTGCAACGTCCTGCTTGAAAGGCGTTATTAAATTTTCCGGTCTTAGGATAAAGGAGGCAGAAAAGAACCATGTTGAACTTAAGCGAGTCAGATTTTCAGCGTTTGTACACATACATCCAGAAGAATTACGGCATTGACCTGAGCAAAAAGAAACAGTTGATTGTCAGCCGGTTATCCAATTCGCTGGCTGCCGAAGGACATACGGATTTTTCTTCTTATGTGAATGAGATTGTTTCCGGCAAAAACAAGGAAGCCACCACGGCAATGCTGAACAAACTGACGACTAATTATACTTATTTTCTGCGGGAAGAAGAACACTTTGAATTTATGGAAAAAACCGTACTTCCGGCTCTGGCGCGTAAACATCAAAGAGATCGGGTTCTCTCCATCTGGAGCGCAGCCTGCTCTTCCGGCGAGGAGCCCTACACCATTTCCATGTACCTGAAAGAATTTTTTGCAAATAAAGGGGAAGGCTGGGATACCCGGATCCTGGCTACAGACATTTCACAGAAGATCCTTGCTTCCGCTCAGAATCCTTCTTATGAGGAAGAAGCGCTTTCAAGGCTTCCTGCTACCTGGCGGCGTAAATATTTCACAAAAAAATCGGACGGTTATTATACGGTTACTCCGGAAATTCGCAACAATGTTATCTTTAAGCCGTTCAATCTGATGGATCCCATCCATTTTCGCAGGCCATTTGATCTGATTTTCTGTCGAAATGTAATGATCTATTTTGACCAGGCTACAAAAGATGCTCTTGTGCGCCGTTTTTACGATGTGACAGTCCCGGGCGGATATCTTTTTATCGGCCATTCCGAGGGACTTACCAAAGCTGTCTGTCCATATAAATACCTGATGCCTGCTATTTATCAGAAGGTTTAACATAAGGGGACGATGTTTATGAACAAAATAAAAATCATGGTCGTGGATGATTCCATTATGTTCCGAACCTGGTTGATTAACAACCTCTCCCGGGAGTCGCGTTTTGAGATCATCGGTTACGCGGTAAACGCAATGGATGCGATGAATAAAATCCCGCTTCTCAAACCCGACGTCATGACGCTCGATATTGAGATGCCGGGCATGACCGGTCTGGAATTCTTAAAACAGATGCTCCCGAAGCACCCGATACCGGTAGTTCTGGTGTCTTCTCTGAATGTTCGGGTATTTGATGCTCTGGCAGCCGGCGCGGTCGATTTTGTGCGTAAACCCGATGATGAAAACCATATTTCGAGAGACATGGTTCTCTCCACACTGATCAGCAAAATCAAAATCGCTTCCCAGGCCCATGTCCACCTTCCCACCGCGGAAGGTTTTACCATTGCAAACGGTACCGTAACCAGAAAAACAGCCTCGCGGCCGACCTTTTCCGGGCAGGCGGCCATGCCGCTTCCGAGCGGAATTCCCGGTGCTTCTGCCTCCGGCAGATATCCGGGCGTCTTGTCTTCCAAAGGCGCTTCCATTACCGAAGATATGGTATTGGCGATCGGAGCCTCAACCGGAGGCACGGAAGCCATTCTCGCCGTCATGCGTCAGTTCCCCGCAAAAATGCCGGGAATTGTTATCACACAGCATATGCCGGCCGGCTTCACCAGCATGTACGCAGAGCGATTGAACCGGCTGTGTCAGATGGAAGTACGGGAGGCCAAACACGGCGACCGCCTCACCCCCGGTCTGGCTTTGCTCGCACCCGGCGGGATTCAGATGCGCCTGGTTCGCATGGGCAGCGGCTATTCCGTCAGCTGTGTCGGAACGGATAAAGTGAGCGGGCACTGCCCTTCCGTCGACGTACTTTTTGATTCCGTTGCCAATGTAGCCAAAAGCAAAGCGATCGGTGTGATTCTCACCGGTATGGGAGCGGACGGGGCCGCCGGCCTTCTTCGTATGCGCAAAAACGGTGCCTACACCATCGGCCAGGATCAGGAATCCTGCGTTGTCTACGGCATGCCGATGGAAGCTTACAAGATCGGAGCCGTATGTACACAGACCTCTCTGGAGGCGATTCCCTCCGCGGTTATGGCAAGGCTTTCGCAGCCTAATCAAAAACTGTAACCCTCTAGTCAGGATGAAGAAAAACCATGAAGAAAAAAGAATTTTGGGATTATAGCGGAAGAAGTAATTCAACGAAATATTCTCCGAAAACTCTGAAGCCTTTATTTCGAGTTCGATTAAGCTATCTTTTACTGGGCGGCTGTTGTTGTGCGGCAGCCGCCACCGTAATCATAAGCTTATTCTTCTACTTTTTTCCTGTTCAGGCTGCAGAAGCCGCTTATTCGGTTGAATCTTTTGCCGATGACCTTCTTTCGCCCGATGAGATGCACTACGTCAGACAAACAAAAAATATTGCTTTTACTCCCGGTTCCAAGGCATATCTTCGAATCCATAAAGGCGAGTTAAATATTCCGACCCTGGTTCTTTCCAGTCAACAGGGCGATATCAGCCAAATCGGAGAGCCTATGACTTCCTCTCAGGCTGCCGATTCGGATTATCAGGTTATGCTCAATACCGCTATGGGGCCGATGCTCTATTATCATCAAGCGGACAGTCACTGGGGCGATTATCTCTATGGCGGCATGGATCCCATGCGGCAATACGGTTGCGGCCCCACGGTTGTGGCCATGTTAATCAACGCCTTCACCCAGACTCCGGTAAACCCGATCGAGATGGCCGACTGGAGTGCTGCGAACGGCTATTATGCCCCGCAGAGCGGTTCCTATCATTCAATTATTCTCAATGCCCTTTCCGCTCACGGCTTAAAAGTTGAAAGCGCCGCCGGTATCAATCGCGATACGGCCGTTCAGCTTCTTCAGTCCGGACATGTACTGGTGGCTCTGATGGGAAAAGGAACCTTCTCGAACGGCGGCCATTTTATCATCATTACAAACATTTTGGAGAACGGCAACGTCTGTATTGCCGATTGCGGTAACTATGACAATACCGCTATGGAATGGAATTTGGATCAGATACTGGCCGAATTAAAACACGTCACCGACGGTGGCGGACCTCTTTGGTCGGTAGGATTTCCGGAATAACAATGACAAAAACGGTCGGAACATCCGCAAAGGATACCGTCGCTTAACAAGAGCACACACGCCCTGAACCGGGTCATCGGCATCGGTCAGGGGCGGAGAGTCGAAAAGGAATAAAATTCAGTCCCTGCCAGGCACTTGAGCGACGCGTACTGGACGTACGCGAAGTGAAAGTAACGCAGTAGGGGCTGAATTTTATCCTTCTTCGACCGTGTGTGCCCTTGTCAAGCGACGGTACCTCGACCGCTTTTTTATTTTCCGCTCCTCTCAATCATCTCAAGCTCCTCCGCAGAGAACAAAGAGCGCAGGGCCCATGACAATTCCGCATACTCCGTCTCTGCCGCTGCCTTTCGAATAAACAGACGATCCCTCAACGATCCGAAATCATACAACTTTCCCAAAAAATCCAGCACCTGCTTCCCGCTTGCGGCCGGCAACGGTTTTACCGAAGCAAGCGTTTCCGCCTGCGCCAACTCCCGCGCGTATCGCTCTGCGTCCGCGCGGAAAGCCAACAAAAGCACTTTTAAAATCCCCATGTGAAGCGGCCTCTCTTTCAGACAGCCTACGCAGGTATTCACACATTTACCCAGTTCGCCTTCATTAAAGTAACACACGGCCAGATTTTCCCAAACCCCGAACAAATTCGCGAACAAATAAACCCCATGATGGGAATTCCCGGTTCTCTCAAATACATCCAGGCATCTTTCCAAATGCCGGCCCGCTTCTTTGTAATCCCCGCGCCTCACATAATAATTTCCCAGAATGTATTCCAGATCCGCTTCCCCCGGAAAATATAGCAGCGCCTTCTCATAAGTCCTCCGAATCCGCTCATTCTCCTCTTCTTTTTCCTGACAAAGCAAGAGCAGCAAATTCACAAAATTCCTGCAGGTCCGGGTATCCTCATCCGGCCATCCCTCGTCCGGCGGAAAAGGGAGCACCCCGATCGCTTTTTCATAACACGCAATCGCTTCCTCATTTTCTCCCTTTGAACGGCAGGTATCTCCCAGATATCCCATCAGTGAAGGATCATCCGGTCTTTCCGCCAGTTCCTTTTCAAGAATCCTTCGATTCCTCTCCGCTTTCTGCCCTTCTCCGGCCACGCTCTTCGCATATCCGGTATGATAGATCGTGACTTCTCCCACCGCATCCAGCCAATCCGACTCCGATAAACAATGACCATCCAGGTAAAGAGCCTCGTGGATGCGGCCCCGATAGCGGAGATCTTTTCTATTTTGGAAAAAACGGAGCTGGCTTCCATGGGCCATCACACTCCCGTCATCCTCCAGATTCACCCAGGCCGTCAATATTGCAATCGTTTTCGAAACTCTCTCATTTTCCGCGCCTGCCGTCCACCGCTCTAACATAGCGGCGATTCGCGCCCCATCTTCCGCTTCCATATATTCGTCCGCATCCAAAAACGCGATCCAATCCCCTTTTGCCTGATCGATCGCATAATTTTTTGCCGCTGCAAAATCATCGATCCAGGAAAAATAATACACCTGCGCTCCCATCTGCCTGGCGATCTCCACCGTCCGGTCACTGCTGCCGGTATCCACCACAATTTGCTCCCAGAACAAATCCTTTCCCCAGGACAAGGCTTTCTCGATATTCTTTTCTTCATTCTTAACGATCATACACTGGGAAATCCGCAGTCTTTTATTCATTCGATACTCCTCACTTCGATTCAGACTTTCATTCCGCTGCCGTTCCGTCTTGCCGGCTCATCCTCTATTCGCCCCATTTCGCCGTCAACGTCTGAGCCAGGACCGGCCAGCCGGCTCTTAAAATCACCTGTCGAACAAAGAAACGATTCCTGGAATCGGCAAAAGAATAAAGTTTCTCAAGAAAAGCTAATACATCCTGACAATAGATCGGATTCGACGCCTCCTCCGCTCCGCGAAAACATTCCAACAAAATACGCAAAACTTTCCCGTCATACGGCTTTACCCGCAAAAAAGCCACGGAGGTTTCCACCGCCTCCTTCTCCTGCCCCGCTTTTAAATACGCCAAAGCCAGGTCACCATAAGCGTCTACCAGATGGGCGCCCAAAAGCATGGCATATCCGCCCGTACCGTACCGATTCAATTTTTCAATCCCGGAAGCAAGATACTTCGCACTCTCGGCCCATCGCTCCGCCGCGCCCATATAACACCCCAGCAAATAGTCGAAATCCGCGGCCTCGGAAAACAGAGCCGTCGCCCGTCGATATACGGCAAGCAATTCCTTCTCCTCCCTCTCCTGAACCAAAATCTCAATCAGGGACGCCAGAGTAGCCTCACTGCGCCGATCATACTCCGGCAACGTATCAGGCATCAAAGATACTGCCTGAGAAAACCAGCGTTTCGCCTCCGCCCGGTTTCCGTCCGTCTGATACACGTCGCCTAGATACCCCATGATCTCATAATCATTCGGATGATCCGTCAGTTCCCGCTCCAAAAGGCGGCGATTCCGCTCGCTCTTCTTTTTTCCTTCATAAACTTCCGTCTGGTATCCGTCATGGAGAATCAGAATCTCACCGGTCGCATCCGTCAGGCCCGGGAACCCTCCGTCCGTTCGTTTAAGCTGTTCATGAACTCTCCGATAATAACGCAGGTTCGATGAATTGCGGAACAGACGCACCTGAGCGCCGACCGCTCCGATATTGCCCTCGTCGTCCAAATTCGCCAGACCTGTTGAAATCCCGTCATAGCCCAAATCCTCTGCAATCTGAATCTCCGTCAAAATCTTCTTTTCATCTTCCGGCCGGGGATACTCGTCCGCATCAAGAAAAAAAATCCAGTCCCCTTTTGCCTTCTCCAGGGCAAAATTCTTGGCCGCCGAAAAATCGTCGTTCCAGGGAAAATGCCAGACCGACGCCCCCAGGCTCTCGGCAATCTCCGCCGTTCGATCCGTACTGCCGGTGTCCACCACAATTCGCTCCCAGATCACGCCCTCCCCCCAAGAAAGGGCTCTCGTGATCTTCGCCTCTTCATTCTTAACGATCATACATTGTGAAATCCGTATTTTTCTCTTCTTCATGCAGTTTTTGTATTTCCCCTCTCTCCCGCAGCTTGGCAGGACATTTCTATCTACTAGAAAAGAAGGGCCACTTCAAAAGCCGAAGCTTCGAAATGGCCCTTACTTTTTATGCGATTATCACAATTCTATGCCTCCCGATTACTCAGAAAACAGCCGTCAATCTTAGCCTAACAGGCTCAAGACGCTCTGAGGTACCGCATTCGCCTGAGACAACATGGACTGCGCAGCCTGCAGCAGGATGTTGTTCTTGGTGAACGCCGTGATCTCATCCGGCATATTCGTATCGCGGATACGGCTCTCAGCGGACTGAATGTTCTCGGACGTTACCTTCAAGCTGTTCACGGTGTGCTCCAGACGGTTCTGAGCGGCACCGAGTTTTGCACGGTATTTTGCTACGTCGTTGATTGCATTGTTCAGAGCGGTAAGGTTCTGGGCAGCCTTCGTCTTATCCGTCAGGTTGCTCGTCTTATAATCAGAACCGGTTCCCTTATTGTTAACGATCGCGCTGTACATCAGGTTCTTGCTCTCAACACCGATCGTTTCATTCGCGGACGGACCGATCTGGAACGTCATCTTGGCAATACCAGCGCCAGTAGCCGTACCATCCTTGGAGCTCAGCGGTCTCGTGCCGTTGAAGTCGGTGTAGTTCGCAATACGGTCGATCTCTTTCATCAGAGCCGCATACTCCGTATCGATGTTCGCGGAAGCCGTGCTGTTCATCGTACCGTTGGCCGCCTGAGTCGTCAGGGTAACCATACGCTGAAGCATGGAGTGAACCTCGGTCAGAGCGCCTTCAGCCGTCTGAATCATACCGATGGCATCCTGCGCGTTGGTAACGGCCTGGTTCAGACCGTTGATCTGGCTTCTCATCTGCTCGGAAATTGCAAGACCGGCAGCGTCGTCGCCGGCACGGTTGATCCGATAACCGGAGGACAGCTTCTCAAGGTTCTTCGCCAGAGCGCTGTTGTTGATCGCCAAATTTCTACCAGAGTTAATTGCCTGTATGTTGTGTTGAATCTGCATATATTTACCTCCTTGTATTAAGCCAGCTTCTCAGCGACCTCCCTGTCTCTGACAATCGTTTTGCTGTGGGCCCTACAACAAGCCGATCGGTCTGACTCATTTACTTACAGTTATACTATCGGCTTCCTTTCAAAAAAACATAAGCAGATTCCGAAAAAAATTTATACAAAAAGCAGGGCCACCGAGAAAGCCGAAGCTTTATGATGATCCCTGCCTTCCGTTATGCGATTATCACAGTATTCCTATGTCTCCCGATTACTCAGAAAACCACCGTCAAGCTTAGCCTAACAGGCTCAGGACGCTCTGAGGTACCGCATTCGCCTGAGACAACATGGACTGCGCAGCCTGCAGCAGGATGTTGTTCTTGGTGAACGACGTGATCTCATCCGGCATATTCGTATCGCGGATACGGCTCTCGGCGGACTGAATGTTCTCGGACGTTACCTTCAAGCTGTTCACGGTGTGCTCCAGACGGTTCTGAGCGGCACCGAGTTTTGCACGGTATTTTGCTACGTCGTTGATCGCAACATTCAGAGCGGTAAGGTTCTTGGCCGCCATCGTCTTATTCGTCAGGTTACTCGTCTTATAATCGGAACACCCGGTTCCCTTAGCATTAACGATCGCGCTGTACATCAAATTCTTGCTCTCAACACCGATCGTTTCATTTGAGGACGGACCGATCTGGAACGTCATCTTGGCAATACCAGCGCCAGTAGCCTTACCATCCTTGGAGCTCAGCGGTCTCGTGCCGTTAAAGTCGGTGTAGTTCGCAATACGGTCGATCTCTTTCATCAGAGCCGCATACTCTGTCTCAATGTTCGTGGAGGCCGTGGTGTTCATCGTACCGTTGGCCGCCTGAGTCGTCAGCGTAACCATACGCTGAAGCATGGAGTGAACCTCGGTCAGAGCGCCTTCAGCCGTCTGAATCATACCGATGGCATCCTGCGCGTTGGTAACGGCCTGGTTCAGACCGTTGATCTGGCTTCTCA
>JAAWBX010000004.1 GCA_022792885.1 Lachnospiraceae bacterium
ATTACTGATTTTTCAATCATCTTGGAAAGCATCGTCAGAGATTTGAATGTGCTCTCTGCTCAGATGCAGCAACAGATGGAATTGATGCATACCTGTGATGAATATATGCGGACCATGGATACTTCGGCGGGCAACACAGATACCGGCATAAAAATCGTCTTGCAGAATATGGAAAAAACAAACACGCTATCCATGACAGGCGCACAGAACTTGCAGCAAACGATACAGGAGATGGAGGAAACTTTCTTCTCCGCACAAAAAACCAATGAACTGGCCCTCCGGCTTAATCTGCGCTGTGAGCAGATTGAGGGAATCTTAAAAAGCATTGAGGACATATCCGTGCAAACGACTACTCTTTCACTCAATGCTTCGATTGAAGCGACGAGCGCCGGTGTTCGTGGCAAAGAGTTTTCCGTGGTGGCTGCCAATATAAAAGATTTGTCGGAATCAACAGCAGGGGCCGTTTCCGATATTGAGGGTTTGTTACAGAGGATGAAAGCGGATACATCCGATATGATTGAGCGATCTGAAGTCAGTTTGAGGCAAGTAGAAACCGGACTGCAGCAGGTGACTGACACCAACCGGCTGTTCGATGAAATTGTGCAGAATATTCACAATATTCAAACACAGTGTCATACGGTTCTTAAGTGCAGCGGCGAGGTGATCGGCGAATTGCAGCAAATCAATGAACAAATCCGGGCAACCAGCCATTTCTTTGCAGAAACGGCATCGTATACGTCTAAAGTGGCTGCACAGGTTCGCGATAGGTCGAATGAGTCCAAAGAAATGATGCAAAAGCTGCGGAAGCTGAATATGGAAACAAACCTTTTGACAGTGAATGCGCTTGAGAACTTTGAAAGATAGGCTGCGGGTGCTGACATGAATCATACTTTCCTGACAGCCTTTTTAAACCGGATCCCCGGCTCAGGCGTCGCCGCCCAAAATCCGGGCGGCGAACTCCGCCGTCTTTTTTTCCAGTTCCGGCACGCGCAGGATACTGAAAGGATCATTGGCCGTTTCCACCATGGCGAAATGGCCGGGCAGAATGAAATTTTTATTAAAGTTCATAGCCCCGATCACCTGCTCCGCCACAATATCCCCGCCGCTGTACCCGGAAATAACCAGCGCAAAAACCTTCTTGCGGGAAAAATCGTTGGTGCGAAACAAAGCCGTCAACCGGTTGATAAAGGCCGTAATATTGGCGCTGAGCGCATCGTTGTAATTGGGGCAGATCATAACCAGGCTATCGCAGTCCAAAATAGCCGGATAGACCTTCTCCACCATGATTCCGCCGTAAAAACATCCGCCCTGTTCGCCGAAATGAAGACAGTCCTCGTACCGGCAGCCGCGGCAGTCTAAAAGCTGCCCGTTGCGGAGCGAAACCTCGGATACGTCGGCTCTGTCCGCCAGACAATTCCGTATCTTCTCCCAGAGGAGCAGACTGTTGGAAGTCTTGCGGCTGCTTGCGTGAATCGCCAGCACTTTCTGACGCTCCGGTTTCGGCATCTCAAACCCGAGCAGACGGCGCACCAGCGCCGTGGCCATATGGCAGTAAGCGCTGAACGGATCGATCTCCAGCACCTTGCTCATAACATGAAAATTATACAGAGAACCGGTTGCCTCCACCAGAGGTTTCCCCGGGAACACGCATCCCGCCATGTTAGCGGAAAATACCAGGCGTTTGGCCAGGCTTTTGGTAAACAGCTCCCCGCTGCCGTCCACCACCACCGCGGCGGCAGCGCCCTCCAGACAGGCGGGATTGGCGCGGAGATATTCCAGCATCCGATAATATTCCAGGTTGATTCCGGCCTCCGACAGACAGATGGCAAATAGGATTTTCCGCCCGCGCAGATCCCGTTCGGACATCTCCTTCACGGTTAAAATATATTCCGTCCGGACATCCGAGAGCGCTTCGCCGAGCACCCGTTCCATCCGGCCGCTCCGTCTGCCTTCCATGCAGGCCGGCTTGATTACAGTCAATAACATGGAACCGCCTCCTTTTTCCCGTGTCGGACGGACATACCCTCTATCCCAGTTCGCACAGATTATGATAGGCCGTGCGAATCCGCGTATAGAGCGCGTCCGGCAGGGGAAGATCCTCATAGACCGGGCCGGCAGCGGTCAGGCGATTTTTGATGCCGAGAAAAGCTCCCCTCGTACCGTCGCCCAAATACAGCGAGCTGTAATGCCATTCTCCCCGCAAAGTCAGCAGAACGGAGAGAGCCGCCGAGGAGAGAGCCGGGGCGATGTAAGGCTTAAACCCCAGCTCGCGGATCTTAACGTTCGCTTCCACCGTCCGTTTCGTCAACACCCGGGACAAATTATCGTCGTAGCGCTTTACACTGTCCGCGATGACAAGATCCGCGCCGTGGGGACCGTAAGCCCGCCCTTCCGTCTCATAATGGGCGAAACGTTCCTCTTGCCGGGCGTAATATAACGCCCGGGCGTTCATAACGCCCAGACCGTAGCCCTGAATCCGCGCAGGTTCCAGCCCCGACGCGTCAAGAAACGCACGGCAGAGAGGATCCACCGGGTCGGACACCATCGCCACCATACCGGAATAACCGGCTTTTGCCGCCATACGCCCGTAATGGACCGCCAGTTCCCGGTTGGCCGCCAACTGCGCCATGCGCACATCTCCGCCGCTGCCGACGGGCGGGACGCCCTTGCTGGCACAGAAGATAAGCAGATCACAGTCGTACAAATGATCGACGTCCACCGGTTCCACCGGCGGCAGCTCTTTCATGCCAAAAGGATAAACGATCTGGTTCAGCTCCATCTCCAGCCGTAAAACAGCCGATTCCGCGATATCGCAGATCCCGATGGAAGAAATGACGTCGCCGCCCAGCAGACGCAGGCCTACGAGCACGGTAGATCCCACGTCTCCCAGGGCGATCAGGTGAACCCGGTTGCGACTTTTCAGTTTCACCCCGCAGCCCGTGAGGGGCAGAGGCGAAACGATTCCTTCCTCCCCGTATAAATCTTCGATCCGTTTCATAAATAAACCCTCTTCCTATTGTCTGCCGTGCTGCCCCAGATGCAGCCGCAGCAGGCGCTCAATATCGTTTTCCACATACCTGGACGGGGCCAGATTTTCATCATAGTAGACGCCCTCGCCGATATCCGGCCGGCGCGGACAGGTAATCACCTCGCCCAGGCGCTTCAAGGTCAGCTTACGCTCGAAAGTCGCCTGATATTCCCGCTCCAGCGCCTGCAAAATCGCCCGGGCATTTTCCAGACAGGTGATGGAATACTCAAAAACGGCGTCCTCCCCGGCCGTCTTCATAAAGGACGGCGTCGTGTACGGCAGAATCAGATTGATCGCCGCGTCGACGTCTTTGTCGATGCTGTCCCCGCCGATAAACGGATAGCAGTCCATCTCGTTGAGCCACAGCTTCAGGGTGGGCAGGAAATAAGCCCCCTCCACCCTGCGCCCCTTCACCGTCATCAGATCCCTCCCGTTGCCGGTCAGCACCCCGACGATGATTTCCTTCACGTCCACCTGATTGGCCTTTAAAATCGGATCAAGGATATTCATCCGGTATCCCTTGTGAAGAAGATCGTCGATAAGGATAACCGGCCGGTCGAAGGACTTAAGGATCTTAGCCTGATTGTCCAGCGCGGAGTAATGTTTGGACTCGGCGATGGTAAAGCCGTCCAGATGGCCGGAAAAATATTTCTCCGTGTGGAGCGCTTTCGTCACCGTGTTCGGCACCACCACGTCGGCCAGAGCCTTCCCGAAAGGAACCGACATATACGGCCCCCGCGCGCCGCCCGGCTCCGTCGGCACATGATTGAGCTGCGCCACCTTGTTAATAATTTTGTTATGCACGGCGCCGGTATTGAAAGACAGAGTAATCTGTCCGGGATAAATGCTGGTCAGAACCCGCAGAAGGCGGTTGTGAGCTTCGTCGATAGCCTTCAGAACCTCCGGATTCTTATTCAGCGGATTTTTGATGACGGTCTCCACGTCGCGGTAAATGATGGACGGCGACCGGATGTCCGCCGCATATATCGGTTCGCCGCCCGCGTCGGCGATATTGACAAAACCCTGGCGCCGCAGCGCGTCCAATACGCGCTGATTCATGCCCGCCTTGTCTGCCGGATGGTAGACCACATAGGAAAAATCCCGGGACATGATCTCGGTCAGCACTTCGGTCAGTACAATCTGATTCATGCCGGAAATAGAGCGCCCCTTACCGGAAAAGAGAGCGCCGATAACGGCGCAGCCCCCCGCGGCCCGTTCCCGGATGCGGGCCGCGATGGCCGGATTGCCGAATTCGTCCAGAAGCTGGCTCGTCTCCACCCGATGGGCCGCCGCGAAAGCCGCCACCTTCTTCTGCCGCACGCCGCTCTCAATATACACCATACGGACTTTCTCCCGGTCAAGATAAGCGCCGACGGTTTCCATGGAATAACCGCGGTGTATCATCTCGTCCCGGATATCCGAAAGACATTCCGCCGTGCGGTGCTCAAAACTGCTGATATGGATCTCCCGCGCCTGCAGGACGTGTTTGTAGGCGGGCTCCCGCAGATACAGATTTCTGTCATAAATATAATTCTGCGCCACCGTATCGATCAAATTGGAAATATCCCGGTTTAAATCAACGTTCTCCCGGATTCGGGTGGAACTGATGTCCTCATAATATTTTTTCAGGGTCAGATTGACAACTTTCCCCCGGATCGGATACCGCTCGCCGCCTCCCGCCCTCTGCTCGTTGGACTCCCTGGCAAACACGATATGATTCAGGCTGTGAATGGAATCCGCCTCCGGAACCGCTTTGTAGCAGGAAGCGTTGCGGATCACGTCCGACCCCACGGCGATGTAGAGCTCCCTGCCGGCAAATATCTCCTTCAGCCGCCTGATATCCCCCGGATTCGCAATGTTAACCGGAATATCCTCCGGAAAAATAAACAGATTATCCTCGTCGGCGATGGACATGGTCATGATCTTCCGGCGCTGCAGCCTCGGCTGCGTATGCTTCGACCAGGAAAATTCATCCAGAGCCAGATACACCGTAAAACCCCGGTTGCGGATGGCGGCAGCCACGGCCTTATGACCAAGGCTGAACGGGTCGAAGGTGCCGGGGAAGAACGCCACCCGGTTCATCTGCGGCAGCATAAAATCCCCCGCCTCCGACTGATGCTGAGAAATAAAGCGGTAAATGTGATTCAGCACGGCGGCGTTGTTGTAAAATTCCAGCTCGCCTTCCTTTTTTTCCTCCAGAAGCGTCATTAACTTCTTGTAAACATGGCAGAAGATCTCCGTCTTTTCCGTCAGAGACAGGGATTTGCTGCCAAAAATATGAGCGCCGAACGTCCAGAACGCCTCCTGGCTGGTGACGGTATTATACCCGGCATAAGCTTTGATAATCAGATTAACCAGACGGAACCGACGCGCCTCCTTCTGTTCGGACGTCTCCGTGAAACGCCCCCGATACTGCCCGTAATGCTCCACCATGACGCCCAAAGTATTGATCACCGAAGAAACCGCCATCTCGTTGCCGGTCTGCAGAATTTTCGCCAGGTCGCCGACGGCCTCGTCCAGTTCTTTCGGCGGCAGGTAGAGCATGATGATGCCCAGGTAGTCCGGGATATATTTGGAAAACTGGTAATCCCCCAGCTCCAGGCCGTTGAACAATTCCACCGTCAGCTCGTTGCACTGCTCCAGCGGCATGCGGCCGATAATCGAAAGAAGCCCCTCTCCGGCAACCCTCCGCACGATAACGGTCTCGCTCACCTTAATCAGATTGACAAAATGAGTCGCCACGTGCAGCATCCGTCCCCGGTCGCCCTTGTGCTCCAACGATTCCAGCATAATGGAAATGTTGGCAATCTTCTGGATCCAGGAGGTGCCCGTCTTTAAATCATCCAGAAACATACCGGCCAGAACCTCATCGTAGGCGTCCTCCCGCTCCGGAATGTTCATGATACGCCGCAGATCGACCGCATACATCCGCTGTCTGTATGTATCAAAATGACGCCTGGCCGTCCGCAGCACGGCGAGATCGACGCTGCAGCCGTAGCGGCCGTGAACAAATTCCATAAACTGACGAAGCTGTCGGGTGTAGCCCGGCGTACACTGATCCGGGGCGAGAATCGACGCGGTATCCAGAAGAATCATGACCGTCTCTTCCTCGTGATCCGTCAGCGTGTAATATTTCTCCAATATATCAAAATAACGATGCCGGCAGCTCTCCTTACAGCGGGTAATCACCGACCGGGTAAACCCGTCCAGCGTGCTGCCGATCCACTTTTTGTGCTGCTCCGTCATCTTGTAATTCGGGTAGATAATCTTATGCAGGTATTCGTCGAACAGGGTCAGATTGTTGACAAGGAGATCCGGCAGTTTTATATCCGCCGGGACTTCCTTCTTATACTCCGCGGAAAATCCCGCCACCATGCGTCCCATCAGCTTCGCGGCCTGCCTGCGGATATCGCTCTCCTTATGCGCCAGAAGCTCATAGAGGAATTTCAAAGTCAAAAGCTTCTGCTTCTCCGTCATATAGGTGTAATATTCACCGAAGATGGCAACGTAAGTCCGCACGTTCTTCCATTGCCGCTCGCTCCTGGCCGCTTCGATAAGGCTGGCAAACTCGCTGTCTTTATGAAACCGGTTCATGAGCCGGATATTGTGGCCGATAGCCACATATTTCAACCGATCTACCACACCCTGCCCCTCCAAAAGAACCGTACTTCGCAGGGCAGTATCCCGCGTTCCGGATTCGGCCGGTAAAGGAGCGAAATCCTGCGGCAGCTCCGTCGCCACGCCTTTTTCGATCATATAATCTTCAAAGTCTTTCAGCTTGTTGTAAACCTTTTGATAGCGCAGTTTTTTCGCTTCATCCACATTGTCCAGCTTGCCCAAAATGACGTCGAAAGCGTCCGCCAGAGAATAAAAATGAACGATCTCCTCCCCTGATGCATTGCGGCTGCTCTTTACCCGGAAATCCGCATAGATCAACAGCAGAGATTCCACGGACAGATTCTCCAGCTCCAAATCCCAGGTGGAATGGTTGGCGGCAATGTGGCCGATCGTCGCCAGGCCAAACCGGTTAAAGCACAGATCCGTATAATAATAGTGGAGATACGGGATTCGCTTTTCCTCACTCTTGCGACAGCCGTATTTTCCGATATCGTGACCGGCGGCCGCGCCGGAAATCAGGGCCAGATCCACCGGCACGCCGGCACGCTCTAACTGACGGGCGGCAAACATGGCTACATAGTGGACGCCGCCGATATGTCCCAGCGTATTAAACGGCGTGATATCAATACCGATGCGCATAAACTCATAGACATACTTGGCCCTCACCAGCCTGTGAAGGCGGATATACTCCTCGGTAAAGCCTTTCTCTTCCACCTCATTATCGGACAAAAACTCCATGTCTTTCGTAGGATCGAAAGGCAGCGCCTGCCGCTCGTAGTTATACACGGCGCGCAAAAGCTGCAAAAACCACGCCCGTCCCCGGCGGCATTCGGCATCCTCCTCCACCTGTCCCATCTCCGGGTATAGCTGTCCCAGAACATATTGGTAACAGTGCCTCTGCCAGCCTGCCTCAGGCTCCGCCTCAAGAGACGTCACGTGTTCCTTCGCCGCCGACAGGATATCTCCCGATAAAAAACGCCCGTCCGCCTGCTCCAGCGATAAAATCTCCTCCGCCAGAGACTTCCAATCCGCGTTTTTCAGCCGCGTATCCATCTCGCGACGGGAACTGCCGATCTCTTTCAAAAATACTTTGTCCTGAAACGCGCGGACAAATTCCTGGTAAAGCTTCAGATGTCTTTTCATAATCTCCACCCGTAAACTTATCGCTTTTATTATTCCGCCGCAGAAGTCGAAGGCACCACCTGTCCCAGACGATCAGACAATCCGTTCGGTATCGCCGCGCCCCGGTCAACCGCCGGGCTCCCGATCCCGTGAGCCGCCGCCCACAATACCGTATGAATGTGGCAGGTCCCGTTTCTCAAAGCCTCGGGAAGCGCGTACTCCGTATCATACGTCGGATCCGGCGACGGCGGATTCAGGAGCATAAACACCCGTTCCTGCCGAAGCCCGTCCGGACAGTAAACCGAAGCCAGTTCTCCGCTCTCCGCGCACACGGTTACTTTTACATGGCAATCACAGATCTCCGTAGGCGTCGTCCCCGGCGCATAATACTCCGTCACCACCATACCGGGCCGCTCATCCATCTCGCAGACACCGGCAATCGCCAGTTTTCCGCACTTGGCGCAGATCGTAGCTGTCTCCATGCCGACCGGGATCTTGAAGCCCGGATCGCTCATTCCCTCATGAACCCGGGTCATAATTTTCTTCCAGATCGTCTTCGTGCTGCTGTCATTCTCGGAAATATAATCGTTGACATCATACCCTTCCCAGATTCCCGCCGTATAATAAGGCGTGTATCCGACAAACCAGAGATCGTTGTTGTCCGTCGTCGTACCGGTCTTGCCGGCCGTCGACATCGTATCCAGCCTTGCTTTTGTACCGGTCGAATAAATCCCCAGATTAAAATACTGATTCGAATCGCAGGAAGACTGCATGGCGCTGGTGAGAAGATACGCCGTCGTATCCTTCAAAACCGTCGTGCGGGTCTGATTTTTTGAATTGTCCAGAATGACCCGGCCGGTGTTGTCCAATACCTTCGTATAAAGAATCGGCTCCACATAGGTGCCTCCGTTGGCAATCGCCGCGTAAGCGCCTGTCAATTCCAGATTGGTAACGCCATATGTCAGGCCGCCCAGCGCCAAGGCCGCGCCGATATCCGTCAGGACGGTTCCGTCCGCCAATGTCTCGCTCTCCACCAGTGAAGTAATGCCGAGATCTCTAGCATATTGATAGCCCAGCCTCGGCGACACCGTCTCCATCAGGCACTTCGTCGCCACAATATTCATCGAATAAACAATACCCTGACGGATATTCGAATATCCGGTATACATATCCCCCCACCAGTTGCCGAACTCCTTGACGCTCACGGAAAACGGCGCGTCATAATACACGGTAGACAAGGTATTGCCTCCGGTATCCAACGCCGGGGCAAAAGCCGCGATCACTTTGAAACAGGAACCCGGCTGGCGCAAAGACGACGTCGCCCGACGCAGGCTCAAACTGCTGGTTTTTTCTCCGCGCCCGTTGCTGATCGCCTTCACCTCGCCGGTGTTCTGATCCATCAAAACAAACGAAACCTGCGGCTGAAGCGTCACTTCCAGCACTTCGCCCAGCTCCTTGTCGCCTTCCTGCTTGATCGATTCCTTGAAACTTTGAACCGCCGCGTACACTTCCTCTTCCGTATTAAAAATCAGCTTTACAGAGGTACCGGTCTGTTCCTGAAGATGCAGTTTTACATGGCCTTCCGAATAATTATCGACCGTCCCGTCCGGATGCTCCAATGAGTAACGGTAACTCAGTCCATATTTCAGAATCGGATAATTCTCCGGGTTATTGATCTCCTCATCTACGATCGCCTGTATCGTGGGATCCTGCGTCGCGTAGATCTTCAATCCGCCGCTGTAAAGCTTGGTTCGGGCCTGCTCCCTGGAATAGCCGGCGTCGTTCACCAGATCGTCCAGAACCTGATCGATCAGCGAATCCACGAAGTAACTGTAATGGTCGTCCTTCGCCTCCTCGATCACGGTCGCGTTGTGCGCCGCAATTCTCTCGTATACGTCGTCCGCCAGGGCTTCGTCTCTCTCTTCCACACTGATATATCCCTGTTCCACCATATAATCCAGAATGATCGCACGGCGCTTCGCATTCTCTTCCGGTTCACGGATCGGATCATACGTAGCCGGGCTGGATGTGGTAGCCGCAATCACGGCGCCCTCCGACAATGTCAGCTCACCCACCGGTTTCCCGAAATACCGCCTGGAAGCCGCCTGGATTCCCAGAGAATTATTCCCCAGGTTGATGGTATTCAGATAATTCTCCAGAATCTTCTCCTTCGACATGACCTTAGTCAGTTCGATCGCCAGATACTGCTCCTGAATCTTACGCTCCACTTTCTCACCGAAACTGGCTTCCATACCCCCGCCGAACACATTGTTCTTGATGAGCTGCTGTGTGATCGTACTGGCGCCGGAGCCAAACTCCTTCTCCCGAAGCCCGTCGACGAACGCGCGCAGCATCCCCTTCATATCGATGCCGTTATTCGTCCAGAATCTTGCGTCCTCGATCGCGATAAACGCGTTTATCACATGGTCCGGTATCTCCTCCAAAGCCACCTCTTCCCGATTCGCGCCGGCCATAACCAGCGTCTGAATCTCATTGCCCGACGCGTCATAGATCGTCGTGAAAAAGCCGGACGGCGACACATCGATATCTTCGATCGCCGGCACATTGTCCAACATCCCCCGGAACACGCCGAACCCTATACAGGCGCCCACCAGGCCCAGACTCACCAAACCGACCAGGAAAAGCTTAAGCACGCTTAAAGCCAGCTTTGTCTTCGTCTTTGGCACGCGGGAATTTACAGATCGCATCTGTTTTCGGATTCCCTTACTTCCGTAGTTCATATCTGTCTCCTTAATATTATAAAAAATTATCCTTCTCTCCGCCTTTGCTCTCCGGCTATTATACCAAATATATACAAAGAAAGAAAGCTTTTTTGCGGGTTTCCCCGTTGCACCCGCTTTAAAACTATATTAAAATGGAACCGTTCAGGAGGAGGAATATGGAAATGATCGACCACTATCGCACGGTTTATACCGGCGGCACCGGAGAAATCATCGAAAAAAAATCCCGTTTTATCGCGGATATCGAACCGGTTTCCACCGAAGAAGAGGCCCTTGCTTTTATTGAAAAAAAGAGGAAACAATACTGGGATGCCAGGCATCACTGCTTCGCCTATATCGTGGGCGACAACCATGCCGTCATGCGCTGCAGCGACGACGGGGAACCGGCCCAGACGGCCGGCCGGCCGATGCTCGACGTCCTTCTGAAACAGGAGCTGACGAACGTCTGCGCCGTTGTCACCCGCTATTTCGGGGGCACCCTCCTAGGTACCGGCGGCCTGGTCCGCGCCTATAGCGGCGCCGTCGCCGAAGGCCTGAAGCATACCGTTCTCATCGAAAAAAAACGGGCCCGAATCATGGAGCTTACCTGCGATTACAACAGCCTGGGGAAACTCCAGTATCTGTTCGCCCAGATGGAACTTTCACTCCTGTCCAGCGAATACACGGATACGGTGCTTCTCCGCGTCCTCGTACCGGCAGAATTATCGGCCCTCTTTCTTTCCCGAGTCACGGAAGCCGTCAGCGGACGCTTCCTTCCAAAAGCCGGGGAAGAGGTTTATTACGCCCTCGCCGGCAAAGAAGTCCTTCTTTTTGAAAATTAACGCGCCGTTCACAAAAATACAAAAGGCCCGCCACAGATCCTGCGGCGGGTCTTTTTGAAAAAGGATATCCTCTTTCCTCTATATAAAAGACAGGCTCCGGCCGTATACGCCTGTTTTCCGGGCTCGTGAAACCGAAGTTCTGTCTGATATAGCTTCCGTATACACGGCGCAGACGCAGTCACCCGGCCTTCATCTTGGGATTAAAAATCAAAGACGCGAGATAGCCCATAACCAGAGCTCCCGAAATCCCGGCCGCCCCGGCTTTTAAGCCGCCTTTAAACAAGCCCAGAAATCCTTCCGCATCCACCGCTTCTTTTACGCCCTTCCATAATAAATTCCCGAAACCGGTAAGAGGGACCGAAGCGCCGGAACCGGCCCATTTCGCAAACGGTCCGTACAGCCCGATCGCACCCAGAATGCTTCCCAGACATACAAGCCCTACCATCACGCGCCCCGGCATCAATTTTGTTTTGTCCATTACAATCTGAGACAACGCGCAGATCGCTCCGCCGATCAAAAATGCTTTCAGGTATTCCATCCGCCTCTACCCTTCCTTTCCGATATGCTCGATCACCACACCGTGAGCGATCCCCGGCACACTCTGCCCCTCATTGAAACTGGTTGAGGACAGCAGCGCGCCCGTCGGAACAAATAACACCCGTTTCCATTCACCGGACTGAATTTTGGGAAGGATATAGGCGCTCAAAACGGTCGCGCTGCATCCGCAGCCGCTTCCGCCCGCGTGGGTATCCTGCTCCTCCTCGTCAAAAATCCGAATCCCGCAATCCGTATGGCGCCCGGTCAGGTCGGCTCCTTTGCTCTTTGTAAAATCCATCAGGATCTGCCTGCCCACCTGCCCCAGATCCCCCGTTATAATCTGGTCGTAATCCTCCGGCGTACGCTCGAAATCCCGCAAATTCTGCAAAATCAAATCCGTAGCCGCCGGCGCCATACAAGCCCCCATATTCATGGAATCCTTCAGCCCCATATCCACGATCTTTCCGACGGTAACGCCCGTTATTTTCGCAATCTCTCCCTGGCATCCCAGAATCACGGCCCCGCAGCCGGTAACGGTCCAGGTCGCGGAATAAGGACGCTGGTTTCCGTACTCCAGCGGAAAACGAAACTGTTTTTCCGCGCTTGCAAAATGGCTGGACGCCATGGACAACACCTGGTCGGCATAGCCGGCCGCCACGGTCATGGCTCCCAGACACAGAGCTTCTCCCATCGTGGAGCAAGCGCCGTACAGGCCGAACAAAGGGATTTCCAAATCCACGGTCCCAAACGAAGTTGCGATCAACTGTCCCAGAAGGTCGCCGGAAAACATGTAGCGTATCTGTTTCCGGCTGGTCCCGGCTTTTTCGATCACCAGGTCCGCCGTTTTTTTCTGCAACGCGCTCTCCGCTTCTTCCCAGTTTTTGCATCCGAGCATAGGATCGGTTTCCACCCGGTCAAAAAACGGTCCCAAAGGCCCCTGCCCTTCCTTTTCGCCGACAATCGACGCCGCCCCGCATATCCTGGGCGGCGTCTCAAATTCAATGCTTGCTTTCCCTTTCTGCATTCCGTGCCTCCTGACTCTTCCAAACTGTTAAAAACAGCTTGCCCCGTTTCCGATTTTTTATGCATAGAAAAAGACACCGGTCTTTTTGGCCGATGCCTTTGCAAAAACGCTTCTTTCGTCCCGGACCGAAAACAAAAAAGTTCGCACCATATTCACTCCGATATCTTTTCCCCCTCCACTCCGTTTCTCTCACAAATATCGGCCAAACAGCACCGATCGCAAAAGGGCTTTGTCCGGGCCGTACAGATATCCCGCCCGTGATACACCAGACGGTGACAGAAGTCGCTCCCTTCCTCCGGCGGAATCAGCTTCCACAAAGCCATTTCCACCTTCTTCGGATCCTTTAAATCGTGTACCAGGCCAATCCGGTTCGACAAACGGATGCAGTGCGTATCCGTCACGATCGCCGGCTTGCCAAAGACATCCCCCATGATCAGATTCGCGCTTTTGCGCCCTACGCCGGGCAGTTTCAGCAAAGCCGCAAAATCATCCGGCACTTTCCCGCCGTACTCTTCCCACAATATCTTCATGCAGGCGCTGATATCCCGGGCTTTGCTGTGCCCCAGACCGCAGGGTTTTACAATCCGCTCAATATCCGTCACATCCGCCTCCGCCAGCGCCTGCACACCCGGATATTTTGCGAACAAATCCTCCACCACGATATTCACCCGCGCGTCGGTACACTGCGCCGCCAGCCGCACGCTGACCAGCAATTTCCACGCCTCGTCATAATCCAGAGTACAGCCCGCCTCCGGATAAGCCTCCCTCAGCCGCCGGATCGCTTCCCCGGCCCGTTCTTCTTGTGTCATCGCTTTTCCCAGGCGTAATTGCGCCTGTTCCTCCTTTGTTTTTATACCCAAAAAAATATCCTCTAAAACCCTCCTGCATAATAGGCGCGCGCAATCACATAAGAAGGCTCATAATAGGCACTGCAATTATAATTATCTATCACATCACATATCTCATGGTTATAAACCCGGATAATTCCTTCCACATAATCCTCATTCGGCAAAGCCGTATCGCAAATTAATCTTTGATAAACTTTCCCCGTCTGTATAGCGGTAGGAGCTTGCGCAACCAACTCTCTGTCTACATCCATGATATCGAATTTTCCGTTTGCAAGATGATACTCCTTAATCCATTCTTCCTCTACATCCAACGGATTTTGTGCATGAAGCACGTTTGCAACACTGATCAAATGATATATTTTTTCTTTACCAATCTTATTCACAACATACCGATTTCTTTGATGCAGCCTTCTTGCCACGCGTTCAATCATATAACAAATAAAAAACAAATCATTAACCTTAATATCCTCCCCGGCAAAATACAGATTTTTCATACTCTTACACTTCCCTCATAACATAAAGTTTTCAAGGCGGTTTCTGTACAGAAAACAATTTGATGTGTCGGATATTTAAATTTTACCAACTCCCAAAATGCGGCTCTGGAAATGTTACCACTCATAAAATCCTCTACATAATCCCATATCTGATCGTCCGCCATCGGTCCCTCCACAATATCGTAAGAATGCTCGATTCCTCTTCTGCAATTAACAACAAACTGCAACCATTCTTCCGTCATTTTTTCAAAAGTACAAGTTCTCAGAAGACCATTTTGTACAATAAAACCCATATCCAAAATCTTTATAATGACCGTTTATTATGATTCGAGGTTTTTCCACAACTGCATTACTTCCATGATAAATCAGATTTTCGCCCATACGCCTTATCCTTTTAACCTATAAATCCTGTTTCAGCCGAAATACGACTTTCTCAATATCATCAATACAATGTTGTCTGTAATCCTCCTTCACCGCAACCCTTTTTCCTATCAGATCCAATCTTCCGGATCTCAACATCTGAAACGGACATCCGCGCGCCACCGAAACCACTCCCGTTGTCTGAAAATCTCTTATATCTATTATACCGTTTTCCAATGATGAAAACGAAAAAATCGAAGGATACGTTTCCATTAAAGAGCAGATGTCTCTGTCGATTGTACTTAGAACAACCGCATATGCAGAAGCAGCTCCCATATATTGCGTTAAACGATTTTTTAACACCATATAAATCCGGGGCAACGGCATATTCACTTCTTTTAACTTTTCGGCAAATGCATATTTACTATAAATCTCCGAGGGTAATTTTAATCCATAGATTAAAGAAAACGCATTTTGAATGGCTCTTCTTGACGAATCATCTGCCATAACAGGCAATATTACTTTTGTTGACGCCGCAATCGCCATTTGCGTATAAATTGAAAAACTGGGATTCGCATCCAAAAATACAATATCATATTCCTTTTCAATTATTTTTATAAAATCATTTAACCAATTTATCACCGCTATCCATGGATTGGTTCCCGGAATCTGATTGTTTGCCAATGTGGACATCGCATTAGACTGCAACTCTAACATGGCATCCCCACAAAGCAAGTCCACGTTATCCGCTATGTATGAATTATACTGTCCCGGATTGGTCAAATAGTCTTTCGGATTAAAAACCGGCACACTATACGGCGATGGCAACCGCATCTGAAAATATCCGCCTATCGTTGCCCTGGGATTTGCCCCCTGACGCATTAGCAAAATCTTACTTCCCTCCTGATTTAAGCCTCCCAATAAAAGTTCTGACAAATTTGCCTGCGGACAGACATCTATGGCCAAAATTCTTTTATATTTATTCTGACGCGCATATTCGCTGATCACCTGGAAAGCCAACGTTGTCTTCCCTGTCCCTCCCTTATTATTCCAAAAAATAATCCTCTCCATTTTTACCAAGCTCCTTTTTTATTCTATTGTCATTTTACTTCCATATTTATCCATTGTCAAGTACATTTTTGTACATTAACAGGTATTTATTTGCCATAAATCAAACCTATCTTTGACATATCAAAATATAATACCGTCGCTTGACAAGAGCACGCACGCCGTGTGTGTTCTTGTCAAGCGACGGTAAAAGCAGGATAATGAATCCAATCATCCATCACCCTGCTTATAAAATCGACATATATTGCTCTCCGCCTATCCGATAAATCCCATTATCTTTCCGACCCAGTACCCAAACCCCAGCACCCAGCTGACAAACGTCCCGTACAGGATCACCGGTCCCGCAATCGTGAAGATCTTGCATCCGATCCCGAATACCTGTCCTTCCTTCTTATATTCGATCGCCGGCGCCGCCACGGAATTGGCGAACCCGGTGATCGGCACCAGAGCTCCCGCGCCGCCGAATTTTACGATCGAAGGAAAAATATTCAGGCCCGTCAAAAGCACGCTGCTCAAAACCAGACACAGCGTCGTAGCGGTAGCCGCGGTATCCTTCTCCCAGGACATCATTTCCATAAACGTCCCGGTCAGCCACTGTCCCAGCACACAGATCAGCCCGCCCACCAGGAAGGCTTTCGCCACGTTCGCGAAGGTATTGGTCGTCGGCGTCACCGACTTTACATACATAGCATATTGTTTTTCGTCCATCTTCTCATCCTTTCTATCCGCCGAAGCCCAGCCAGAAAAACAAAAAAGCCCCGGCCGTTTTCCCCAGAGCCAGCGATAAAATCATCCACGGAAGCCCCACGGAAAGTTTCAGACGGCGGATCAGCACCGGAACCGCGTCCAGGGTTTCCGCCAGAGACATGACCAGGCTTCCCACAAACACACCGGAAGCCAGACCAAAAGCGGCCCCCGCCAGACTGCCGGGCAGGAAAGGCAGATCAAAGCTCAGCTCGCTTCCGTAGAGGCTCAGGAGATTCCCCGAAGTGCCGCCCAGCACAATAAAATCCTCATAAAGCTCAATGTGCTTCGCCGTGTGGGTCCGCCCGGCCAGCCGCGGGACCAGTCCGATCACCGCGATAAACGCAAATACGCCCGCCGCGATGATGCCCCCGGCGCACAGGCCGGTCAAAAACAGAAACGCCTGTTTAATCCACATCCGTTTCCGCCTCCTTCCGGCCGGCATTCTGAATCCGGGTCGTGTCCACGTCGTTTTCGTACAACCGCATCTGAACTTCGATCGGAGTCGGGTCTTTCGTCAACTGTTTCCCGGAAAAATGATTGAAAAACACGATGATTCCCAGAGGCAGCCCCAGAGAGTATCCAAGTTCCAATACCGTTTTCCCGTCGGAAGGATTTCCCATTAAAAGCTCATAGATCCGCCCGAAAACACTGGTTACGTCACCGTCGTTATTGAACGTCATAATCGCGAAAGCCGCTCCCGCAAACACGACCAGGCAAACGAGGACCGTTTTTATCCAGTCAAAAAATCCCGGTCGCTTCGGATTCGGTTTGTAACTGACAATAAAATCCGACTCCCCGAGATTTTGAATCTCCGCCTGGGGATATTTCTCCTCGATCCGCTTTATCAATTCCATAACGGAACAGACATAACACCCTTCCTCCTCGGAAGAAATGGTCATGATCGGCATACTCTGGCAGCTTTTCTGCATGCCGGAATCTTTACAGTACACCTGAGCCACCTGTCCCAGTATCACCTGTTTTTCATAAACTTCCGTATTTCTATCCGGTTTTATATAGACAATCTTCTGCATGTTTTCAGACACCCGAGAAACTGTTTGATCTCTTCCGTCGCCTCAACCATCATGCCGCCGTTGCCGCCGCTTCCGCCGTGAGCCATCATCAAATACCAGCCCAAAGCCAACAGGGCGAGAACCAGCAGCGTCCCCCAGAAAATCATTTTTGCCCGCTGATGATACATCCCATCACATCCTTTCTCTGTCTGAGACAGAACTTTTAAGGATAGTATGGCGGATTTTTTTTATTTTATACCTGTAAAATCCGTACGGCCCGTTCGCCGGCGTTTAAATTTTTCTTCGCATGGAGAGAAGAATCTTTTTCTCAAGCCTCGACACCTGCACCTGCGAAATCCCCATTTCTTCCGCGATCTGGGATTGCGTTTTATCCATAAAGTAGCGCATGACGATCAGTTTCCTCTCGTCCGGCTTCAATTCCTCGATCAGTTTTCCCAGAAGCATACGATCCAGCACTTTCTCCTGGTCGTTCTCCAGTTCCTCCAGCTTATCGATCAAACAGATATCGTTGCCCTCGTTCCGGTAAATCGTCCGGTAGATCGATTCCACCTCCACGCCGGATTCGTAGGCGGCCGCCAGTTCTTCCACACAGACCCCCACCTCCTCGGCGATCTCTTCCATCGTGGGTTCCCGGCCCAGGCTGTGATTCAGGCGCTCCCTCACATGTCCCGCCTTCGCCGCCGTCTCCTTCAGCGTACGGCTCACCTTGATCATACCGTCGTCCCGCAGGAAACGTTTGATTTCCCCCATAATCATCGGCACCGCGTACGTACTGAATTTCACCTCAAATTCCAGGTCAAACTTGTCCACTGCTTTTAAAAGCCCGATGCTCCCGATCTGAAACAGATCTTCCAGTTCATATCCGCGGCCCGCGAAACGCCTGGCCACGCTCCAGACCAGCCCCATATTGCTGGTCACCAAAGTATCTCTCGCTTCTTTATCCCCTTCGTGTGCCGCCTGAATCAAACGCATTGTTTCGTCCATATGCACATCCTCTCCGGGTCGCTTAACACTCCGGCTGCCCGATCTTTTTACTCATGCGGATTCTGGTCCCTCTCCCGGCCTCCGACTCCACCTCCAGCGTATCCATAAACGCTTCCATAAAAGAAAATCCCATGCCGGAACGCTCGTTTTCCCCCTTCGTGGTAAAAAAAGGTTCCCTGGCCTTCTCAATATCTTCAATTCCCCGCCCGGCGTCGCTCACGGTTACCGTCAGCTCACGCGCGGTCGTATCCACGCTCACTTCCATCTCCACCCAGCCGTCCTTCTCCTCGTAACCATGGATAATGGCATTGGTCACGGCTTCGGACACCGCCGTTTTGATGTCGTTTAACTCCTCCACGGTCGGATCCAGGCGGGATGCAAATACCGCCACGACTACCCGGGCGAACTGCTCGTTATGCGAGCGGCTCTCCATACGGAAATATACCGTTTCCCTCGTCTGCTCTCTCATCGGTTCACTCATCCTTTTTACCCCTTTCGCTTCACTGATATCCCTTTCTTCAGCTCCGATAATCCCTTGCCGTCTGCCAATCCTCACAGCAGGGCATCAACCCCGGAATCCCGGAAATTTTAAGTATTCTGCGAATCTGCTCATTCAGCCCGCACAAAACCGTATCGCCGCCCCGTCCTTTCATCTCCTTATAACGCCCGAGCAGCACGCCGATCCCGGAACTGTCCATAAAACGGGTTTTCGAAAAATCAAATACGATGCGGCGCACATAATGTCGTCCCAACTGCTCCTCCATCTCTTTCCGCAAAGCCTGACTGCTGTGGTGATCCACCTCCTCAGGAAGCCCCACGATCAGGCAATAATGGTCCACCTGATAGCTTGTCCCGTCATTCATTCCTTTATTCCTCCTTTTTCGACAAAAAATAAAAGAGCTGCTGCAAAAAGTTCTCTTTCGTAGCAAGCTCTCTTTTCTGTTTGATCAGCCCGGCGGAGCGCCGGCCGACGCCAGATGTGTTCTGGCCTGCGCGGCCAGTTGATGATTGGGATACTTTTCAACGATCTGCGTAAAATACTGATTCCCCGTCGCCGAATCCCCGGTATTCACGTAGCTTAAACCCAGCCAATACATCGCGTCCACGGAATCCGGCTGCAATTCCAGGCATTTGGCCAACAGCATCTTGGATTGTTCGTAATTGCGGGCCTGATATGCATCATACCCCGCCGTATACAGCGTATTGGGCCCGTTCTGGGACACCTCCGCCTGAAGCTCCCGGTAGATCGTCAGAAACGTCTCGTCCGCAATCCCTTCCTCGCTCACCTCAGACAGGGCGTTGACGCCCCCCAGATAATCGTTGTTCCGAAAATTCCTCAGCGCCAGAAGAAGTTTCGCATACGTCTGAAGCACGTTCTGATTCGTGGTGTTCGTATGATCCAGATTCCCCTGCAGATCCGTGATCTGCCCTTCCAGGTCCACGATCCGATTGTTCAGATTCTTGATCTCTCCGTCCTTGTCGTTCATCTGTTCGTTTAAAGAAACCGTCGTCTGATTGAAACCGTCGTTCAAACGCCGGATCTCCTGGGGCATCACCAAATAATAGAAACCGGCCAGCCCGAAGCCGATACCGGCCAGAAGGCTCAAGACGGTCTTCCAGCCGCCGGACGTCTCTTTATAAGTCGGTATGATCACGTCATCGGCCGACAGGTGCCCGCCGTCTTCCCATTCCGGCTCCTCCTCCCCGTCCCCGTTCCGGCTCTTCCTGCGCTTGGCCGCGATCGCCTTCAGCTCGTCAATATAGCGCAGCGTGGCCGCGTTGGTCCGATCGATGGAATGCGCTTTCCGGAGCAGGCGGTCCGCCCGCCCGTAAGAACGCCGGCGAATATAAATCAACGCCGCCAGCTGATACGCTTTTACAAACCTGGGATTCAGATTCAGGACTTTATTTACCTGGAGAATCGCCAGATCCTCACTGTCGTCCCGCAAAAGTGTCAGCGCCTGGTTGTATTTATGCACAGCCATCGCCATCTCGTCCAGGGCTTCCTTATGATCCTGGAGCCCTCCGATATATCGATTCGCCACATTCCCCTTCCGGCGGTAATTGGAACTGATCAGCCATTCGGCCAACGCGTCCACGATCTCACCCGTCTCATAGTAAATGAGTCCCAGAAGATTTCTGGCGTCAATGTTCATTTTATAAAGGCGCACGCTCTGCCGCAGACAAAGAATCGCGCCGGACATGTCCCTTACCTGCGCCTTTTCCAATCCTTTATTATAATAAGTATTTGAGAGTCGGATAATCTTCTCGACACTCCATTCATCAGACATATTCTACTCCTGTATTCGTACTTGTTCTTTTTCCTGAAGGATCTCAAGCAGAACATCCGCCGCGTCTTTCATATTCCGCTCGGTAATACAGGAATCCAGAGCTTCGATATCCTTGCTCGGCTGAAACTTACTCAACTCTTCCTCAAAATTCAGCATAACATCCTTCTCCTTCCTCTGCCTCGTTCTATCTTAACATATAATTCCAACGAAAATACAAAAATTTTCCTTAAATCATTATAATGATCCCATAAATAGATTGCAAGAAAAACACAGCGCAAAATATGACTTTTTCTGCGCTGTGCCAGGTTCATCCCCTCCGGGCATTCTGCCGGACAGAAGCTCACGTTTCTAATATTTTTCACCGATCACATGAACTTTGACCATGTTCGTCGTCCCGGATCTCCCGATCGGAACGCCGGCGGTAATCACCGTGACGTCGCCGTCGTTCACCAGACCCTTCTCATGGATCAGTTCCGCCGCGCTGCTTAACAGATCAAAGGTCTCGTTCTTCTCGCCCAGTACCATCGGCGTAATGCCCCAGGACAAATTCAACTGACGGCACACCTTCTCGGACGGCGAACATCCCATGATCGGGGCCGCCGGATGGAATCGCGAGATCATATTCGCCGTAAACCCGGACTTTGTGACGGTAATGATCGCCTTGGCTTCCAGATCTTTCGCGATCGTGCAGGTGGCATGAGAGATCGCCGCCGTAATATCCCGGGCCGAGATCGACAGATTTTTTAACCGCGACTTATAATCAATGTCCCCTTCGGTTCGCTCCGCGATCTTCACCATCGTTTTCAACGCCAGCACCGGGTATTTTCCGGCCGCCGTCTCGCCCGAGAGCATGACCGCACTGCTTCCGTCGTAGATCGCGTTCGCCACATCCGCCGTCTCCGCACGGGTCGGACGCGGATTGTGCATCATGGAATCCAACATCTGAGTCGCCGTGATCACAACCTTCCCGGCTTCCAGCGCCTTCTTAATCAGAACTTTCTGAATAATCGGAACTTCCTCGTTCTCAATCTCCACGCCCATATCCCCGCGGGCCACCATAATGCCGTCGGCCTTCCGTAAAATCGCATCAATATTTTCAACGCCCTGCGCATTCTCGATCTTGGCAATGATCCGGACATCCTTTCCGCCGTTCTCATTCAGAAGTTTCCGCATGGCCACCACGTCGTCCGCCGTGCGGGTAAAGGATGCCGCCACAAAATCGTACCCTTTCCGAATCCCGAACAGAATATCCTCCCGATCCTTCTCGCTGATAAATTCCATGGAAATATTCGTCCCGGGAAGATTGATTCCCTTATGATTGGAAACCTTGCCCCCGTTCTTCACCACGCAGACGACCCTGGTATCCGTCTTGCGGATCACTTCCATCCCGATCAGGCCGTCGTCGATCAATATGACCGAACCGACTTCCACGTCGCTGGGCAGCCCTTTAAACGTAACGCCGACCCCTTCTTCTGTACCCTCGATCTCCTCCGTGGTCAGGAAAAATTCCTGGCCGGCCTCCAACATCACCGAACCGTCCTTAAAATTGCCGGTCCGAATCTCCGGTCCTTTCGTATCCAAAAGGGTCGCGATCGGAAGGTCATACTTCTCCCGGAGCCGCACAACCTCGTCAAATCTCTTCGCCTGCTCTTCGTGAGTCCCGTGAGAAAAATTAAATCTTGCCACATTCATGCCGGCCGCCACCATCTCTTCCAGAACGCCTTCCTGATCCGTAGCCGGTCCCAACGTACAAACAATCTTTGTTCTGCGCATGTTTTTTCCTCTTTTCTTTCCGTTCATCGAGCCTATGATACCTCACTCCGGCCCGGTTTGACAAGAGGGTTTCGAAAAATTTTCATCTTATTGCGGCCCGGCAAACGTATACTCGTACGGACGGCGGAAATACCGGACGCGAAAGCGGAGCAAAAAAAGTAAAAGCACCCGCCGTTCAACCTCTTCTTCCGGTTAGCGGCAAGTGCTCATACAAATTCCGTATTCACTTCGATAAAAGGAATTATCCGACTGCGTTCTCAGATAGAATTGACATCAACAAATATCTCAATGCTGCCGGAATATCGATACGCAATATTTAATGCGGGAGATGGGACTTGAACCCACACGACCTATCGGCCACAAGATCCTTAGTCTTGCCTGTCTGCCAGTTCCAGCACTCCCGCCTGTCACAAATGTTTGCAACGGACATATTATAGCATGAGGTTTTTAAAATTTCAACCTTTTTCCATCGAATCCTCAAAGATTTTTTTTAAGCTTTTTCAACTTTTTTCAAAAAACGATTGACAGTTCTTTAAATTCGAGTTATACTATACGAGCGTTAAGGAAAGACAAGAACTTTTCGGAACGCGTAAGAACCGGCAGTTGTGGCGGAATTGGCATACGCGCATGATTCAGGTTCATGTCCACTTAAGTGGGTGCGGGTTCAAGTCCCGCCAACTGCACGAGACAGCGTGAAGCAGAACATAAAAAGTTTGGCTTCACGCTGTTTTTTGCGAAAAATTCAAGAAAAACCGAATTTTCGATCCGAATTTGTATTATTTGAATCTCATTTACAATCTTCGTCGTTTCTTTATGCAAATAAACTGTATCTGACATTTTTTTATATAATATTTCGTAATTCTTTCAAAATTCTATCTATTGACATTTTTCTCCTCTCATGCTATACTTTAAAAGCATTCCAGATGATTCATTGATCTCACATATTTTTGTAAGTCATTGTTCCTCCGATGCCTTACAAAAATATGTGACTTTTTTGCATCAGGAGTGAAATATTATATGGAGGTACCAGAACATGAACAACGGTACAGTTAAGTGGTTTAACGCAGAAAAAGGTTACGGATTTATTTCCAACGACGAGACGGGAGAAGAAGTTTTCGTACATTTCTCCGCCATCCAGGTTGACGGTTATAAAACTCTGGCGGAAGGTCAGAAAGTCACCTATGACACGGAATCCGATCCGAAGAACAGCGCCAAGACCCGCGCCGTAAACGTATGCCCCGCATAGGTTCCGATCATAACGCAAAAACCGCTCCTGCTTTTCCGCGTGAGCGGTTTTTTTGCGCCCGGGAGCTTATATTTTCGGCTTTTTGTGTGAAAATATAGAATAACGGAAATGCGTCTTGCTTTTTCCGCTGCTACCATTTAGAATGAAGCAAGAAATACCAAAGGGGACGACCGCTATGAAATATACATTTGAACTGGAAGCCATTCATGCCAAAAAAGGAAAGCTTCCCCGGGAAGAACGCTATGACATCACCCAGTATATCGCATCCACGGTTGTGGAAGCGCCCGAGAGCAAAAAAGCCATCCGGCAGTTGACAAACCGGGTAAACGGAAAGCTGAGCCGAGAAAGCGACGACGAACGCGCCGTTATCACTCTGCCGGATTACGGTAACTGTCAGCTTGTCGTCCATGTCCGGGAAACCTGCTGAAACATCATGAAATCAAAAAGGAGCGGCCCCGATTCCCGGGACCGTTCCTTTTTGCATGCCGCTTCCCCGTCGTCATACACCGGCAAAAAACAAAAAAAGCTGCGGCAGACATCTGTCTGCACACAGCTTCTCGTCGGGGCGACAGGATTCGAACCTGCGACCTCCCGGTCCCTAACCGGACGCTCTACCAAACTGAGCCACGCTCCGATCATAATTGACTCAAAATCACGAGTCAATTATATTATACTTGTTTTTCGTTAAATATCAAGTCTTTTTGCAAAACTTACGCCAGTTTTTCTTTGGCGACCTCAGCCAACTTCGCAAATCCGGCCGCGTCGTTCACCGCCATCTCGGCCATCATCTTCCGATTCACTTCAACACCGGCCAGCTTCAGCCCATGCATCAGACGGCTGTAAGAAAGTCCGTTCATTCTGGCCGCCGCATTGATTCGGGCGATCCAGAGCTGACGAAACTGTCTCTTCCTCTGCTTTCTTCCCGCGTAAGAGCTGGTAAGGGCTCTCATTACAGACTGTTTTGCTACCCGGTACTGCTTGGACCTTGCGCCGCGATAGCCTTTTGCCAGCTTCAATGTACGATTATGTCTTTTTTTGGCGCCTACTCCGCCTTTAATT
Source organism: Lachnospiraceae bacterium (assembly GCA_022792885.1). GTDB lineage: Bacteria > Bacillota > Clostridia > Lachnospirales > Lachnospiraceae > JAAWBX01. The sequence goes on from JAAWBX010000004.1 coordinate 24,793, forward strand.
CTTGCCATATTCCGTCTTCCTCCTTCTCAATTCTTCCGACAAATCAATGATAAGGTAAAATCTTCTTCATTACCTTCGCATTTGCGGGAACCGTTATCGTTGCTTTCCTTAAGTTTCTCTTCCTCTTGGTAGACTTCTTTGTCAGGATATGGCTCTTATAAGCTTTCATTCTCTTTAACTGGCCTGTACCTGTCTTTTTAAAACGCTTTGCTGCCGCTCTGCTGGTTTTTACCTTTGGCATGATCGTGTCCTCCTTAATTCTTTTATCATTTAACGTTTTTCAGTTAAAAACATCACCAGACTCCGGCCTTCCACTTTGGAGGGCTTTTCCACTTCCGCAATATCCGCCAGCTTTTCCGCAAAATCATCCAAAATATGACGGGACGTTGACATATGGCTTATCTCACGCCCGCGAAAACGAAGCGTAATTTTCACTTTATTGCCCTTCTGGATGAACTTTCTTGCCGCCAGAACTTTCGTATTCAGATCATTAGCGTCAATATTCGGAGACAGCCGCACTTCCTTGACTTCCACCGTCTTCTGCTTTTTCCTGGCATCCTTCTCCTTGCGTGCCATCTCATAGCGGAATTTTCCATAATCAATAATCTTGCATACCGGCGGCTTGGCTGTCGGCGCCACATTTACCAGATCCAGTTCCGCATCCTGCGCGATCTTCAACGCGTCCTTCACCGGCATAATGCCTAGCTGCTCCCCATGCTCTCCGATCAAACGCACTTCTTTCTCTCGGATTTGCTCGTTAATCATTAAATCGCTAATACTCGTTCACCCCCGTGAATATTTTCTGCCTTTCGGGCAAATTAAAAAGTGGATAGAAAGAATCTATCCACTATTCAAGTCTGACAAACATCAATCCTCAAATATAAACGCTTAGTCACGTCCCCGGTGCTAAGGTGAGAGTGGATACTCTTCTTTCTTGTGCCTGTTCTTACCGAACTTAAATATCATAGCACATAAGGATTTATCTGTCAACTCTTTTATTCTGTTTTTCCGTCCTCTTACAGGCCGCTGGCTGCTCTAACTGACGGTAAAGCTGGCGCATTCCGTTTCGCCCGCTACAGACGCCCGGTTTCCGCTGATCGTAATGTGCTCCGCCGAACATTTTTTCTTCTTATTATAAATGCAGCTCGTCGCCTCACAGGATACGGCCAACGTCATATCCGGCGTTTCATAACGGTTTTTAAAGGTATCCCCCGTTCTCTCATCAAAGCTGGCGCAGCAGGTATTGCAGGGCGCTGCAGCTCTCTCGCCTTCCACCAGGATCTTTCCCTTACAGCAGCAGTTATCCTCATTGTGCAGACAGGTCTTTACGTTACATTCCAGTACCGGCATTCTTGTTCCCTCCTTATTATTATATTCCCCGATCGAATATTGTCCATCCTTTTTTTGGAATTTTCTCCAAAATCCAATGAAATCCGTCGGTTGTTCTTAGGTTTTACCGAAAAAGTATCGATTATACCAGCCTTTCCAAAGTCATAATATTTTATAGTTCTTTCATAACTTTTCCCGGATTTCTACTTGAAACCACCGCTGTTTTCTGTTAAAATGTAGACGTTTATCAGAAGAACAAAATCAAAAAGGAAGGGGATAACTATGAAGATCGGGGCAACCGAACTTATACTAATCATCATAGTTGCATTATTCGTCATTGGTCCTGATAAATTACCCGGATACGCAAAAAAACTGGGGAAAGGCCTCAGCTCGCTGAAGGAATCCTCCAATCAGCTTGCCTCCGAGATCCGCGAGAACGTGACGGAACCGTTGCAGGATATCGTGGAACCGCTCCAGGAAATTGCGGAACCGCTCCGCGAGATCTCCAAGCCTCTGGATGAAGCCACCAAATCTCTTCGCGAGATCGGTAAGCCTCGCCCGAAAGCTTTGCGTGACGCCGCGGTTCAGGCAGATCAGGAAACCATTGAGACGACAGAGCCATCTGGCGAAGCTCTGTATGATGTAACGGAACAGATTTCCGACTCGACTGCTGACGAGACTGAGGCAGAACCCGTCACTTTGGTGAAAGAGGAAAAAGAAAATCCCGTTATCACCGAAGCGGAAGCTCCGGAACCAGTCAGTGCGGAGGAACCGGAAGCCGCCGAGGAACCTCAGGCCGCCGAAGCCGCTTCGGAAGCTTCGGACGCCGAAGAAAACATTCCGGTTTAATTCACAATTTCAGAAAGAGAGGATCTACTTATGTTTAATTTGTCTTATGTACCTATGGTAATCGGTAAATTAGGAACCACGGAACTTCTGGTTATTTTCGCCATTGTGCTCCTGATCTTCGGGCCCAAGTATCTTCCGAGACTGGGCAAATCTTTCGGCAAGACGATCAAGGGCTTCAAAGACGGTCTGGACAATCAGGAAGAAGAGGACATGAAGATCGAGTCCAAGAACACCGACGATTTATAATCCGGATCGGTCAAAGGAGAACAAAGCCGTGGCAAAATCAAAAAATCATCGGCAGACGGAGGGGAACGGCGAACTGGTGATGGGGCTTTCCGACCATCTCCGGGAATTTCGTAACCGCCTTGCCATCGTTCTGGTTATTTTTATCGTTGCCCTGCTTGCCTCTTTTGCTTTTTCAAACGAGATTTTTTCGGCGCTTCAGACTCTGGCCGGAGGGTTATATGATTTTCAGGTTATCAGCCCTTCCGAACAGTTTACCCAGTACATCAAATTGTCTTTGCTGGTGGGAGCATGCGTCGATTCTCCGTTTATCCTGTATGAAGTGTTTGCGTTCGCAAGCCCCGGCCTGAAGTCCAACGAGAAAAAATTTCTCATGTTTCTTTTGATCGCCGGTTTCGGCTTTTTCGTAGTGGGCGTCATTTTTGCCTTCAAGATCATGCTTCCGTTCATGCTGCAATTCTTCGCGGGGTTCAACCAATCCCCGGACATCGTTATGAACGTAAGCGTTGAGAAATACATTACGCTCTGCACTTCAACCATGCTGACCCTAGGGATCGTATTCGAGATGCCGGTAATGACTCTCCTCCTGACCCAGCTCGGACTGTTAAAACCGGACTGGCTTATCAAGAGTCGTCGGGTTATGATCGTCGTCATATTTCTTGCCGCCGCGGTCATTACGCCTCCGGATGTCGTCTCCCAGGTCATGGTAGCCATCCCCATGTTGATTCTATATGAGATCAGCGTGTTCTTCAGTCGGATCGTCTACAAACAACGGCTGAAAAAGAATCCTTACCTGGCTGAAGAAGAGGAAGAACGACTGGCTGAGGAAGCGGCCGTCAAAGCCGCACAGGAAGCAAAAGAAGCCCAGGAGCGGGCAGCCGCCGCAAGAGCGCGGGCCAACGCCAAAAAAGCCCAGGCCAACGCCAACAAGGAAAAAGGCAAACAGTAAAACAAATAACAGATAACAAGAAGCGGTTCCTCTTGAGAGCCGCTTCTTTTTGTTGCCACATGTCCGAAAGAGGATGCCGGCGACAGGTTCCGGCGCTTCCTCACTGTCTCTTCGGTAAAGCCTGACCTTTTATGGCCGTCTCCAGCAATTCCGGCAGCCGTTCGGGGCTGCAGGCAAAGCAGGGAATGCCCAGAGCCGCAACCTTTTCCGCCATCTGAGCATCGTAATAAGGTTTCCCTCCGTCCGCGATTGCCAGCAGGGAGATCACCGTCACCCCCGCGCTCTTCATCTCCGCCAGCGAGCGCAGAAGTCCGGCCCGATTCCCGCCCTCCGCCAGATCGCTGATCAGGAAAAAAATCGTTTTCTTGGGATTTTCAATCCATTGCTCGCAATAAACCACCGACTGACGGATATCGGTCCCCCCGCCCAATTGAAAACCGTACAAAAGATCAACCGGATCTTCGCATCTCTCCGTCAAATCCGTCACCTTCGTATCAAACGCCACGACCCGGGTCTTTACCGCCGATAAACTGGCCAGAATACAGCTCAGGACCGAGGCATACAGAACCGATTCCGCCATCGAGCCGCTCTGATCGATATCCAGGATAATGGTATGTTTATTGGCCGCCGTCCTGGCGGCCCGTTCGAAAAAGTAAAATTTTTCAGGTACGATTTTTTGTCTTTCGGGGTCGTAATTTTTCAGCCCCCTTCGAATTGTTGTCGGAAAATCGATCGCGGCCGCAGAAGGAAGAACGGAATGTTTCCGCCGGTTGACGCCCGCCGTCACGGCCCGCCGGACGCCGCTCTCCCACCTTTTGTTGATTTCCTCCACCACTTTCCGGATATATTCCCTCACGCCGTCCCTGGAACGCTGCGGCACCTGATCTTTCAGAAGCAGCATTTTGGATACCAGCCCAATGTCCGGCTCCACATCCGCCAAAAGCTCCGGCTCAAACAGCAGTTGCGTAAGGCCGCAGCGCTCCACCGCATCCGACTGAATGATCTTCACCAGTTCCGGATCAAACAACGTCCGAATATCCCCCAGCCACCGGGAAATCACCGGATTCGAAGGTCCCCGGCCGCTTCCCGAAGCCGTGTTCCCGACATTCGGACCGTTTCGAAAACCCAGACTTCCCCCTTCGTTGTAGATCGCCGCCAGGGCCTGATCCATCAGGGCTTCCTCCTCCGAAAGGCTCCCCGCTCCCATCCGTTGAAAACACTCCTCGCTCTCCGCCCCCAGAATCAACCGCCAGCGGGCCAGCCGTTTTTCATTTTCCATATTAAATATCTCCAAAATCAAAATCACTCAGCGTATCGACAAGCGCCTGATCTTCTTCATTCAGAATCTCGTTTACCATCTCGCTCACCTGATTGGGATTCATACCCCAGATCTCGCCCAGATTTTCCGCAATCTGATCTTTCTCCGACGAAGTGAAGCCCGAAAAAGCTCTCCGCAAAAACACCAGGGAACGTTTAAATTCCTCCTCATCCAGCGTATCCAGATAATCGCTTAAACTCTGCCACAGAAAAAGCCGCGCGATCAAGGCATAATGATTCCGCAGAGCCAATCCCTCAAACCAGCTCGCTCCCAGATCCGCCGGCATGCCTTTTGAAAGCCGCCTGGCCGTCTCCCTGTGAATTTCCTCCTGATTCATCCGGCCTTTCTCCAGGCGGATCGCCGTCGCAAAACCGGATAATTTTGTGTTCAGATCATCCCGGCCGGAAATCTCTTCCAGCACCGAGATCCAACGCTCCTCCTCCAGGAAATCCTGCTCCCTTACCACTTCGTCCAACTGCCGGACGGCTTCGGCCAGCTTATCGGCCGCCCCGGCGTCGCAGACACATTCTCCCGGAAGAAGCAGGCAGGCGCGCAAAAACAACTGTTCCAGAATCGGAATCAGCCCTTCCCGGTTCACATTCCGGATATCCCCGTATTTCAGTATCTGCGACAGTTCCGACGACGCCTGAGCCAATTCCTCCATCCCCGCCGCGTCAACCGCCGTCGCCTGAAGCATATGCGCCCCGCAGCTGACCGCCTCCGGCAGCCCGCACAAAAACGCATCCCGGATCGTCCGGGCTACCGAACCGATCCCGCCGTTTTTCTCCGCCTGCTCTTTTAGCTGAAACGCCGCCGCACGGGCTACGGTATCGCCTTTTAATACCGCCTCCACGATCTGAATCTCCGCTTCCGGCGTCCACTGTAAGACCCACCGCTCCGCATAGGTGGCGTTCTCCTGTTTTCCCCCGCCCGGGGAAGCAAAGCGGATCCCCAGAATCCGAAGACGATGCAGGAAGAAAGAACGCTCCCGGTCCAAAAAAGCCAGCGTCCGCGACTGTACGGTCAGTTTTTCCCGCAAATCCAATTTCAACTCTTCCGCCCGGAGCGAACGGTACTTTTCCAGCTTCAGTCGTTCCAGCTCCCGGTAAAAATCGGCCTGAATCGAAGTCTGTCCCATTCCTTTCGGCAAAGTCCCCAAACGGGTTCCGATCTCCGTGTCCGCAACCGCCAGGGCGATCTCCGAAAATTTCCCATGGCCCATGCAGGTCACGGCCGCGTCTCTCAAATCCTCCAACACGGGGCCCTTACCGCCCCTTAACGACGCCAGGGCCGAGGCCAGCCGGACCGCTTCGATCACCTCCGCCGAGGATACCGCCTGCCCGTATTTCCTCTGATACGCCGCCAGCCCCGACAGATAACGGTACGCCGCGTAATCCGCCCGTCCCCTCTGCCTGGCCTCCCACAAACATTCGCAGTAAGCCGGCGCACGATTCCCGGCCCCGTAACCGGAATGCCTTGATAAACGGTAATACGAATACGGCATCAGCGTTCTCCTGGTCTTTCTCCTGGCAAGAGCAGAAAACTCCGTTTCCTCCATGTGCGGCGCCTCCCACGCCAGCCCCTCCACATGATAGGCTCCCGTAATCGTTACGATCTTCTCCGGCGCAATCCCCTGCGCGAGCGCTTCCCGTATCCGACCGCGCATGTAAGCTTCTCTCAAAGCATTCTCCCGGCGTCCGCCGTCGGATCCCGCCGGCCCCGGTTCCCCGGACAGTTCCCTGAGGAACCGGCCGAAAAGTTCGGCGCCTTTTTGGTATCCGGCCGCATCTTCGCTGTTCTCCAACACCCGTTCCCAGAAAGCTTCCTGCCCTCCCGCTCCCGCCGCCTCGTCCAGCCGGGCATACACGAGCGTTTCTTCTTTTCCTCCGGTCTCCTCCTCCCCGTCTTCCCCTCTGTCCGCTTCCATCCCCAAAAACACATCCGACGGCAAGTCAAAAAAACGGCATTCGCAGCCGTGCTCCTTCGCCCACAAAAGAGCCTGGTATTCCGGGGAATATTCGGCCAGCGGATACAAAAGCGTCCGCACCGGCAATTCCTCCGTATAAGCCATCACCGCGATCGGCAATTCCACCGCCTCGTTCGTGATCCCCTCAATCAGGTCCGTAAAATCGGACGGGCCCTCCACAAAGATCCGTTCCGGCCGCACCTTATCCAGAAATTCCCGCAGATGCCAGGCGCCGGCCGGAGAATGATGGCGAATGCCAAACCGGTTCAGACGTTCTATCCCCGATTCAATTCCCGGCACTCCTGATACAATCCCAGCCATCTGCGCCCTCTTTTCTTCATAATATTTTCCAGATATTCTTCCCAGGCTTTCGAATCCGCTTCTTCCTCCTTAACGATCGCCCCCTGAAGACTTGACGCCAGCTCGTAATCCCCAACGGTTCCGTTCCCGAAACCGGCCGCCAGCGCCATACTCCCGGCCAGCAAAGAAATCTCCTCCGCGGTCGAGAGCACGCCGGAAGGGGGTTTTAACTTCTGCTTTCCATCCAACGTCATCCCCTGACGGAGCTCCCGAAAAATCGTACATACCTTTTCGATCACCTCATCCTCCGGAAGGGCGGCACAGATCCCCAGCCCTCCGGCCAACTGCTCTACGCGTGATCTCACAATCTCCATCTCCCTCTCCAGACTGTCCGGAGACGGCAGTACAATAATATTAAAACGCCGTTTCAGGGCCGCCGACATCTCGTTCACGCCTTTATCCCGCGTATTGGCCGTCGCGATCAGGGAAAAACCTTTTTTAGCCGGAACTTCCAGGGAAATCTCCGGCACGGAGATCCGCTTCTCCGACAAAATCGAGATCAATGCATCCTGTACTTCCGAAGCGCACCGGGAGATCTCCTCCACCCGGGCGATCGTCCCCTCCTGCATGGCGCGGAAGACAGGACTCGGAATCAAAGCTTCCGGTGAAGGACCGTCCGCAATAAGCATGGCATAATTCCAGGAATACCGGATCTGCTCCTCCGTCGTTCCGGCCGTTCCCTGTATGACGCGCGTCGAGTCCCCATTGATCGCCGCCGTCAAATGTTCCGCCAGCCAGGATTTAGCCGTCCCGGGTTCTCCGATCAGAAGAAGAGCCCGATCCGTTATCAGCGTGGAGATCGCAATCTCCACCAATCGTTTCTGCCCGATATACTTGGGCGTTATTGTCGTTTTCCCGGCCTTCCCGCCACAGATATATGTCAAAACCGACCGGGGCGACATCCGCCACCCTTCCGGCACCGGATATTTCTCGTTCTCGATCAGCGCCCGAATCTCCGCCGCAAACAAATCCTCGGCGGGCAGACGCTGTAACCCTTCTTTCTCACCCATTCCTCTTCTCCTTTCTCAATCATCCAGCGTAAAACCGCAGAGCAAATTGTCTCTCCAGTTTTCCAGAACCCTAAGCTCGCCGGGCGTTTTGCTCTTCTGTTTTTGGAGAAGGCGGTTCAATTCTCCGCCTTTTTCCGGCCCGGATAAAGGAATCTCCTCCAGGATCTGCTTCATTTGCCAGAGCGGTAACGGTTTTTTCCCTTTCTGCACCTGTTCGATCAGTCCGTGAAAATCTTCCCACCCGCAGGCTTTCAGCATCTTTATATCCACCGCCCGGGTCCCCCGTTCCATGGCCCGGTTATAAAAATAACGACCGTAAAGAACATCCCGCGTGGGATCCCCCGACACGTAACATTCGCTTAAAATACGGTCATACCCGTCTTCTTTTTTCGCTTCTTTCACCGGAAGACGTAAAAACAACGAAATCCACCTCTCATCCAAAACTACCGGAAGCCGATGCCAAATTAAAGGTCCGCCGGCCATACCCGGGGTTCTGTGGAACAAAAAAACCAGCCCGCCGTCTTTTTCATTCCGCTTCAACCTTTCCAGCACTCTCTGAAGCTTATCCGTCTGCGCCTCGGATTTCAGGAAACATTTCCGTAAACCTCCCGGCAGAAAATATCCCGAAAACTGCTCGTAGACCTGCTCCGGCTCCTCTGAAAGCATGGAGGCCAAAAAGGCCGGCTCCAGCCAATCGTCTCCGTTTTCCTGTCTCAGCCGGCCCGCCAGGTCAATCAGAGCCGGATGAGGTCCCAGCAAAAGCGAATCGGTCAGAACATCACGCGCATCCTCGGGGCAGAACCGGTGCAGCTCCGGATAACAGTCGCACATGGCCGGCGAATGCTTCCCCTTCACCGCTTCGATCAGACGTCTCTCCGTCTCCTCCTTCCCTTTCTTCTGCTCTTTGGTCAGCCCTTCAAAACCGGACGCCTTCTCCCGCAAATACGTCCGAAGAAATCCGGCCAGAATATCCGAAGCGTAATCACAATCGGTCTCCCTCAAAAGCTCCACCGCTTCCTGCGGATGTTTCCTGGCCTCCCCCCGCCAGAAATCGGCCGCTTCCTCCGTATCCAGAAACGAAAGCGCCCACATCGCGGCCTTCTTGGCTTTTCCTTTTTCGCTGCGGACCAGATCCAGAAGAAGCGCCTCGTTTTCTTCCGTATATCTGAGCGTCGTGATCGCCGTCACCCGCAGCTCCCGGGACGCCTCCGGAAGCACCCGGCAATAAAAGGCATTCTCCTTCTCTTTCGACACCTCGCCGAGAATGCGCAGCCTCCGGTCCATCCCTTTTACGCCGTCGGTCCGGAAATCTTCTTTCAAAAGCGGAGCGATCTCGTTCCCTTCTTCCCTCAGCCAGCGCTCGATCGTATCCGCCAATTCGCCGTAACCGTCCCCCAGCGCTTTCACCATCCGGGTCCGCACCCGGTAGTCCGTAAAAATCTCCGGCGTTTCCTCGTGAGCCTGCATAATCGTTGCATATCGAAGATTCCCGCTGCCTGTCAGCGCCTCCAAAAGCGGAGCCAGGCGGCTATAGGGGATCCCCTCTTCTGCCCGCGCGCCGCAGAAAACAGGATCCACAGGCTTTAACTGTCCGGTTTCCCCGGGACCCGAAAAAGTCCCCTGCGTTTTTAACACCGCCTCCAAAAGCCCCAACGTCTCCAAAAGAAGCCCGGCCCGGTTCGGCTGATCCGGCCGGGTAATCTGTTTTGCCATATCCGTGATCCGACGAATCACGGGCGATGCGGCTGCAAGAGGTTCCATCCGATCGATCGCCCTCTTCAACCGGAAGTCCTCCGACGCCAGACCGACGCCCGCCGTCGCCGTTGCCATCAGGTGTCTCTGCAATTCCAAAAAACCAGATACATTCATAGCCATTTCCTACACCCCTCCTAATACAACAACCGGATAATCTGCTCCTCCGTCAAAATACTGAAAGGAGCCAGACACATATGACCGCTCTCCGGCTCATAATATAATTTCCCAAATAACACCTGCTCTTTTAAAATCCCCCCGTCCGGAAGCCATTTCAACATCTCCACGGCTCCCTCCTGTCCCGGCAAATCCTGCAGACGCAAGGCGTTCCCTTCTTTATCTTTTACAAAATAACATATGTTTTCTTCTTCTTCGATTTTCCCGATGCCGTCAAAAGCCAGAAGGATTCCCTCTTCATCCTCGGATAAAATATTCTTGATCCGGTTTTTCACCGCTTTCACCACTTCCGGAATACTTCTCCACGCCCTGTCCCTGAGCTTCCGGCAAACATCCGGCGTTAATGTTTCCCGGCTCTCCCCTTCCCAGCGAATCCGGCGGTTCCCTTCTCCCGGATAGTAAACCATATTCGGCGCTTTCACCAGAGAAAAACAAGAATCCTCCTGCTTTACGTGCTGCAGGGCTCTGAGCGGGCGATAGTTCCTGGTAACGGAAATCTCCCCGGTATCGACATCGGCCCAGTAACCTTCATCCACATATTCTTTTCTCGCTTCATCATAATAAACACGAAACGAAAGCTGTACCAGACGGACGTCCTCTTTTTCGCATCCCAGTTCTTCCAACTGGCTGCGCTTCCAGATTCCTCCCAATTCCTCAAATAAGATCGTATTCTCCCATCCTTCTTCCCCCGAATCCTGCCTTTTCCTCAAATATTCGGTCGACTTCTTCTCCAAAGCCTGCAAGCGGATCAATATCTTAACGGCCTCCTGATAATATTTCTCGTCACCGGTTTCCTGGCAAAGTTCCATGGCGCGAATCAACCGCTTCAGGCCGACGAGCGGTCCCGGCAAATAATAATCTCCCAACTGTTTGGCCAGCTCCCGATACTGTTTCAACGACACGCCGTTTAAAGAAGCCAAACCGTTCGTCAACAGAGATGTAATCAGTTGTTTTAAAAGCAACAGCCCTTCCAGTTGTTTCTCCGTCTTTTTTCTGGCCGCCGAGTTCCTTGTTTTTTTCTTTGCCGCCGCCCCTCCCCCGGTATCTTTTTCCGCTCTCCTCTCTTTTTCGGCTTTCTTGACAGCGCTCGCCTCCCGCTTCTTCCGCTTCTCCTCAATCTCCTCAGGAATCCGCCCTATGGTAAAAGCCGCTCCCGCCGCTATTTCACAAAGCAAAGCCAGACAATGTTTGCAGGGAAACTGACGGCTGGGGCAGGAACATCGAAAAACCGGTTCTGCCCCTCCGGAAAAATCCACCGACACGTCATAGGAGGACTTACCGCTCCCCTGGCACTTTCCCCAATATAAACTTTCATCTTCCAGGCGGAATAATTCCGTGAATCCGCCTTTCGCTTTAATCTTCCTGGCATTAGCCACCGCTGCCGGATTAGGCGCCCAGGAAAAAATCTGTTCTTCACCGATCTCCCTCATCGGATACCCTCCCGATCAAATAAGTTATCCACCGTCACTTCACCTGGTAACAATATTTCTATTATAGCGAAATCCGAACGCTCTGTCATTCGGAATCTTTTCTGCCGCCTGACAAAAGCTCACATAACCGAAGAAACTTTTTCAGAACCCGCAGGCTCCCGTCAGGCAAAAAGAAGCCCCGGAGCCATACGGATCCGGGGCCGTTTTTGTATCTGTAAATTCCTTGATAAAAGCTTATCCGGCGTACTTCCGAATAACTTCTCTGTTAACCTCCACGCAGCGGATGTTATGTCTTTTAATTCCTTATATCCTTCCATGTCCTCCGGCGGAAGCGGCTCTTCGAAGAAATGCAGCTTCATATCCTCGCATTCCAGCAAAATCCAACGGGCCGTCGCCGCATTGTACGCACAGTTTGCGTCCGCCATTATGGCAATGTCGTAACCGACCGCCTCCCGGATCCGGTGCAGATATTCAATATCTTCCTTTACCCCGAAACCGGTCTTCATCTTAAAGCCGGTAAATCCGTTCTCCACATGTCGAAGCGCCTCCTCGACCGCCCCCTCCCGGCTGAAATCCTTTCCGCGATAAAATCCGGTCGCATAGGCTCTGATCTCCCTGCGAAACGCCCCGCCGATCAGCTTATGGATCGGAAGCCTCAGCGCTTTTCCGATAATATCCCACAGAGCGATATCGATTCCGCTCATGGCGTTGACCGCAACCCCTGCTGGCCGACCTGCCTCGTTGCGCTGTACATACACTCCCATAAAGCTTCAACGTCAAACGGATCCTTTCCCAGCAAAAGTGATTTCAGATAATATTCCGCTACCGTCCAGAGAATCGGCGTCAGAATCAAAACGGCGCTCACCGTATCCAGGAAACATCCCGCAAACAGCAAAACCAGATTCAATAACAGCAAGCTCACGATCTTACTGCCGGAAAACGATGTAATCGCCACCACCACCGTTTCCAGGATCGTTCAATTGTCATGATTTTCCCGAAAGTCGCTACCGTACCGCAGATGATCAGGTCAATCGCCTTCGTAAGACCGGAACCGGCCAGAATCCCCGGAAGTTCCTTATTGCACGGCTGTTATATGACAGAATGGATTGGGTTCGGTATTTCTGTATTTAATTAGTTGTTCCTAACCATTTACCAAAAAGCGGAGGATAACTTCTCCGGCCAAATTCGCAGTCCCTATAGTGATCTACCGTATGGACATCTGCGCCGACTCTATATCTCATTCACTGCTGATTACTACTACAGACCTTCAGCCTCTCCTCTACCTTCCCCAGGCACAGCTACCACCCCAAACCGCCAGAACAGGCTGTAGATATAGCTGATGCCAAGGATTTACTGTTCTCCCTGCGGTCGATAAGCAGTTCCTTTGTGTAAGAGCCTCTGTGTCCGATTTTGAAAGTGTAAGAGAATGGTAAACCGGAGCTGGTGTGAAAGGACTGGACGGCCGCTTTCCGTTCCCGATACTTCGCCACCCTCTCCGCATTCTGGCTGGTCTCGAAACGCTTGTAGATTACTTTGTTATATGGCAAATATGTGTTAATGGCGGCACGACTTAATCTCATCACCTCCTGCACTTTTGCCATAGTCTTCCCAGAGTTCAACAACTGCTGAATCTGCTCCATCTCTGGATAAGAGATAGCCTTGGCTGTGATCAGCAACTTCTTTACTTTATTCAGTGGCAGATCAAGTCCTAGAGCCGTTACCTTGATTTCCTGTTTCTCCAAATATACCTCCGTTGCTTTCCATCAGCTCGGTCATAAGTTCTTCCGGATTGTAATCAGATTTATGAAGTGGCGGCAACAATGACATCAATCTTCTTTGGTCTCGTCATCAGCGCAAAAACCAATACGACGTGGCTTAACTTGCGGTTCTGACTTAGGCTGGGTCATTAACAGAAAATTAAGCTGGGAAGTATGCTGTATAAGCTGTGCTTCATTCCCGTTGACTGTTCCGTAAAAATACAGCATATCCGGATTTTGAAAGCCAATTTCATCTACGACCATGAGGACCGATTGTCCAAACGAGGCAAGCTGTACCCATACATCAACGGTATCTGGAAGATTTGCTTGAAATTCGACAATCTGTTCCTTAAGTTTTTCGTACATCCAATCGGCCATTGTATAATCACGTCCTATATCCATGGCTGCTAATCCTTGTACCATATTCATTGTGTTTACCTGTATAAATTCATTATCCATAACTACATTACTCCACAGTAAAAGCTATTTTGTTTTCTAACAATGCCAAAACCAACACGGTTTCACATTTTTCAACCACGATGTCATAAATCTCAACCTAATTCCACAGTTGAAAGCCTCGGCTCAAAGCAACAGTTCGGCCTTACGCAAACGATGCGTACACCAGATGCCCTCTGTGGCCCAACCTTCATGAAGGTTGCCATAACGGATGTGTTACCGCCGAGACCGAGCGGACCAATATTGGCTTCATTCACTCTTCGAGTGATCTCCTGTTCCATCTCAGACTGAAAATCGTATCGCCCGTCCACTTGTGCCTGTAACATCATAGATACTGCCTCAAAATGGCTCCGACCCACACCCACTGCCAATGTGCAGGGCGAACATCCCAGCTGTGCAACTCCTTCCTTCGCCCAGTTCACGATCTCGTCCAGCACAACCTGTGTGTTATGTTTATGGAATACCCGATAAGTTTTTGCCCGGATCGCCGGACCTCCACCGAACATCAGAATATGCAGCCGGATCACATTCTCATCACAGCGGTACAACAGAATTGGCGCAGGTTCAACTCCGGCACTATCCAGGTTTAAACCGCCACTTTGGTCGATCCTATGGCTGTCATCCCCCATGATGCCCATAGGCCGTCCCGGCAGCTTTCGCAAACCTTCTGCCACACCTTCCTTGATGGCATCCAGCATTCTGCCAGTCACGGCGCAATCCTCACCAACCTCCAGGACCAGATGCGGGATACCCGTGTCATCGCATAAGGGGCTGTGATTCTTTTCCGCCGCTTCTGCATTGACAAGAACTCGCTCCAGCACCCACTTAGCCTGTTCGTTCCCTTCCTTTTGAATCGCCCTCCTGTATGCTTCCTTTTTGTCAGGACCGAATGTACTTCCGGCATCAACCAACGTGTCCCTTACCAGAGAAACAATCTCTTCATATGTCTTAGTCATAAATGCTCCTCCCGTGTACCGCGCCTATAATAGCCGGATATTTGTCCACCTTAATCAAATAAAGTGCCTCTATCCCCAGCTCCGGGAAAGCAACAACCTTCTGCTCCGTCGTTTTTGCACCCAGCAACGCCGTTACCGGGGGGATCACCGCATACGCAGCGTTATACTTATCCAACGCTGCAAGCGTCTCAGAATGCAGTTTCCCCTTGCCAAGATGAAGCCTGATACCTGCCTTGCTCAACGGCTCAATGCTGCTTTCAATCTCCAGTTTATTGGAGCTGGTCGGTCCCACGCCGGCAGGACTGACAGCCGTATGAAAAATCACCTGTCCATGCAAATCCACACCAAGCTCCTTTACAGTCCCGTCTTCAATCATCCTCAGAATCTTCGGAAGCACTGCATCTCTGCCGCAGAGGATATAACCGCTGATCTCAACGATATCCCCAACATTCAGATTCAACACATCTTCTTCCGATATTGGTATGCTTAATTGGATCATCTCACTACCTCTTCTCCCGGTCCATATCTTGCCTCGCCATCCTTTCATCCCGCTCCTTGTAAACTATGGAGCGGTTAGATAGCGAGGTCAGTTATGATGTCTTTTTCAATCATTTACGGCAAATAACTTCACATACCCACTCTCGTTTTTAATTACTCCAAACGCCCTTGCCCGGTTATGGACCTTCCTCGCCCAATTGGTATGCGGTTTAATTTCGTTCATCTTGTTCCCACCGGAACCCTTGACCACACCACCGCTGGCACCAAGTATCTGGCAGGCATCATCGTACTCTTCCTGAGTCACCGCCATTAGCGCATTGACAAATTTAACATGAGTTGGGTGAATCACAGTCCGACCGACAAAACCGTTTGCCTTATCTAAAATCACTTCACGGAGCAGTCCGTCAATCTCATTGTTCACCAGAGGCTGGCGTCTCATCAGATAATCCTCTATGCCGTGGTGTGGAAGCTCCTCAAACATCATTTCCTTGGGCGCACGGAAATACTCCCATACAGGTCCCGAAATTATGTAATTATTGTTACGCCCGCAGACATTGATAATATCAGTCAGGCACTCTCGGACAGTCATGATATCATACAAGCTGTAATCCACACCGCGCCGCACACCGAAGACACTTGAAAAATCTGTACCACCGACACGGACTTGCAACACAAGATTATGGTACTTATCTAGGATTTTCTTGATCCCCATCAGTTCGGTCATACGGCTCTCCTTGTAAGCGACCTCCGGATCCTCAATGATAGGCATACCATAGATAATCTCTCCGAATTTGTCATTCAGATCCTGCAGATAAGCATAATACTCATAGCCGTTTTCCGCATTGAATTTTGGAAAGTTGATACCACAAAGAGACTTAACCTCCCGCTTTGTAAGCTTTCCGCCGAATGCTTTAAACTGAGCCAGATTGCGGATCCGCACAAAAATGAGCGGAACATAATCCGAATTCAATTCACCGCTTTCTACAGACTCGGTAACCGTCGCCAATAGATGGTGAACATTCTCCATTGCCTCTGGAACCTTTTCCTCCGGACAGGTATCCTCAAAACAAAGAACCATTGTAGTTAGGCCCGGTATGGCATGGTTCAGTATCTTCGGAGTGAAATCCTTGAAACCGGGCATGTACATTGTAGCACCCAGACAGTATTGCAAAAGCTCGCGATCCGTATACTTGTCGAAATGTTCCGGTTCAACAACAAATTTGAAATCCGGATTATACATATGGTGTCTCATATGTTATTTCCTTTCTTATTACCGCCAATCCCTCGTCTGTGCGGTATTTTTCTTCCTTCTTTTCCACTCTTTGGTAGAAACCCACCCACATTCCACAGTGAGAAGGCTCCTTCCATACAGCGTGACACCTCGCAGGGGATGTTTTGCGGAAATGGAATTATTTAGATCAGGCTGCCCTTTGGACTCCACACAGCCTCCGGATAATATTCATCGATCATGCGCTTTACGAGGCTGCACTGCTTTGCTCTCTTTCTCGCATCCTCTTCCGTGCTGTCCCAGCTATGGGTAGCAGCCACAGAACCGCCAGTCTTCAGATAAATTGGAGCTGCAATCCGGATCATCTCAGGAACCTCGTAATGACGAATGAAGCCGCCCGTAGACTTTGGATTCTCTGTGTGGATATCGATAGGGCAGTCAATCGCCTGGCGCATAGCAGCCAGCATCTGAAGTTGGATATCACGCACAGGATTTACAGAGTCCGCACCGATGGATTCCAGTAGCTTCGCTGAACATGGGTTCCCATGTCCGGTGTGAGCAGACACTTTAAAATGACAGTCGGCAGGGATTTCTCCAGCCTTACGCATCTCATTCAAAATCCACAGACAGCCTTCGTCATAAACCAAAAAGCCACGGCAGCCTAACTTCGCCGCCCTCTTGACATCCTCGATTGCGCGGACAATCTGCTCCTGTCCTCTCAGCCGATAACCCATACGCACGCCTTCCCCCGTATGTACGGAAGCGGATGTGTCTGTAGTAGCCCTCGGTCCAATGGCGAGAAGCAGGTCAGTCCGCCAGTCATGGGCAAGTTCTATCATTCCTGCGATCTCTTCGTCTGTCAGACGCATGATACCTTGCGTTTGGGTAACGCGATGCAAATACAAGCCATAGCTGTCCATCGCCTCAAGCAGTGCCCGCATAACCTTCGGTCCCTGGATACCGGGAACCTCAAAACGATACTGCCCTCCATCCCTGAAGCGTTTTTCAGAAGTCGGCAGATCGTAAGCATCTCCTCCAGGAAGACCAACGGTCTTCAGAAATTCTCTTGTTTCTTCCATACTGTTCATCTCTATCTATCCCTTTCCGCCACATTGTGGCCCTTAAAATTCTTGCTTCTCTATTTAATCGGAAATCATCTCTTTGGCGGAGATTAACCATTCAGATTATCTATCAGTGCATCAATTGCCTTTCCGTGGTCAAAGATGATTGGCGGGAGCTTGCGGGACAGACCCTTGTGAATACGACAGTCAATGAAAGAAGCATATCCACAGTCTTTCAGTTTCTCCACTGCAGCAATCAGTTCCCCTTTGCTCTCCACAGCTTTTCCCACCGTATAATATCCACAAGCTTCGGCAATCTTCGTAAAGTTCACCAGATGTCCTGCTGATGGTTGACCACCCACCGATTCATTTGCTCCGTTGTTCAGTACAATATGCATGAAGTTAGGCGCAGACAGTTTACTTACCATCGTCATGGCTCCCATGTGCATAATCGCCGCAGAATCGCCGTCAAGAGCGACCACATGGCGATCAGACTTCTCTAAAGCGATACCGAAAGCCACTGAACTTGCGTGCCCCATGGAACCGACATTCAAAAAATCGTGCGCTTTCGTCTCATTCCGCTTCTCCCGCAGGAAGAAAAGCTCTCTTGTAGTCCTGCCTGTCGTGGCTGAATAGATTGTATCGTTTGGCATATGGTCAAGGATAACCTCTATCGCCTCTTCCCGACTCATGGGATAAACAGCATCCACACTGTTGGACTTGTCCGGTGCGGCCATGACACCCTTTGGAGCAACCAATCCATACGGCTGTCGTTTCTCGATGCAATACCTTACTGCACTTTTCACAGACACCCTGAATTCCTCATCCGAATCAGTAAGAACTGCGTAAGGAATATGCATGATGTCAAGAATAGCTCCCGTGATCTCTCCCTGAAGCCTGTGCTGAGGATGGTTTGGCTCTGTATCACTCTGCCCGCGCCAGCCGATAAGCAGAAGCATTGGAACCGAATACACATTTTTATCAACGAGAGATACCAGCGGATTAATTGTGTTTCCTTCGCCGCTGTTCTGCATATATACCAGCGGAATCTCACGACTGGCGAAATAATGACCCGCCGCTAATGCGACTGCATTTCCTTCGTTTGCCGTAATGACATTCCGATCCCCGCAATGCACTAAGGCATAATTGCAGAAACCGTTCAGGTAGGAATCCGGTACACCGGTGAAATAGGTCACGCCGTTTTCTGTCAATGTCTTAAAGACCTTCTCCTGGTCAAGCATTTACTTTCTCTCACCTCCTACACTTCCTTTACCTTTATACAAGGTAAAATACTCAGGACTATCTCCCTTTGTGATCTGCCATGCCTGCTCAAATGCATTCACTACATCTTCCGGCAGTGGTCCGGCCTTCACTGAAGCCATGTTCTGCCTCAGATGATTCAACTTGGATGCACCGATCAGAATAGCATCCCCCCTATTGCCGTCTAGCATGGAGTGGTACACCAACCAACGGTAAGTCGCTTCGGTACTTATGATTCTATTCTTCTCTGCTGCGATCTTAATCATATCGACCGCATCGAAGAAGCTCTTCTTCCAATAGCGCCCCTGATAATTGGGCCTATGAGTGAAGCGACCATCTGCAGGAACGTCCTCAAATTTTCCATAGCGACCGGTCAAAAGCCCTCCGCACATAGGATTGTAAGCATAAAAACGAAGTCCATAATTGTACAGGCAGGCGTTCAGCTCTGCCTCTGCTCTCCGGGTCAGAGGATTATATACGCCCTCAAATACGGTTGGCTTCACCCAGCCATGCCTGTCACAAATGTGCCAAACATCGGCTACCATCCATGCGGGAAAATTAGAAAGTCCGAGCTCTCTATATTTTCCCTGGTCATGCAAATCCGCCATAGCAGATAAAACTGACTCCACCGGTGTCGTAGGATCCGGAAAATGCAAAAATACGGTATCTACTGAGTCCAGTTTCAACCTCTTAAGGCTCTCATTAACCTGCTTATACGCCGCATCCGTATTCAGTTTTCCACTGATGCGAGGGTTTACCTTCGTGGCTATCTTGAAGGGACGGTTCAAATTCGACAGCACCTCACCAAGCAAACGCTCACAATTCCCTTCATTGTATACATAGGCCGTGTCTAATTCATCATATCCGGCATCCAGGAAAGTGTTTATAAACTGTCCTACATCCGGTTGGAATACAGATTCACCGAACGTCATCGTGCCTAAGATTAGGTTTACATCACGCATTTCATCGCTCCTTACTATAAATTTTTCACCAGTTCATCAACGGTAGATTTTCCTTCATATACTGCATTGAACACCTTTTCTCTGACAACGGGATTGACATCGGCATACTCCATCAAGCCATCGTATCTGTCACAGAATTCCTCATCTGTCAGCGGATTCTCTGGTTCTCCTTTCGGGAAGTCCACACGTTCAGTAAATGAGCCATTCTTCGTCTTGATGGTTACCACTGCCGCCTGTATTTCGGGAAAGACGGAGCTGAGTGCTTCATCAGCGCTTACTCTGACCTTTTTCGCAAGTTTCAAGATGTTAGGTTGTTTCACCGCTTCCTCTGAAAATTCCTGCAACCCTGCCTTCCCGTAGATCAAACCTGCCGCCGTTGCATAGGGGATACTCATCTTGGCGCTGTAGCTTCCGGGGATATCCGTGTGGTCATGGCCTGCCACGGCGAGATCATAGGTGCGAATGTCTATTTCCGTCACATCCTCGGATTTTAAGGAGCCTCTCATGTGAATCGCCGCTTCCACAGCGGGATGTGTATATCGGCAAGAAGCGTAAGGCTTTGTGTATGATTTCATGACAGCATATGTACCGTTCAACAGCACCTGTCTCAATTCCACATCCTCTTTCCCGGTCATCATCCTGAAAAATCCTCGCCCACCTAGCGGATCTGCATGGCCTTTAAAACCACTCTTGCCGAGCTGTAAACTCGTCAGCGCCAACAGAGCCGTCTTTGCCACATTATACGGTTTCAGTTCGCTTCCGCCATCCAGCGCTTTCAACATTCCGCCGGCGGCTACACACGCACTTGCAAATGCCCGAAAACGCTCCTCATCCGAAAAGCCAAGCATATATGCCGCCGCCAATGTCGTTCCGAGCGTTCCACAGGTTCCGGTTGCATGATAGCCCATTGCCTTATGCCTTGGCTGAATTGATACGGCCATCGTATGGGAGGCTTCATAGCCGATAATGACTGCTCTCAGCATCTCCTCCATTCCAATCCCGTACCGTTGGGAAAGCGGAATCAGAAGACTGAATATTGGAGAACCTAAATGAATAATGCCTGAATTCGTGCCATCATCGAAATCCAACGCATGCCCATTCAGGCCGTTCAGGAACACAGCCTCTTTGAGAACCAGATTTTTTCCGGTTCCTATTGCTTTGAGCTTCCCTTCCTCCGGCTGTGCGAAAGCATAGTACTTCTCCAGTTTATCTCTCTGAAACTTTGCTCCTGCGCAAGTCACTGCCAGATAGTCAAGAAGACTTCTCCTTGCCCTTGCCATGACTTTAGCCGGAATCGGCGTTTTCCACACGCCATCAATTGCCTCTAAAAATTCTAATGATCTATTCATTGGATCTCCCTACTACTCCCACAGCAGTACCCCTGTGGAGAAATGTTTATCAATATAACAATCTTTTGCCTATAACTTTGACAACAAAACAGCTCGACTTTTTGCTTTTCGCATTTTTTTGTGCCGGTCTATTTTATCTTCCACGGTTTTCCACCTGATCGCCGTTCCCATCGTTCCTGCACCATCTATCAGCAATCTCAACAGGGAAAAGCGGAGCGGACTTACTCTTCGCTTTCGTGCTCTATGTTCTTCTTCCCGGGGGCAACGCCTTTTCTCCGGCCATGTATATCGTCACAGGACTAAACAGAAGCAGGGTTATGAATGTATAGATAATCACAAGGATAAACGTCTTATAAATCCATGTGCAGATTGGCACAGCCGTATCGCTCTTTAATAATCACCGCAGAGATTGAAACCAATCCGCCAATGAATATCAGCAGAAATAAACTCATGTACTTCGCGCCATCCTTGCCGAGCCTAGCAGTAAACACCGTGAACTTGAAGAAGTAATCGAGAATGAACGGCAGAAGAATGATTATGGGAAGCCAAAATCCCTGCCAGCCTTCTCTAAATGTATCCTTTAACTCTTCGGCCATTTTCGACAGCTTCCTGTCTTTCCTCCACATAACCACGACTTCCTGCCTAGGGATAAACGCTGTGAAGTAATAAAAGGCGACTAAAAGGTGACGGAAGAATCCGTACAAAACCACTCAATACCTGACGGCATCAACACCATACCAACACATACTTTCACCATCTCAATCTGCGCCTCCAGAGGTAAGCATGATCAGTGCCTGATTATTGAGCACTGTGGCATCTACAGCCGGGGCGTGTGTAAGCTCCTCTTCCACAACCTTCTCGTAGTTGAATGGCCTTTTATCTATCGGAAGCAGCGACAATGCCAGATCATATTCGCCATATTCCATGCCCTCCGCCAATTCTGCCGTCGTCCCCTCCTAGACAATCAGTTGCATACCGGGATGGAGGGATTGAAACTTCTTTGCAATCACGAGCATCATAGATGCCACACGGTATGGAGCCGCACCGATGATGAGGGAGCCGGTTTTATATAAAACTAAGTCTGTAAAACTGTTCTCCATCTGATGCTCTATATCAAGTATCTTCTTCCCGGCTTCAATGTACACACAACCTGCAACGGTTATCCTTACGTCACCGTTTGTGCGATCAAAGAGGCCAAGACCTACTTCCTCCTCAATCTTCTTAATGTATTGAGATAAAAACGGTTGAGTGATGTTAAGAATATCAGTAGCTTTAAAGAAAGAGCTTTCACGAGCTAAAATCAGAACGTATTTTAATTGTTTTGTGTTCATATAATATCGTATCTTTTTCTTTGTCAAATTTGTTTGCAACCCAGCAATTAGAAACATAAACACAGTAGACGAAAACTTCTTGATATGCTCCCGTTACAATCCTGTCTTACATTCATTCATCCAGATAATACTGTAAAGTATCTGATACATTCATTATCACTACACCTTTTGACTTTACATACTCATATAGGAGCACAATATTGTTTTGGGCCGTTTCATCTACATTCGCATAATAGTCGCGTCCCATAAATACAAGCCAACCGCCCTTATTGATGAATAAAAATATCTTCGTTTCATACACAATCTTCTCATTTATTATCTTACACCTACTTTGCATGTCCAAATCTGAGCATCTGCCATACACTTTTTATCAATGATCGATTTGCGAATAGAGCATATGCAACGGAAATAAAAAGAGAAGTAAGATAGAGTGCGAATCGATTTGAATAATAAGCACCCAGTACAATTGCTCCTACAAGAAAAGATACACAGGCTATTTTTCTTTCTATTCGCATCTTAACTGTTCGATTCACGTCAAAAAATCTGATAATAAACATTATCGAAAAAGCTATCAAACTTGAGATAGATGCTGCATAAAGTCCAATTTTATTAACGAGTAATAAATCACATAGCAGGTTAATAACTGCTGCACTGATAGAAGTTATTGCAACTTTTTTTGACTGCTTTGTCGCAATATATATGCAACTATACATGCCAACCAAAACTCTGAACAGCATCGCATACATAAGAATCAACACCTGATTATAGCCATCCCTATATTTAACATTCACTAATAGCGGATAGATAAACGGCATCAATGCAACAACTACAAAACAAGCTGATGAGAATAGACCGAACATAGTTGTCATCATCTCAGACAAAAATTCATCACGATCCTCATCATCATAATGAAGTGATACAGTTTCCGTCCACGACAAATTCACAACATTGTAAAATGTTATAAAAACATTTGAAAATTTGCTTGCAACAGTGAAAATTCCATTTGCTGCCACCCCAATAAAATGAGAAATAACTAAACGGTCTGATGAGTTAACAACCCACCATGCCAAATTATTTGGAACCAGTGGAAAAGAATACTTACAAACTTTAGAAAACAATGATCTATCAAATTTTTTTATCAAAAAGTATTTCCAACTTTTTGTAGCAATCAAAAGGTATACCATTGTAATTACTTGAGCTAAAATCGTAGACAAAAATAATCCTGACAACCCCATTCTCAATGGCACCAACGTTATCAGATTAAAAATGACTGTAAACCCCGCTGACAAAAAACTAGCAAAAGCATATTTTCTTATTTCTCCTAACCCTCTTGCAAATTGAAGCAAAACTGCCGTAAACAAGTGTGTTACAACATATAGCAGAAGAAACCACGAATGATTAAGCAACAGAAATGGCACAATAAGACAAAATAGTAGCAAAAAAAATATCGCTTGTGCAAAAGTCCCTGAAATGACTGTTGTAAAAAGACGTTTTTGCTCGTCCTGCTTATTACGAACATCCAACATATAGCGAAAAAACCCCTGATCTATTTGCATATTTACCAGCGGAAGTAAAAGCGTTGCATAAGTAACCAGTAAATCGAATACTCCATACTCAGTGGTATCTAAAACTGATGTATACAATGGGAGCATTAAAAAACTAATACCCTGTGTACAGATTTTTCCAATCGTCAATATTGCAGCATTTCTTGCCATGCTTTTTTTCCGATTAGTTTCATCCACAAATTCACCCCCTTCAACATCGTGTTCTTTTATGCATTATTCCTCTTATTATGCGAATTAATTTTCGTTTTATATAATTTGTTTTACCGAATACAGTATATTTGCGTAATACATACTCACTGCCTTTTTCTCGCCAATCATTCCAGAAATCATCTCTGTTGGCTGGCTTAATAGGCGCACATCTCAAATTAATTTGATGCTTGATAGCAATATCGATATCTCTTTCCTCAAGACGCACATCTTCCCTCACAGCATCAATGAACTTCTGTCCCTTATCAGTGTTTATCTTCACAAATGATATACCTACATCATCATCAACCGTAAGATCATCTATTCCCCAAAAATCTCCTAAAGTGATGTCTGAAACCCTTTCTTTAGAGACAAACCCACATTGAAAACAGGAATCCCTGATTATTTGTTTCCCCAAATACAATGAAAAGAAGGGTTCGTCGTCGCGCCTTGCCCTTTCATAAAGAGAATGCTTTAACTTTACAGCAATATGATGTTGTTTCCATCCCAATTTTTTCGTCCGAAAACACACAGAACATGCAGAGTCATTTTTTTCTTTCTCAATATAGCGGATGTATTCCTTAAAAAAACCTGGACTTACATTCCCTCCACATAAAACATCCACCACCATCAAATTATCAGTATTAATACGCCCTAAGAATAATCTCAAGCCAGCACATTGACATGGCGTACCAGTAAATAGCACATCATCCCCATCCAACAAATGCTGTTTCACTTCGCCAAACACGAATAACGTATCACTTTGGATATACTTAGACTGCATCATTTCATCACGGTCTGATGCTTCCTTTGAACATATGTGCTTTACCGAAAAATCATCATTCCATACTACTCCACAGACATATCCTTCGTTGGATAAAAAATAGCTTGATAAAACATAAAACATTCCACCAGATGAACTGCTTTTTCTAATTTTATCGTCTTTGATCCTTGCTGAATAGACACAGTTTGGCCTTTGATTTTGCAATAATTTTTTTGTATGTTCCTCAACTGCAGGACAGACTGAAAAACATTTGTTACAGTTAATACATTTGTCAGCACTAAATTGCGGGTATGCAAATCCCCTAACATCGTATTGCATATGCAGTGCATCATATGCGCATATATTAACACATGCACCACAACCATAACATTTGGGGGAATCTATAATCATTTCAAGCTTCATACAATTCTCAACTCCAATCAGTATTCTTTCCAGCATTATTTCAATGAATTTAAAAGATATTCGATTGATAATTCTCGATTAGTTTTTAATATAGCATCACAGTTCTTAAAGCCACCAGATTCAATATATATCAGTCTACCATCATTTGCTTGCTCAGTCAGCACTTCAATCTTCTTAAGATATTCAAAAATTCTATTGTTACGTATGCTATGTTTTCCTTTCAAAGGAACAACATAAAGCTCCTTTTGGAAAACTGCGGAAAACACCGTCGCATGAAATGAATTCGTAAACACAGCTTTTGAGCTTGCCAAAAGCTTCAGAAACTCAGATGGACCTACAATTGCTTTGGGAACTTCTGTATATCCCTTCGCTTTTGCATATTTAGGAACCAATCTTGGATTCAACAGTTTCCAGCCGCGTTTTATTGCTTCTTTCATTGCAAAGCTTTCTAGTTCAGGTTGTTCAATAACCGGATAATAAAAAGCATATGGTTGTGAAGGACAAACATCATCCGCTTTTTCCAGCAGATCAAACCATTCATCTACTGTAAACAGTAATACAGGATCAACAACCGTTTGACAACGTCGTTGAGTAAGCTCCTCAATCAAGCTCTTGTTATTTTCTTCTCTAACCGAAAGATGCCCTATGTGCTGCAATTTCTCTCCTATTTCTGCTTTTAGTTTTGGGCTAATACTATTTGAACTCATGCCCAAACTCGGAGCATATGAAATTCTTTTTTTAGCGTCATTAGCAAAAAGAAGGAAAAATGTCTCATCTAATCCTGTTATATTATAGTTCCATATTTGATCGCTTCCGCAAATAAAGGCATCATAACACATATTGAGTTTTTTCATCTCAGCACATGTATGGAATATTCCTGCATCTGAATCCAATATCATATCATGAAACGAACTAAATTTCTCACTAACAAGACGCAAATGTTGCGATGTATTAAACAACATATCACTACTTAAAGAACGCAAATTTTTAAGTATGTTTTTTATTGAATTATTTTTTTCTTTTCTTTTATATGAAGAGATTCTGTCTTCAATTTTTGCATTCCTATAATCTATAAGAAAAGCCTCAAATCCACTATAACGTAATTTAGTAACAAGGGCATATGCTTGAAGAGATGCCCCGTAATTCTGCCCATTATGAACAGTTACTACTCCAACTCTCATCTTAATTACACTCCTAAATGAATAATTAGGACTTACACTCTATGCTATTAGTCGCAATCAGGCTAATGAACATCACAGGCATCCAAAACGTAAAATTCGTATATCCCGTCAAGAAAAACAATGGTACAAAGAATGAAATCATAAGAATAGAAATAAAAAATCTCTTCTCTCTTTTTCGCATAAAAATACGAAGCAGTATTAAAAGGACTACTACAGCCCCTAATATACCTTGGTCTGCAATGAATTCAATAAATGAATTATGTACAGCATTACCGACTAACCTCCACGAATATTCTGACGCAGAACCTATTCCTGAGCCAATTAGCGGACTGTAAAAAAAACCATTAAACCCTGCCGCCCATAATCTTAATCTGACATCTGATCCATAGCTTTCAAAATTCATCATTCGTTGAAACATAGGTAATGACTGAAAAAAATTATATATGACAATAACTGCTACCAACAACAAACCAATTAATACAACCTTTTTTATTATACTCTTATCAACCAAAATCATCTTCCCTATAACAAAAGCAGTAATCAAAAGAATTGTTAAAAAACTACCTCTTGAACTCATTATAAAAACGGCAAAAAGAGATAGAATACAGAACACTGAATTTCTTATTTTACCTTTTTCTGAGTAAATTATCCTATAAAAAGCTATAGAAAATGCCGGAAGAAAAAAGGCAGATAGATAATTCTGATCCTTAAAGAAATCACCATAGTTTATACTTGCTCTTCCATGGGAATCGACTCCAAATCCAAACAGATATCCTGCTATAATCATAGCCACAATAATAAAAGAAAACGCAACATAAAATGATAGTATTCTATTCATATATTTTTCATTTATATATACGTCCCCAATCCAAATACAAACCACACAAGTTATAGAAAATGTCAAAACACGGGATTGTGTAAAATTAATTATATTGGAACTCAAAGTTGATACTATTCCCAGCAGTATTAGTAATAGCACCAAAAGAAAACTTTTCACATCATATTTGTGTTTAGTAAATAACGAAACCAAGAACACAATACTTATCGGTATGATCGTATACTCAAACGGGGCTCCAAATTCATAACCGTTAAATATATATAAAACCAAGAAGAAACAAAAGCAAAAAGTAAAAGCTTCTTGTATGCCTACTCCTCTTACAAATCTAATTTTCATTGGTCTCAGGTCTCCTAATCATTCTATCATACATTTGAATTCTTCTTCCTCAAATACTCAACTAACCCATACATTTTGAATCGAAGAAGAATATATTTTATCGCAGCATTTTTGCCCAAGGCAGAAATCCGAATGTTTTGAAAGACCGATGAGAACGGTTCTTCCTTCATGATAGAATTAAAGGCTTTCCATCTTTCATGTGAAATCATTGTATTCATATCATGATAATAAAATTGTTTCAACATCAAAAGCATCGATGTCATTCCCCGCATATATATAAGCCTCTTAAAATCAGATGACTTTCCATATAATTCCGAAAATTTGAATAATTCCGACAAATAGATCTTTTGTTCTTGAAGCGCATTAGGACGATACTTATTTACAATGCTGTTTTCTGTAAAGCGATAATGGTATATAGCTTTCGATACATATTCAACCTTCTCCGCAGCCTCAAGTGCATACATATAAAAAATACTGTCCTCATCATAAGGAACAATTGGAAATGCTAATTTATTCTTTCTTATATACGAAATACGATACATCTTTGCCCAGGCAGAACTAATAGTAATTCCTTTTCTGTTTCCATTCCTTTCTAAATGAATCGTACAGCACTTACCTTGTAAAAATTCTCGTTCACTATATGATGAAAATCTTTTACCATCCTCAAAATGCGATATGCCAATAATCTCTTTCTGAGGATAATTACGAAAACCAGAGTAGAAATAAATATCTGCCGTATCTGTTTGCTTTTTGATTCGTTTCATAAAATGCTCACAGAAATCCAATTCTATCCAATCATCTCCATCTACAAAGGTGACCCATTCCGACGTAACTGCTGCAATTCCAGTATTTCTAGCATCAGACAAACCACCATTCTCTTTATGGATCACAACAATCCTTTGATCTCTTCTCCCATATTCATCACAAATCTCCCCACAGTCATCCGGTGATCCGTCATCAACCAAAATCACTTCGATATTTCTATATGTTTGATTTAAAATGCTATGCAAGCACTGATGCATATAATCATATGGAACTTTATAAAAGGGAACAACTATGCTAATATCAGCCATTTCATATTACCTCTCAACTCAGAACATCTTCAATCGACTTTCATCAAACATCGTCAAAATCATGTCTTTCCCTTCAATATCTTCAACCTTCAAACCATTTTTTATTTTCGTGACCATTGACATGATATTCTTCATTGATGTTGCTGAGAATTTAATCATGCCGGCCTTTTGCCCATTCGTCCCATTCGCAATAATTTCATTTCCGACACATCTATTAATCGAAATATCATCAATGCTTTCCATGTTCTCTATCTCTGAATAATCAATCCTTCCTATTATTCCACCGCATAGATATAATACCAATGTTGCACAGTATTCCGGAAAACACGGATTATCTTTATCTAACTTTTCGCCCATCCTTCCGGTCAAAGAATGAATGACAAGCATTTTCAAGAAATCAATTCCATTATATTTTCTGATTACCTTAAAATCATCATTTCCATTGATTCGATATCCCATTTCAAAAGCCCAGATTCCAGCTTCATTGGCAATAAACTGAAAATTTGCAACACCGTTTTGGGCATTAACAGCTCTTAAAAGGGCCTTTATTTTCTCATCAACTTCAGAAAGATATTCGTCATAATATTTTGACGGTGTTACGACAAACGCACATAACTTTGCAGCATCTTCATTCTCTTTGGATATATATTTGTCGTTTAAGCAAGAAAGGCTGATTTCCCCGTCAACAATTGTATACACAGCACATAATTCCATACCCTCGATGTAATCCTCAATCACTACATCTCCAGCTTTGGAATTATCCAATGCAATTTGTATTGCCGACTCCAATTCACCCATGCTTCTACATATAGTAATCCCCTTTCGTCCTCCATTATCTACTGGTTTGACAATCACAGGAAAATGTACATCAGAGCATACTTCTCCTTGTAATAAGTCATCAGCATAATAATTATTTGGAACGCGAACCCCATTTCTTTTACACAATTCCTTAAACTCTCTTTTGTTTCTTGTAAGGTTAATTTGTTCCTCGGTAGCATAAAACGGTGTGCCAATCTTGTTAGAGATACGACATGCAGCTAATACGCGTTCCTCGCTATACCCAGCGATAACACCATTAACTCCTTTCTTTCGACATTGCTCTGCAACCGCATCCACATCAGAGTAATCCATATCCCAAGCTTCATCAGCAAGCGCTTTAGCAGGGCTAATCCGATGATCTGTATATCGGTCACAGCATATAGCATATACACCCAAAGATTTTGCAGCCTCAACAAGTGAAACATCACTACTATCACTGCTAATAATCAATATCTTTTTCCCATCCAGTCTTTCCATTTCTTCCTCCAGACTATTTATGCTATTAGGATTATTTTTGTTTATTCAGATCTGCCCTAACAATATAAAGGCTTTGCGTTTCTTGTTGATCCTCAATAATATCACTTCGCTTCAAGACTTTATAAACGGTCAGAAAAAAAACCTTAATATCGAATAGTAATGACATTCTTTCTATGTATTCGATATCTAACGCAAATTTCTTTTCCCAGGTGACATTATTTCGTCCGTTCACTTGTGCCCATCCTGTCAATCCAGGTCGAACACTATGGCGCATTCGCTCATTTTCATAAAAATATGGCTGATACTTCATCAGCAGCGGTCTGGGACCAACTAAGCTTAGATCCCCTCTAATAACATTAAATATCGATGGTAATTCGTCCATACTTGTGCTTCTGAGAAGCCTTCCAAATTTAGTCAACCTTTGAGGTCCAGGAAGAAGGACGCCTTTTTCATCCACTTCATTTGTCATAGAACGAAATTTATAGATTTCAAATGGCTTCTCACCTTTTCCCATACGTTCTGATTTATAAAGCACCGGAGTGCCCATATTGATACGTACAAGAAAGGCAATTATAATGTAAAACCACCAAAACAAGGCGAGCGCTATCAAGCAGAGAGCAATATCCAAAAATCGTTTTATATAGCAATTATAAATACCATTTATTCTACTTTTTCTTCTGTTCTCATTTTTACTCATAGTACTTCATCCTTGTTTTCATAATTATCTTGTACCCTGTCTCCTATTTTATGGCTTAATCCATTCATGTACGGCATTCACGATCGCACGCATATCGCCATCGGAATAACGTTGGTCACAAATTAACGACAACTCATTCTCTCTTATGCCAACTTCCGCCCCTATCACCTCCGGCCAGTGGACGGGACAGTAAATCCCCCTATCTATCAGATATTCTCTAAGGCTGTCACGCTTTTCCGAATCCATGATAATTGGTAGGAACAACGGAACATCCACAGACAAGTCAACCTGCGGAATGTCGACCAGTGTTTCCATATCAGACAGCCCTTCAATAAGAATTCTCGCATTACGCCGCCTTTGGTTGACGACATTGTATACATCAATGCTTTTTGCTATGCCTAAAGACATATCATCTATTTCAAGCAATCGATCCACATAGATTAAATCATTTTCAAATTTCGCCTGTGCGAGCAAAAAATTTTCCTTTGTCTTTATTTTTCCGGTGAGGTAGTCGTACTTCTCATGCATAGCCGCAATTTTTTCTTCTACCACATGGTTACTTTCAATTGTAGGTTTCTCAGACAATACCCCTTTCTTTATCCCGACCAAACCTCCTGTAGGGATCGGGAACCACTTTCTTAAGCTGGCTACCGCATAATCACTGATATCAGATACAGCATCTTTTCGGAGAAGCGAATGCGTGATATCCTCAATCACAACCGAGCCAGCCTCATGCGCTTTCTGAATGAGTTTACGTGCTCCGCTTGTATCCAGTCCAAAATAACTCATAATCAAAACCACAGAATTTTTTCCGCATTTAGGCTGCTGGTATGTAAACCTTCTTTTTTCATACCCTACATTATAAAATTCAATTTTTAGTTCTCTGTCTATAAATTCCTGTAACATAGACTCACAGCAATATGATGGGACATAGACAATGTCTACCCGATGTTTTTTCTGAATATCCCGAATCACAATATCTATGGCGTTCCGCCCTGAGAATGTAAAACATTCATCCTCCATTGCAGGAAGCCATTGGATATTTTTCTGTGTCCCCGTTTCTTCACTGCCATCAAGCCAGAAGTAGCTACCTATTTCCGAAAATTTCATACCAACCTCTATTTATGCCATATCTTGCACTATGCTGTTATTCATAACAACGTTATTACATCATTATCTAAATTAGATTTTGACCATCCTCAAAAAATTTCAATGCTTTGCAAATTTCTGATTCTAATATGTTCTGATTATGTTGTACAGAAGGAAAGGAAGTCCCCTGCGTCAGATTTTCACTGTGTTTTTCCGCATATTCATTAAATCCTGCCTATTTTCCTCGCAGGAGCCCCTACATATACTCCGTTAGGCTCCAGAGCCTTTGATACAACTTCTTCTTGTGACCAATCCTATAGTCTGTGATATCTAACACTGTTCATCTTGCTCATCCTTTAGTTTACTGCTGATTTCATTTTTAAACTTTTCCTTAGTAACTCATTACAGAGCCTTCTTTATCCTCTATACAAAGGAAAGAAACCATCATCTCTAATATCACTTCTCATATTTACTAATTCATTATATTTATGTTCTGCATACAGTTTCTTTCCTATATAGAAACAACAAGATTCGCCTCGATAAAAAGCCTTTTTGAATTTGTATAAACTGTCCTCGCGACATCCCACGCCACCACCCAAGTGAAACGTAGTGTAACCATTCGCACAACCCCATAATGCTGCTTGATAAAGAAGCAAATTTGTCGGAGCCAAATTTTGATACTCCCTCAGCGATCCTGACAAATGATAATTGAGCCTGTGATTTACACCCAGTATAATAGATGTCGCAATTACTTTATGATTCAGTTCAGCATAAAAAACTTGCGCTTCTGTACTTAAATCATTCAAAAGACTTTGATAGAACTCTGTACCAAAATAGTAATATGGCTCTGCGTCATCTTTATCCATTGTCCCATTGTATATATTACGAAACTCTTCATAAATTTGGGGATACCTACCATTATATATTTCCACTCCTGCTCTTTTTGCTTTTCTAACCATGTTTCTATTCTTACTTTTTAGGTTAGACCAGATTGCTTCCGTAGAACTTATATCCATTGCAATTGTTCCACCAAGGCTGACAGTATCATAAAACATTGCGCCGTCTTTATAATTTTTAATAACGGGATGATAACGCACAAATTCCGAAATTATATTATGATCTAAACACCACTCTTCATAAGCGGAAAATAAATCGGCGTTTTCTTCCCCTTCTATAATCCAGCCTCCATACCCGTAAGGTGTAACAAAATCAAACCATATATTGCTCTCAACAACTCCGACAAAATGCTTGTCTTTGCTGATATCGCGTTTCATAACCGCATTGATTCCCCGGCAATTCAAATCTTCATAGAAAAACAATACCGGTTCACCATCACCATGAATTTGAAATGCTTTTACATATCCAGAAAGCCAATATACATCATAATTTTTGAAGGACTTTACTATCTCATCCCATTCTGTACATTGTTCAATAGAATAAACTCTTAAATTCCCTTTCATGTTATGCAATCCTCCTAATAGTTAAGGATTGCCATTCATGTTTTATATCCATATCTCCATGGCTCCTTATTTCCAAAAGTTTCTGATAGGCCCCCTCATCAAAAATTTTCCTTTCTATTTAAAAATCTTTTATCTCATGGGAAGCCAAATTCATTTTGTATTGGAATATGCTGTCATCTGAGCCGTATCAGCCGCCAAGAACGAAGTCCTTCAAGCCTTTTTCTTTCGCCCATTTGATGATCTCATATTTAAGGGAAGCATTGACTCTTGTGTAAAAATACTCTGAATCTGTCCCACCGAGGTAGGAATAACAGTTACTTG
This sequence comes from Lachnospiraceae bacterium, assembly GCA_022792885.1. GTDB lineage: Bacteria > Bacillota > Clostridia > Lachnospirales > Lachnospiraceae > JAAWBX01. The sequence goes on from JAAWBX010000004.1 coordinate 58,262, forward strand.
CCCCATCCAAGACAAGCTCCGTGGAAATGATTTTCTCCCCGAACTTCCCATGGAACATGACCACATTGTCCACTGATCAACTCTTCAAAGAATTGTTTCTTAAAGTAGAACTGTACCTATGCATCACTACGCTCTATCGTCCCGTAATAGATACGGAGAGAATCGTCCATGTACGCACCAGCCTCATCAACGATAATCTCCAATCTGCATATATTCGCTCTTTCGACGTTCTTCCGGACCTTCTTTTTAAAATCCATCTGGATTTTGTCAATGGGATTTTCCAGATTCCTCACAACATTATGTGTCCGGCTTTCACTCTCTCCACTGTAATGCTGATAATATTCACAGAATAATTCAAACCGGATAAACTCACAAATATATTTGTTGTCCGCACAGTACCTACTGTAAGCCGCATTAAGAGAATTCTAATCACTAATTTCTCCAAGGATACATCCCTTTTGAACACAACATCGACCGCACGGTCTTCTCCGTTCTCGTAATACAAGAGAACCGGCACGCTATTGTTTTCATCTTCGCGCATAAATGCATCGATATATTATTTATATAGAAAATATTATAGCCTTTGATTGATTCTACGGTTTAGTTCCGGTGTTCCTTCTCTAAAACCAAAATCTCCATTATACAATTCATGCCAACCTCTCCATCCAAATCATGAGCGCAATCACTCAAAACACCTTTTCACAATCTCAATCACTCTATCCTGCTGTTCCGCCGTCATCTTATTGTCACTCGGCAAGCACATCCCTCTCTCGAAGATATCTGCTCCGACATCCGTACATCCACCTTTAATATACGCATTTGTCCGCACTCTTCCGTTCCCATCCTGCGCCACAAACCCGTTCATCCGATACAGCGGCTGCATATGCATCGGTTTCCAGATTGGCCGCCCTTCTGCATTGAAGGCAGCCAAAGCATCCAAAATTTCCTGTGGACAGGTTTTTCCGGATTCACTTTTATACAGGTAATCTTTCTCTCCCCTGACTTGACGGCACATGGCATCTTCATTGACCAACAGGCAACTCAACCAGTAGTTCGGCACACTCTTCTCCTCGAACGGGTTCATCTTTACAGGCAGATCCTTTAGTCCCTCCTTATACCGCTTATAAATTTCCTTTTTCTGTGCAATATGCTCGTCTATATGAAGCATATTGCCTCTCGCTATCCCCGCAATCATGTTACTCATACGGTAGTTATAACCCAACTCCTCATGCTGGTACCAGGGCGCCGCTTCCCGGCTCTGTGTAGACCACTTACGAACCTTCTCTGCATCAGCCTTACTATTTGTAACAAACACTCCGCCCGAACTGCCGGTAACAATCTTATTACCGTTATAACTTATAGCCGCAAAATCTCCGAAACTACCGCACATGCCGGAGACAACTTGTCCCTCGTACCTTGCTCCCATAGCCTCGGCCGCATCCTCAACGATCAGGGCGCCGTGTTCCCGGCAGATCTCCGCAATCTCATCCATCTTGGCCGGGACACCATAAAGATGTGCCAAAACCACCAGCTTTACATCCGGATATATCTCAAAAGCCTTCCTCAACGCCGCCGGATCCAGGTTCCAGGTATCGGTTTCCGTATCAATAAAGACAGGCTCTCCCCCTTCATAGACGATAGGGTTTACGGACGCGTCAAATGTCATATCCGAACAAAAAACCCGCTGTCCGTTCAAACTGCCGCCGGGCTTTTTCCCTGGATTGATTCGTTCGGCAGCCAGCTTTACACACATATGTAAAGCCGCCGTTCCGCAAGACAATGCCACTGCATATTTCATCTCAAGATATTCAGCAGCCATTTTTTCAAGTTCATTGATATTTTCACCAACCGTACTCACCCAGTTGCTTTCCATTGCTTCCCTAACATATCGAAGCTCGTCGCCATGCATCGTGGGGGAGGATAACCATACTTTATCCTTAAACGGCTCAATTCCTGCGAACCGCGGATCCGTTACAAAATTGTTCATCGTCATTTACATCCTTATCATTTATACCGAACAGCGGCTTTAAGAGCCTTTGCGCGCGGAAGGCATGATCTCTCCCGGAAAATAAAAGCCTTCCTCCAACCTCAATATCTTCTCCGCCTGTTCCCCGGAAAGCTTCCCTTCCTTCAGATATTCCCTCTGCTTCGCCAGCCATTTTCCGATCCACACACCTTCCGCAACCACATTCTGAGGAATATCAAACGTCTTGTGATCCCGGTAATAGCGAAGAAGCACCTCGTAGCGAACCAGCCACGGATCCGGTAATTCCCACAACATTCCGATCGCATCCAAACGTTTTTTCCGATCCGCCTCCAGACGCCCGCTCCGATAACGTTTTCTCTGATTCTGAAGCCACGACTTCAACACCAGGCCGCCGGGCGCACGGTAATCTCCCGATACGTTCAAATCCCCGTGCGCGATCCTGTACGCGACCGCCGCCGCATAACCCTTTTCCCATTTACTGTCCACGCTCTTGTCCCAGATCATCCCGATCGCATCCAGACGGGCGATCTGCTCTTCGTCCGGCGGCGTTCCGTGCTTCAGCCGTCCCGCCCGAAGGCTTCTTTGACGGGCGATCCATGCTCCCAGGCGGATACCCTCTTTTGTGACATACCCGCTCGGGACTTTCAAATCTCCGTTTTCCTGATAGTAGCGATACGCCGCGGAAAAACTCCGCTCCCAGAAATGATCCAGCTTATCCCAGATCATCCCGATCTCTTCCAGCTTCTTTTTCCGTTCCTCCGTCAAATATTTCGCATGAACCCCCGCCTTCTCCCATGTCCGCAGAGTGCACAGCCAGAGCCCCAGGGACACTCCGCTCTCCGACACATAGCGGCTGGGAACATCCAGATCTCCGTTTTCCTGATAGTAAACCTGCGCCGCGGCAAAATTCCTCTCCCACCCGATATCGGAGCAAAGCTCCCAGCGCATTCCGATCGCATCCAGCTTCGCAATCTGTTCTTCCGTCAGCCTGCCCTCCTGAATCCCTTTGCGGACGTTTCTCTGATTATAAATCCAACGGCCCAAAGCATATCCGTCCGCCGTGAGGTAGCGCGCCGGAACTTCCAGATTCCCGTTTTCCTTATAATAATGGAAAGCCTGCTCGTACATGACTTCCCACGGAGCGCTCAGGACTTCATTCAGCCGATCGAACAGCATCAGGCAATCCTTTACCTCGTCCACAATGCGGAAATGTTCCCGGACGATTTCATGATCCAGCCCGAGCGCGCGGTAATACATAACGGCCGTCTGCATCTCCTCTTCCACCGCTCCAATACTGTATAGATTCTCAATGTTCAAAACGACATCAAAAATCACGGCGCAATTCTTCTTATTCGCGGACAGCGCGCGTCCGATCTGCTGTTTGTAAATAATCGGAGAAACCGTTGGGCGCAGCAGAATAACCCCGCTGATATCATCCAAATGGATCCCCTCATTAAGCATATCGATGCAGTAAAGCAGTTTTAAATGTTCGCTGTCATCCCGCTTGAACGCGGCAAACGCCGCCGATGTCGTCGGATCTTCCGAATAAACGAAATAAATATGCGGCTGCTCGTCCACCCGGCCAAACCATTCGGCCGCCTTCGCGGCCATCTCCCGCAAATGTTCCCGATTGGCGCAGAAAACCAGATATTTCCCATGTCTGTCTTCCATATGCCGGGCAAAAATCTCATCCAGCCCGTCCGCCTTCTCAAGGGCTCTGCGCAAAGCCTCCAGATATTTCCAGGCGGCATCACGGACCGCCGGATTCTTCACCCTGCGCATACGATATTCGTAATTTTCCAGGTCTTTCTGATAAGAAAAGTGGGAAAGCACATACTTCGGAGGGTTCAAAATTCCCCGGACAACCGCTTCTCCCAACGTGATTTCAGAAGCAATGCAGCCGCTGAACAATTCATCCGCCATATTCCTTTGACCGTCCAGATAACGCACGGCCGTCGCCGAAAGGCCGAGAACCCGACTTTCCGGATAAGCTTCCAGAAGCCGCTGTACGCCCGCCCCCCACTGACTCGCTCCGCAGCGGTGAAACTCATCCAGAACGATTACGTCCGGCAACAATTCCTCCACTTCCTCCCGACTCAGGTTCATAAGACGGGCATACGTTACAAACCGAATATTATCCGGCTCGTAACCGCCTGCCGCTTTTCTCAGATTCTCCAATTGAGTTCGAAAGATATATTCGGACGGCGACAGCCAAAGCACCGTTCTCTCAGGAAAATCTTCACATAATTTAAAGGCGATAAAGGATTTCCCGGTCCCTGTAGGATGGATTACGGCCGCACGCCCGGCCTTCTCCAGCAGATCCCGCACCGAATTATAGGCTTCTTCATTGTGTGAAAATAATTCGACTGCCATCCCTGTCCGCCTCCTTCCTGCAGTTTTACGCCCGACAGGACAACGCCTCGCTTCGGCTCCTCGAGAACTCCGCCCAGGGGTAATGAAGGATCGCACTTCATGACAAAAAAAAGCATGACAAAAAAGGCCGGAAAGTTCCTGCTTTTCAGGAACTTTCCGGCCTTTTTGACTATTTCTCGTACGGCTTAAATTTTTGAAAATATTTTTACGAAACTAAAAGTCTCTTTATAAATTCAGAGATTCGACATAAAATGTCTGACGATTTTTTGACGACAAACCTTATTAAAACGAATTTTTGGTCGCTTATTTTCGGAGGGGAAATCCGACTCTCTGTCGGATTTCATGGGAAAATTCAACATTTTTTCTACTTTTTTTTGACGATAATTACCGGACTGAGTATTGATAAGAAGATTTAAGAATGATATAATACCCGATAAGGATCAAAAAATAGAACAATCGGTTTTTCTGTTCCGTTTGTTCCATTTTTTTGTTGTCATGAAGTGCGATCCTTCATTACTTATATTCATCCACGTCTTCGCCTTCCGAATATTTTTTACCCCTCTACCCAGTCCCAGATCCGATCCGATAAAAAAGCGTCGGCCGGCGTCTCGACAAGCCGCCCGTCCGCCTTTGTCTCTCCCGGCCTCATCAGACCCGCCAACGTTACGGCCACGTCCGCCGCGGCCAGCAAAGACCGGTCGAATACGCTGTCGCCGGCGGCAACGATCCGGTCGGCTCCGTACTTTCCGCAAAACCGCTTCAAAGCCGCGCCCTTCTCAAAAACCCCCGGAAGCGCGTACACTTTGTTTCCGTGACAGGCCAGAATCCATCTTTGCGCCGCAACGGTTCCCGCCGCCTTGCCGCCCGCCTTCCCCTCATGCTCCGCTTTCTCCACGATCGCCCGCATCCCGGCCAGCGTCGCCTGCGGATCCTCACTCTTCGTAAACAGAAACAACCCTTCGATATCCCGCACTTCCAGACAACGATTCTCATCCGTCTGAAGAAACCGGTGCAGCCGCTCCTTCTCCTCAAAAAACGGTGCGGCAAGCGCCAGGCTCTCCCGATACCAGACTTCGTTCACTGCACCCCGCTCCAAAAGAACGCCCCCGTTGCACACGAGGGCAAATTCCGGCTCTTTTGGAAAACGGACGCGCAGATACTGCTCCCTCGTCCTTGTCGTAACCGGCACGAAACGCACGGTTTCCGGCAGAGAACACAACGCACGGTAAGAAAAACCGGTCATAAAGGAAGCCTCCCGCCCCTGATACCACTCCACACAGACCCTATCGGATCCGATCGCGTGCCTGGCAGAGTAGATCAGGGTATTATCCAAATCCGAGCAAAGCCACATTATCTTTTATTCACGATCGCTTTGCGGAGCATATCCACCGGAATCATGGTTGCCGCCAGCAAAAGTACCACGCCCCAGCCTTTCAGGCCGAAAGGTACGCAGCTAAACATATTGCCGATCCAGGTGAACACCGTAACCGGAATCAGCGCCGCATTGACGATCAGCGCCTGCACCAGCAAAATCAGCAGAAACACCCGGATAAAGCCCGGATTCTCCCCCAGCCTGGCAAAAATCGCAAAGCCGTCGTCACGCACATTGAAACCGTTAAACAAGGCGCTCGCGATAAACAGGACAAAATACGAAGTCATCAACTGCTCTTCCGTCTCAAACAACCCCCGGAATACCGGCAGTTTCAGATACAGGAAACTCAAAGCCGTCAACCAGGCTCCCATCACCAAGATCTGCGCCATCATCTTCCGGCTCACAATGCTCTCGTCCCTCCTGCGCGGTTTCTCGTCCATGTACCGCTCCAGGGCCGGTTCGTTGCCCAGCATAATCGCTCCCAGACCGTCCATAACCAGATTGACAAACAGAAGATGCGTAACCTTCAACGGTTCCTCAATGCCGAAGAACGGCGAGATCGCGCTCACCACCACGGCCGCCACATTGATTACCAACTGGAACTTGCAGAACTTCAGAATATTGTGATAAATCGTCCGACCGTACCAGATCGCGTCCTTGATCGATTTGAAATTGTCGTCCAGAATCACGATCTCACCGGCCTCCTTCGCCGCTTCGGTCCCGCTGCCCATGGCAAAACCGACGTCGGCCCGTTTCAGGGCAGGCGAATCGTTCACGCCGTCGCCGGTCATGCCGACTACCAGATTCATCTCCTGGCACAGCCGCACCATACGGGATTTATCCGTCGGCAGCGCCCTCGCGATCACGCGGATATCCTTTAATTTCTCTTTTACTTCCTCGTCGCTCATCGCCGCCAACTGAGCCGAAGTAAGCGCCTGATCGGCCTCGCCGCGAATCAGCCCGGCGTCTCTCGCGATCGCCGCCGCCGTCTCCAGCCGGTCGCCGGTGATCATGACCACCTGGATTCCGGCGCTCTGAACCTCCTCGATCGCCTCTTTGGCTTCCGGACGCACATCGTCGCGAATTCCGACCAGACCGATCAACACCAGATCTTCATTTACCTGATTCTCTTTCAGAGGCTGTTCGGAATAGCCGAACGCCAGCACACGCATGGCTTTGGAAGCCAGCTCGGCGATCTTGGCATCCAGAGCCACCCCGTCCAGAGGCTTCACAATACCGGAAGCGTCCAGGCAGCCGATCGCCCCCTGAACCAGACGTTCCGGCGCCCCTTTATATAAGGTACGATTACAGCCGCCCAGATGAACCTGACTGAACTTATTGGAAGAATTAAAGCCCTGCGAATCCGTGATCGGATATTCCGTCTTTCCGGCCAGAGTCCGGAACGTATCCTCCCCGGCAAATTTAAGCAGCGCCTGATCCGTAGCGTTCCCGCCGATCACCCGATGCTCGGCGTCGTACAGCGAAGCGGTATTTTTACAAATAGCCAGATCCAGCATCTCCTTGACCGCGCTGTGCTGCCCCAGCTCCGATAAAGGAATCGTCGTACCGTCGGCCGTAAAAAACTCTACCACTTCCAGCATGCCTTTCGTGATCGTCCCGGTCTTATCACTGAACAGAATGTTCAGGGAACCGGCCGTCTCAATCCCTTCCGCTTTGCGGACCAATACGTTATGATCCAGCATCTTGCTGGTATTCTGCATCAACACCAGCGAAATCATCAGCGGAAGCCCCTCCGGCACCGCGCAGACGATGATTACGACCGCCAGGGAAACGGCCTCCACCACATCCTTGATGATCTCGGACGCCCCGATGGCCAGATAAGCGTCAAAACCGCCTGCCGACACCACAAAATAGATCATATATAAAACGGCGATCACCACCGCACCGATATAACCGAAGCGGGAGATCTGACCGGCCAGCTTGGACAGTTTCACCTTCAGGGGCGAATCCGGTTCGTCCTCCTGCATCTCTTCCGCCATCCGGCCCATCATGGTCTTCAGTCCGACTCTCCTCACGTCCAGCACGCCCTCTCCGTCAAACACGATCGCGCCCCGGAACAGGGAATAGTCGTCCACAAACGTATCGCCGGTTATCTCCTCGCTCAGTTCCGCCGTCTCTTCCGCCGCCGTCTTTTTGCACTCTTCCGCTTCTCCGTTTAAAGCCGAATTGTTCACCCGAAGACTTCCGTCCACCAGGATCCCATCCGCCGGAATCTTGTCGCCCGACTGCAAGAGGACCTTATCGCCCACCACCACGTCGTCCACGTCGACAACCGCGATCACACCGTTTCGGCATACCTTGCACTCGTCCTTCTTCGTCCGGTCCTTTAACTGGCGATATTTCTTATCGCTGGCCACTCCGGTCTTCGCAGAAACAAAAGCCACGATCAGAACCGCGACGATCGTCCCCACCGGCTCATAGATCTCCGCGTAACCGAAAAAGAACATGACGATCATCAAAGCGGCGATCACCAGCAGAATCCGGATCATGGGATCGCCGAACGTCTCCTTAAATTCGTCCCAAAAAGTTGTCGGCTCGGAATCCGGAATCTCGTTGGAACCGTATTTTTTTCGGGATTCCTCCGCCTCAACGTCTGTCAAACCATTGTATTTCATTCATTTCTCCTCATATTTTATGATATTGAAACAAAATCGTCGCCCGATAGGGGCGCACGACCGTGTACACCCTTATCAAGCGACGGCAGAGAAGAAACCGCGGGCAGCAAAAACCGACCGTTTCTTCTCACTCTGACATTCTCCTAACGATAACGCATTGCCAGTTCGCCTAAGCCGGGATCGTTTGTCGCCTGCCCGATGGCATTGAATTTCCATTCGTTGTTGTGGCGATAAACTTCACCGAATATCATGGCCGTCATGCCGGAATAATTCTCCGACAGGTTGTAGCGACACATCTCCTGATTGTTCTTCCCATCGACCAGGCGGATAAACGCGTTCTCGATCAGGCCAAAATGCTGTTTGCGCTGTACTGCCTGGTAGATCGTCACCACGATCACAATCCGGTCGTACTCCGCCGGCACCCGGGACAGATCCACAACGATCTGTTCGTCGTCCCCGTCTCCCGCGCCGGTCAGATTATCGCCCATATGCTGAACCGTCCCGCTCTTATGTCTCAGATTTCCGAAATAAACCAGGTCGGTCGTATCTATCAGCTTCCCGTTTTTCAGCAGAAGAGCCGACGCATCGCAGTCGATCGGCTGAGGTTTCGGCGCGAAAAATCCGCTTTTGCGCTTCACTTCATCCCAGCCCAAACCGACCACTACCTGAGCCAGGCCGGCATTCTCTTTCGACAGGCTGACTTTCTGTCCCTTCTGTAAACTGATTGACATCTTTTATTTCCTCCTTTACTCTACGTCCACTCCGTAATTGGCGCACAAAGCGGCCAGGCCGCCCTGATACCCGCTGCCGATCGCGTTGAACTTCCACTCGTCGTTATGCTTATACAATTCGCCGAATACCGCGGCCGTTTCGATCGAGAAATCTTCGCCCAAGTCGTAACGGACCATCTCCTCGCCGGTCGCCTCGTTGCAAATCCGAATAAACGCCCGGCTGATCTGGCCGAAATTCTGCCGGCGCGCTTCCGCCTCGTAGATCGTCACCGTAAAAGCAATCTTGGTGATACCCGCAGGCACCGCCGACAGATCGATCCGGATCTGTTCGTCGTCGCCTTCCCCCTCGCCGGTCAGGTTATCGCCCATATGCTCCACGCTACCGGAAGGATGCTTCAAATTCCCGAAAAACACAAAATCCTCCGGGCGGGACACCCGGCCGCTGTCCGTAAGCAAAAAAGCCGCCGCATCCAGATCAAAATCCCCGCCGGTATCGTATTCGTTCCTGTCCCAGCCCAGACCGACCATCACTTTTGCCAGACCCGGATTCCCTTTCGTCAGGCTTACTTTCTGTCCCTTCGTCAAACAAACTGGCATACTCACTCCCCCTTACGCTACGTCGATCCCATAGTGACCGCACAGCGCGGCCAGGCCGCCCTGGAAGCCGCTTCCGATCGCGTTGAATTTCCACTCGCCGTTATGCTTATAAAGCTCGCCGACCACAACGGCCGTCTCGATCGAAAAATCTTCGCCCAGATCATAGCGAATCAATTCCGTCCCCGTGCTTTCGTCCACAATGCGGATGTAGGCGTTCGACACCTGGCCGAAATTCTGCCGTCTCGCCTCCGCCTCATAGATCGTTACCGTAAAAGCAACCTTGGAAACGTTTGCCGGCACTTTGCTCAGATCCACCAGGATCTGCTCGTCGTCCCCGTCCCCTTCGCCGGTCAGGTTATCGCCCATGTGCTGAACGGACTCGCTGGGATGAACCAGATTTCCATAAAAAACGAACTCTTTCTCGGTACCGCATTTGCCGTCCTCACCCAGCAAAAAAGCGCTGGCGTCCAGATCGAAATCATTGCCGGAATCAAACGCGTTCACATCCCAGCCCAGGCCGACCATAATCTTCTTCAATCCCGGGTTTCCTTTTGTCAGATCTACTTTCTGTCCTTTTGATAAATTGATAGGCATCTCTTTTTCCTCCTACTTGATTTTATTTTTTCGCACCGATCGGCGCCTGATATTTATCGTTAAATTCCTGCTTGATCACTTCCAGACGCTTCTGGTCGTCCGTCCGCTTCTTTCTGGCGTCCTCCTGGATCTGCCGCGTCTCCTCAATACCGTCCATGATCGTCCGCCAGGTCGTCTCCAGCGTCTCGATCCGCACCGAAGAACCGGAAGCCATCTGGGCGGTCATCTTCGCCTGGTTGACCGTATTCTGCGCGTTCTTGATCAGCATCTCATTCGTCTTCTCATCCAAAGCCGAAAGCGCTTCCGCCTGAATTCGCTGGCGCTTCAGCATAATGGCCTGAGCCAGAGCCTGTTTAAAAATCGGCAATGTAATGATAAACGCGGAGTTGATCTTGCGAACCAAATTCATATTGCTGAATTCCATCGTGCGCAGCATCGGAATCGACTGCATGGCCACGCTCTCCGCCGTCCGAAGGTCCTGCGTGCGCTGCTCCAGCATCAGAAGCGCCTGCTCCAGCGTCTGAATCTCAAACTGGATCGAATTGTCGCCGGTCGATTCCAGATCCGCCCGTCTCTGGGCCATGTACGCCTCGATCTCCTTGCAGCCCTGTTCCCCGGCCAGGATATAGTGAACCAGCTCGTGATAATACTCCACATTCGTCTGGAACATCTCGTCCAGTTTCCGGTTGGATACCTTGATCTCCGATTCATATTGTTTCAACTGAACGTAGATCTTGTCCACTTCCTCGCCCATCGTGTGATATTTGTTGAGGATCTTGTCCAGCTGCTTTCTCATATTCCCGAATAAACGGCCCAGCTTGCCCGGATTTTCCTTGATCTCCTCAATGTCGAACTTCGACATGATCTTTGCCAGCGTATTCAGCATTTCCCCGGTATCGTCGAGCTGCTGCATATTCATACTGTTCAGAACCGCGTCCGAGCTCTTAGAAACCGCCTCCGCCGCTTTCGCGCCGAAAGATACGATCGTCTCCAGATTATCGATCTCGATCTGACTGACCAGCGCGTCCACCTCCGGCGAATTTACCAGCACCTGATTCATCTGTTCCCGATCCGCCACGATGTCATAGGATTCTACCGGTTTTTCCTCCTGTAAGACCTCGGGGGTCTGGGGCGCCGCCTTGCTAAAATCCAAACCCATGCTTAACTACCCCTCCTGAAAAATTTCTCCCGCCACGAAAGGCGGTTGGAAGATGGCATCGTCCCGAACCCCGGCACCTGCAAATCATACAGATACTCACCGATCTGATACTCTTCGATCCATCTTTGGTTAAAATGTTTCTCTATATTTTGATACCCGGTCGGCGTATAGAAAACGATATCAAAGCCGACCAGATTCAAAAACGCAGTCAATATGGCGTCCTCCCGGGAATACATGGCCTCCGACGCGTTGATACAGACCAGTTTGGGATTCTTCTTCGTAAAATCAAACTTCTGCATAAGACGGACCAGTTCTTTGGGAAGATTCAGGACAACCGCGAGAACGGTATATTCCGTCCCGTTTTCAAAAGTTCCCCGGATCGTCTTCCGATCAAGCAAAAGCTGCAGCTTGTCCAGCATATGCTTCTGCATCTCCTCCCGCAAAAAACCGTAAGGATAAGCTTCATGGGAGCAGATCTTTTCTCTCTGAAGTCTTCCGTTGCGGATAAATCCCGTCACGTAAGGCTTTATCGGGTTGTCGTCCGTACTTCGGATATAGGGGGCCTGACGGACCACAAAAGCGTCCGGCGTCGCCAGTTTGCGCAGTTCCTGCCAGTACCCCTGCACATCCCCGTCCTTCACGCCGCTGACTTTACCCAGGATTACGGGAATATTCACCACGCCGTTCACCACGCTGAAATTCGGACGGTACTTCACTTCCTGATCCCAGAGTATGGAAATCTCCTCGTACATGGTCCGCAGGGTAATCGTCGTCGCCTTCTCGTACTGGAAGTTCCGATACATCCCCGTATCCTGATACATCAGGGTATCCAGCTCCCGCTCCGCGTGATACGCGGCCGTCTCCATCATGGCCCCGGTATTTTCCTGGGGAAAACGTTCCACCGCCAGGCGTTCCTCATAATCCTTCTCAAATAAAAGCGGATCCGCAAAAGCAAACCTCTCATTCCCGTCCGGTATCAGCAAAATCACATCCACCGGAAGTCTTGCCAGATATCGGATAAAGAAAACCTCATTCTCGTTTTTACAGCCGCCCAGGTAAAAAAACGCAGCCGTCTTCGGCTCTCTCCAGTTCTGAAACAAAGCCGGGCCGTACCGTTTCAGCCAGCACAGAAGATATACGCCCCGATTCATCAGCTTGTTTAAATTCCCCGCCAGTTTCCGGTTCTCCTCCAGCATCTGATCGTAGAACACCTTGACAAGCATCTTTTTCAGCTCCGGATTGGACGGATCGCTGATATTCCCGGCCAGCCCGGGAAGAAGCTGCTCCAGATTCCGGCCGTTCTCCCTGCGAATTCCGGCGATCTCGTCGGGAGTGGGCGGCGGAATCTCACCGTTTACAACGACGATCGGCTTCTCTCGGTTTTTCAACTGAAGCTGCAGTTGATACCATTCATTCCGCCAGGTCAGTTTATTCTCCACGCCGCGAATCTTAAAAAAAGCATTGTAAATAAGATTCGTATCCGTTCCCCGGGTCCGTTCTTCCGACAGAAGATCCTTCCCGATGTCTCCGCTGCACCAGGTGTTGACCGCGCAGGTCCATCTCGGCGGCGGCCCGTAAAGACGGCCGAGCCGCTGCTTCTCCTCCCACTCGGTCCGAATCGCCCGGATCCCGTACCCTTCCGGGAAATCCCGTCCGCCCTCTCCTTCCCGGGCCGCAAAATACCGAAACTCCGGATCCACTTTCCCGTATTCGCCGTCCCCGTTCTTCTGAAGAAGCACCACGTCGCAGCCCGCCCGGGCCAGGATATGCAAAAGCCTCAGCTCATAAAGGCTGATCTGCCCTTCGTACAGGATCTTGGGGACGTCCTCCTCCCCCAGCCGGTTGACCATGCGCTCGAAACGATAATAAAGCCAGCACATAAACTTAATGTAAGCGTTCTTCCGCATGTTCTCGTTCTTGCCCTCTTTTTTCATGCCGTCAAACGTATCGTAAAGCGCTTCCGCAACATCCCTTCTCGGGGCTTCCTTCATGCGCGGAAGCCATTTCCTCAGGCTGTCCGAGAAAAAATCCTGCGACATCCGAAAATCCATCCCCATGATTTCTTCATAATAGGACAGATTTTTCTCATCCGGATTCGGAATCCGGCCTTCCACCAGGACCCCCGTCCGGCGCGCCTCCTCAAAATATCGCAGAAGAAACGCATGAATTTCTTCCGAATACCGGCTGATCCGGTAAAAATAGACCCCTCTCTCCCTCCGCAGGCTTAATTTTATAAAGTATTCGTCGAATTTCTCCAGTCTTCTAAGTTCAAACATAAGGTTTCCCGTTTGTCTCCCGTTTTATGCCCAGATCCCCCGCGCCGCCGGCCGGCCGTCTCACAGGGGATACCTACCGCTCCTCCGATGCCCGTTCATAAGATATCCGAAGGATGCGCCCGTCATTCCTCCCAAAATATGCGTCAGATACGAAACCCCGTCCTTTAAAAACAGCGCGCCGTAAACCTGCTGCCCCAAATAAATCACGGCCACCAGAAGGAACGTGAGCGGGATCTCGCCTTCCTTAAGGCTCCCAAGAGACGAAAGAAGAATGCAGGCGAAAACCACACCGCTGGCCCCCAAAAGGCGGCTGCCCGGCGCAAAAAGGAAATGAGCCGCCCCCGTCACGAAAGCCGTCGTCAGAATCACGACCAGAATCTCCGCCGACCCGTATCTCTCCTCAAGAAGCGGGCCGATCACCAGAAGCAGCATCATATTCCCGATAAAATGCGACCAGTTCGCATGCCCAAGCACATGCGTAAAAAAACGAATATAAGTAAACGGATCCAGGAACGAGGCGCGGTACACGCTGAACAGCGTCCGGTTCGCCCAGTCGCCGGTAATCCCGTTTAAAAGCAGCGCCCCGAAACTCAGCGCCGTAAAAAGCAGAATGACCGGCGCGTTCCCGGATACCCGCCAATTCTTCCCGTTAATTTTCATTCTCTCATCGCCTCCTTCCGCGGTCCGCAGGTTCCTCTCGTTCCGTACCGTGCCGGGCAGTCCTTCCTAAGAACGGATAAAACTTCCCGCAAAAGCCAGGATATCCGTATATCCCACAGCCAGGTTCAGATTCTGGCCCTCATCAAAGCCGGCCGTGCTGATCCCGATCATCTCCCCCTGCATGTTCAACACGGCGCCTCCCGAACTGCCGTGGGAGATCGGCGCCGTAAACTGAATCATATCCGTATCCCGAATATGACGAAAACCCGCGATAATCCCGTCCGAAACGGAATTGAACAACCCCATGGGGCTGCCGATCGCCACGACCTTCTGCCCCCTCACCAGAGGCGCCTCCCCCCGGTAAATCGGCAGGGGCCGTCCCGAATACTCCATGCGCAGAAGAGCCAGATCCAAAAGCGGATGATATTTGATCAGTTCGTCGGTCCGAAAAACCGTCTCGCAGTCCTCGATCCGGACGGAATAGAAACACCCGCCGCGCACGACGTGAAAATTCGTCAGGATATAACCGGCACCGATCATAATGCCGGAACCGGTCGCGAACACTTCGCCGCCGTCGTTATGGACCGAAAGCATCACTACCGAGGAAGCCAGCCTCGCCAGCTCCTCAAAATCTTTCTCGCGCCTGTCCGTCCCGGCCGCCGTCATACCGGAAGCAGCAACCGGCCTTCCGGCAAAAGGCGCCCGCCCCGGCAAAGAATCCGGCCTCTCCTGCATCCTTGCCGGCGGCGAAACGGCAGCGGCGGCGGCCGTAATCCGGACTTCCGGAAACGAAACCGGCGTATTCCCGACGCCGGCCGGCCGTCTCGGATGCCTGGGCGGTATCGTAACCCGGGGCGTTCTCCCGGACGGCGCCGCTTCCGTATTCCCGGGACCGTTCGAAACCTCCGGACAATACGCCGGCACCGAAGCGGTTCCCTGTTCGGGCAGCCGAATCTCCCCCGAAAGCAGAAGGAGACCTCGGGGTATCTGCGCCTCCCCGTTCGGACACAGCAAAAGCACATCCGCCCCCATCTGCGTCAGAAAATAGAAAAACAGATATTCCTGTTTTTTCAGTTCTCCCGAATATACCACCTTACGGACCAGAGCCGCGTCCCGGTCCGAAAAAATATCTCCGGCAATCTTATCGATCCAATACAACAGTTTAACAAGGAAATTTTTCCGAATTGTTTCGTTCGCGTTCCCGGTCTCCCGCAGAAAAAGCGTCTCCGTCCGGCTCAAAGCCTCCTCCGCCGTCTCCTGCCACAAAGTCTCGTTCCCCCAGGCTCCCACCGTCAGCCGCCGCTCGCTCTCCCATATCTGATAAGCCTGCGCATACCGGCCCGTCTCCTCAAACGTCAGCCGTCTGGGCAGCTCAAAAAGCCGCCGGTAATATCCGCTTTGTCCGCCCGCAGCCCAAAGTGCATCCATCTCCCGGATGTCCGTCTCATACCCCGCCTTCGTGCCCACGCACCGGATAAAATAAACATCTTTCCGATCCCGGCGAAAACCGCCCCGGATTCTGGCAAAAGCACCGATCGAATCAACCCGCATCGCGTTTTCTCTGACTGTAAAACCCACGCTTCCAATCCTCTCCTGGCACAACTCCCCGTAAAAATCCGCACGACTTTTACAGGTTTTTCTATATTTTATCACAATCCGAACAAAAGAACTAGCCATTTTTCAAGAATGATGCTATAATCCTTAATACTATTTTCGAAGGGGCTTTCTTTTATGAACCAATCTCTGCTCAGTTACGGCGTCGGCGCTCTGCTGTACTGTCCGGCCGACAGCAAAAACATCGTTTCTTCCCTGACTGAGGAGCGTTTCGGCGCCTGCTTTTCCCTCGCTCTGTGTCTGGAAGACACCATAAAAGATACCTGTGTAGCTTCCGCCGAGATCACGCTGAAGGAATCTTTTCGCCGGTTATGGGAGCAAAAAGACCGGCTGTCTTTTTTTCTTCCCCAAATCTTTATCCGCGTCCGCACGCCTGAGCAGATCGAACGCCTGGTCCGCGATCTGGGGGAGACCGCCGCAATCCTGACCGGATTTATCTTCCCCAAAGTTTCACCCGAAAACCTTCCGGCCTTCTTAGACGCGCTCGCCCGCGTCAACGCCGAAAGACATGCCGGCCTGTACGCCATGCCCATTCTGGAAAATCCGGCCATGTTCCCTCCGGCTTCCCGGATGGATTTCTTGTACCGGATCAAAAAAGAACTGGATGCCGTTCCCGACCGCATCCTGAACATCCGGGTCGGCGGCAACGACCTCTGCCACGCCTTCGGCCTGCGTCGCCATACCGACGATACCATCTACGACATTCTTCCCGTAGCAGGACTTCTCTCGGATATCCTTACCGTTTTTTCCGAAGATTACGTCCTGTCCGCCCCTGTCTGGGAATACTACGGCGGCAGTCATTGGGAAACCGGCATGCAGAGAGAACTGAAAAAAGATCTCCTGAACGGCTTTATCGGAAAAACCGTGATCCATCCGAAGCAGATCCCCGTCGTCAACGGCATGCTCGCCGTTTCCCCGGAAGATTATTCCGACGCCTGCGCCATCGTAGACTGGGACCCCCTTTCAAAACGCCTGGTATCGGCCGGCGTTTCGAAGAACCGGATGAACGAACAGAAAACGCATACCCGCTGGGCCGAAAAGACCCTTCTGCTCGCACACCTGTACGGAATCCGGCGCTCTCCTACGCATCCGCCAGATTCCGAATAATACCGCAGGCCCGGTAATTCCTCAGCGGATAAACTTCCACCGGTACGTGCTTTTCTTCCGCCAACGTCTTTAGGTGCGCCAGGGAAGGGTCTTCTTCCCCCTTCTCTCCGATTAAGATCTTCCATGGCACCCGTCTCAAAAGCACGCGGGTCGCCTCCCCGATTCCGGGTTTTATCAGATTGATATCCGAAATACCGAACGCTTCCGCAATCCCTTTCACTTCCGAAAGTCCAAAACCGGGGTTTTTCTCCCCCTCTTCTTCCGGCTTTTCTTCCCACTGAAACCGCGATTCGACCGCCTCGATAAATTCATAAGAACGATCCTCCGCCGCCAATTCCCCATAATAGACCGCCCCGTGAAAATCTTCCGGCCCGATAATGTCCGACCGCAAAAACGTGCGGCTGATCAGGCCGGAAACCGTACAGTTTAAACAGGAGCTTGGAATCAGGATATCCTGATGCGTCCCGCACAACTCCGTCACCAAAGCCGGATCCGCCGCCACGGCCAGTTCCGGAGAAACGCCGGGGAAGACCGCCGTTTCTTTCCGAAGTTCCGTAAAGATCGCGCCCTTCCCCACCCAGCCGTCCACGAACAGAAGATTCGCGGCCGCATGTTTTTTCAAAATCGCCCGCATGGCATTCCGATCGATTCCGCGCCCCCGGATAATGGAAACGGCATAATGGGGAACCTCCCAGCCATACTTTTTTCTCAGATAACGTTTTATCAGGATCCCCATGGGAATCCCGGCCCGCGCCAGCGATACCAGCACCACATTCCGGCCCCGCGCTCCGGCGATCCTATCCGACAAAATCCCCACCGCCCGCGCCGTGGCGCGGCTCTCCTGCCTCAGCGCATTCTCATAAGCCCGGATATACGCGGACGAAGGCGCGTACTCCACCGGAAGCATTTCACAATAATGCCGCCCCGCCTGAATCCGACGCTCCCGCACGGCCGTCTCTTCCGGAGCCACCAACCCGGTAATATCTTTTAAAAGAATCTCCACATCCTCATGTCGATATGAACTTCTCATTCCTTCTGCCACCTCACGATCGTAATCTGCCGGTTCCCGGCCTGCCAAAGCGCCGAAACCAGCGTCCGCTCTCCCCGAAGCTCTCCGGATTTCGCGTCCGTTATCACAAACACCCGGTCATACGCGCCCAACTCATAAATATAAGTAACTCTTCCTTTTTCATAGAAACTTTCCAGTTCATAGCGGACATGCAAAGGAGAATCCGCCTCCCTGCCCGGCAGAATCGGGCTTCTCGTCGTCGCATGACATAAGACTTCGCATCCGGCCCGCTCCCACAGATACCCCGCCGTCAGCGCCGGATACATACATTCCTCCGTCCCCAGTACCAGGATCCGACTGCCTCTCGGCACTGAAAAACGCCGCTCGATCCGTTCCCACAACTTTTTACAGGCATCCCGATAAGCCTCCCCCGCAACCAGGCAGCGGGGATCCTGCGCGCCGCTCAAACGCATTTCCTCATACGCCTCAAAGCCCGTAAATTCAGACACCGGATGCCGCATTCCGTCTCCTTTATAAGATAACGCCCGTTTTTCGTATTCCGCATGATCGCTCTTTACAAGAAAACAAAACGCAATCCCTTCCGCCCGGCATTCCTCCGTCGCTTCCGCGCTCATCCCGTTCAGCAGAGAGGCCGCGCCGAAACGAAACGCCTGTAACGGATACGTTTTCCGCAAAACCGCCGCCAGATTCCGGATCGTACGGCCGGTCGTCAGCTCGTCCTCCACAAACACCAGACGGTCCGCTCCCCTCATGCCCGCCTCCAGGGCTTCTTTCACCAGCCTCTGTTCCGTCGCGTGGCTGTGCTCTTCCGAAAAAAACAGATATTCCCCGTTTCCGGCCTGCTCCCTGGTCGTCTGCATATAAGGCGCATGGCAGGACGCCGCCACCGCCGCCCCGATCGCCGTCGCCGTCTCGGCAAAACCGATTAAGAAGAGCCGTTCGCCGGGAAAACGCCTCTTCACTTCCTCTGCCAGCGCTTCAAACAGCGTAAACGCCCCGGAAGGCGCGACCGGGACGTGCTTACCCTGAAGCGGATTAACCACCAAATACGGCCGTTTCTTGTTGTTCTCCCTTCCGGCGATCCGCACCAGGTCCTTCTCCTCATAGCGCCTTTCCGATTTTTCGAATTGCCCGATCTCCCCGTCAGACCGATTCACGGCCCTCCCTGTTTTCTGTTCCAAATCTTCTCTCCTTACGCTTTTTCCAGCCGATACGCTTTCACGCTTAAACACCTGAAGCAAAGATGACTTCTCCCTTTTTTACCCACAAAATTTCTCCTTCTCCCACCCCGGCCAATCGACACAGATTCTTAAGCTGACGCTGCTTGGATTTCGTACTGGAGCTTGTCCCCACCCAAAAATCCGACGTCTTCGTCCGGACAAAACGGGGAGAACCCCGAAAATAACCAAATTCCGCCCGGGCAACCGCAGAATCTACCGTCAGCCAGGAACCGCAGGCTTCTTCCAGACCATCCGCAACCGGGTAGGTATTCAAAACATACTCCGCAATTTGAGCAAAAGCCTGCGCGTCATGTTTCACGAAAATCTTGTGATCTTTCAGCGTAACGTAGCTGTCCTCCCCGCCGCCGTCATCTGCAGGAACGTTATGCCAGGAGAGCTCCGCATCGAACAGGGCGGCAAATGCCTGCGCTTTCCGGTTGATCTGCTCCTCCTTTTTTGAATCGTCCATCGAAAAACCGTTTTGAAACCCCTTAAGAAGCCCCTCATACAGAGTCTCGTTCTTGAAAAGATTTGAATCCGGCTCCTCCTCCGAATCCCTCCGGAGGAAGAGCAAAACGATCCCGGCAAACAATTCCATCGCCTTCGGTATATTATCCGCGACGCTCTTATGATCCGTACAAAAATGCTGAAAATCGGGCCGGAATCCATTCAGTACCCGGGTAAGCACGGCGATAAAATACCATTTCCCGTTGTTCAGTACATTCAAAAATTCCCGCTCCGAAAAACGCTTGCGCTGTCGGCCGTACTCCTTCGACACCTGATGGGCAAACCATACCGCTCCGTAATCCCTTTGAAACACCGCGCGTTCCGCATCCCCTTCCGCGTCCAGCCAGTCGTCCGCAAAAAGTTCCGACTGGGCAAACCTCCGTTTTCCGTCCTCCCGACTGTCAAGCCGCAGAAGCTCGTTCATCCCTCTGGCTCTGGCTATACCCGGACGGCCGGCGCAGGCCACTCTGGCCCTGGCAAATTCCACCAGTTCCATATGTCTGTCCGCCCCCGCGTCCTCCCCGCGGCGAATCAGACGGAACGCCTTCCCTTCCGAGAAAAACATGTTTTCCAGACAGTCCGCCAGTTTGGACACTTCAGGCGTCGTAAACGCAATGTCCTCAATATGTATGGGTTTTTGCCGGTTCAACGCGACGCTGATCGCCTTGGATAAATCCTTCGCCTGCCCGCCGTTTTCATCGGCGCGGATATAGATAACGCGGACCAATACCCGTCCGAGCTGCCGGACCCGGTCGAGCTGCGCCCCGATATCCGCAGCGCTGCCTCCGTCTTTTTCGGCGCACGCCTTCCGATCCTCCAACTGGTAAAAATACCGGGCGGCCGTCGTGATCGTCTGGGCTCCGTTGACCACGGAAAAATTGGGAACTTTTCCCGGCCCGATCTCTCCCAGGATCAATTCTTCCGTCTTTCCGAAACATGCGGAAGCATTTTCCACCAAAATGGTTACCCCGTTGTTTTTAAACCAGAACATCTCCGGCTCCTCCGACAATGTCCGGCGGATCGCCTGATCAACCCCCATCTCCTCCTCAATTCCAAAACGGACGTTGTTCTGAAAAAGCGCCTCCCCGATCATATCATACAGATCGACCAACTGATATAAATCGGAGGTAAACGTAACGGCCTGAATCAAGGGAACCGCCGCATCCTCCGGCGCGCTCCCTTTGCCGGCAGGCGGCTTCTCCAGATTAAATCTCGTATCGACCGGAGGCTCCTGAATCATTTCATAATGTTTCAGGTGTTTGAGCGCGACCGTCCTTCTCGGATAATCCTTAAGCAGAATACAGGTGGCGTGCATGGAGAGGATTTTTTTGCCGCCCAGCTCCCTGTTTATCTTATTCCGGACAGCCTGACACGCTTTGCGGTCAAACCGCCTCTCCACACTAACCCGGGTCTTCATACTGTCGACAAAAAAAGCCAGGCGAAGCACCATCTTATCCGCGTTTTGAGATATTTGCCGAATCTCGGCTTCCATCACATCCTGAAAATCCTTAAACGGATCCCGGCACACGCCAAAAAGAATCTGCTGGCTGCTATCCGCTTCCGTAATCCCCATGGAAAAAGAGGAACAAACGAAATTCTCACGGCTGCATGCCAACTGCTCAATCAACAACCGTGCTTCCGGCATAATTGCCCAGTCTTCATCCTGCAGCATCTCCCAGTTTCTCAGCAACTGATTGACGGAATGCTCTACCCGGTCAGTCAGCGCATACTTTTGTACATTGCCTTGCATGGTGTCTCCTCCGTTTTGTTTCTATCGTTCCGGATCCCCTTCTATCCTCAGCGCGTCCCAGGCAAGAGCCCCGCAGCCGTGAAACGCCATACGGTCGGAAAACTCCCGCAACTGTCCATTATATTCCGAAAGCACGGCCCGCAGCCGGGATTCTTCTATGCCTTCTTCTTTCCATGTGCGCCGATCCCGGACAAAATAAATGAGCCCTTCCCGATAACCGTTGATCACACGTTCCACCTGTCCCAGAACATTCCGAAGCCGCTCGTCATAGGCCTCCCCCGATTCCGACGCGCCGTTACGTATACGCGCCTGGGAAACAGAATAATCCAGATAATAATCCAACTCCCGCTCCATCTGCCGGAGGGCGTAGCGCAATTCATTCTCACAGGAATACGGCCGTGTGTTAATCCAGCCGCTTTTATGGGTAAGATCCTTTACCAGATTGATGGTTTCCGGGTAAATGCTTCCCGTATGGATTCCGAACAGACGCTTAAGCTGCTCGCGAAGTATTTTTTTGGACTTGCCCGGGATTCGGATGCCGTAATACATCCCTTTGGGAAGATCCTCGGCCATATCCCCCTGAAAAAGAATAAACGCGCCCTGCTGAGCGATAATACGGGGACCCAGTTTGATATGATCAATAAATTTGTGATTCTTGCAAAACAGCCGGGACCGTGTCCATTCCCGATCACGATTGATAATGGCGTTGTAATTGTCGTTAATATTCTCAGCGCTGGGGCTGAATATTTCGTCTATAAAAAAGACGAACACCATGCCGTCCTCTCCGTCCGACTCGTCTTCTTCTTGATGATAATAAGGCGTTACCGCAAAGTACAGGGCGATCAGGCAATTATAAGACACATCCAGCAGACGACTGGGAAATTCTCCATGCTGCGCGTCGATGGCGTTGTCCAGATAACGCGTTTCACCGGTCAATTTACTCTGCCGCATGGCGTCGAACAGATTTTTCTCGAAAAACTTGTTTTTCGTCAGGGCGTCGTTTCGAAAAAGCCCCGGACGGCACGGCGTCGGATACATGCGCGGCTCCCCGCGAAAAACGGCAAGATACTGTTTTTCGCTCCTTGCCTGAATGTACTGCTCAACTCTTCCAATATAATCGGCTATATTCCGTATACCGATCTCCTCGGAATCCGTTTTCAGGTTTGTGTCCATTGGCAGAACGTTTGTTTTTAAACGGACCATGGATAACCCCTCCCTTGCCGGTATTTACCATAATTGTACACATAAACCGCCGCCTTTACGCATACGACGGCATAATTCATAAAAATCTCGCGTCCCTCCGGGCAACGGCATCACAAAACAATTAAAAACGTCACTTTTTACCAGGTTCATGGTATCATATCCCCTTTATAAATTCAATCGTTATAAGGTAAAAAATAAAAATGCACAACCCGAAGGTTGTGCATAAATATATACCGCCGCTTTGGCTCAATCCAATGCCTTCTCGTCGTTCTCCTTCTTTACGCGGGCAATAAACTCATCCAGGAAACAGGCGCCTTCGTCCCCGGACTTGCGGCTCCGGACCGCCACTTTGCCCTCGTCCTCCTCTTTCGCGCCGAGCACCAGCATATAAGGCACCCGCTCCAACTGAGCCTGGCGAATCTTGTATCCGATCTTCTCGTCCCGCTTATCGATCTCGGCCCGGATACCGGCCTTCTTCAGAACCGCATAAACGCTCTTCGCGTAATCCTGATATTTCTCGGAGATCGGCAGAAGCTTCACCTGAACCGGAGCCAGCCAAACCGGGAATTTCCCGGCAAAATGTTCGATCAAAATGCCGATAAAACGCTCCACGGAACCGAACGCCACCCGGTGGATCATAATCGGACGATGCTTCTCGCCGTCCGCGCCGGTGTATTCCAAGTCAAACCGCTGCGGCATCTGGAAATCCAGTTGGATCGTACCGCACTGCCAGGTCCTTCCCAGCGAATCTTCCAGATGGAAATCGATCTTCGGTCCGTAAAACGCGCCGTCCCCCTCGTTGATCACATAGGACAGGCCAAGCTCGTCCAGCGCGCTCTGAAGACCCTTCGTCGCCATTTCCCAGTCCTCCTCGCTCCCCATGCTGTCCTCGGGGCGGGTGGACAGTTCCACATGATATTTCAAACCGAGCAGACTGTACACCTCGTTAAACAGCCTCGCCACACCCTTGATCTCGTCCGTGATCTGATCTTCCGTCATAAAGATATGAGCGTCGTCCTGGTGGAAACATCTCACCCGCATCAAGCCGTGCAGCGCGCCGGACTTCTCGTGGCGATGAACCAGGCCGATCTCGCCGACCCGCATGGGCAGATCCCGGTAAGAATGAGGCTCCAGCTTGTAAACCAGCATCCCGCCGGGGCAGTTCATCGGCTTCACCGCATAGTCTTCCTCATCGATCATGGTCGTGTACATATTATTTTTATAATGATCCCAGTGCCCGGAATTCTCCCAAAGTTTCCGGCTTAAAATAATCGGCGTGGAGATCTCCACATAGCCTTCCCTGTCATGCAGTTCCCGCCAGTAATCCAACAGCGTATTGTACAGCGTCATGCCCTTCGGAAGGAAGAACGGGAAGCCCGGTCCTTCATCCATAATGGAAAAAATACCCATCTCACGACCGATCTTTCTGTGGTCGCGCTTCTTCGCTTCCTCGATCCGCTCCAGATACGCTTCCAGTTCCGATTTCTTCGGATAAGCCGTCCCGTAAATACGGGTAAGCATCTTATTCTTCTCGCTTCCGCGCCAGTAAGCGCCCGCCACGCTGGTCAGTTTAAACGCCTTGACCGGCTTCGTCGTCATCAGATGCGGTCCCGCGCACAGATCGGTAAACTCGCCCTGTTTATAAAAACTGATAACGGAATCTTCCGGCAGATCTTCGATCAATTCCACTTTGTAAGGTTCTTCCTTCTCTTTCATAAAAGCGATCGCTTCCGCCCGCGGCAATTCAAAACGCTCCAGCGGAATATCTTCTTTGACGATCTTCGCCATCTCTTTCTCGATCGCTTCCAGTTCCTCCGGCGTAAACGGATGATCCCTGTCAAAATCATAATAGAAACCGTCCGCGATCGACGGGCCGATGGCGCACTTCGTATCCGGATACAACCTCTTAACCGCCTGCGCCATGATATGGGAAGTCGTGTGTCGGAAAGCCGCCTGTCCCTTCTCATCCTCAAAAGTCAGGATCGACAGCGCGCAGTCCCCATCGATCACGGTCCTGAGATCAACCGCCTCCCCGTCCTTCTCTCCGGCGCAGGCTACCCGCGCCAGGCCCTCGCTTAAATCTCTCGCAATGTCAATCACGGACATCGCCTGTGCATACTCTCTTACCGAGCCGTCTTTCAATGTAATTTTCATGATCTTTCTCCTTCCAATAAAAATCCACGCCTTCCAAGGCGCCACGCCATTTTGCGTAAGATTGATAAGCCGGAAAAGAAAAAGCCCCTTCCTGCTCATCACAGAAAGGGACGAATGATTCGATTCGTGGTTCCACCCTTATTCACAGACCTGGCGACGGTCTGCCTTATTCTGACGATAACGGAATCACCGGGCCGGATTGGGGCCGCTCGGAGCCGGTCTTCGAAACCTTATGTCAGGGGAAGCTCTCAGCCGCCGGCTTCCTTCTCTGGTCAGACAGATCAAAGGTCCTACTCTTCTCTTCAACGCTTTATCTGCCTATCATTATAACATGGCTGACCGGTTTGTCAACCGGCCTTTGAGACTTTTGTCATGCATAGCTGTGTACGCTCGGGATAAACGTATTGACACCCACATAGGTAAAGATCACGCAGAAGAAACCGATCACCGCGAACGCCGCCGCCCGTTTCCCGGACCAACGCCGGTTCACTCTCACATGCAGATACAGCGCGTAAATGATCCAGGTCACAAAAGACCAGGTTTCCTTCGGATCCCAGGTCCAGTAGTGCCCCCAGGCCCTCTGCGCCCAGATAGCCCCGGTGATCATAACGATCGTCAGAAACAGGAAACCGAACGTAATCACCCGGTAGGACATCACATCCAGCTTCTGCTTATCCGGCAGACCCCTGCGCCGTTCCTCATCGATGCGGTCATAAAACAGATACAGAAGCGAGATCCCGCAGGACACGCCGAACGAACCGTATGCGACAATCGCCGTCGATACGTGGATCACCAGCCAATTGCTCTGCAAAGCCGGCATCAATTCCCGGACTTCTTTGCTCTGCATGGCCGCGTAACCGATAATCAAAAACACGATCGGCGCGATAAACGTTCCCAGCACTTCCACTTTAAATTTGCGGTAAGAAACCAGAAAGCAAAAAGTCACGCCCCAGGCAAACGCGGTCGCAAACTCATACTGATTTGTCAGGGGTACCCTTCCGGCTCCCAGCCCCCGCACAAAAATCGCCGCCGTATGGAACAAAAAACCAAGCGCCATCCCCGCCGTCGCAAGCCTCGCCGCCTTCTCCTTCTTCGCCGCAAAAGAGCAGAAATAACCGGCCGTCGAAAGCAGATACGCGATCACCGTCGCGTAAAACAAAGCATTCTCACATTGAATCCAAAAACCGGACATCTTATTCTCCCTTCCCTTAACCTTAGGGCAAACATTCCCCGTGCTCTTCCAGCCACCCTCTCACGCGATCCGCAAACAGATCCGCCCCCTTAAGGCTGCGGCAGAAAACCTCGCATTGTCCCTTCTCTTCTCTCATCCAAAGCTCCTCCGGACGGCAGAAGAACGCCAGGAATATCCCGGCCAGCATCAGAAAACCGCCGGCCGCCACATACCACATCGTCGGATCCTTGACGACCTGGATCAGCGTATACTTCCTGGGATTCTCAAAAACAAACCGGTACGCGTCCACATCAATCGGAAGCCCGATCCCGATCGCCTCCATCGCCAGAAGTTCCTGCCGGTAGTACAACGAATACACGGCGACCGGATTATTCGGCTGCGGGGACCGGGTGCCCGGCCCGTTGCCGTCCACATAATAATCCGGATAGAAAGCCGTCAACTGTATGCTTAAGGGAATCTCCTCCAGGCCGATAACCTCCCCCTGGCACAGAAGGGCCGTCTCAATCCTCTCCCCGTCTTTGTAGATCGCCACATCGGCCGCCCAACCGGTCGAGTTCTGAAAAAAGTCCATGCCAAACGCCGACATGGGGCTGTTCACCTGAGTCACTCCCTGTCTCAGCTCTCCGCTCGCAAGCTCTTTGACCGTCAGCTCGCTCCGATACTGCTCCACGGTGTAATCTTCCCGCAGAGCCACCTGGAAATCGTCGATCCGAACGGAAACCCCCGCTTCCTTCACTTCCTTTTCCTGTCCGGCCACCCCATAGACATACGTATCCAGCATAAAATACTGCCCCAGGCCAAAACCGACAATCACCGCCAGCATTCCCAGATGGCAGATCCACGAACCCCAAATCCCGAAACGATTTTTAACGGCGTAATGCCAGACGACCGTCTCCTCCGCTTCCGTTTGAATCTTCTTAAAACGCCCCGCCGTAAACACGGCTTCCCGGGATCCCTCCGCCTTCGGCTTCCACTCCCACCGGCAGACCCCGGTCCCGGCGGCCCAATCCTGCTTCCGGACAAGTTCCGGACCATACCCCTCCTCATACCGCTTCCTCAACTGAGGGAAGCGCAGAATACTGCACAGCAGCAGATTCAGGCACAAAAGCGCCGCCGTCAGGATAAACCACCACACCGTAAACATGTGATCCAGCCCCAGAAACAGGATCAGATGCCCGACCGCTTCCGGATACACCGTCGTATAATAAGCGGCCACCTCATTCTGAGGAATCAGACTCCCGGCCGTGCAGACGACAGCCAGAATCACCAGCAGAAAGACCGCACATTTCATGGAGTGGAACAGATTCCAGAGCTTCTTCCCTGCCTTCATTCGTTTTCCTCCCTTCCCTGTACGGTCTTCTTCTCAACTTTCAGAAATATTTCCGGATGCAGGACCTCCAAACGGCATCCCGCACCTCCTAACAACGTTCTGCGCCCGCTTTACTTGAACAAAGCCAGCGCTTCGTTCGCCAGTTCTTCCGCCTTGTCCAGACATTCTCTGGACAATTTGCTGTTGTGGGCGCCTTCGCTGTTCTCCACATACACAAAATCCCAGTAGAACTGAGCGTCCCGGTTCAGAGAGCGGATCGCTTCCAGTTCTTCTTCCGTATAATCCCCGTTCGCCACGGCCTCCGCCAGCTTTTCCGTCAACTCCACAAGCACGCCGGCCACTTCCGTCTCCCGCGCGGTGATCTCTTCCTGGATCTTGTCGACCTTCTCGGTTACTTCCTCCACGCTTCCATGGCAGACCACGCAGGTACTTTCCATGATCGCGGTACTCTCCACCGGGCTTACCCAGTAATGGGATGTGTAAGTCGTCCCGTCGGACTTCTCCACTTTCTCCATATGGCAATCCGCGCAAGTCAGATTCATATTCTGCGCACCCGCGCCCATCACGGTCTCATACTCCGGATGCTGAACCTTGATGTGATTCGTCAGCGTCCTGGGATTCTGATAATCGGTGAAACCCATCTCGTTGTAATACGCCAGAATCTTATCCGGCGATACCTCTTCCAGATTCGTATAGGGATGACGCACTTCCTTCGTATCCGGATCAAAATAATACTCATTATGACACTGTCCGCAGGACAGCACATCCGGATCCACATCCGCTCCCTTTGTAGCATCCAGGAAAGCGGGACGGGAAGCCACCGGGCCGGAAGCCGGCGAATTCAGGTGACAGTCATAACAGCTGATCGCGTTATCCACCTCGGCCAGCGCATCCTCAAAACTCATCGAATAGAAATCCGCCCCGTACTTGTTCATCAACGCCACGTAATCCGGCGTCTTACAGGCCAGGCAGTTCGACAGCGGATGCGGTCTGGCCGTGGCGGAAATGTCTTCCAGCGTGTAAGAATGCCCTCGCGCGCTGTTATAATCCTTGCTGAAACCGATCCCCTCATACAGAGTCACGATCTCCGGATTCAGCTCCAGATAATTCTCCACTTCGGAATTTTCGGAATTCTTCTGATAAGATTCCACAATCTCCGGGAACAGATCCGTCCACTGATCCGCCGTCACGATACCAAGCTCATTCGGTTCCGGCATACCGGTCGTTTCCGCTTTTGTGGTCCCGGCCGCCGTTGTCTCAGGGGCCTGGGATGTCTCCGCCGGCTTCTGGCCGCACCCGGCCAAAGCCACGCACAGCGAAAGAACCGCTCCTGTCAGAGCCATTCGGTGCCTTTTCATACTGATACCTCCTTTTTCTTTTGATTGTATCAAATACGCCGGCCGCTGTATGTTGCATCCGCAACCAACTTGTTAAAATTTTATCTCAAAATGCCCCCGCACATAATCAATAACCCCCTCTTTCTTCATATTAGAAAGCGTCCGTGAAAGAGCGCTCCGGTCAACCCCCAGATAATCCGCCATCTCGTCCCGCGAAAACTTGACGTCAAAACATTTTGCGCCGCACCGGTCCGACTCCCACTGAAGATACGTAACGATCCGCGCGCGGATCGTCTTCTTCGAAAGAAGCGTAACCCGCATCGCCAGTTCGATATTTTTCTCCGCCTGAATCTGCAGAAGATTGCGCAAAAGCCTCGCATGATTCACGCACCTTCTCGACATAACCTCCATCGAATGCGGAATATCAATCCAGATCACCCAGGCTTCCTCAAGCACCAGAATATTCCAGGGGCACAACACCATCCCGCCGAAAGCAAATTCATCCGTCAAGAGATCTCCCACGCGGCGCGTCGTAAAAAAGACCCGGTTTCCCTCCGCGTCCTGCTGATAACTCTGTACGGTTCCGCCGGCCAGTATCCCGAATCCGAAAATCCTCTCCCCTTCTCTGAGGATAACCTCCCCTTTCCGATAACGCATCTCCCTGGCGCCGGAAAACGAAAGGATCGCATCGATCTCCTCCGGTGAAATCCCGTTGAATACTTTTGACCGCCCAAGACTCTCCAGCCAGGCGGCCGCGCTTTTTCCCCTCTCTGTCGCCCCCATCCCTCTGCCCCTTTCGTGTTCCTGTGTCCCCTCACGCCTTAACGCGAACGAATCTTCAGACTTCTTAAATACTCCTTTTGCTCCTCCGTCACGCGCCGGCTCTCCACCGCTTTCTGGATCGCTTTGTTATGCGTCCAGACGGCCAGCCTTTTTTCCTCGATAAACGGCACCGCGGCCTCATACTGTTTCGCCAGCGCCGTGGCAAAATACCAGGCGACCATCATATTGATATAATATTCCTCCGACCGGATCCCGGCCGCCATCTCCGGATAAAGCGGGTCAAAATCCCCGTCCAGAAAATGATCCATCAGCATCCCGACCGCAAAACGCACGGCATACGTCTCACCGGAAGCGAGCCATCTTTGGATCGCCGTGAGCAATTCCTTCCGATGTCTCCGGAATACCTTGGGGGACATCTGGTCGCAGGTCGCCCAGTTATCGACAAAAGGAAGGAAACGCTCCGTCTCCCCGATACAGGTCGCGAAATCCTTCATCTCCGAGATCAAAAACGCATGGAGCTGATTCTCGTCAAAATACGTGTGCGGAAGTGCGTTCAGGAAGTCGGTTATATCCTCCCTCTTCGACAGTTGCTTCGCCAGCTTCCTAAGTTCCGGCGTCCGCACGCCGATTATGCGTTCCGCCTCGACCGTGGGAATCAGTTTGCTCTGAAAATCCCGATATTTCCTATCCTGAAGCCGAAACAATTCTTCGGTTATCTCTTCCGTTATCATTAGACCTTTTCCTTCCCGGGCGCCCTTTTTTTACGTATAATATGCTCTTCCATCAAGGCTCTGGCTCTCATCACATCATGACATTTCATCGCCTCAATAATCGCTCTATGCGTTCCGTTTCCAAAAGTCTCCTTGCTGAATTCCGTCCCGTACTGGGCACGCTCCTCCTGCAAAGATTGACGGATCGATTCATAAAAAACCGATAACACGCGATTCCCGGGAATGTCCACGATCATCTGATGAAATTCATGCCCCAGGCGCATGATGTCCTCCCGGTCGTCCTCCTCCGTAACCCGGACAAGTTCCTCATAGTTTCTCTCCAAACGCGCGATATCCTCCTCCGTACACATCTGCGCCGCCAGATAAACCATCCCCGTCTCGATTACAAATCTCGTCTCGATGATCTCATCATAATACTCGTCTTCCCCCAGCATCCGAAACAGCCTGCTGTCCCTTAATTTCTGCGCGGCATCCTGAGCGACAAAAGTCCCAAGACCGCTCTTCGCCTCCAAAATCCCCGCCATCTGAAGAGCTTTCACCGCCTCCCGGATGGAATTTCGACTCACCTGGAACTCTTTCGAAAGCTCAATCTCTCCGATAATCTTCTCTCCGGCTTTCCAGTCCCCGCTCTCAATATGCGCAATCATCTGTTTGGAAACTTCCTCAAAAATCCGGTTTTTCTGTATAGGTACAATCATAAACTTTCTCCTGTTCCAAATATTTACAATCTTTTATGTATAAAGTATATCATGTTCCCAAATGGGAGGCAAGGAAATCTCTCCGCCGGTTACAATCAATAGCCGAACAGACGCGGCAGGAACATGGTAACCGGTTCTATATAAGTTGTCGCCAGCATGACCGGAAGATATCCGACCAGCAAAAACACCAGGACGCTTTTCATCAATTCCCCCATCTTCACATGGCCGATCCGCATTCCAAAATAAAGAATACTCGCGTATGGCGGCGTCAATCCCCCGGCCGCCAGATTCACCACCATGATCGCCGCAAACTGCACGGAACTGATTCCATAACTCTGCGCTACCGGCAAAAGCAAAGGCGCTACCAAAAGAATTGCCGTCGAATCGTTTACGATCATCCCGACCAGCAGCAAAAATATATTCAGAATCAACAGCACCAGATACTTATTGTCCGTAATTCCCAAAAACACCTCCACCAGCTTCTGAGGAATTTGAAGCTGTGTCAGAACCTGGCTCATCAGCATGCTGAAATAAATCATCATAAAAATTGCGCCGATCGACGAACTCGTTTTTCTGAACGTCCCGATGATATTCCTTCCCTTTAGCCGGCGATAGAAGAAAATCCCCACGATCAACGCGATCACGGCGCAGACCGAAGCCGCCTCCGAAGCCGTAAAGATTCCTCCGTAAATACCTCCCAAAATGATCACCGGCATCATCAGAGCCGGAATCGCACCGATTATCACCTTCCGTTTCCCCGGCAGCCGTTCTGTCTCTTCCTCCGTTTTTTCCTCCGCCGGCTCCGCAACCGCGAATTTCCTGGCATAAACCAGGTTGATAATCGAAAACGTCAGAATCGTCATAACCCCCGGAATCACCGTGGATAAAAAAGCCGCCAAAATCGACGTATTCGTCGTCCATCCGTAAATAATCAGCGGCACACTGGGCGGAATCAGGACGCCGAGAATGGAGGAGCAGGTAATCAGCGCGGTAGCGAACCCGTTGGAATAACCCTCCTTTCGAAGCTCCGGAATTAAAATGGTTCCCAGGGAAGCCAGGCCGGTAAACGCGCTGCCGGAAATCGCGCCGATGACGCCGCAGGTAATCACGCAGACCACACCCAGGGCCCCTTTGATCTTACCCACAAAAATCCGCGCCACCTCCAGCAGCCGCTCCGCAATCCCGCTTTCGCCGATCAAATTCCCCGCCACAATAAACATGGGCGCAGCCAGAAGCGTCGGACTGATCATCTGTGAATAACCCCAGATCAAGAGCGTACGGATCGGAATCTCCGTATTCAGAATCAAAAAAATCAAAGCCCCCGCAAAACAGTACGGAATGGGAACTCCCAGAAACAACAGCGCCATCAGTATTAACATACAGATCAAAAAAATAACCATCACGTCACTCATACGTCCCGCCTCCTTCCCGGCCCTGTCTCAGTTCCAGGATCCCCCTTATCGTCGTGAGAATCGTAAAAACCGCCATCAATACCAGACCGGTGATAACCGCCGCCTCTCCCAACGGCATCGGGATATGCAGCAGCGCGCTGATCTTGTTTACCCGGAAACTGTAGCGCGTATATTCCGCCGCCCAGATCAGAACATATACGGAGATCGCCGACGTAATCACATTCTTCACGACATTGGCAACGGCAACCCGCTTTTTGTTCTTCGAAAAAGCCTCTATCGCACCGCATTCAATATGCGTGTTCGTAAAAGAAGCGCAGGCCCCTCCCAAAAAATACATCCAGATCGTCGGAAAATTCAGCAGTTCCTCAATCCCCAGAAGCGGCGCTCCCAAAAAGCGGAGAACGACCTGAACCGTGATGAGAAGGATCATCAGAAACATCATCCCGCCCCCGATAATCTCGCACAGGCTTCCTATTCCGTCCATCACGCGAAGAAATCGCCCTTTCTTTTCCTTCTCCATTTTCTTCTCCTTTCTCAGGGGCCGCCGAAAACGAACGCGGCAGCCCCTGGGCTCTACTTCCGGCTGTTCTCCCTGGGAATCGTGTACTCAAAATCGCCGTTCTGTTCCGATTTCGTCTCCTTCCCCTCCGCCACCTCAATCACCATCTCATACAAAGTTTCCGCAGTCTTCTTAATATCGGCGCCTTCCAGCACGACGCCGGCGTTGAAATCCAGAATGCCCGCCAGTTTCTCATAACGCCCGGGATTCCCGGTAAGCTTTAACACCGGCATCACG
This sequence comes from Lachnospiraceae bacterium, assembly GCA_022792885.1. GTDB lineage: Bacteria > Bacillota > Clostridia > Lachnospirales > Lachnospiraceae > JAAWBX01. The sequence goes on from JAAWBX010000004.1 coordinate 91,511, forward strand.
GCATTCCCCATCGGGGTCCCTCTTCCGGTACTGAAAACCGTCATAACAGCCCCGGACATGGCGAAACCGGTCGTTGAATTCGAATCCGGTCCGTCGGCCCGCAGATCCAGCACCCACAATCCCGGATGCGGAATGTCCTCCCCCGCATAGATCAGTCCCTGCACCGGGGAAACACCCATTTTTTTGATATTTCCCATGGATTTTTCTACCAGCGTAGTGATTCCGCCCGCCTTATTGCCCGGCGTGGGGTTCACCTCCTCAATCGTCTGTCCGTGGGCTTCCAGAAATTCTTTCCGCAGATCATCGCACATGTCGATCACCTGCAGCCCCACCTCGTAGTTGACCGCCCGTTCGGCTACGATATGTTCGCTGCCCGGAAAACCGGGAACCTCACTCATAATAACCGACCCCCCGTCGGCCACGATGCGATCCGTCATTGCTCCGATCGTACTGTTTCCCGCCAACCCGGTCGTCCAGTCCGAGCCGCCGCACTGAACGCCGACAACCAACCCCGAAAGAGGTACGGCCTCCCGTTTTTGATCATTTGCTTCTTCGACTAAATGTTCCACGATCCGGCAACCTTTTTCCTCGGCGGTCTTCGAACCGCCCTCCTCCTGAATCCCCACATAATAAACCGGTTTCCCCGTCTGCCGGATCTCCTGCAGAAGGCTCGCCGCGTCCGTCTGTTCACAGCCGAGCCCTACCAGAAGGACCCCGTAAACATTCGGATTCAAAGCAGCTTTCAAAAGCCCCAGACGGGTTCTGGCATGCCTGTCCTCAAATTCCACACACCCGAAATCATGCACCACCGCATGAGCGCCCGTCCGAAACGCGATCCGCTGAGCCACCGTGTTGGAACAGTGCACCATGGAAAGCACCAGCACATAATTACGAATCCCGATACGGCCGTCCGCTCTCTTATATCCCATAAACTCTTTCACGTCAATTCCCCTTCCTCTCCCGGTAATCTCTGGCATACGCCCGACACAGTTCCTCCGTGATATCGACGACATTATGCGTATGCACAAATTCTCCCGCGCGGATATCGCAGGCCGCCTTTCCGATCGGCACGCCATATTTGTAGATCATACCGTCCTTCCCGATATCCTCCAGCGCAATTTTATGGCCGGCTCCTATCGCCTCACGCGCCGTCACAATCATGTCCCCGGCCTCCACCCGGGTTCCGCCCGCAGTGTCTTCCGCCACCACCGCCACGTTGTCGTTCTCTTCCACCCGCAATGCCTTCATAATTTCCTCCTGTTCTATTCCCCGATCTCGGCGGTAATCCGATTCCAAAGCTCCTCCCCGTATTCGCCTCCCAGCTCCGGCCACACGTTTGTGCGGACATATGCCCGGTACGCATCCAGTTCCTGCTGCGTAAATTCATAAACTTCCGTTCCCTGGTCACGAAACAGCTCAAAATATTTCTCCTCATTCTCCTGCGCCAGATCATACGCGTACGCTTCCAGTTCTTTGGCGATTTCGGTCACCTTTTCCCGCTCTTCCTCCGTCAGAGAATTCCAGGTCTCCATGCTGATATATAACCAGTGATTCTCCATATGAGTCCGCAGCGGATAAATGTACCGGATCAGCTCGCCAAAATCATTGTAATAGCTCTCCGCGCCTCCGCCGCAGCATCCCTCCACGATCTTCGTCTGAAGCGCCGTAAATATCTCCGATGCGGCTAACGGCGTAGTTTGAAAACCGATGCCGGAGGCAAATTTTTCAAAAGAGTTCATCTGAGGTACCCGGATCTTAACCCCCTTACTGCCCGTGGGATCCCCGGGATTCATCGCCTCTTTGGTCGTCCCGACGGCCCCGAAATATTTGGGGATAATGGCCAGCAGCTTAATATCCTGCTTCTCCAGTTGTTGTTTCACATAATCCGTCACAATTCCGTCTTCCGAATTGTAAAACTTATAGGCTTCCTCCCAGGAAGTAACCAGATACGGGGCGATCTGCACAGATAACGTCGGATCCACGCCGTTCGACAAAGAGGACAGATTCAGCTCCACCTCACCCAGGCTTACCGCTTCCTGTACTACCGTATAATCGCCCAGTTCATTGTTCGGATAGATTGTAATATCCACGCCCTCCAGAGCCGCTTCCACTTTATCCGCGAACATATGCGCCATCCGGTCGTTATCCGTTCCCGTCGCTCTGGTGTGAGCCATCTTCCAGGTTCGAACCTCCCCTTCGGAACCCGCCTCCTCCTCGGTTCCCCCCTTTCCGCAGCCTCCCAACGCTCCGATTACCAGCGACGCGGTCAACAGCGCCAAAACTCCGGTTGTCACGCCTTTTCCGATTTTCCTCATTTTCCTTCCTCCTCGTCCATAAATTTTCTCCGTATTTCTTTTTCCGATAATCCCGTCCCGGCAGACCCCCGCACGGACAAACGCCCCGCCACAGCCTGACCGCCGCTTCCCACCCCTGTGGCAGAAAGACTTTTTTTCATCCCCTCACCTCTTTCCTGAATATTTGCATGATGTTGGCTGTCCTACATTTATATCGTTAGAATACCCTCTATACTCGGCTTTGTCAAGACATTTTATTTGCTTTTTTTACAAATTTCTTTCTGTTTTTCTCTTATATTCTTTTTTTTAAAAAGATTTGAAAAAGACTTGTCATGAAAGATGAAGTGTGATATAAAAGATTTGTCTATCTGTCCTACATTTATACAAATCGATTATCATTCAAGAAGAAAGAAGGTCCATCCTATGAGAATCAGCGAAAAAGCAGCTCAGATTCCGGCTTCCGGCATTCGTAAAATGTTTCAGATAGCCGCCCACTATCCCGACGTCGTCAACCTCTGTATCGGCGAACCCGGTTTTCCGACCCCTTCCCACATCGTCGAAGCCGGCTGCCGGGCGCTTCGCGACGGCTTCACCAAATACACGCCAAACGCCGGGTTACTTCCGCTAAGAGAAGCCATCGCCGAAAAATTAGAACGGGATAACCATATCCGGACGGATCCCGAAACGGAGCTGATCGTAACGACCGGTTCCGGGGAGGCCATTCTGCTAGCCCTGTTGGCCGCCGTAAATCCCGGCGAGGAAGTCATCCTGATCGAACCCTGCTGGCCGAATTATTACGGCCATATCACGCTGGCCGGAGCCCGGACCGTCACGGTTCCCGCTCGCGGAGAAAACGGATTTATCCCTGAAACGGAACAAATCGAACAGGCTCTCTCCTCCAAAACCAGAGCAATCCTGATCAATTCACCCTCCAATCCGACCGGCGCCGTCATTCCCGGAAAGCTTTTGCGTCAAATCTGCGACCTGGTCCGAAAACATGACCTGGTTCTTATTTCGGATGAACCGTACGAAAAATTTTACTACGGGCAAACGGCTCCCGAAAGCCCGGCTTCTTTTGAAGGAATGAAGGATTTTTGTATTACAATCAACAGCCTGTCCAAAACCTACGCTATGACCGGTTGGCGCGTAGGCTACGCGGCGGGCCCCGCTCACATGATCTCTTCCATGGTGAAGCTGCAGGAAAGCGTCTCTTCCTGTGTAAACGCCGCCGCCCAGACAGCCTCCGCCGAAGCTCTGAAAGGCCCCCAGGATTCCGTTTTGTTTATGCGAAAGGAATATCAGAAAAGAGGGGAATTGATGGTAGACGGACTGAATCGTTGTCACGGAATACAATGCCGAATGCCGGACGGCGCATTTTACGCTTTCGCGGACATCCGCGGCCTGGGGCTTTCTTCTCAGGAAGCCGCCGAATTGCTGATCCGAAAAACCCGGGTAATCGCCACCCCCGGCAGCGCTTTCGGCCCTGCCGGAGAAGGATATCTTCGCTTTTCTTTTGCCTCCCCGGAAGAAGAGATTCGGGAAGCGCTTCGGCGTATGCATGATTTTTTCCGCTGAAACGTGTTTTCCGACACAAATTTTCCACGACAAAACCCCCGGCAGGCACGCGCTTTGAAGCCTCAAAAGAGCGTGCCCGCCGGGGGCCTTTTTTACCTGTCTACAACAGAGAAACGATTCTATTCCTCGCTGCCGTACATCTTAACCAATTTCTGCAGATGCGCATATCTCTCCTTCGCGTAACCCTCGGACAGATCGAACAATCTCTCCGCTCTTTCCGGATTCGCCCGCACCAGCGAATTGTAACGGACTTCCCCGTTCAGGAATTCTTTATATCCGTCGAAGTTCGGAGCTTTGCTGTCCAGTGAGAACGCGTTCTTACCGGCGGCGGCCAGTTCCGGATTGTAACGGAAGTTGTACCAGTAACCGGACTCCACAGCCAGCTTCTCTTCGGTCTGAGCCTTGGACATACCCTTCTTGATACCGTGGTTGATACAAGGCGCATAACAGATCACCAGCGAAGGTCCCGGATAGGCCTCCGCCTCCGCGATCGCCCGGATGCACTGGTTCATATCGGCGCCCATGGATACCTGCGCCACATAGACATAGCCGTAGCTCATCGCGATGCCGGCCAGGTCTTTCTTCTTCACTTCCTTACCGCCGGCCGCAAACTGCGCGATCGCACCGGTAGGCGTGGACTTGGAGGACTGCCCGCCCGTATTGGAATATACCTCGGTATCGAATACCAGGATATTGATGTCCTGTCCGCTGGCCAGCACATGATCGACGCCGCCGAAGCCGATGTCATAAGCCCAGCCGTCGCCGCCGAAGATCCACTGCGATTTCTTCGCCAGATAATCCTTGTTCGCCAGGATATCCTTGCCCTTATCGCAGCCGCAGGCTTCCAGCGCCGCCACCAGTTTGTCGGAAGCGCTTCCGTTCAGAGCGCCGATGGAGAAGGTATCCAGCCATTCTTTGGCGGCCGCCTTCACATCCTCGTTCTTGCCGTTCGCGGCAATCTCTTCCACTTTATCCTTCAGGCCGGCCCGCAGAGCGTTCTGAGCCAGCAGCATACCGTAACCAAACTCGGCCGTATCTTCGAACAAAGAGTTCGACCAGGCCGGACCCTGGCCCTTCGCGTTCACCGTGTAAGGCGTGCTCGGGGAGGAGTTGCCCCAGATCGAGGAACATCCGGTCGCATTCGCGATATACATGCGATCGCCGAAGAGCTGCGTCACCAGCTTCGCATAAGGAGTCTCGCCGCAGCCCGCGCAGGCGCCCGAATACTCCAGAAGCGGCTGACGGAACTGGCTGCCCTTGACGGTCGTCTCCTTGAATTTATCCAGGACATCGGCTTTCTTCGGCAGAGCCTGCGCCCAGTCAAACACCTTCTGCTCGCCCAGGTTCGCTTCCAGACCTTCCATTACGAGAGCCTTTTCTCCCTTCATACCGGGGCAGACGTTCGCGCAGGAACCGCATCCCGTACAATCCAGAGCGGAGATCGTAACCGCGAACTGGTAACCGGGCATCCCGGTCATATCCTTCATCTTCATGCCTTCCGGAGCCTTAGCGGCCTCCTCCGCATTCATAACCGCCGGACGAATCACCGCGTGAGGGCAGACATACGAACAGAAATTACACTGAATACAATTCTCGGGCTTCCATACCGGAACATTGACCGCGATTCCGCGCTTCTCATAAGCCGAAGAACCGGACGGAGTCGTGCCGTCCACATAATCCGTAAAAGCGGAAACCGGCAGGCTGTTGCCTTCCTGAGCGGAAACCTTGGACTGAATGTCGTTGACAAACGCCACCACATCGGCTCTTCCTTCTTCCGCATGGGTCATATCCAGACCCTCGTCCGCCGCGCTCTTCCAGCTCTCGGGAACGTTCACTTCCACGACCTGCTTCGCGCCGGCGTCGATCGCCGCGCAGTTCTTGGCAACGACGTCGTCGCCCTTCCGGCCGTAGGTCGCCTTCGCGGCCGCCTTCATCAGATCAATCGCCTGCTCCTCCGGAATGATATTCGCCAGCTTGAAGAAAGCGGACTGTAAGATCGTATTGATTCTCGTCGGCCCCATACCGGTCTCGATACCGATCTTCACACCGTCGATCACATAGAATTTGATGTTATGGTTGGCGATAAACGCCTTCACCTGTCCGGGCAGATGGCTCTCAAGCCCTTCCATATCCCACGGGCAGTTCAGAAGGAACGTACCTCCGTCCACCAGCTCCTGGACCATGTTGTATTTTCTGACATAAGCCGGATTGTGGCAGGCCACAAAGTTCGCTTTATGAATCAGGTACGTGGACTTGATCGGGCTCTTGCCGAAACGCAGGTGGGACATGGTAACGCCGCCGGACTTCTTGGAATCATAATCAAAATAAGCCTGCGCGTACATGTCGGTGTTGTCGCCGATGATCTTGATGGAGTTCTTGTTCGCGCCTACGGTACCGTCCGCGCCCAGACCCCAGAACTTGCAGTTGATCGTACCTTCCGGCGTAGTCACCAGAGGCGCGCCGATCGGAAGGGACAGATTCGTTACGTCGTCCACAATACCGATCGTAAACTTCTGCTTCGTCTCGTTCTCGTAAACCGCCACGATCTGAGCCGGCGTCGTATCCTTGGAACCCAGCCCGTAACGGCCGGTGTATACCGGAATATTCGCGAATTTCGTGTCTTTCAGAGCCGCTACCACATCCAGGTACAGCGGTTCGCCCATGGCGCCCGGCTCCTTGGTGCGGTCAAGGACGGTGATTTTCTTTACGGTCTCCGGAATGGCGGCCACCAGCGCCTGGGCGCAGAAAGGACGGTATAGGCGCACCTTCACCACACCGACCTTCTTGCCGGCCTTGCACAGGTAATCGATCGTCTCCTCAATCGTATCGCAGACGGAACCCATGGCTACAATGACATGATCCGCGTCCGCCGCGCCGTAGTAATTGAACAGCTTATAATCCGTACCGATCTTCGCGTTCACCTTGTCCATGTACTCCTGAACGATCGCCGGCATCGCGTCATAATAAGGATTGCAGGCTTCTCTCGCCTGGAAGAAAATATCCGGGTTCTGCGCGGAGCCTCTCTGGCAGGGATGATTCGGATTCAGAGCATGCTTCCGGAACTCCGCGATCGCGTCCAGATCCGCCATATCCTTCAGATCTTCATAATCCCAGGTCTCGATCTTCTGAATCTCATGGGAAGTGCGGAAACCGTCAAAGAAATTGATAAACGGCAGTTTCCCCTTGATCGCCGCACAGTGGGCAACCGGCGTCAGATCCATGACTTCCTGAACGCTGGATTCACAGAGCATGGCAACGCCCGTCTGCCGGCAGGCATACACGTCGGAGTGATCGCCGAAAATAGAAAGCGCATGGCTTGCCAGAGCACGGGCCGACACGTTGAATACGCCCGGAAGCTGTTCGCCCGCGATCTTATAGAGATTCGGAATCATAAGCAGCAGACCCTGGGAGGCCGTATAAGTCGTCGTCAGCGCGCCGGCGGCCAAAGACCCGTGAACGGCGCCGGCCGCACCGGCTTCCGACTGCATCTCGGTCACCTTGACGGTCTGTCCGAAGATGTTCTTTCTCCCCTGAATGGCCCATTCGTCCGTCGCTTCCGCCATAACGGAAGACGGGGTGATCGGATAGATCGCCGCCACGTCACTGTACGCGTAAGACGCATGCGCAGCGGCATGGTTGCCATCCATGGTTTTCATTTTTCTTCCCATTGTAATGTTACCTCCTGGAATTCATTTTTCTTCCTTTTTATATATAGCAAAATATAACTATATGAAAGTTTACGGTTATTATACCTCTCGCCTTGCGGGCTTGTCAAATAAGTATCGGAAAAAGTACAGTTTTCTTCTCAACAAAACTACCGGTTTTCCGTCATTTTTCACAAGCGTATTTTGCGCGAAAATTATCCCTTTTGCCGGCCTTTTACCGGCCCGGAATGATCTCCGTCCAGTACCCGTCAGGATCCTCAATAAAATAAATCCCCATCTTTTCGTTTTCAAAACAAACGCAGCCCATCTCCCTGTGTTTCTTCCGGGACGCCTCCATATCGTCGGTGTAAAAAGCCAGATGGATCTCGTTATCTCCCAGGTCATACGGGCGGTCCATACCCTCAAGCCAGGTAAGTTCCAGCTGATGAGCCGTCGCGCCGTCACCCAGGTAAACCAGAACGAAACTCCCATCCTCCGCTTCTCTGCGGTCGATTTCTTTCAGATTGAGCGCGTCCCGGTAAAACGCCAGCGATTTCTCCAGATCTCTCACGTTTATGTTATTATGCGCAAAAGTAAACTTCATTTTCCTCTACTCCTTCTCTTCTTTAAAATTTTGTGATATACTGATTCGGTATCCTGTAAATCGTATATTTTCAGGGAGGATTTTTCATGCTTTCCAATAAAGAACACTTGTTATTTCTAGACCATATCAACGATCTTCTGGGCAGTCCCCAGGTCCTCTCCATGGGGAACTTCATTCAACACGGGAATGTCACCACACTTGAACACGCGCTCTGCGTGGCTTGGTTCACGTTTTTGATCTGCCGTTTTTTAAAAAGAGAATCCCGGGAGGCCGTCCGGGGCGCCCTGCTCCACGACCTGTACCTGTACGACTGGCATGCCAAGGTCACAAAAAATTCCGCTCACCGGCGCTTCCACGGCTTCACCCACCCGGGCGCGGCCCTGAAAAATGCCAACCGTTTTTTCACCCTGTCCGTCAAAGAACAGGACATCATTAAAAAACACATGTGGCCCCTGACCGTCATTCCGCCGCGGTATCTGGATTCCTATATCGTCTGTCTGGCCGACAAAGTCTGCGCCACGAAAGAAACTTTCCACCGCTACAAAGACGTTTATGCCTGCCGGGAACTGCTAAAAACCGTTGCCGGACACTGAGAAAAGACGCCTGAGATATCTCAGGCTTTTATTTTACATCCTTCCCGTCCTTTATCTTTCCCCCAAAATGCAGACATTTCTCCGGGCAGGCCGCCGCGCATTTCCCACAGCGGATACATTCCGGGGAGCGGGAGATTTCGCGGACGGACAGATCCACCGGACAGGCCGCCTGACAGGCGCCGCACTTTAAGCAGCGCTCCTCCTCCCAGCGGATCTGAACCAGGCTAAACCGGTTAAACCACCCGTAAATGGCGCCCAGAGGGCAGAGATACTGGCAAAAAGGCCGGTAAACTTTGATCGAGAGGACAAGAAGCAGCAGCAGAATCCCCCATTTCCAGGCAAACAAAGCGCCCAGCCCCGCCCGAAGGGCTTCGTTGACGCTCAGCAGCGGCAGCGCTCCCAGTAAAGTCCCGGAGGGACAGAGATATTTGCAAAAAGCGGGAAGTTTCGCGAAGCCCCCGAATACGAACGTCGAGCCCACTCCCACCAGCAGGAACAAAACCGCATACTTCCCGTATTTCAGGACCCGGTGACCAAAAAGGCGCTTCCGCTTGCGAAAAAGGGGAATTTTATGAAAAAGATCCTGTACCAGACCGAAAGGACACAGCCAGCCGCAGACAAAGCGGCCGAAGAAACTGCCGAACACAAAGAGAAATCCCAGCGCGGCAAAAGGGATGTGAAATCCTC
>JAAWBX010000005.1 GCA_022792885.1 Lachnospiraceae bacterium
TCTATCAAACGGACGCGAAGTCCAAGATTGGAAGCCGATATACCGATTGCTCCATCATTATAACAGCTTAAGCAACAAGATGGATAATTCCTTACTGGCTGTAAGGGGTATTAACCATAAATACATTGTAGTAGATTGGAGCGGGTATCGCCTGTCGTCCATTGTATTACGAATTACGTTACGGTCAACGACTGCGCCAACATCATTCTGGCCGGCGGCGGGCGGCCGGTGATGGCGCATCATCCGGGGGAGGCGGCTCAGATCACGGCGGGGAGCCGGGCGCTGGTTTTGAACATGGGAACTCTGCACGATACGGATTCCATGCTGCTGGCCGGAAAAAAGAGCAATGAACTGGGACATCCGGTCGTGCTGGATCCGGTCGGCGTCGGCGGATCCGATCTGCGGCAGCAGACGTTTCGGAGTCTGGCGCAGGCGGTCCGTTTTACCGTGATCCGAGGCAATGTCTCCGAGATCAAATACCTTGCTACGGGCGCGGGAGGGATATCGGGCGTGGACGCGGCGGACGCGGACCGGATCACCGGGGAGAATGTTTCTTCGGCCGCGGAACTTGCCTGCAGTCTGGCGGAGAGGCTTGGCTGCGTGGCGGTGATATCCGGTTCCATTGATATCGTGGCGGACGCGCGGCGGGTCTGTTTTGTGCAGAACGGCCATCCGATCATGGCGAAGATAACGGGCAGCGGCTGCATGTCGACGGCGCTGATCGGCGCTTTTTTGGGGGCCTGCCCGGAAGAGCCGTTTGAAGCGGCGCTGGCGGCCGTGGCGGTCATGGGCGTGTGCGGGGAACTTGCTTTTGCAAAAACGGAGGCGCAGCAGGGAGGGACGATGACGTTTCGGACGCATCTGATCGACCAGGTAAGCCTTCTGACTGCCGATAAGCTTACCCGTCTCGCGCGTATTACGCGGCGAAAGAGGAACGAATGAGAAGAGAAGAAGGAGATTGCATGAAGTATCGCTACGCTATATTTGACATGGATGGAACGCTGCTGGATTCGATGCCTTACTGGAAGGATCTGGGACGTCAGTATCTGCTTCGCAGGCGGCTGCCGGTACCGGAAAACCTGCGCGAGCGGCTGGCGGTCATGACGATGGAGGAATCGGCCGCGTATTTCAGGGAAGAACTGGGCGCGAAGGAGACGGTGGGGGAGATTATCGAGACGATCAACGGAATGATCCGGGAGAATTACCGGGATGTGATTCCGCTGAAGCCGGGCGTGATCGAATTTCTGAATCGTCTGAAAAGAGCGGGAATCCGGATGTGTATTGCGACGGCGACTTATGCGGAGGTTGCGAGGCCGGCGCTGGAACGGCTCGGGATCCTGCCCTTTATGGAGTTTGTGATGGATTGTAAGGAGGCGGGGGCCGGGAAGACGTCGCCGGCGGTCTATGATCTGGCGGCGGAACGCCTGGGCGGGAACCGCTCGGATACCATTGTGTTTGAGGACGCGGCTTACGCGATCCGCACGGCGCACGAGGCGGGGTATTTTGTGGCGGCCGTGGCCGATCCGCTGGAAGCGGAGGCGGAAGGCTGGATTCGCACCGCCGCGGATCTGTACATAGAAGATTACCGGGAGAGCGATCTGCCGGAACGGATAGCGGGAGGAGAGGGATGAGAGCAAGCGCGGCGATACAGATTTTGCCGAATCTGTCGGATCAGGAAGAGATGCTGGCGGTCGTGGACCGGGTGATCGCATATATCGCGGGGAGCGGCCTGTCCTATCAGGTCGGGCCTTTCGAGACGGTCATAGAGGGCGAGGATTACGGGGAAGTGATGGAAGTGGTGAAAAACTGCCTGACGGTCGCGGCCGGGGCCGGGGCGGAAAAAGTGTCCGCCTACGTAAAGCTGGTTTATAAGCCGGAGGGCGGGGTGCTGACCATCAAGGAGAAGACCGGGAAATATCAGGGAGGAAGCCTATGAGAAAAGCGGATGTCGTGATTGTGGGAGCGGGGCCGGCCGGTATTTTTACGGCGCTGGAGATGCTTCGGCAGGGAAGCGGGAAACGGATTCGGATGATCGAGCAGGGGAAAGCCATCGAGAATCGGAGATGTCCGAAGAATGTGACGAAGAAATGCGTGGGTTGTAAGCCCTGCTGCCATATTACGACGGGGTTTTCCGGGGCCGGGGCTTTTTCCGACGGTAAATTGTCCTTGAGTTATGAGGTAGGCGGAGATCTGCCCGATCTGGTGGGCGCGGAGCGGATTCAGGAATTTATCGATTATACGGATCGGATTTACCTGGAATTTGGCGCGGATCCTCATGTGGAGGGCGTCGGCGATCCGGATATGGTCAAGGAGATCCGCAAGCGGGCCATCAAGGCGGGGTTAAAACTGGTGGATTGCCCGATCCGGCACCTTGGTACGGAGAAAGCGCAGGAGATCTATCTGGCGATCGAGAAATATCTTCAGGAAAAGGGCGTGGAGATTCTTTTTGACCGGGAATGTGTGGATCTGATTTTAAACGAGGATGTCTGCGAGGGCGTTGTGACCGTGAAAACCGGAACCGGCGAAGATGAGGAACGGTTGTATGCGGATCAGGTCGTCGTGGCCGCCGGGCGAAGGGGCGCGGGCTGGCTGGAGGAGATCTGCGCCAGATATCAGATTGCCCACAGGCCGGGAACCGTGGATATCGGCGTCCGGGTGGAAGTGCGCAACGAGATCATGGAGGAAGTCAATCACGTCCTCTACGAATCAAAACTGATCGGATATCCGCAGCCGTTCCGGAATAAAGTGCGGACGTTTTGTCAGAATCCGGGCGGTTTTGTGAGCCAGGAGAATTACGAGGACGGGCTGGCGGTGGTCAACGGCCATTCCTATAAGGATCTGAAATCGAACAATACGAATCTGGCGATCCTGGTGTCCCATAATTTTACCGAGCCGTTCAATCAGCCGATCGCGTACGCCAGAAAGGTGGGTGAGCTGACGAACATGCTGGGGGCCGGCCGGATCATGGTGCAGCGATACGGGGATATCCTGGACGGAAAACGGACCTGGCAGAAGGAACTGAGCCAGTCCAACGTGCGGCCGAGTCTGCCGGATGTGGTGGCCGGGGATATTACATCGGCCATGCCCTATCGGGCCATGATCAATATCGTGAATTTTATTCAGGCGGTCGACCGGGTCGTGCCGGGGTTTGCCGGCACGGAGACGCTTCTGTATTCGCCGGAACTGAAATTTTACAGCAACAAGATCCGTATGACGCCGGAACTGGATACGAACGTGGCCCGTCTTCATTGTCTGGGGGATTCCAGCGGCTGGACGCGGGGGCTTATGATGGCCTCTGTCATGGGGGTTTTGATGGGGCGGCGGCTCGCGTGATTTTTTGCGGGTTTCGTGTGTCTGTGCCGGCGCCGATAACCGGATAAATGCATAAAAAGAGTGAATAAATGCATAAAATTGATTTTTATTCAAAAAATATGCAAAAAACAGTTGACAAATCCTTCATGAGTGATTATGATGATTAACAAGACAGGGGAATCCGGAGTTTGGCGAACGGGTTTTCCGGGAAAGAATGAGGGATAAGTTATGAAAAACGGAATGTGGAAAAAGGCGGCGGCGCTTGTTTTGGGCGCGGCGATGGTGATGGGGCTTACGGCCTGTGGTTCTTCCAACATCGGCGGAGGTACGACGGCGGCCGGCAGCGAGTCCGGTTCGGAAGCGGGGAGCGGGAAGAACGGCGTTTTGAAAGTGGGACTTTCCGCGGATTATCCGCCGTTTGAGTTATACGCGGAAGTGGACGGCAAGCGTCAGATGGTCGGTTCCGACGTGAAACTGGCCGAGTATATCGCCGACGCGCTGGATATGGAGCTGGAGCTGACGGATATGAGTTTTGACGGACTGATCGGCAGTCTGGACGAAGGTAAATTTGACCTGGTCATCTCCGGTATGACGATTATGGAAGGCCGTAAGTGTGAATTTTCCGACCCTTATTATGTTGCCGAGCAGGCTTTGCTGGTAAAGAAGGAGAACGTGGATAAATATGCGGAGCTGGGCGATCTGATGGGACAGAAGATCGGCGGACAGATGGGCGCGCTCCAGGCGGATCTGGCGAGCGAGTATGCCGGCGACGGGGCCCAGATCGTGGGGAACGTTCAGGATATGGTTATGATGGTGGCGGAAGATAAGCTGGACGGCCTGATCTGCGAGAAATGCGTGGCTCAGAGCGCCGTGGCGAAGAATCCCGATCTGGCGATCGCTTCCGTGCAGATTCCGGTTGATGATAAGAATGAGATCGCGGTCTGCATCAAGGAAGGCAATACGGAGATGCTGGAGAAGGTCAACGAGGTTATCGCGGAAGTGTCGAAGAAGAATCTGTACGGCGACTGGATGATGGAATATCTGGGCACGGAGGATATCGGCGCGGGGACGACGGAAGAAGCGACCGAGGAAGCGACGAAGTAATCCGGGCATCCGAATGCGGAGAACCGATATCTGAATAGGAAGAACGACAAAAACCGGAGCCGGGAAGTGCCTTCCCGAAACCGGTTCTTGTCGTTATTATACATTCTTCCGGGCTTGTTGAGGGGTTTGGGAGAGATTTCAGCGAAAAGAAGAGGAAAATTTCTATGCTGCAGGAAGTTTTATATATTATTCAAAATTATTATCCTTACTATCTGGAAGGAACCCGGAATACGATCGTGATCGCTCTTTTGGGGGTCGTCGGCGGGATTCTCTGCGGTCTGTTCATCTGTCTGATGCGGATGGCCAGGAAAAAACAGGTCCTGCCGTTTTGTCTGCGCACAATCGCCAAGATGTATATTGCCGTCTTTCGGGGAACGCCGGTGATCGTTCAGCTTTGGATCGCGTATTTTATGTTTCCGAAGTTTATTCCGTTTCCCAGCGGCTTTTTCCTGGGAATGGATCTGGAAAAACTTCTGCCCTGCCTGCTGGCCATCTGTTTGAACAGCGGCGCTTATGTGGCGGAGATCTTCCGGGCCGGCATTGAGGCTGTGGACCGGGGACAGATGGAGGCGGCTCTGTGCGTCGGCATGAAGCGGGGTATGGCGATGCGGCTGGTCATCCTGCCCCAGGCGGTCAAGAATGTACTTCCGGCTTTGTGCAACGAGTTTGTTACCCTGATCAAGGAGACGGCGGTGATTTCCTACCTGGGCGTGGCCGATCTGTTCTACAGCAATTCGCTGGTGAAGACCATGACGTATCGGATGCTGCCGAGTTATCTGGTGCTGGCCATGTTCTATTTCGTCCTCTGCTATGTAGCCAGCAAGGGCGTCGGTTTACTGGAAAGGAGGCTGCATCGGAATGATACACACTAAAAATCTGAAGAAGAGTTTCGGAAAACTCGAAGTTTTAAAAGGCATTGACGAACATATCGAGAAGGGAGAGGTGGTCGTGGTGATCGGCCCTTCCGGTTCCGGTAAAAGTACGTTCCTGCGCTGTCTGAATCTTTTGGAGGAGCCCACCGACGGGCAGGTGATCTTCGAGGGGCAGGATATTACGGACAAGAAGACGGATATTTCCCAGATTCGTCAGAAAATGGGCATGGTATTTCAGCAGTTCAATTTGTTTAACAATCTTTCCGTTATGGAGAATATTACCGTCGGTCCGATCCGGGTCAAAAAAATGAGCGAGGCGGCGGCGAAGCAAAAGGCGTATGAGCTGCTGGATCGGGTCGGGCTAAAAGATAAGGCGGAGAATTATCCGCATCAGCTTTCCGGCGGCCAGAAACAGCGGATCGCCATCGTCCGCGCGCTTGCCATGGAGCCGGACGTGATGCTGTTTGACGAGCCTACGTCCGCGCTGGACCCGGAGATGGTGGGCGAGGTGCTGGACGTGATGAAAGCGCTGGCAAAAGAAGGTATGACGATGGTGATCGTGACCCACGAGATGGGGTTCGCCAGGGAAGTGGGCGACCGCGTGCTTTTTATGGACCAGGGCGTCGTGCTGGAGCAGGGAACGCCGGACGAGATCTTCAACCACGCGCAGAACGAGAGGACGCAGGAATTTTTATCGAAGGTGCTGAATATGTAAGGAGGAGATCATGGGCAGGGTAACGATTATCGGGGCCGGCAACGGCGGTATGGCGGCGGCTTATCATCTGTCGAAACTGGGAAGGGAAGTCTGTCTTTATGATTCGCCGGCTTTTGCCGGACAGATTGAAGCCGTGCGGGCCGCCGGCGGCATTCGGGCGGAGGCGGAGCGGAACGGCGATGCCATGTTGTTTGCGGGATTTGAACGGATCGCGAAGGCGACGACGGATATCGGGGAAGCCGTGGCGTTTGCGGATACCATGATCCTGATCTGCCCTTCCTTCGCGCAGGAGATTTTGTTTGAAACCATGATTCCCCATATCCGGGACGGCCAGATTCTGATTGTGATGCCGGGGAATTTTGCGGGTCTGGTGCTGAATCGGATGTGGGAGGAAGCTGGCCGGGAAGGCGTTTCCCTGACTTTTGCGGACGCGGTCAGCATTCCCTGGGCCGTCCGGCTGTGCGGGCCGGCCAGGGTCGATATCATGGGGTTGAAAAAGCTTCTGCCCGTCAGTATTTTTCCGGCATCCCGCGGGACCGGGGAAGTGAGAGCCCGGATTGAGGCGGCGCTGCCGATTCCGGTGGAATATTTGAAGTCCCCCCTTCAGGCGGGGCTTGAGAATATCAATTTTGGCGGGCATCCTCTGATGACGGCCGTGAATATCGGCCTTCTGGAGAATTTCGAAGGGGATTTTAATTATTACGTCGATTGCTGCAGCCCGTCGACGGCCCGGGCTACGGCGAAGATGGACCGGGAACGCCTGGCCGTAGGGGAGGCGTACGGATATCGTCTTCGGCCGGAGCTGGAGATGATGAATCGGCTTTACGGAGAGCGGTATTCGAGCGTGTATGAGTTTAACCGTTCCTCCGCGCCGCACGGTAAGGTGAAGAACGCTCCGAAGTCCGCGAAGGAGCGTTACATAACGGAGGACGTACCCTATTTGCTGGTGCCGATCTGGCATCTGGCGAAGACGGCCGGGCTCTCTCCGGTTCTCATCGAATCGGTGATTCATCTGACGTGCGCTTACAACGAAGAAGATTATTTTACGACGGGACGCACGCCCGCGAAGATGGGGCTTTCCGGTATGTCGGCGGAGGAAATCCGGGCGTATCTGGAAAAATAGGAGAGGCGCGGCGCCGGAGAAAGGAGATTGGAGAACATGTCTGAAGTTACATTAGGGAAAACCGGGATTACGGTAAACAAAAACGGGTTCGGAGCGCTTCCGATCCAGAGAGTGTCTTTTTCGGAGGCGGTGAAGCTGCTTCGCAGGGCCTATGAGGGCGGGATGCGTTTTTTTGACACGGCCAGAGCCTATACCGACAGCGAGGAGAAGCTGGGCGCGGCTTTTGAGGGGATGCGGGAAAAGATATATATTTCTTCCAAGACCATGGCGGAGGATGCCGCCGGTTTTTGGAAGGATCTGGAGACGACGCTTGCGAATTTGAAAACGGATTATCTGGATCTGTATCAATTTCATAATCCGGCCTTCTGCCCGAAGCCGGGGGACGGCACGGGGCTTTATGAGGCCATGTGCGAGGCGAAGGAACAGGGGAAGATCCGCCATATCGGCATCACGAATCACAGGCTGGGCGTTGCGAAAGAGATTATTCAGAGCGGACTTTACGAAACGCTTCAGTTTCCGTTCTGTTATCTGGCGACGGAGAAAGACCAGGAGCTGGTGAGTCTTTGCCGGGAGAATGATATGGGATTTATCGCCATGAAGGCGCTGTCCGGCGGTCTGATTACGGATTCGGCCGCGGCTTACGCCTGGCTGGATCAGTATGAAAACGTACTTCCGATCTGGGGCGTTCAAAGGGAAACGGAGTTGGAAGAGTTCTTGCGCTATGTGGCGGATCCTCCCGTGCTGACGGAGGAGAGAAAGGCGCAGATCGAGAAGGACAGAAAGGAGCTGTCCGGGAATTTCTGCAGGGCCTGCGGCTATTGTATGCCCTGCCCGGCCGGAATCGAGATCAATATCTGCGCCCGGATGAGTCTTTTGATTCGTCGTTCGCCTTCCGCGAATCAGTTGACCGAGGAGGTCCGGGCGAAGATGAAGAAAGTGGAAGAATGTCTTCATTGCGGGGCCTGTATGAAAAAATGCCCTTACGGGCTGGAGACGCCGAGGCTTCTGGAGGAGAATTATAAAGATTATCAGGAGATTCTTGCGGGAAAAGAGATATAGACCGGAAAAGGACGGCGGCTTTAAGGGCGGCCGTCCTTTTTTTGATTCTGCGTCCGGCAGATGCGGTGATAGAGGAGGATTCCTCCCAGGCTGATCGCCAGTGTGACGGCGAAGACGAGAACGGCAAACTGGTAGTTCTGCATGCCCAGAGCGTCGCCGCCGATGGTGGAGGTGATAACGGAGGGGATCCTGGCAACGCCACTGATAAAGAGCCAGGTGAGAAAATTCATTTTTGTCAGGCCGACGACGTAGGATAACAGATCCTTGGGAGTTCCCGGGATCAGGAAAATAAAAAAGGTGAGGACGTTCAATTTTTGCGTGTCCTGCAAAAAACGTACGGACCGGATTTTTTCTTCCGGGAAAAAGATTTCCACGACTTTGACGCCGAAGGCCCGGACGAAAAGGAAAATGGCCGCGCTGCCGATCACAATGCCGATCAGGCATAGCGCGGTGCCCTCCCAGATGCCGAAAGCATAGCCGGCTCCGATTTCCAGCGGTTCGCCGGGAATGACGGCGATAACGATCTGAAGGACCATCATGCCGACGAAAGCGATCCGGCCCCGGACGCCGTGATTCTCGACCCACAGCCGGAATTTTTCCGGCTCGGAGACGAAAGCCAGCATGGGGCGTCCCACAAACCAGAATACGGCGGCGCTGAACAAAACAAAGATGGCAATGGCAAACATGCCGCAGATTTTTTTTCTGTCTTTCATAGAGGCTCCTCCTGACCGGTTCTTTTTTAACAGCATAAGCCGAAAAGTTTAAAATCCGTTTAAGAGACTTTTAAAACTTACAAAAGCAGTCGGGAAGATGGAATGTGAAGGCGGTCCCGGAGCCTTTCGGATTCCGGGTTTTTTATTTAGAGCGGTGAGAAAATCAGGGAAAATTCTCAAAAAGTGTCAGTTTAGAAAAAATTTATATTGTCGCCGATAAATTTAAGAAGATTTTTTCTTGATTCCCGGTGGGGATGGGGCTATGATAGGGAAGAGTTTTACAAAAACGGGGAGAGAAGAAGATGCCGAAATACAGCGTGAAAAGGCCTTTTACCGTGGTAGTGGGAGTCGTTATGCTTCTGATTCTGGGGTTTGTCAGTTTTACCCGGATGACGACGGATCTGCTGCCGACGATTGATTTACCTTATGTGATGGTGATTACGGCGTATCCGGGCGCGGCGCCGGAGCGGGTGGAGGCGAACGTCACGGAGCCTTTGGAGTCCGGGCTGGGTACCGTGAACGGCGTGAAGACCGTCATGAGCACTTCCAGCGAAAACTATAGTCTGGTTTTTTTGGAATTTGAAGATGATACGAATATGGACGGGGCCATGGTGAAGCTGTCTACGGCGCTGGGTATGGTGGAACTGCCGGATACGGCGGCGAAGCCGATGTTGATGGAGATCAGCCCGGATATGCTGCCGACGATGGTAGTCAGCGTGGATTATGAAGGAAAGGATATCTATGAGCTGAGCGAGTTTGCCGAGGAGGTTGTGGTTCCCTATTTGGAAAGGCAGAACGGCACGGCGAGCGTGGAGGAAGCCGGCCTGGTGGAACAGTCGGTGGAAGTGCGTCTGGATCCGGAGCGGATCGATGAGATCAATGACAAGCTTCTGGCTCAGGTATATGAGAAGCTGGACGAGGCAAAGCAGGAGCTGGAAGAAGGCCGGGCGAAGCTGGACGAAGCGAAACAGCAGATGGAGGAGGGGAAAGCCGAGCTGGAGGCGCAGCAAAACGAGGCGAGCTCTCAACTGGCCGAGAGTAGTAAGATGCTGAACGAAGCGTTGGCCACGAAGGCGGCTTACGAGGCGCAGTTGGCGAGTCTGACCGCGAGTAAGGCGGCCCTGGAAGCGGAGCGGTCGGCTTATGATTCCGCCATGCAGGGGATTTATCAGCAGCTGAACGACGCCCTGGAGCGCTTCCGGAACCAGATGCAGAGCGAATCTTATTATAATAAAGTGCTGGCGGAGACGATCACGGAGATTACCGGGAATACGGAGGTGACGCCGGAAACGGCGAAGGAAGTCCTTGCAGGATTGGATGATGCCACGAGGCAGGCGGTCGAGACCGCCGTGGAGATCCGGATCCAGGCCGATCTTCTTACGGCGCCGGGGGATATCGCGGATCTGATCGCGCATCCGGAGAAGCAGGAGGAACTGATCGCGTGGTTGTTAGGCAGCGGGGACGGCGAACTGGCCGGGCAGTTGACGCCGGAGAATCTTCAGGCGATCTATCAGGTGGTTCTGCGGGTGTCTCAGATCGACGCGGAGCTGGCGAATCTGAATACGGAGATCATGGTTTCCCAGACCGTTTTGAATCAGGTGGGCGGGGCGGTGTCCGCGGCTCTGGACAATTACACGGCTCTGGAGCAGGGTAAGATCACGGCGGCGGCCGGTTTCGGTGCGGCGGCGGCTCAGATCGCAAGCGGGGAGGAGACGCTGGCCGGTACGGAAGCTCAGTTGGACGAGGCCCAGAGGTCTTATGAAGACGCCCGGGCGGCGGCGATCGAGAACGCGAATCTGGATACGCTTTTGAATCTGGAAACGTTATCGGGCATTCTTCTGGCCGAGAATTTTTCCATGCCGGCGGGCTATATCCAGGAAGACGCGGCGCAGTATATCCTGAAAGTGGGCGACGAGTACGAGGATATGGATCAGCTGGGCGAGATGTTGCTTTGTACGCTGGACGGGATCGGTGACGTGCGGTTGAAGGATGTGGCGTGGATCACTCTGATCGATAATGCCGGCGAGAGCTACACGAAAGTAAACGGGAACGTGGCGGTGGCGTTGACGATCACGAAAGCCAGCACGGCCGGCACTTCCTCCGTGTCAAAGACCTGCAACGCGGCGATTCGGGAACTGGAAGAGCAGTACGAGGGGCTGCATATTACGCCTCTGATGGATCAGGGCGATTATATTGAACTGATTGTGGATTCGGTTATGAGCAATCTGATCTGGGGCGCCTTGCTGGCGGTCCTGGTGCTGGTGTTTTTCCTGAAGGATCCGAAACCGACGATCGTCGTGGCGTTCAGTATTCCTTTCAGCGTATTGTTTGCCGTCGTTTTGATGTATTTCAGTCATATTACCCTGAACGTGATTTCTTTGTCGGGCCTGGCTCTGGGCGTGGGCATGCTGGTGGATAATTCGATCGTTGTGATCGAGAATATCTACCGGCTGAGGAACAAGGGGATCCCGGCGGCCCGGGCCGCCGTTTTGGGGGCCAATCAGATGGCCGGCGCGATTTTCTCCTCCACGTTGACGACGGTCTGCGTGTTTTTGCCGATCGTGTTTATGGAGGGGATGACCAGGCAGTTGTTTCAGGATATGGGCCTGACCATCGCTTACAGTTTATTTGCCAGTCTGGTTATTGCCCTGACGCTGGTGCCCTGCATGGGGGCTACGGTGCTGAAAGAGTGCAAGGAGAAGAAGCATCGCTGGTTTGACGCGGCCTTAAACGGTTATGAGAAACTGCTCAGGTTCTGCCTTCGTTTTAAGATCGTACCGTTGGCGGTGAGCGTTTTGCTTTTGGTTTTCAGCATCCGGGAGATCACGCGGATCGGGATCGTCCTGCTTCCCGATATGAGCGGCAATCAGGTGTCGATCACGGTGACGGCGCCGGAGGGAGCGGAAAGGGAAGAAGCTTACGTGCTGGCGGATGACGCCATGAATCGGATTCTGTCCGTGGAGGGCGTTCAGACTGTGGGGGCCATGTCCGGCGGAGGCATGATGTCCATGACGGACAGCGGCGGTTCGGATAATCGTTTCAGTTTTTATGTCCTTCTGGACGAGGCGGCGGCCAAACAGAGTACGCAGGTGATTTCCGAGATTGAGAAGAGCCTGGCGGGTATCGAGGGCGAGGCGGAGATTCAGGCTTCCGGTATGAGCCAGATGAGCGAATTGATGGGCAACGGAATGGAGTTGACGATCACGGGGCCGGGGCTGGAGACGCTGGCAAAGATCGCGCGGGATATGAAGGACCTGCTGGGCCGGATCGGAGGTTTCGAAGAAATCACGGACGGCCAGGAGGAGGCGGACAGCCAGATCATAATCCATGTGGATAAAGATAAGGCCATGTCCTTTGGCCTGACCGTGGCGCAGATTTATACGGAGCTGGCGGAAGCTTTGAAGACGGAGAGCGAAGCGACTACGCTGAATATAGATACGGATTCTTACCGGGTGACGGTTGTGGACGATTCAAAAAGGCTGACGGTTAAGAATTTGATGGATTATGAATTTGAGACGACGACGCAGGACGAGAACGGCGAGAGCGTGAAGGAGATTCATAAATTATCGGAATTTGCCGGGAAGGAGGAGGCGGAAGGGATCGCTTCAATCTCGCGTGAGAATCAGACGCGGTATATGTCCGTGTCGGCGCGGACGACGGAAGGTTATAATACGGTGCTTTTATCCCGCCAGGTGGAGAGCCTTCTGGCGGATTACGAAGTGCCGGCCGGTTATACGGTGGAGATTGCCGGCGAGACGGAATCGATCAATTCCATGCTTCGGGATATGGTGTTGATGATTCTTCTGGCGGTGGCGTTTATTTATCTGATCATGGTGGCCCAGTTCCAGAGCCTTCTGTCGCCGTTTATCGTTGTATTTACGATGCCTCTGGCTTTTACGGGCGGCCTTCTGGCCCTGCTTTTGGCGAGAGAACCGTTGTCCATGGTGGGCATGATGGGCTTCCTGATTCTGGCCGGCGTCGTCGTGAACAACGGAATTGTGTTTGTGGACTATGTCAATCAACTGCGGCTGGAGGGGGCGCCGAAGAAAGAGGCGCTGATCGAGGCGGGCCGGACCCGTATGCGCCCGATCCTAATGACGGCGCTGACGACGATTCTGGCCATGAGCACCATGGCTCTGAGCAATGACGAGGCGGCGGCCATCGGAAAAGGGATGGCGATCGTGACGATCGGCGGTTTAACGTATGCTACCCTGATGACGCTGATTATCGTGCCGGTTTTATATGATATTTTATTCCGGAAAGAATTGAAAAAAGTGGATCTGGGGGACGAGAGCAACCTGCTGGAAGAATAAGGAGATGTAGCGGTTCGGTTTCGGTAAAAACAAAGGGTTTTATCTTTCGAAAACATTAAGGCTTTCTTCGGAAATCGGTTGAAATTTCATATGATGTAAGATATAATCAAAACAAAGTTTTCGGAGAAAGGAGTTTCGGACGATGGTGTATCATAGTTTCGAAGAGATTGAAGAAAAAGTAAAGCAGAATCCGGTGCGCAAGCGGATGGCCGTGGCGGTAGCTCATGATGAACATACGTTGGAAGCCGTGTTTAATGCGCGTAAGGAAGGCATTGTGGAGCCGGTTTTGGTGGGGGATAAGGCGGAGATTCTGCGAATCCTTGGCGAGATGGGCGAGACCATGCCGGAGGAAGATATTTACGATGAGGCGGGACTGCCGGAGGCCTGCGCGAAGGCGGTGGAATTGATTCGGGAGGGCAAGGCGGATTTCCTGATGAAGGGCCGGGTGGATACCGGCGTTGTCCTGAAGGCGGTCGTGAATAAAGAGCACGGCCTGGGCAAGGGCGGCGTGATGTCCCATGTGGCAATGTTCGACGTTCCCGGTTATCATAAGATTCTGGTGCCGGTGGACGGGGGTATGGTGACATATCCGGATCTGGAACAGAAGAAAGCGATTATTCAGAATACCGTGGACGCGCTGGTGGCCATGGGTTATGACTGCCCGAAGGTGGGAGTCCTGGCCTGTGTGGAGAAGGTGAATCCGAAGATGCCCGAGACGTTGGACGGACAGGCTCTGAAGGAGATGAATCAGAAGGGCGAGATCACGAACTGTATCGTGGAGGGACCGATCTCCTATGACTGCGCGGTGGATAAAGAGATCGCGGACTTTAAGGGATTTGAGAGCCCGGTGGCGGGAGATGTGGACATTCTTCTGGCTCCGAATATCCATGCGGGCAATATTATGGGCAAGATGTTGAGCTGCACGGCGAAAGCCCGGATGGCAGGCTTTGTCGTGGGCGCCAAATGTCCGGTGGTTCTGACGTCCCGCGGAGCGACTCCGGAAGAGAAGTACATGGGTATCGTGGTCAGCGCGGCTGCGTCCAATTAAGCCTGCGGATAGAGGCAGTAGGAGGATTTATGGAGAAGTTATTGATTTTGAATCCCGGTTCCACATCCACGAAGATTGCGGTATATGAGGACGAGAAGGCGCTGTTCGTGGAGAGCATCAGTCACAGCAGCGAGGAGATCGCGCAGTACGATAACGTGGCGGACCAGTATGAATTTCGCGAGAAGCTGATTTTGGATACGATCGAAAAACATGGGGTTTCCGTGAACGATCTGACCGGTATCGTATCCAGGGGCGGGGTCTTGCCGCCGGTCCATTCCGGCGCTTACCGGGTCAATGAGGATATGGTGTGGCAGCTTCGCTATGCGCCGATGAACGAGCACGCATCCAATCTGGGCGCGATCATTGCGTATGAGATCGGAAAGCGCCAGGGGATTCCCGCACTTATTTATGACGCGGTGGGAGTGGACGAACTGATCCCTCTGACGCAGGTCACCGGTTTCCCGGAGATCAAGCGCCACGGCCTCGGCCACAATCTGAACACGCGGGCGGCGGCGATTCGCTACGCGAAGGAGCACGGAAAGCCTTATACGGAATCCACGATCATCGTCTGCCATCTGGGCGGCGGAATCTCGGTGAATCTGCATCATAACGGCCGGATCATCGATATGGTCAACGATGAAGTCAGTACGTTCTCGCCGGAGCGGGCCGGACTGCTTCCGAATTTACAGCTTCTGGAGATGGCGACTTCCGGAGAATACGATAAGAAATCCCTGACGAAACGGATCAAGAGCAGGGGCGGTCTGATGGCGTATTTCGGGGAGAATGACAGCCGCAAGGTGGAGGCCATGGTGGAGGCCGGTGACGAGAAGGCGAAGCTGGTTTACGAGGCGATGGCTTTGAATACTTCCAAGAATATTGCGGAGGTTTCGGTCGTGGTGAACGGCAAAGTGGACGCGATCGTTCTGACCGGCGGGATCGCTTATTCCGAGATGTTTACCCGGATGATTATCGATCGGGTATCCTTTATCGCGCCGGTTACGGTCTATCCGGGTGAAAACGAGATGGAATCGTTGGCGCTCGGCGGCCTGCGCGTGATGCGGGGAGAGGAGACGGCGAGGGATTATGTGAAGGTGATTCCGGAGAAATAAGAGAAGTTTACGGAAGGGCTGTTGCTTTTTTTGCGGTTTTGGGCCGTAAAAGCAGCAGTCTTTTCTTTTTTGGCGCTCCGGCAATTTTCCGTATTGACCGAAGCGGGAGAAAGAAATATAATAGCTGTTAGGCGTTTGGAGAAAGCGACAGGAGGGCGGAAATATGGGCCGGATAACGGAAGCGTATCAATCCTTTGCCCGGGTATATGATCTGTTTATGGACAATGTTCCTTACGGCGAGTGGAGCCGTCATGTCGGCGGGCTTTTGCGCGAGTCCGGATGCCGGGACGGGATCCTTCTGGATCTTGCCTGCGGGACGGGAGTCATGACAGAGCTTCTGGCGGAGCAGGGCTATGACATGATCGGCGTGGACATGTCGGAAGACATGCTGAATCTCGCGTTGGAAAAAAAGCTCCGGTCTGGGCGGAATATTCTGTATCTGGCGCAGGATATGCGGGAACTGGATCTGTACGGAACGGTGGCGGGCGCCGTCTGCCTTTGTGATTCCCTCAATTATTTGTTGGAGCCGGAGGATTTGCGTACGGTGTTCGAGCGCGTGAACACGTATCTGGATCCGGGAGCGCCCTTTATTTTTGATTTTAATACGGAGTACAAGTACCGTGCGGTTTTGGGGAATCGTACGATCGCGGAGAACCGGGAAGACGGAAGCTTTATCTGGGAGAATTTTTATCAGGAAGAAGAGCGGATAAACGAATACGACCTGACTCTTTTTATTAAGGAAGAGGACGGGCGTTTTTCACGTTATGAGGAGACGCATTATCAGAGAGCGTATACGCTGGAGGAGATTCGGGAGGCGCTTTTGACGGCGGGAATGGAATTTGTGACGGTCTACGACGCCTTTTCGAAGGATGCGCCTCGGCCGGATTCGGAGCGGCTGTGTGTGGTAGCCAGGGAGAGAGGAAAAAGCCATGAATGATTATATCGTGCGGGCGACGGCGGCGGGGGCCTCGATCCGCGTTTTTGCCGCGACGACGCGGGGCGTGGTGGAGGAGGCCAGACGGGCGCACAATACCAGCCCGGTGGCGACGGCGGCTCTGGGGCGGCTTTTGACGGCCGGGGCCATGATGGGAAGTATGATGAAGGGCGAACAGGATATTCTGACGCTGAAGGTGGAGGGAAACGGGCCTCTGGGCGGGATCGTTGTGACGGCGGATTCCTCGGCGGATGTGAAGGGCTACGTATACAATCCGGAAGTTTTGCTTCATGCCAACGAGAAGGGCAAGCTGGATGTGGCCGGCGCCGTAGGGATCGGTGTTTTGAGCGTGATCAAAGACATCGGGATGCGGGAACCTTATGTGGGACAGACGGTTCTGACGACCAGCGAGATTGCGGAAGATCTGACGTATTATTTTGCTACATCCGAGCAGATCCCTTCCTCGGTAGCGCTGGGAGTTTTGATGAATCGGGATAACACGGTGAGAAGGGCCGGGGGTTTTATCATTCAGATACTGCCGGGGGCGCCGGAGGGAATTATCTGCGAGCTGGAAGAGCGTTTGAAAACTCTGCCGCCGGTCACCTCTCTTCTGGATGAAGATATGACGCCGGAAATGATATTGGTCCGCCTTTTTGAGGGGGAGGAGCTGGTGATTACGGATCGGATCCGGGCCCGCTTCTTCTGTAACTGCGAAAAGGGCCGGGTGGAGCGGGCTCTGGTCAGCGTGGGGGAGGAGGCTCTGCATGAGATGATCGAGGCGGGCGAACCGATCGAACTGAAGTGTCATTTTTGCAGCCGGGCCTATACGTTTTCCGTAGAAGAACTGAAGGAGATTTTGCGGCGGAGCGGAAGAACGGTACGATAACGGCAAAAGGCCGCTCCGCGGACGGAAGCAGCCTTTTCAAAATTATTTGGACAAGTATGGTAAAGGAAGAGGGGTACCTGGTGAAAGGAATTTATATTTTGACGACATGGATGGCCTGAGGACCTTTTTCGCCCTGAACGATATCGAATTCTACTTCCTGGCCTTCGTCGATGGATTTAAAACCTTCCATTTGTAAACCGGAATAATGAACAAAGACATCGTTTCCGGCCTCATCGCAGATAAAGCCGTAGCCTTTTTGATTATTGAACCATTTTACTGTACCTTTCATAATGATACCTCCCGAATAAGATAAATATGACGGCCGCGAAAGCGGCGCGGATTACATTGGTAGATTATCATATAGAAAGAAACTTGTCAAATAATTATCTAAAGAAAATTTACATTTTTTTAATAAAAACTTTAAAATTATGAATGGAATATCACAGGGAGAACATAGTTTTGTGGTATATCTTCCTTATTCGCCGAACGGCGGTATCCGATGCTTGGAAGGCGCGTTTTATTTTACTGTCATTTAGAAAATCCTGAAAAGGGGGAGAATGTTTTGATTCAGGTAACAAATCTAACCAAGGTTTACGGGGATCACGTTGCGTTGGACCACGTGAGTTTTTCCGTAGAGAAGGGACAAGTTCTGGGTTTTTTAGGGCCGAACGGCGCCGGGAAGTCCACGACGATGAATATTCTGACCGGCTATATTTCCGCGACGGAGGGTACGGTTACGATTCATGGCCATGATATTTTTGAAGAGCCGGAGGAGGCCAAGAAGCATATCGGATATCTGCCCGAGATTCCGCCGCTTTACCCGGAGATGCGCGTGAGCGAGTATCTGCGCTTTGCGGCGGAGTTAAAGCAGGTGGAACGCTCGAAGCGCGGGCAGATGGTGTCGGATATCATGGAGAGCGTGGGGATTACCGATATGGCGAAACGGCTGATCCGCCATCTGTCAAAGGGGTATCGTCAGAGGGTCGGTCTGGCGGCCGCCATGATGGGATATCCGGAGGTGATTATCCTGGACGAGCCGACGGTCGGACTGGATCCGGCTCAGATCATTGAGATTCGGGATCTGATTCATAAACTGAGCCGGGAACATACGATTATCTTAAGTTCCCATATTCTCTCGGAGGTAGCGGCGGTCTGCGACCATATTATTATTATTAATAAAGGAAAACTGGCGGCCAGCGATACGCCGGAGAATCTGGAACGGACCATGCAGTCGGGCAACAGCCTGACCATGAAGGTGAAGGGAGAGGGTGAGAAGATCCTGTCCTGCCTGAAAGCGCTTCCGGGCGTCAGGGATGTTTCCGTACAGGAAACGGAAGAGGGTCTTTTGGCGGTGCGGATCGGAAGCGACGAGACGACGGATGTGCGGGAAGCCGTTTTTTATGCGCTGGCGGAGAGTAAAAATCCGATTTTTGAGATGAATATGAGCAAGCTGTCTCTGGAGGATATTTTCCTGGAGATGACGAGAGACGGCGGGGCGGAACGCGATACGGAACCGGAAGGTCATATGCTTTCGGAAGGCGAAGAAGAGCCGGAAAGCGATAGACGGCCGGAAACCAAGGAGGAGGAAGCCTAGATGTTAGCGGTATATAAGAGAGAACTTCAGTCATATGTCACGTCGATGACGGGGTTTGTGTGCGTTGCTTTTTTTCTGGTGATTGCGGGTGTTTATTTTTTTGTAAATAATCTGGACGCTCTGTACAGCAATTTCGAATATACGCTGAGCGCGATCAGTTTTGTGTATATTATTATGGTTCCTTTGATGACGATGCGGATTTTGGCGGAGGAGAGGAAGCAGAAGACGGACCAGCTTCTTCTGACCGCGCCTGTTTCCGTGGAGAAGGTGATTATCAGCAAATATCTGGCCGTATTCACCGTGTTTTTTGCAGGCATGGCGGTACTTCTGTTTTACCCGTTGATCTTGACACGCTACGGGACCGTGGACCTGGGGCAGACTTATGGCGCATGGTTGGCGTTTCTTCTGATGGGCGCGGCCTATCTGGCGATCGGGATGTTTATTTCTTCGTTGACCGAGAGCCAGATGATCTCGGCGGTGGTGACGTTTCTGGTGCTTCTTCTGATGTTTTTTATGGGGGATCTGGCGGGGAAACTTCCTACGGCGCCGCAGCAGCAGTGGCTGATGTTTTCCGGGATTTTGTGGGTCGGGTGTTTTGTGCTCTGGATCCTGATCCGTAACGTGTATCCTCCCATTTTTGTCGGCTGTATCGGGGAGATCGCCCTGACGCTGCTTTACCGGTATTATCCGATCTTTTATGAAAATCGCCTGGCCGGTGTAATTCGTTGGTTTTCGTTGTCCAGCCGGTTTACGGACTTTGTGAACGGGATTTTTCATGTGTCGAGCGTCTTTTATTATTTCAGTGTGATATGCCTCTTTGTGTTCCTGACCGTTCAGGTGGTGAAGAGAAGAAGATGGGTTTAGGAAAGGAGGCGGGAGAAAACGATGGAAAAGAACGAGAAGAGAGATAAAAATTCTTTTAGCAGCCGCCGGTTTAAAAACGGCGCCTACAGTACGCTTCTGATCGCCGCCGGCGTCGCGGTATTTTTGCTGGCAAATCTGATTGTAGATCGTTTGGGAATCACGCTCGATCTGAGCACGCAGAATCTTTATACGTTGTCGGAGGAGACGAGGCAGGTCGCGACGGGGTTGACCGACGATATTACGATCTACTATGTGGTGACGGCCGGGCAGGAAACGCAGATGGTTGAGAATGTCGTGAACCAGTACCGGGGTCTGGATCATATTCAGGTCGTGAAGCGGGACCCGCTCCTGTATCCGACATTTACGTCCCGCTACACGGACGAACCGGTATCCGATAACAGCGTGATCGTGGTAAATGAGAAGACCGGCGTATATAAATATATTCCCTATGCGGAACTTTTGGTGCTGGAACTGGCTTATGAGGAAGGCGCCGGTTATTATCAAAACGCGGTCGGAATCGACGCGGAGGGGAAGATCACTTCCGCCGTTTTGTACGTGACGGCGGAAGACTTGCCGGTTATGTATGTGGTGTCCGGCCATGGGGAAACGGAATTAAACGACGCGACCATAAGCGAGCTGGGGAAATTGAATGTAAAGACGGAAACACTGGACACGCTTTCAACGGAGACGATACCGGAGGATTGCGCGCTTCTTTTGATCAACGGCCCTCAGTATGATTTCAGCGGGGATGAGGTTGACCGGATTCGGGATTATCTGGAAGACGGAGGCCGGGCTTTGATTTTCTGCGGCTATACGGAGGAGGAGATTCCGAATCTCACGGATCTTCTGATTTCTTACGGCGTGAAGCCCGAGAGAGGAATCGTGACGGAAGCTTACGGTCATTATATGGGGAATAATCTGGCTTACACGGTTCCTGCGCGTTCGGAGCATGAGATCGTGGCGCATATTGAAAAACCGCTGGTGGTGGCGGTCGCGCAGGGGCTGAGCCTGGAGGAAAACGTGCGCAGCAGCCTGACGACGGAGGCTCTTTTGTCTACTTCGCCGGATTCTTATCTGAAGGTGAATTTAGATACTGACACCGTCAGCCAGGAAGCGGAAGATCCGTCGGGACCTTTTGTGCTGGGCGCGGCGATTACGGACGTGTATCAGGGGAAAGAGACGAAACTGGTCGTGTACAGCTCCGATTTTATTATGAGCGAATCCATGTTGGCTACCAACCAGTTTGGCAACGCGGACCTGATGCTGAACGCGGTTTCCTGGATGGCGGAGCTGGAGGAGACGGTTCATATCCCGAGTAAGAATATTGAACAGAATTATATTGCGCTGACTTCTTCCCAGGCAGGGGGCTGGGCTCTGTGGCTGATTGTTCTGCTGCCGGCCGCGCTGCTTATCTGCGGGTTTGTTATCTGGTTTTCCAGGAGGAAGAGCTGATGGCGGATGGAAAAAATAAAAAGAAAAAAAAACGTACGCTGTTTCTCCTTTTTGGCCTGATTTTTGTGCTGGGCGCCGTGTATCTGGCGGTTGACCGGCAGCAGGCAGTGAGGGAGGACGAGGAGAGGAAGACGCAGGAAGGGGATCTGAAACTGTATAAGACCCGAATGGGTAAGGTGAATCGGATTCGGATCGAGAATGAATACTATGATATGGTTCTGACGAAAGACGAGGAAGATGTCTGGCGCCGGGAGGGGCGGGAAGATTTTGAAGTCAGTAGCCGGCGTATGACGTCGATCTTATCGTCCCTCATGAATATAACGGCTTCGAACCGGGTTTCGGAAACCGTGGAGGATCCGGCCGAATACGGACTTACGGACCCGATTGCGAGAGTGACGGTGGAGTCGGAAGACGGGGATATCTCCTTCACGGTCGGCGGGCGGGCTCCGACGATAGACACCTTTTATTTAACGATAGAGGGAGATCCCGCTTTGTATACCATAGATTCGAGTTATTATTATAACTTCCATAGAACCGAGGCGCAGATGCGCGAGGTGGAGAAGATTGAAATCCCGGGTATTTCTTCGATCCGCCGCGTTGGGGTGGAACGGCAGGGGGATGATGCGGTTGAATTTTTCTATGATCCGGAGACGGAGAGCGGAAGCTTTACGAAACCTTATGCGACGCCTCAGCGGGCAGACCGTGACCGGATCGAGGACTTGAAAAAAATATTTCAGGATTTTACCCTGGAGGAATGCCAGGGCGAAGCGGACGGACGAGAGCTGGCGGAGTACGGTCTGGACAAACCGACAGCCAGGGTGCGGGTGGCCTGGCAGGAGATCGGGACGGAGGAGGAAAGGGAAGCAGATTTAAAAATCGGTTCCCGGACGGAAGACGGAGAATACTATTATGTTCAACTGGCGTCTTCGGGGCTTGTTTATACGATGGAGGCGGAATTGGTTCAGCCAATGGCGGAGTTTTCTTCTTTCCCTTATATACAAAAAGATGTGATTCGGGAAGAAGACGGAGAAATTCGGAAGATTACGATGGAGAAAGACGGAAAAAAGACGGAGGTGGAAACCGGAGAGATATCGACCTTGAAGGCGGCGCTTGCGGAAGTGAAGCTGGAGGGCGATTTTTTAGAGGTGGAAGCGGGAAAAGAGGAAGAGCTTGTTTTGCGCGTGACGTTGTTCGGAGAGTCCGGTGAGCGGGAATTGTCTTTTTATACGTATGACGAAAATCATTTCTATCGTTTAAGCGACGACGAGGGCAATTCTTTCCTGACGGGCAGGAGGGAGGTCGACGCGGTGATCGCTTTGCTGGATGAGTGATTTAATTCGAATAGAATCCCTATATATTAAGGAAAGAAAACGGAGATAAAAAAGAAATATGGCAGAAAGAAGACGGAGAAGGACAAGAGGCGGGAGCGGCGCGGTCTGGATGTTTTTCCTGGTCGCGGCGGTCGGGGTCATGATTTTTTCCGGATGGCAATTGTTTCGGATCTACAGCGGATATCGTCAGGGCGAGGAAGAGTACGAGGAGTTGGCGTCTTTGTCGGCGGAGCTTAGGGAAAAGGCTTATAAAGAGACCGGCGGGGAAACGGCCGGATCGGGAGAAGAGCCGGAGGTGAACGGCGGTTTTCCCAATGCGGAAGCAAATGCCCGCTGGTTTGCGGAGCTTCGGACGCTGAATCCGGAAATCATCGGCTGGATCCGGATAGAAGGGACCGTGATCGACTATCCGGTCATGCAGACGGACGATAACGATTATTATCTGACTCACACCTGGCAGGGAACCGAGAACGGCGCGGGAAGTATTTTTCTGGAAGCGGCCAACGCGAAAGATTTTGAGGATTATCATTCTTTGATCTACGGGCATAACATGAAGAATGGGTCGATGTTTGCAGGGCTTCATTCCTATGCAGACCCGTCCTATTATGGGGAACACAGTCGGATTTATCTGGAGACACCTGCAGGTTCCCGGGAATATCAGATATTTTCCTGTCATATGGTAGAGGCAGAGGATGAACTTTACCAGATCGATTTTTCTCCGGGGGAGCTGTACACGGAGTTTGTAAATCGATTGAGACGATTGTCAGAGTACGATACCGGGGTTGAGGTATCCGGCGAGGATAAGGTCATTACATTATCTACCTGCAAGGGGAACGGGGCTCTGCGATACGTGGTGCATGCGAAGCTGATACAAAATTGACAGGTAGTTTCTGATTTGGGGACGTATTTTTTAACAAAGATTAAGAAAAAAATCGATTATTTCAATGGAAATACTTAAAATTTTTAAATAAATATTTTTTGATGGAAGAAAAAGCCGGAATATTTTGGAAAATATAAGTGGACAAATATGGTTTTTTCCTATTTTCTATTGCCTTTTTGAGTAGATATTGATATAATCGAAAAAGTCAAATTAGGACAGAAACAGACAGAAAGGAAGTGATTTTGTGGCCGGTTTATACGGTAACGGCGTAGAATTGACAGAAAAAATGCTGGATTTTCTCTGGGGAAGACAAAAAGTGACTCTGAGCAATATTTCCAATAATGATACACCGGGTTACAAATCCAGATACATTACTTTTGAGGAAGAATTGCAGACCAGGATTCAGAAGGCCAGCCAGACCGGGCGGCCCAGAACGTCGGTCAGCCAGGCGATCGATTCGGCGCGTGTCAGGGTACATACGACTCGGAATGAATCCACTCGTTTAGACGGCAATAATGTGGATATGGACCAGGAACAGGTGGATCTGGTTCGTAACGCTTATGAATATCAGTATATGCTTAGCTCCATCAACAACGACTTCAAACGTCTGCAGAATGCGGCGAAGGCGTTCTAATTGCGGGGCTCTCTTCGTATGTTTTTCAGGCGGCTTGGAAGGAAAGTCAAAGATGGACAAAGGGAAGGAGAATAGGAGAAGATGATAGAACTTGAAGCGTCTCAGTTTATAACTCCCATGAAGGTATGGGAGGGGATCGGGAGCGGCACGCAGAAGACGGAGAGGCGGGACAACAGCGAGGCTTCTTTGTTTTCGGATATTTTTCAGAATGTTGTGGGTCAGGTCTATGATATGCAGCAGGATGTGGAGAATAAGCAGTATCTTCTGGCTACCGGACAGTTGGACGATGTACATACATTGCCGATCGCGGAGATGAAGGCGAATCTCAGCGTGGACATTCTGATTGGTTTGCGCAACAAAGCACTGGAAGCTTATAATGACTTGATGAAGATCAACATGTAATAAAAATGCTAAGAGAAAGTTGGAAAGAGAAGTGCAAAGTGTCAAAGAGCGGTGGCAAAAGCTAGCAGAGAAAACAAGAAAACAGCTGGTGGGAATCGCGGCGGGAACGATTCTGATTGCCCTGGGAATTACGGCTTTTCTTTACTTTAACCGGGATACCAGTTACAGTGTTCTTTTTACGGGGCTCAGCCAGGAGGAGAGCCAGCAGGTGATAAGCCTTCTGCAGGAAGAAGGGGTTACGCATCGCTATAATGCCGGCAACGGGAGCATTTCGGTTCCTGCGTCCGTGGTGGATCAGACCCGGGTGGATCTGGTGAGCCAGGGCTACCCCAAGAGCGGGTTTTCCTATGATATGTATCTCGACAACGCGGGATTGATGGCCACCGAATCCGATAAAAAACGTTATGACCGCTACGAGCTTCAGGACAGACTGGGCGCCCAGATCCGGCTTTTTGAGGGGGTCCGGGACGCGAAGGTAACGATCGTTGAGGCGGCGGAGTCGAAGTACGCTCTGAGCGATGAAGCGCAGATGGAGGCGTCGGCGTCGGTAACGGTTACCATGGAGAACGGGCGAACGTTAAGCACGGACAGCGCGGACGCGATCCGACGTTTGATTAACACATCCGTGCGGGGTATGAATTTTACGAACGTGGCGGTTTTTGATGCGGAAACCATGCTGGAAGTGGGAGGCGGAGGAGACAGCAGCTCCAATTACGGAGCGGCTTCCGACGTGTCGGAACTGACCAGTCTGGTTGAGAGCAAGGTCGCCGCGAACGTACGTCCGCTTCTGGAAAAGATATACGGTCAGGGGACGGTGGTCGTGGCGGTGAAGGGTACTCTGAATATGGATACCCTGATGCGGGAGAGCATGACGTATTCTACGCCGGAAAAGATCAACGATAACGACAAGACAGGGCTTTTGCAGTGGGAGAGTACCGCCAATGAGGGCGAATCTTCTTCCGGCGAGGAGGCCGGAGGCGTGGCCGGAGCCGACAGCAACGCGGATACGCCGCGCTATCCCAACGAGACGGGCGACGGAACGGCAACCGATAATTATATCAATAACAGCGCCACGCGGGAATGGCTCTACAATTACGTAAAAGAGCAGCAGCAGATCAGTCCCGGCGTTCTGGAGAATACAACGATCAGCGTGGTGATCGATACCGACGATATGAGCGTTCCGGAGATTGACCTGCGCAATTTGATCGCCAATGCAGCCGGTATTCCGGCCGATGATATGGATACGAATATCGCGCTTGTCCGTACGCTGTCGGCGGAGACAAAAGCCAGACAGGACAGCCAGCAGACCGTACAGCCTCAGCCGGATGACGCGGAGGAAGGTTTGCCGCTTCCGATTTTGATTGCGATCGGGGCTCTGATTGTATTGATTCTTCTGATTATTTTCCTGTTGATATTAAGGCGTCGGAGGAAGAAGAGAGCGAGCGAGGATGCTCAGATCGCGGCCGCGATATCGCCGGGGGAACTGGGAGCGTCGCAGGGCAACTGGACAGAAGAGGAATTTCCGGGCGGAGAAGCCCGGCCGACGATACAGTTGGAAGAAGATGAGGAGATGTCCCAGAACGAGGAGATCCTTAAACTTAAGATGCAGCGTAATTTGAAACTGAAGCAGAGCATCGGTGAGATCGTCGATCAGAATCCCCAGATTGTAGCCAAGCTGGTACAGAGCTGGATGAATGAGGAAGGTGATGGGAATGGCGGAGGCCATGATTCAGACAAACAAAAACGCAAATAATGAAGTGGCGGAAGCCAAAGAAGCACCTCTGACTACCAGACAGAAAGCGGCGGTTGTTGTTGTGTCTCTGGGAGCAGACCGGGCTTCCCAGATTTATAAATATCTCAGTGAGCAGGATATTGAAGACCTGACTTATGAAGTGGCAAAGCTGGGAAAGACCAGCAACGCTCAGGTGGAGGCGGCGCTGGATGAGTTTTATAAGCTTTGCCTGACTCATAAAATGATGACGGACGGCGGGCTGGATTATGCGCGCAATGTATTGGAGAAGGCATTTGGCGACAGTACGGCCAGATCCCTTTTGGAAAAAGTGTCAAAAACATTGCAGTCAAAACCGTTTAATTTCTTTATGAAAGGAGATCCCAAGGCGCTCTTGTCCCTGTTACAGCATGAGCGGCCGCAGGTGATTTCTTTGATTATGTCTTATATGGAACCTCAGCAGGCGGCTCAGATTTTGGAGCAGCTTTCGGATGAGAAGAGGATTCCGGTACTTGAAGGTATGGCGCAGATGGACCGTGTATCTCCTGAAGCGATTGCGATCGTGGAGGAAGAGATGAAGAGGAAGTTCTCTACGATCATAACCAGTGAGGAGAATACCAATCTGGGCGGTATCGATTATGTGGCGGATGTGATGAATCATGTGGATCGCAGCAACGAGAGAAAGATTTTCGACGAACTGGGAAAGACCAATCCCGATCTGGCACAGGATATTCGGGACAAAATGTTTGTGTTCGAGAACATTCTGGATATGGACGATCGTTCGGTGCAGCGTTTTGTGCGTGACTGTGATTCCAAAGATGTTGTATACGCGCTCAAGACTGCCACGCAGGAGATGCAGACGATCTTTTTCAACAATATGTCCAAGAGAATGGCGGAGACGGTTCGAGCCGATCTGGAGATTACAACCAATGTAAGGCTGAAAGATGTCGAAGAAGCGCAGCAGCGTATTGTTAATCTGATTCGGAACCTGGAGGAGAGAGGCGAAGTCATCATTAAGAAGGGTGGTGATGAGGATGACATCATCGTCTAGATGTGTGATTAAGGAGTGGAACCCCAAGGCAGTAAAGGAATTTATTCCTTCCGCGGCGGTTTCACAGCCTGTCGTACGGGAACTGGAAAGTCTGAATCTGGATCTGCCCGTTGAAAAAAGGCAGACGGAGGAGAGGGATTTTTCGGACCAGGTATCGGAGATTCGGTCGGAGGAGACGGAAGACGAGGAAGAAAACGATCCGGGGCTGGAGGAGCTTCGACGTCAGGCAGAAGAGCTTCTTGCGAACGCAAGGGCGGAAGCGGAGACTTTGAAAGAGGAGGCCCGGCAGGAAGGGTATGCGGTGGGTCTGGACGAGGGAAAGCAGGAAGGCGTACTTCAGGCGATGAAGGAACTGCAGGAAACCCTGGCGCATCAGGAGAGCCTTTTCCGGCAAGAATTGTCGGAGGCTCTTGGCAAGATCGAACAGGCAAAAAACAAATGCCTTCAGAATTATCTGGATCAGCTCAGGGACTGTTCTTTTGCCGTCGCGGAGAAAGTAATACATACCAGCCTGGAGACCAGCGGCGATATCATCCGGCGAATGATTGTTTTTGAGACAGAGAAGTTGAAAAAAACGGCCTGGCTTAAAATATATATGGAGAAGCTGGATTATGATATGATGATGGAGACGGATGCGGATCTGGTGGCGGAACTTTCCAAGGTATCGGATAACATTAAGTTTATTGTGATGGAGAAGGAACAGCGGGGAAGCTGTATCATTGAGACCCCGGAAGAAATTCTGGATATTGGAGTCGAGACACAGATGGAGAATATCCGGGAGATTGCAGGCGCCATACGAGTATAAAGGAGCGGAAAACATATGTTCACGAAGCTGCCGCAGTTGATTGCCAATTCGGAGACGGTCAGCCGCATAGGGAAAATTGAAAATGTGGTTGGCATGTCGGTGGAGGCGTCCGGCGGAAGGAGCAGCATCGGCGATATTGTTATGATCTACAGCGAGGAGCAGAATCGGCAGATTCGTGCGGAGGTAGTGGGCTTCAAGGAAAACCGTGTGCAGCTTATGGCTTACGAGAATACGAACGGCATCAGTGCGGGCAGTTTTGTGCGAAACACAAGACGCCGTTTAAAGGTTCCGGTAGGGGATTTTTTAAGAGGCCGTATTATCAATGCGATAGGAGAACCGATCGACGGCCGGCCGGAATTTCAGCCTACCCGTTATTATTCGGTAGATTCCCCCGGGATCAATCCCCTGGCTCGTCCTCCCATACGGGAACGGCTGGAGTTCGGGGTGAAGGCGATCGACGGACTTAATACAATAGGAAAAGGCCAGAGGATCGGTATTTTTGCCGGTTCCGGCGTCGGCAAAAGCACCCTGATGGGAATGATTGCCAAGAATGTGAAGACGGATATCAATGTAATCGCGCTGGTGGGCGAGCGTGGCAGAGAGGTACTGGAATTTGTTCAGAAAGATCTGGGTGAGGAAGGGATGAGCCGTTCGGTACTGGTGGTAGCGACGTCGGACCAGCCGGCCATGCTGCGAATGAAATGCCCTCTGGTGGCAACCACGATCGCCGAATATTTTCGGGATCAGGGGTGCGACGTACTTCTGATGATGGATTCCCTGACCCGTTACGCAATGGCCCAGAGAGAGATCGGCCTTGCGATCGGAGAGCCGCCGATCGCAAGAGGTTATACACCTTCCATTTATGCGGAGTTTCCCAAGCTTCTGGAACGAAGCGGGAATTTTAATCGCGGTTCTATTACAGGTGTATATACTGTATTAGTAGAAGGTGATGACACCAATGAGCCGATTTCCGATACCGTCCGGGGGATTTTGGACGGACATATCGTTTTAAGCCGTCAATTAGCCAACGAGAATCATTTTCCGGCGATTGACATTGGGGCCAGCATCTCAAGACTTATGGTGGAGATTGTTCCGCCGGAGCATAAGCAGGTGGATTCTCGTTTTCGTAACCTGCTTGCGCTGTATCAGAAGAATGCCGATCTGATAGCGATCGGCGCATACAAGAAAGGTACGAACGCCGCCCTGGATGAGGCGGTATCCAAAATAAACGAGATGAATGCATTTTTAAAGCAGGAGATCCACGAGAGCTTTTCGTACGAGGAGACGGTGAGACGGATGGCATCGATTGCCGGATAATGGAGGAATTTTCAGGTGAAGCGCTTTCGTTACAGTCTGGATACGGTATTAAGTTACAAGACACAGGTTTTGGACGGCTTAAAAAGAGAACACGCCGCCATGCTGAAAAAGGTGAATGACAAAAAAGAGGAGATCCGGCAGCTTAACGGAGAACTCTGCGAGTTTGAAGGGAGCTTTGACGAGACAAAATCGGCCGGAGCATCGATTGAGACGTATCTTCTTTACGATATGTGTATTGATCGGAAGAAGGAGCAGATCGAACAGGAAAAAGAACATCTTGTTATTTTGAAAAAACGGGAAGAGAAAAAGAAAATTGAAGTGATAGACGCGAAAGTAGATACTTCCAAATTTGAAAAACTGAAGGATAGGCGGCTTCAGGAATACCGGGCCGCGGAACAGAAAGAGGAAG
Source organism: Lachnospiraceae bacterium (assembly GCA_022792885.1). Lineage (GTDB taxonomy): Bacteria > Bacillota > Clostridia > Lachnospirales > Lachnospiraceae > JAAWBX01. The sequence goes on from JAAWBX010000005.1 coordinate 29,657, forward strand.
AGGCGTTTGTGGAAGAGTTTGTTATCCACAATATGATTGCCGAGAGCTTGGGTTATCGGGGATAGTCCGGGGTTGATAAAAAAGGTAATCACAGCTTTTATGCTGTTGATTATAGAGCGTCCGAATGGACGTAAAAAGTCCCGTGAAACGGGCAAATAAAGAAAGAAAGGAGGAAGTGTATGGAAAAGATTCAAACAGAAGCGATACTCCCCATTCAAGCGGGTATTAAAACCCGGAAGTATGCGGCGGGTGAAGCCGATCTTTCGTTTGACCGTCTGCTAAAAGAGCGGAATCAGGCCGCGGAAGGTAAGTCCGAGAACGCTTCCGTTTCCGGAGGCGGTTCGAAAAAGCCGGCTTTAAGCGGCGGGAAAGATAAATCCTTTGCGTCTGAAAAGGACGGGGAATCGGATTTGAACGCTGCGGATATTGGCGGGTTCGACGGAGTTTCGGGAGAAAATCTCATTCTTTCCGCACTGTTTTTCCCGTTTTCGGAGAATATGGATCCGATTTCGGAGGAGAAGGCCGGGACTGAAGAAATTCTGGCGGGTATTTCCGGAACCGTGGAAGAGATAACCGTTGAGAACGGGATGCTGCAGACGGTCGGGGAAAAGGCTCCTGACGGGAACGCTGCGGAAGTTCGGATGTCCGTTTTGGGGGAAGATCCGCAGATGCCGCCGGAAGAACTGACGGTGGAAGCCGGAGAGATTTCTTCCGTTTTACAGAAACCCGTTCAGACAGGGAAGGCCGCGGAAGGGAACGAACCGAAAAAACCGGAGATGGTTTCCGAGTCGAAGCCGGAGGAAGATGTGTTTTTTAAGGAAGTGCAGACAAAGCCGGTTTCTGCGTCGGAGGCGGGCGGAGCTTCCGCACGGCAGGCATTTCAGGAATTGTCGCCGGAAGTGAAGGAAGAGCTTGTACCGGAAAAAAGCCGGGAAGCCCGAAGCGATGTAAGTGAAGAGCCGGATGTCGAGACACGGTTTTTACGGACGGCAGATATGCAGCCTCGCGAGTATTTGCGGGCGGAGACAGAGACGCCGGTTTCCATACCGGTTAAGACGACCCCGTCTTCCCTCGTGGACGATGTGGGAAAAACGCTGGCTCAAAAGTTTCCCCAGAATAACAGGATCTTAACAATCGAGCTGGAGCCTGCTTCTTTGGGGCGGTTGACAATTAAAGTCCTGTATGAGGACGGGAAAGCGACGGTTTCGATACTGTCGTCCAATCCGAAAACTTTGGAACTTCTAAGCGCGCGGGCGACGGAGCTGGCTTCGATCCTGGAAGAGAGGACCGGTCAGGAGACGCTTATTTACACGCAGCCTTCGGAATCGGAGCAGCCCTTTGACGAGAAACAGGGAGAAGAGCAGCAAAAAGAACAAAATCCGGACGGACGGGAACACAGGGAGCCGGACGGACAGGATTCCTTCGCGCAACAGCTTAGACTGGGGCTGGTTTAGCGCCGATCTAAGGGGATTGAAAAAATATTGCGAAAGCTCTTTTAGAAGGGTACATTTGCAGGAAAGGAGAATGAATTATGCCGGATGTTAACAGTATCAGTACAACATATGATCCCTACAGCAGCACGAGATATACGGCAAAAAGCAATTCAAAAAATACGCTGACCATTACCAACTTTATTCAGCTTCTGGCGGTACAGCTTCAGAATCAGGATATGACCAATCCGATGGATAACAGTGAGATGATGAACCAGATGACGCAGATGGCAATGGTGCAGGCCTTGTCTACCATGACGGAAACCATGACGGCCGGCAGCGCAATGGATATGACCGTTTATGCGGCTGGTTTGATGGGGAAAGAGGTCACGGTAGCCGTTATGCAGGAAAACGCGAATGGGACTTTGACTCTGGCGGGAAGTAAAAAGGGCGTGATTGAGTCCGTGAATCTGTCCGGAAGCGCGCCTACCTTCCGATTGAAAGACGATGATACGGATTATCCGCTGGCTTATTTGATGGGGCTCGGCGATGTCACCGACTCAGTCGAGAACGGGAATGAAAGCGGAACAGACCTGACATAAGAAATGAGGTCAAGGGTATGAACATAAACGAGATACACAAGCTTCCAGGTGGACGAAATAGCGGTATTGGTCAGATAAATATAGATCGGGACCTTGCGGGCGAGTCTGCGTTCGGCGAAATGCTGAAGACAAAATCGCTGGAAAGCCAAGGCTTAAATTTCTCCAAACATGCGGCGAAACGCATGGATGAGAGAGGAATTGCGATGAGTGATCAACTGCTTGGCAGTCTGGAACAGGCAGTAGAGGGAGCAAGACAAAAAGGCGCGAGGGATGTGGCCGTGATCGGCCGTCAGGGCGTGTTTATCGTGAATGTTCCCAATAATGTAGTAGTGACGACCATGTCGGCGGACGACATGAAAGATCGTATTTTTACGAATATCGACAGTGCTGTCATTTTATAACAGCAGGACCGGAAAGGAGGCTGAGCCGGACGCCTGATGTGCGTTCGGAGTGACAGCGGAAAGGAAAGAAAATGTTAAGAGCAATGGATTCGGCAGTCGCAGGGCTGCGGGCGCATCAGAACAAACTGGACGTAATCGGTCACAATATTGCCAATGTTAATACGGCCGGTTATAAAACTCAGAGTTATATGTTTAAGGAGGCCATGTATCAGACCTCCACGACTTCGACCAGCGGCTCCGGTAGCGCCGGCGGTTCAGGCGGTGTGAACGCGGCTCAGTACGGTTATGGTACGATGATGGGTTCGATTTCGGTTGATATGACGGCCAGCACCCCGACCCAGATGGGAGGCCTGACGGCTGCGATCGACGGCGAAGGGTTTTTTATGACGCTGGCGAATGTGATTACGGCCGGGATTGATCAGAGCGGCGACGTTTCCACGAACAGCGAAACGTTGAAGGGAAATAACTTCCAGTATACCCGTGTGGGTCAGTTTAAGATCGACAGCGACGGTTATCTGGTGGACAGCAACAGCAACAATTTTATCTATGGCTATCGCACGGATATTACTGGGAATGTCAAAGATAAGGACGGTAATGATGTTTTAGACAGCGCCGGCAATCCGATTCCGAACAGCGCTTTTGAGAGTCAGGAATTTGATAAGTCGAAACTTCAGGCGATCCGTGTATGTCAGGAGGACGGAACGTTTTCCGATCTGGAGGGTGAGATTGCCCTGGCGAACAGTGTAAAGATCGACAGCGAAGGAAAAATCACGATCGGGATTAAGGTAACTCAGCAGGTTGCGACGGGCGAGACGGATGGGGCCGGCAATCCGGTTATGAGAGACGAAGTGGTTATTAAGGAGGCCATTATCGGTCAGGTGGCGATCGCCACATTCCAGAACCAGGAAGGTCTGACCAAGTCGGGCGGCAGTTATTACACGGCGTCCCGGACCGACAACTCCGGTCTTTGCGCGGCTTCGGCGCCCGGGGACGGCGGGAGCTCTTCCCTGATCACGGGGTATGTAGAAGCGTCCAATGTAGATATGGCAAAAGAATTTTCGGAATTGATCACGACTCAGAGAGGCTTTCAGGCCAATTCCAAGATCATTACGGTCAGCGATCAGATACTCGAAGAACTTGTTAATATGAAGCGTTAAGCAGGATGTGGCTGACAGCCGGCTACTTCACGGCCGGCTGCCGGCACAGAAGAAACTCTATGGGAATCAGAAGAGGGGATTTTGCATGGTTAAACTGATGGGTTTGGACGGAACGATTTTATACGTAAATTATTTTCAGATTTTATATATCGAACAGATCCCCGAGACAAAAGTAATTATGAGTAACGGTCATTATTATCTGGTAAAAGACTCGGTCGAGTCGATACAGGAACAGATTGTTTCGTTTTTGCGTAGCTGTCTTGCCGCGGAAAAAAGAGAATTGCTGGCAGACAATTAAATGTAGGTACAGAGGAGGAATTAGAGATGGATCCTACATGGTTACTTGGAGTGATATTAGGCGCGGCGTTGATCGTTAACGGTATCGGTATGGATAAGCTGGGGAATTTTATCGATATGCCCAGTGTGGTAATCGTACTTGGCGGTACCGTTGCAGCGTTGATTGCAAGTTATCCGTTTTCGATTTTGAAAGAAGTCCCCAAACATTTGATTTTGATCATTCGTGGGGGAAGAAAATACAGCATTCCCAAGTTGATCGACCAGCTTGTGGATCTGGCTATGATCGCCAGACAGAGCGGCCTTCTGGCCTTGGAGGAAAAGGCTGAGGAGATCAAGAGCCCGTTTTTAAAACAGAGTATTTTGATGATCGTGGACGCCAGCGACCCGGATAAAGTTCAGGCCGCGCTGGAAAAAGAGATGGAGACAATGATCATCCGTCACGATCAGGCCGCGGGGGTGTATGAGAAGGGTTCGGCTTACGCGCCGGCTTTTGGTATGATCGGAACTCTGGTAGGTCTGATCAACATGCTGAAAGGAATGAATCTGGAGGATTCGGACGGCGCTTCCTCCATGGGGGAAGACATGGGTGTCGCGTTGATCACGACGTTTTACGGCAGTACGCTGGCCAATCTGATTTTCCAGCCTATTGCAAAGAAGCTGAGAATCCTGGAAGATGAGGAAGAATTGTATTGTTCGATTGTTATTGAAGGCGTTCTTGCCATTATGGCGGGCGATAACCCGAAAACTTTACGGGAACGGCTTCTGTCTTCCCTGAAACAGAGCACGAAGAAAAAGCTTTTGGCGAAGGCGGAAAAAGCGGGCCCGGCCACGGATGAGGGAGGCGGCGAAGGATGAAAAAACGCAGCGGCGGCGAAGGAGACTGCGGAAGCTGGATGGATACATATGGCGATATGGTGACGCTTCTGCTGTGTTTCTTCGTTATGCTTTATTCGATGTCCACATTGAATGAAGAGAAGTGGCGGGTTTTTGTCCAGAGCATTCATCCGATCACCGATACGTCCGATACGCAGATCATTGTAAATGAGACTCTGGGAGAAGAAGATGTGGAGGGGATGCCCGAGTTACCGCCGGCAGAGGAACAGGAGATTGATCCGGAGACGCTGTATCTGCAGCTGATTGAACAGCTAAACGCACAGGGCGTGGAGGGTGTGACGGTTTCCCGGGGAGAAGATTACACTTACATTATTTTCCAGGACCGGGCTTTTTTTGAGGGTGACAGTTCGGAGATTACCCCCCAAGGACAGCAGATACTGGGAATTTTCTGTAACGTGATAGCGCCTTTGTCCCAGGAGATCTCGATTATCAATATTATGGCTCATACGGCTCAGGGCGATCCGAATCAACCTAATGAACCTCATGGGGATCGGGTACTCTCGGGGATGCGGGCGGCGGAGGTCAGTTCCTTCATTCAGATGCAAAATGTGATCGGGGCGGATAAACTCGTGGGTATCAGTTACGGTCAGTGGAGGCCGATCGATACCAATAACACGCGGGAAGGAAGAGCCAGAAACCGTCGCGTAGAGATTCTTGTAGTGGACGACGGCGCGAGCGTACGCGCCCTGAACGAATATTATGAGGAGTTCAACAGCGGGGTTAATGCAGATAAAACTACGGTAACGACCGGGGTGCCGGCCCAGCAGGAAACGGGTTTTGCTCTTCCGGACGGAGGAGATGAACCGAGTCCGGCCGCGATAGAATAAGAAAAGGTGACGAAACAATGGCAGATGTATTATCTCAAAGTCAGATTGACGAGCTCCTTCGGTCCATGCAGGGCGGAGGCGGCGACGAAGCGCCCGCTGAAACCAAAGAGAAGGAACCGGTCAAGGAGAAGGTGGCTGAGGAGACCAAGTATAATAAGTACGACTTTTACAGCCCGAGAAAGTTCACAAAAGAGAAGATGAAAATGCTTACCAACGCATTTGAGAATTATGCGAGGATTCTGACATCCCAGGTAAACGGCATCTTCCGCGCCATGACGGATATGACGGTTCTTGAAGTCCAGGAGAAACGTTATTATGAATATGTGAACGCTCTTCATGAGAATGACGATGTGGCATTGATTGAAGTCTCCACGCAGGATGGAGTCAAGAATAATATCTCTCTGCTGATGCATGTGACGCCGGGTCTTATTCTGACACTGATCAGCCACATGCTGGGTGGCGGAGACAGGGTGGTTCAGGAAGACAGCGGGTACCGCCTCTCGGATGTGGAAAGAGCGTTGTATCAGCGTGTAATACAGTATTTTGTTCAGGCGCTGACAGACGGTTTTTCCAATTATATCCAACTGAATTTCAGGCTTTCCCGTGTGGAAGAAAACCCCAGTATGCTTCAGGAGGTAGGCTTGGACGAGGCTGTGGCGATCATTCATTTGAATGTGGACGTGGCGGGTCTGGCGACGGAGAAAGTTAAAATCTGTATTCCGGGTACGCTGCTTGAATTTATCTTCTCACTGATAGACAGCCGAAAACGCATTGCGAAAGGCTTTTCTTATCAGGACAACCGGGATGTTATTTTGGACAACATCCGGTATTCGAAACTTCCGGTTACGGCACAGTTGGCTAAGGTACAGCTTAATCTGAATGATATCTATCATTTGCAGGTGGGAGATATCATTGATCTGAATAAGCTGGAGAACAGCAGTGTGAATTTGTACGTGGGCAGACAGCCCTGGTTTACGGGCCGGATGGGAGTATCTAAAAAGAATCTGGCGGTACAGATCGAAGGTCTGGTAGGACAGTCCGCAAAGGAAGAAGACCAGGAGGAAAAAGTTCGGGCCCCGGCAGGCTGAAAACGGTACAGTTAGATTTGCTTTTATAAATATCAAAGAAGAAAAATGAGGAAATGAATATGGCAAAGATAATGATAGTGGATGATGCAGCGTTTATGCGGATGATGATCAAGAATACCCTGACGAAAAACGGATATTCTGATTTTGTGGAAGCTCAGGACGGCGCGGAGGCGGTAGCCAAGTATGACGCGGAAAAGCCGGATCTGGTGTTTATGGATATCACAATGCCGAATATGGACGGTCTCCAGGCGCTGAAAAAAATTAAAGAGACCAATCCGGATGCCAAAATCGTAATGTGTACGGCCATGGGACAGCAGAGTATGGTTGTGGACGCGATCAAAGCCGGGGCAAAAGACTTTATTGTGAAGCCTTTCAATGCGGACAGAATTACGGAAGCTACAAATTTGATCTTGGGCAAATAGCAGATGGAGGAATTGATATGGCTTTTTTAAGTTCTTTTGATATCTGCGCTTCCGGAATGAGTGCGCAGAGACTGCGTATGGATATAGCGGCTGAGAACGTTTCAAATATGCAGACGACCCGCACGGAAGCGGGCGGCGCTTACCGCAGGAAAGACGTCGTGCTGGAAAGTTACGGGACCGATTCTTTTAAAACGGCGCTTCGCAGCGCTTCCCGGGGCAACGGTTACGCAAGTTACAGTTCGGGTGTCCGGGTCGCGGATATTATCGAAGACGACAGGGAATTCAAGAAGGTCTATAATCCGGACCATCCGGACGCAGACGAAGACGGGTACGTAAGTATGCCGAACGTGGATGTGCTGAAAGAAACGGTCGACAGCATGTCGGCTACCCGTTCTTACGAGGCGAATGTAACGGCACTCAACGCGATGAAGCTGATGGCCCAGAAAGCCTTGGAGATAGGAAAGTAGGTTTGAGAATCTGACACAACAAAGGAGATTGAAGAATGGGTGCTAACAGCTTTAGCGCAATGGAACTGGACGCTATAGGTGAAATTATGAATATCAGCCTTGGCGCTTCGGCCACGGCGATTTCAACCCTGCTGGGCACAAAGGTGAATATTACTACCCCGGTGGCTCAGGTTCTCTCCAGCGAGGAATTTTCGTTTGAGCGCATGGAGCCGGCGGTGGGCGTGGATATATCCTATGTCAAAGGCCTGACGGGCAGTAATGTAATGATCTTCCGGCGGGATGACGTGCGTGTCATTGTCGGTATTTTGATGGGAATGGAAATACCGGAAGAAGATTTTGAGCTGGATGAGATGAACATAAGCGCTGTGTGCGAGGTAATGAATCAGATGATGGGTTCCTCGGCCACGGCTCTTTCCGAATTTTTGGGATACACGGTAGATATTTCTACTCCGGTATCGTTTGAAATTACAGACGACGTAGCTTTCAAGGCGAGGTATTTTCCCGAGTCGACCGAACGGGTTCTCGTTCGTTTCACGCTTGAGATCGGCGATGTCTTGAAGAGCGAGTTCATGAATATCATGACCATCGATCTGATCCGGCGCCTTCTGGCTCCTTTTGGGGATACGCTGGGAATGGCGGAAGCGGAAGCGGTCGAGGAAGCCGAAGCGGTTTCCGCGCCGGCCGCGGAGCCTGCGGCGGCGTCTTCATCGGACGGCGTGTTAAGCCAGGAAGAGATTCAGGCGATGCTGGCTGCCGAACAGACGACGGAGTCTTCGGAGCCCGCTCCGACTTCGATTTATTCGGACGGTGTGTTAAGCCAGGAGGAGATCCAGGCGATGCTGGCAGCCGAACAATCGACTTCGGCCGCTGCGCCGCAGTCGGAAGCCGCGGCATCAAAGCCGGACAGCGTAATGAGCCAGGAGGAAATTCAGGCAATGCTGGCTGCCGAACAGTCGAAAGCGCCGCAGCCTGCGACTGTCGCGCCGGAAGTGCAGCCTGCACCTGCCGCGGGAATACCGCAGCCGGTTCAGACAGCGGTTCCGATGTACCAGCCGGCTATGGATCCGATGATGTTACAACTTATGAATCAGATGCAGCAGTCTCAGATGCAGATGATGGAAATGATGCATCAGATGCATCAGGATCGTGCGGCGGCGTCCTCGCAGGAGAGAGACACTTCCCGTCCCAATACCGTAATACGTCCGGTCGGTTCCCAGCAGTTTGGGGAAGACGACGGAAGCGGGGTGGAAGAACAGGCCAATCAGGAGCTTTTGATGAAGGTTCCGTTGGAGATATCCGTAGAGATCGGACGTACCAAGAAACTTGTCAAGGATATTCTGGAATTTACGCAGGGGTCTTTGGTTGTGCTTGACAAGATGGCCGGTGAGCGGGCGGATGTCTTCGTAAACGGAGAGTGTATTGCCCGGGGTGATATCGTAGTGGTGGAGGACAATTTCGGTATTCGTATTACGGAGATTGTCAGCCGGAATCTGAATCCGGAAAGTTTGTAAATGAAGAGAAGTTTTATCTTATTGACGGCAATGGAAGGAGATGCATTATCGGCAGTGGGCGGAGATGTGTTATCGGTGGCGGGAACTCTTTTAACCCTGATCTGTGTTTTGATTTTGGCGTACTGCCTGAGCCGCTTTTTGGGAAAAAGGCTGGCGCGCGTATCTTCTTCTTCCAACCGGAACATGCGGGTGATCGAACAACTGGGTCTGGGAACGAACGGGCAGCTTATTCTGCTTAAAGTTAAGGAGGATACGTACCTGATCGGCGTGAGCCAGGCAGGTATTCGGATGCTGGGGCGCATGGAGGGAGAATTTGAAGAAATTTCTCCGATTGAAAAGAAGAGTATACCGACGGTGTTCGAACAGGTTTTGAAGAAATATAAAACTCCACAAAATTCTGGAGAAGTTTTACAGGAAACGGATAAGGAGAGTAAGGATGAGTGAACTTTTGAACGGTTTAAACGGAGGCAATGTGCCTGCCCTGGACTTGATAATTCTGCTTACCCTGGTCGCCTTACTGCCATCCATTGTTATTATGATGACGTCTTTTACCAGGACGATCATCATTTTATCGTTTGCCAGAAATGCTATGGGAGTACAGCAGAGCCCGCCGAACATGGTATTGGTGGGCATCTCCCTTTTTCTGACTCTTTATATTATGAGTCCGGTTATCAGCCGAATCAATGAGGAAGCCTATCAGCCTTATCGGGCGGGAGAGATTTCTCAGCAGGAAGTTCTTGAGCGAATGGAACCGCCCCTGAAAGAATTTATGCTGCGGAATACCTATACGGATACGCTGGATCTGTTTGTGGAACTGTCCGGTCATGAGAGGGAGGAAGTCCTGACGGATTATCCGTTGACGATCCTTGTACCGGCCTTTATGACCAGCGAACTGAAGCGTGGATTTACGGCCGGCTTCTTAATCTATCTTCCGTTTCTTTTAATCGATATTGTGGTGGCGACGACTTTGATGTCCATGGGTATGATGATGCTGCCGCCGACGATGATATCCCTGCCTTTTAAACTCCTGCTTTTTGTGACGGTGGACGGATGGCAGCTTTTATTCGCGAATATCGTTCAGAGTGTCAAATAGAATTTTAGCGGGACCATGGGCAGAGTTTACCCGAACAGGAGGCAGTTATGAGTGAGACCGAAGTGCTCAGTGTTTTGTATAATACGTTCCAGCTTGCCTTAAAGCTGGCACTTCCGCTTTTGTTAATCAGTATGCTGATCGGAATTTTGATAGCGATTTTTCAGGCAGCGACTCAGATTAACGAACAGACGATGACCTTTGTTCCGAAATTGCTGGCGATTCTGCTGATGCTGGGACTTCTGGGTAGCAGCATGCTGAAGAATTTGCAGGATTTTGTGCGGATGATATTTCAGATGATAGCCGGGGGATAATCGGATATGCTGATTTTATTTTCTTTGATCGTCATGCGTATGAGCGGTTTGATTCTGTTGAATCCTATTTTCGGGAGCGGCGTGATTCCTTCCCGTGTGAAAGCGGCCCTCGTTATGGTTTTTTCGCTGATGCTTTATACCTGGAACGGCGGCGCGATGGTTTCGGAGCCGGGTTCTTTGCTGGAATACGGCGTTATGCTGCTCGCGGAGATGCTGATGGGTTTTGTGCTTGGGTTCGCCGTTTCACTGGTTACGTTTGCGGTACGTTATGCTTCGGCGATCATTGATTTTTCCATGGGTTTCAGTATGGCCCAGGTATACGATCCGGAGACGAAGACTCAGATGACGGTCAGTTCCGAATTGTTTTACGCGTTTTTTATCCTTTTGTTTTTTGCCGTGAACGGACATTTGCGGCTGGTGGCTATATTTTTCGGTTCGGCCGAATTGGTTCCTTTCGGTCAGGTCGCGTTGGGACCGTCGCTTTATGCGGCGCTTTTGGATGCTTTTACGGAGTCTGTAGTTTTGGGATTTCAGCTTGCGTTTCCGATTGTCGCGATGGAGCTGGTTACCGAAGCCGCCGTGGGAATTATGATGCGTATGATTCCGCAGATCAATGTGTTTGCGGTGAATTTTCAGATTAAGATTATTGTGGGGATGCTGATGCTTTTGATTTTGTTCAGTCCCCTTTCCGATAGATTGAGTGAATGGATTGCAGGGTTATTCCCGACCCTGGAAGGGCTGATCGCGCTGATGCAGTAAGGATACCGGGACGAAAGGATGTGGTGAACGGTGGCGGAGCAGAACGGCCAGGAAAAAACCGAACAACCAACCAGTAAACGGCGAAAAGATGCCAGAAAAGAAGGAAACGTCTTTCAAAGCCGGGAGGTCGCTACGGTTGTGATCCTGTTGGGCGTGTTCTGTGTGATCCGGATTATGATCCCGTCCATCTATGCGAATGTTCGACAGTATTTCTACTGGCTGCTTGACGGAGTAGCCGGGGAGCCGGAAGAGTTTTTATCTTATCGACTTCTGGTTGTCACGGCGCTGAATTTTTGTAAATGCGCCCTACCGCTTTTGCTGGTGGCGCAGTTCCTCGGGATTTTATCTCACGGTGTGCAGACCAAGTTCAATGTGGCTTTTAAAGCGATAAGGCCCAAGTTCAGTAAGTTGAATCCGCTTAAGGGGATCAAGAAACTTTTTTCTTTGAAGAACCTGGTGGAATTGTTGAAAAGTATAATAAAGATCTGTCTGCTTCTGGTACTGCTTTACCAGATCCTTCGAGACGATATGGGGCGGATAGCGACGATGACCGATATCGGGTTATTAAATTCCGCAGTTCTTATGCTGACCATGATCTTTGATCTGGTAATAAAGGTTTGTATCGCATTTGCTGTGGTAGCGTTTTTTGATTTCCTTTATCAGCGATGGCAGTATGAGAAGGATCTGAAGATGACGAAGCAGGAAGTGAAGGACGAATATAAACAGACAGAGGGGAATCCTGAAATCAAAGGCCGCATCCGGCGGCTGCAGCGCCAGATGGCGATGAGCCGGATGATACAAAAAGTGCCGGAAGCGGATGTGATTATCCGGAATCCGACTCATTTTGCAGTGGCTATCCAATATGACCCGGATAAACATGGCGCGCCGGTCGTTCTGGCCAAAGGGCAGGATGAACTGGCTTTGCGGATTATCCGAACGGGCGAGGAGCACGGTGTGTTTATCATTGAAAACCGTCCTCTTGCCAGGGCACTGTACGCGTCCTGCGAACTGGACCGCGAAATACCGGCGGAATTTTACGGAGCGGTGGCTGAGGTCCTTGTTTACATCTACCGGGCCGGAAACCGGGAAGATATGCTGCGGTAAATAACAATCGATGGAGTTTTTTGCATGAAAAAGTTGCTCAATTATTCAATCATACTATTTGTACTGGTTATCGTGCTTCTGCTCATCATACCGCTTCCGCCGGCGGTGGTTGACGTGGCGATCATTTTGAATCTGTCTTTATCCATGATGATTCTGGTGACGACCATGTCGATCCGGGAGCCGCTTGAGTTTTCTGTATTTCCGTCCATTCTTTTAATTACGACGCTTTATCGTCTGGGTATCAACGTATCCACGACAAGAAATATTCTTTCGCGCGGCGGTTCTTCGGGGCAGGTTATTCAGGCTTTCGGTGATTTTATCCTTCAGGGGAGCGTGGTAGTCGGTCTGGTGATCTATCTGATCATCGTCCTCATGCAATTTCTTGTTATTACCAAAGGCGCCGAACGTGTGGCCGAGGTGGCGGCGCGTTTTACTTTGGACGCGATGCCCGGAAAACAGATGGCGATCGACGCGGACTTGAGTTCAGGCTTGATCAATGAACAGCAGGCTAAGATCCGCCGCGAAAAAATACAGAGGGAAGCCGATTTTTACGGCGCCATGGACGGTGCTACAAAGATCGTGAAGGGCGATTCCATTATGTCGCTGATCACGACGGCGATCAATTTGATCGGCGGTATTATTGTTGGTATGGTGCAGGGTTCCGGGACTCTGGATCAGGTTATGACCACGTATTCGATTGCTACGGTAGGCGACGGCTTGGTGGGGCAGATCCCCTCGCTTTTGATTTCTACGGCTACCGGTATGATCGTCACCCGTGCGGTTTCCGAGGGGAGTTTAAACGAGGACGTATCCAGGCAGTTCCTGGCGCAGCCTTATTCGATTATGATTGCCGGCGTTGCGACGGCCGTGATCGGTGTGATTCCCGGTATGCCGTTGTTTCAGATGGGGGTCGTTTCGATCGGATTGGTTGTGGGCGGATATTATCTTGCCAGACGTATCAAGGAAGAACCGGCGGCTGCGGCTCTGGCTATGCAGCAGGAGATGGCGATGGGAGCGGGAACGCCGGCTCAGGGGCAGGAAGAACCTGCCGAGAGACAGGTATCGGAAGAAGAATATTACAAAGATGTCAATAATGTCTACAATCTTCTGACCGTGGAGCCGATCGAGATGGAATTTGGATATAGCCTGATTCCTCTGGCGGATGAGTCCGTGGGCGGACGGATGATAAGCCGGATCGTTATCTTCCGGCGTCAGTACGCACAGGATATGGGACTGGTGATTCCTTCCATAAAACTGCGGGACAGCTCGGCGTTAAGTACCAACGAATATTGTATTCGTATTAAAGGAGAAGAGGTGGCGAGAGGCGAGATCCTGATTGATTATTTTCTGGCTCTGGATCCGGAGAATCCGGAGAAGATCATCGACGGAATCGAGACGGTGGAGCCGGCCTATGGGATTCCCAGTCGGTGGATCCGGCCGGAGGATCGTGAGCGTGCGGAATTATACGGCTATACGGTTATTGATCCGCTGTCCGTTATGGTGACGCATTTGTCGGAAGTAATAAGACAGCATGCATATGAATTGCTGACGCGTCAGGAAGTGGTTCATCTGATTGAAAATACAAAGAAAATTGCTCCGGAACTGATCGAGGAAGCGTTCCCGAATCTGATTTCTTACGGATTTCTTCAGAGGATTCTTACGAGTCTTTTGAAGGAAGGCGTTCCGATCAAGGATATGGAGACGATTCTTGAGACGATGATCGATATGCTGCAGGAGACCGGGCTTCCGGTGAAAGATATCGACAGCGTGGCGGAGCGGATCCGCGTGGCTTTGAAACGGACGATTACCCGAATGTACTGCGAGGATGGCTGTATGAAGGTAATCACGTTGGAGGGAGAACTGGAACGCACCATGGCCGGTTCGATTTCCAAGGGAGAGAGCGGATATTATATGGCTCTTAATCCGGATATTATTCAGAGCCTGATCCGGCAGATCGCGGAGCAGCTTCGGAAATTTAACGGCTTTGCTCAAAATCCTGTGATATTGACTTCGCAGGTTATGAGAATACATTTTTACCGGCTGGTAGAACCGTTTTATCCCAATATCAGGGTACTTTCCTTTAATGAGATTGCCAGCAACGTTCAGATTCAGTCCGTGGGAAGTTTGCGGCTGGAGGGCACAGGGACGCAGCGAGGATAATAGAAAAGGATGAGTTAGCATGTTGAAGCATATAGATGATCTGGAAGCAAAAACAAATGAAGAGCTTCTGGCCCTGTACCGGGAGACGCATTCCATAGAAGTCAGGCAGGAGCTGACAATGCGCTATCTCTATATCGTGAAGGCGATCGCGGTGCAGATGCGAAATGTCTACGAAGGCTCCATGCAGATGGAAGATATTGTCAATGAGGGAGTTATTGCCATCATAAAAGGGATTGACCGTTACGACCCGGATATGGATAATAAATTTGAAACGTTCATATCGCGGCGCATTCGCGGAATGATTATCGATCTAATGCGCAAGAATGACTGGATGCCGAGGGATTATCGCCGGCAGAATAAAGCGATCGAAAACGCACGCCTTTATCTGGCGGAAACGACGGGCAAACAGCCGACTTATTCCGAGATCGCCGCTTATCTGGGGATGGATGAGAAGAAGTGCCGGAAGATCGAACAGATCAGTACCATGGCCAACGTTCTTTCTATGGATATGGTGATAAACGGTGAAGAAGGGAATCAGACGTTACAGCTTCCGAGCAGCGACGTTTCATCCCAGCCGGAACACGCGTTTTTGAAAGAGGAGCAGATTCAGACCTTGGCGGGGGCGATCCGGAGTTTGAAAGAGAAAGAAAAAATGGTGATTTCCCTGTATTATGTGGAGGAATTGAATATGGGGCAGATCGCTCAGGTCATGGAAGTCAGCGAACCGAGGATATCCCAGATTCACAGTGCGGCTATCCGCAAGTTGCGGGCTTATATGAACGCGGTTGAGTAAGTAGGTTTCGCCATTAGACGTTTTTGATGAGATCTACGTTTCATAAGGAACAAAAATGAGGAGGACGAGGAGATGTATCAGGGTTTTTACACGCTTGCGTCAGGCATGCTGACACAGAGCAGAAATCTGAACGTTATCAGCAATAACATGGTAAATGTGCAGACGGCCGGGTATAAGAATGATACAATGGTGACAAGTACATTCCAGGAAGAGATGCTTTACCGTACCGGAAGGCATTCCAAAGGGAATCCGCAGGAGCTGGGAATCACGTCAAAGATCGCTACGGCCTCCCGCACGTATGTGGATTACGGACAGGGGAGTTTTGACCCGACAGGAGGCGTATATGATTTTGCCCTGAGCGGCAACGGATTTTTCTGTATCCGGACGCTGGACGGAGAAGAGCGCTATACCAGGAACGGTTCTTTTGCCGTGGACAGCGACAATTATCTGGTCTTAAATGACGTAGGGCGGGTGCTTTCCGCCGACGGGCAGTATATCCGGATCGACAACGAAGAATTTTCGGTGGATGAGAAGGGGCGTATTACGCTGGAGACGATGGTAAACGGCCAGCTTGTAACGAGAGATTACGGCACTCTGAAAGTGGTGGATTTCGCGGATTATGACGCGCTTCATCGGGAAGATAACGGTCTGTATTCAACGGATCAGGCGCAGATTCCGGTAACACAGCAGAATGAGACCGCGGTGATCTGGCAGAATTTGGAGCGTTCGAATGTAGATATGATGGAGGAAATGACCGCGATGATGTCTTCTCAGAGGGCTTTGCAGAGCGCGGCTCAGATGCTCCGGATGTATGATACGGTCATGGGGAAATCCGCGACCGATGTCGGCAGGCTGTAAGGAGGAAGCATATGTATGAATCATTTTATGCCGCTTCGGTAGGGGCGGCGCAGTGTAATAAACGGCTCAGTATCATTGCCAACAATTTGGCCAACGTCAACAATACCGGTTTTAAGCCGAAAGAAGCCGCATTTTCGGAACTGATCGAATACAATCTGAACGATTCGGAGGATGCGGTGACGGAACTGCAAAGCGGGGTCGGCACGAAGGTTGCGCGTACTTACACTTCCTTTGAGGTGGCGGGACTTCAGGAGACAAGATCGTCGTTTGACTATGCGATTACGCGTCGTAACACGTTCTTCATGCTGCGGGATCCGGATACCGGAGAGATCAGTTATACCAGGGACGGACATTTTCATCGCGCGGAGCGGGCGGACGGTTTTTATCTGATGACGGATTCCGAAAAGTTTGTTCTGGACCAGAGCGGTCAGCCGATGCGGGCGGAGATCTCGGACATTGAGAACGGCGGAACGGTGGAGAACGATCAGTTGATCGGCCTGTTTACTTTTAACAATCCCAGTCGTTTGATGAGCGTGACGGCGAATGAGTATGTGCCTTCCGACGCGGGTGCGGCGGCGATACCGGTGGAAGAGCGGGCGGTCGTGCAGGGAATGCTGGAGACTTCGGCAACGGACGTGGCGGAAGAGTTTACGCATGCGATCGAGTGTCAGAGGGCTTTTTCCTACGCTCTGCGCATGGTAACGACTTCGGATGAGATTGTTTCGACAATCAATAACCTGCGCACCTGATATCGGTGATAGGCGAACAGAATAGAAAACCTGCGGGCAGGTCCCGACAGCAGGAGAAAGTGAGGCAGGTATGAAAATAAAACATTACGAAGATTTGGATCTTCAGGGGCTTGACGTGATGCGTGAGATCAGCAGTATCGGCACAAGCCATGCGGCGACCGCGTTGTCCCAGCTTTTACAGAAGGAAATTCGTATTTCCATCCCTCAGGTCAGCGTTCTGGGATATACGGAGGCGCTGTCCCGTATCGGGGACGCGGAACAGATCGTGGCGGCGACTCTGGTAAAGATGGATCAGGATGTGGAAGGGCTTATGCTGTTTCTGTTTGACCTGAACTTTGCCGATACGGTGTTGCAGACTCTGTTGGGACAGAATTATACATGTTTTGAAGAGATGGACCATCTGGCCTATTCCGCACTGGAAGAGGTCGGTAATATTATTATTTGTTCTTATATCAATGCGTTTTCCAAGCTGGTCGATGTGGATATCCGGCTTTCCGTGCCGAGCTCTACGGTCAATATGCTGGGCGGTATTTTGACGGTACCGATCGCGGAATATGGATATGAAACGGACAAACTCATGTATTTTAACGCCGATTTTGTGATGGACGGCAAAAAACTTTCGGATTGGCTGTTAATGCTTCCGGATATAAAATCATTGAATGCAATTTTAGAGAAACTAGGTGTTTAAGGATGGAAAAGGAACTAAAAGTAGGTATAGGTGATATGAAGCTTACCAGGGGAGGGGGACGTATTATCACATACGCCCTGGGTTCCTGTATCGGAATATCTTTTTACGATCCGGCGATCAGCCTGGGAGCGCTTTTACATATTATGTTGCCGGAACGTCAGAATGTGACGGATACCAATCTTTTCAAGTATGCGGATACGGGCATACAGGAGACATTACGTAAGCTGGTGGCTTTTGGCATGGTGAAATCCCGGACAATAGTCAAGATCGCAGGCGGAGCGAAGATGTTTGAGATCAAAGGCAACGCAAGTTTCGGAAATATCGGAGAGCGCAATGCCATCAAGGTAAAGCAGATTTTAAGAACGGAAGGTCTGCGGCTTCTGGCGGAAGATACAGGCGGTTCTTATGCGAGAACCATGTTGCTGGATGTAGCGAACGGGGATGTTGTAGTCCGGACCTTCGGGAAACCGGAAAAACATCTGTAAGAGAAAGGGGCGAGAATATGGAAGAGAAAAAAAACGGAATCCTGCTTGAATCAGGGACAAATGAAATCGAAGTGATGCGGTTTTCGGTGGGCAAGGAATTTTACGGTATCAACGTGGCGAAGGTACAGGAGATCATCATGGCGGAAAAAGTAAAGCCCATGCCTCATGCGCATCCCGCGGTGGAAGGTATATTTAAGCCCCGGGAATCTCTTATTACCGTAATCAATTTGGCGTATTATCTGTTTGGGGAAAGACCTGAGGTCGGTTCGAAAGATCTGTTTATTATTACGAATTTTAACCGGATGACGGTGGCGTTCCGCGTGGAGAGCATTGAGGGGATCAGCCGTATATCCTGGAAAGATATTCAAAAGCCGGATAAGACGATCGCGAACGGGGATGAAGGCGTTGCCACCGGTATTGCACAGTGTGAGGGACAGTTGGTGACGGTGCTGGATTTTGAGAAGATCGTGGCGGAGATCGCTCCGGAAACGACGATTCAGGTTTCCGATGTGGAGAAGTTGGGAGCCCGACAGTTGTGCGATCGCCCGATCGTGATTGCGGAGGATTCCATTCTTTTGAGGAGAATGATCGACGATTGCCTGGCGAGGGCCGGTTTTACACAACTGATTGAATTTTCCAATGGTCAGGAAGCCTGGGATCATCTGAACGCGATTCGGCATGATTCGGATCTGTATGACAAGGTTAATCTGGTCATTACGGATATTGAGATGCCGGAAATGGATGGCCATCGTCTGACGAAGCTGATCAAGGACGATGCCAGATTGAAACATATTCCGGTTATCATTTTCTCTTCGTTGATTGACGAGCAGATGCGCATCAAGGGGAGAGAACTGGGGGCGGATGAACAGATCGCCAAACCGGAGATCGGACATCTGGTGGCGCTCTTGGATGAGCTTCTGGCGAGATTCGAGGAGGAGAGGCCGAATTTTGATATTTAAGTAAAGCGCGTAAGTTTGTCTTTTATGTAGAAGGAGTTTTGCGGAAGGCGGACGTTGTTCTGGCAGGCATCCTTGGCGGGGCGTCGAACGGCAGGTGTGTCCAAAAAGTATATGATTGTACGGAGGATATAATTTTGGCGATTATCATTACGGTTTCAAATCAAAAAGGCGGAGTCGGTAAGACGACAACCTCGGCCGCGCTTGCGGCCGGGATCGCGGCCGTCGGAAAAAGGGTGTTGGGAGTGGACCTGGATCCCCAGGGTAATCTTGGTTTCTGCCTGGGGCTGGAGCCTTCCGGTACGGCTACGATCCTGGATGCACTGCAGGGAAAAGTACCCGTGGAAAAAGCTGTGAACCGGACGGATTATTGTGATATCCTGGCTTCTGATATCTCTCTCAGCAACGGCCTGGGTCAGACGGGCGCAAACCGCCGGGAGCACATTTTAAAGGATACCCTGGCGCCCATTATGGATCGTTATGACTATATTATTATCGATACGCCGCCGGCGCTTAACCTTTTAACCGTGAATGCCTATGCGGTTTCGGATTTTTTGATCATACCGATGGCTACGGATATTATGAGTCTGGTAGGGCTTTCTCAGTTGAAGGAGACGATAGAATCGGTTCAAAGTTCTTTGAATCCGGATTTGAAGGTGATGGGGATATTGCTGACGCGTTTCAATAAGCGTACGCTTTTAGCCAGAGACGTACTGGAGATGGCGGAACAATTGGCGGTTCAGATGGGGACGGTTGTTTTTGAGACGAGGATCCGCAACGGCGTGGCGATCGCGGAAGCGCCGGCTCATGGGGAAAGTATTTACGATTACAGCCCTCGCTCGGCGGCGGTAAGAGATTACGGGGATTTTCTGAAAGAAATTGCCGGGGTGATTCATTTGAAGGAGGTAGGGGAGAGTGTCAAGGAAGACGAATAAAACATCGCATGTGCTGAATTTGATTACCAATGGAGCGCCCGAGGCAGAAGAAGCACAGGAAGGGCAGGGAGCTCAGGAAATTTCTCTGAAAGAGACGAATACCGCTGCTGCGCCGGACGGCCAGAAAGCAGCGACGGAGAATAAGGTGATTGTCGTGAATGAAACAAGTGAAAACGAAAAACTTTCCAATGAAATTAAGAATCGGTTGGAAGCCCAATTGGAAGCGGAGGTAGCGCAGTCGGCTTTGTCGGCCGGCGAAGCGGCGGATGAGCTCCGGCAGGAGGCAGCGTCGCCTGCAGAGCCGGAAACGGCCGGCGAAGCGGTCGAGACGGTTGAGACGACGTCATCGGCGGAGGACGCCGAAGTGTTGCAGCCCTCTTCGGAGGAAGAAGAGGAAGAACCCGTTTGCCACATGGTGAATGTGATGGAAAAAATCCTGGCGGATACGGATTTGACGGCTCAGATGGAGCAATACGGAGTCTGCACCTGTCGCCGCTGTCACGCCGACGTACAGGCGTTGGTGCTCACGAAGCTTCCGGCCAAGTATGTGATCGTAGGAGAGACGGAGACTTCGCCGATTATCGGTTATTACGAGAATCGTTATCGCACGCAGATATTTACGGAAATTATGAAAGCGTGTCTTACCGTGAAAGACAGTCCGAGACATTGACGGAAACAGAGGGGGGGTTTTAGCCCCCTTCTCTTATTATTACAGGGAAACCGCCGATATTTAAAATAAGTGATCGTTGCGCTATAGAATATTGAGCGGTAGGAGATAGGAAGATCCTGCCGGTTCTGTAAGAGGAATCAGGAAAGGAGAATACAGATGGCGAGTATATCAGGAGCGAGTCTGGGCAACACAAGCTTAAGAGGTTACGGCGGCCTGGCTTCCGGAATCGATCGGGATTCAATCATTGAACAGATGTCGCTGGCGACCAATACCAAAATTCAGAATCAGAAAAATTCCATTACCAGTCTTACCTGGAAACAGGAGGCTTATCGGAGTGTGATTGATAAAATCCTGGATCTGCAGGATAATTATCTGTCTTATTCAGGCGCGAACAATTTGCTGGATTCCAGTATGTTTGCCAAGAATATCATTACGGCTAACGGGAGCGATAAAGTAACGAAGTATATCAGCGCCAGCGGGAGTTCCGAATTGCTGGATTATATTTCCGTGCGCGGGGTTGAGTCGCTTGCCACGGCGGCGAATATGCAGTCCGGAACCAAAGGGACGGGTGCGATTGAGACCGGGATGGACTTTTTCGAACAGCCCAAGACTTCGAATTTACAGGGGACGCAGCTGATCTTCGGGCGGGACGGCACAGAGGGACGCTTTAATACGTCCGGGACGTTTACATTGCCTTCTTCGTATAAAAACGAGGACGGGAAGACCGTTGAGATCGATTATACGACAACGGACATGGAGAAGCTGGCCGGGCAGTTGAACGAGGCGATCAAGGCGAATAAGTTTAAGGTTCAGGATGATCTTACGATTCAGTTTGAAGCTCAGGGGGATAAGCTGCAGATGAAATATGCTTCTCTGAATTCGGGCCTGGGAAAGGACTGGGAACTTTCCGCGGATCAGTCCACTGCGGAAGACAGGGGAAAAGGCGTTATTATTCGAAGCAATTCTTCTGCGCTGAAGGCAATGGGCTTTGATTCTAAAAATGCGACGCAGTCGGGAAATTACGGTTACGAACTGTCCGAGATTAACGACCACATATCGGAGGAAGATTTCCAGAAGAATTATGTAAAAACATATGACAGTATGGCGGAATATCTCAAGGGCAAGAAGTTTACGGTGACTTACGGCGGTACGAGTAAATCCCTGGAGCTGATAAGCAGCGCAGACGCGGAAGAGCTGGCGAACAAATATAAAGAATTAAAAGATCTGGATCCGACGAGTGCCGATTATGAGGCGCAGAAGGAGAAGTTGGAAGAGGAGCTCGACAATTTATTCAAAGATAAAATGCAGGCGCATTTGGATAAGGCATTCGGTACAGGCAAAGTGGAAGTCGGATTGAAAGACGGCCGGATCACTTTTGACAATGCGAAGAAAGACGGAACGACTCTTACCATTTCGGCCAACAGTTGGGCGGTTGCGGAAATGACGGGTCTGGATAAGATGAGCTCGAATAAGGTCAGCCTGGACAGCAGTTTGTATGACAACCGGGAACGCCTGGGACTTGTCACAGAAGACAATAAGGATATGACCGAGGAAGAATTTAACCAGATGCTTGCGGATGAAGGCTTCGTGGTTAATGGAGTCAAGATTGGCGGTTTGACCAGCAAGACGACCGTTAATCAACTGATCAGTAAGATCAATTCTTCGGGCGCCGGCGTGCGTGCCAATTATCTGAGCACGAGTAACAAGTTTACGCTGGTCAGCAAAGAAACCGGCTCCGGGCGGGACATTACGGTAGGCGGGCTTGCGGATAAAGTTTTCGGCGGTACGGGCAGTACGAGCGAGGACGGCCAGGACGCCGTCATGTATGTGGATTATGGAACCGGTACGCCGGAAAAACTGGTCAGCAGTTCGAACAGTTTTGATTTGGACGGTATGAAAGTCAGCGTATCCGGTACGTTTGGCGTGATCAAAGAGGAGGCGCCCGACGGTACGGAGAGCATAAAATTCGAAACTTCGGAGGCCGTTACATTCGGAGCGAAGGCGGATGTGGACAACGTAACCGAAAAGGTAAAAAAATTCATCGAAGATTTTAACGCTTTGGTGAAGGAAGTTAATACCCAGGTAACTACCAAACCGGATAGCGATTATGGTCCTCTGACGGACGAACAAAAAGACGAAATGTCAGAGGAATCCATTAAAAACTGGGAGAACAAGGCTAAGGAAGGGCTTCTGTATAATAATGCTTCCATGCGGGATCTGAGTATGGATATACAGAGTATCATGACGAAACTTCTCAGCAGCGGTGTTTCCTACGACGATCTGGAAGAAATCGGAATTACGGCGTCCGAGGATATCTACGACGGCGGTACGTTGGTTTTTGACGAAGCAAAGTTTAAAGCGGCCATGACAAGCGATCCGGAAAAGGTTTCCAATATTTTTACCGGCGGTGGAGACTCGAAAAAAGGGCTGACATCGATTATGAGCGACACGTTAAAGACGTATGCGACCCGTTATGCTTATTTGAACGGAAGTTCTTACGGACGGTTGGTAGAAGAGGCCGGTTCGGAAAAGATTACGCTTTCCGTTCAGAATAATACGATATATAAACAACTGAAGGATATGCAGGAGGTTCTGACGGGTCTGCGGACGCGGTTGAAGAGTGAACAGGATCGCTATATCAAACAGTTTACCGCTATGGAACAGGCTATCAACAATATGAACAGTCAGTCCAGCTTTTTATCTTCTCTGGGAGGCTGACGGAGGAGATAGCGTGGATTAGGAGGATGCAAGATGAATGGATATCAAAAATACAAGGCACAGAGCATTTATTCCATGTCTCCTTCGGAATTGCTTTTGATGTTGTATGAGGAAGCGATTAAGCGAATGAAAAAAGCGCAGTATGCTCTGGAAGATCATGATTATGGTGTTTTTGAGGATTGTATCACACGTACGGTCAAGATTATCCGTTATCTGAATGTGATCCTTGATATGGAGCAGCCAATCAGCCAGGATTTTCGGCACATTTATGAGCATTTGTTCTATAATCTGAGCCTGATACGGGCCGGCAGAGATCGGAGAACAGAGGAGATCGAAGAGGTCATTCATATTCTCACGGAGTTCCGGGAGGGCTTTGAGGAGGCAGGCCGGCAGGTAGGAGATATGCATGTGACATCCGAAAAGAGCGTCGTGGGATAGGTGGAGAAATGGCAGTAGATTTGGAGCAGATGATGTTGCTTCTTCAAAAGCGTTATAATTGTCTGAAAAAGATCGATGAACTGACGGATGAACTTTGTCATGCCTTTGCCAGACATGACGAGGTTTCCGCTTCTCTGCTTTTGGATATGCGGGCAGAAGAGATTGCGGAGTTGGATGCCAGTACAGGCCGGGTCTGGGACCTGGCCAGACCTGGCGGAAACGAGGCAGTCGAAGTTCGCAGATTGATGCGTGAAGATCCTTTTACCGCGTCGGAAAAAGAAAGTTGGGAAGAGAATAAAATATTTGAAGTGCGGCGTAAGACCGTGCTGCTTATTCGGCAGATACAGGATAAAGACCGCCGCATGAATTTAAGTGCGGGGGGTGAGAAATCTTATTACAGAAAGAAACAGGAAAATAACACCTGAAAGTGTCAGGTAAGAGAAAGGAGGAAAACAGTATGTCGATTTATGGTGTATCCGGGGGCGGCTATGGTTATGGTTACTCTTCTTCGATCAATAATCTTCTGCAGCTCTCAACCCTTAAGAGCACGTCTTCTTACAGCGCCATACAGGCGGCAAGTAAGGTGTCGTCTACCAGTTCACAGACGTCGGCTTATGCGGATGTCACGAGTTTCCTGAAGGATTATCAGTCGGAATTGACCGCGTTGGAGGCGGCTGCGGCAAAATTGCAGACGAGCAATCGCGGTAATGTTTTTTCGGAATTGGGAGCGGGTTCGAGCGATGAATCCGTGGCTACTGCGAAAAAAGCCTGGCAGGTGATGCCCGGGACGGATATTGATCTTGAGGTTCACGCTACGGCGCAGGCGCAGAAGAGTGTCAGCGACGCTCACTATGCGACCGAGCTGGCGGAAGAAGATATGGAGTTTGAGATTGCCGGTCCCAAGGGAACGCAGAAAGTTTCGATCAGCAGTACCAATGAGAACGGAACCAAAAAGACTTACAATCAAATGTATCAGGAAGCGGCCAGGACGATCAATGCGGCGGGTTCCTCGTCGGATGTTCGAGCTACCGTAGAGAAGAGCAACGGCAAGGTTTCCTTGGCCCTGACCGGAAAAAGTACGGGAGCGGCAAACGGTTTTACCGTTTCAGGGAAGACCGGTGCGGCAGCCGGGTTGGAGTCGGTTGTCAATGAAGCTCAGGATGCCATGTATTCCGTTACACAGTATGGTATGACCGAGACGTTTTATTCCGATACGAACAAAGTCAGTGTAGATTACGGCAGAATTGATGTGGAACTTAAGAAAGAGGGAACTACGAATATTTATGCCGGCGTTGACACGGATAAGATTTCAAGCGCCGTACAGGATTTGGTAGACAGTTACAATTCGGTTGTCAATATGCTGGAGAAAAATTCCGGGCGCGGCGCCGGAACGGCGGCTCATCTGTCCTCATTCCAGAGAGGCATGGGACATGAAAAGACTTTGGCGGCTGTCGGGATCAGTAAGGATAAAGAGGGGAATCTTGTTCTTGATAAGGAAAAACTGATTGAAGCCATGGAAAAGGACTACGAAGGGACAATGGATATTCTTGGCGGACAGTTTGGATTGGCCGAGAATGCGGCGCAGAAGGCCGACCGGGCTCTTTCGGATCCTGTACAGAGAGTTGTCAGTAATCAGTTGAAAGGCGGAGCTTCCGGAAGCGACGCTTCCGCGGGCAACGAGGCAACCAATCAATATACCTATTTTGCGAACTTTGCAGCAAGGGGAGCCTACAATCTGGTAAACTATTATTCGGTAGGAATGCTCTTTAATATGTACGCGTAATCGCAGCGGTATGAAGAGATATCATTGATTATGATGATATTATGAGATGAGAGGGGTCGCCGTATTTTGTGCGGCCTCTTTTCTTTTGATTGTACGGTGGTAAAAAATCTCTCCGGACGGAGAGGGACAGTAATGGGAGTGACATAATGAATCGAGTTCTGTTTGAAGGACGTTTTCTGGTCAGTATGATAAGCACAATGATACAAAAGGATACGCTTCAGGTAAGATACGGGCGAATGGATTGGGAGCGGATGTTCCGAATCGCGGATTATCATAGGGTGGCCAATATCATTTATCTGGGGCTCTTGGGGAATGGAGGACGTGTTCCGGAGCGCTGGATGAATCGTTTTTTCGAGCGGTATCAGGAATCTTTGCTGGGCGGAGAGAATTGTGAGGCAGGAGAGAGAGAGATTCTTACTTTACTGGATATGGAGCGCATTCCCTGTGTGGTACTTTCTTCTTCGACGACCAGAGGTTTATATGAAATCCGGGAAACCGCTGATATGAGTCCTCTTCGGCTTTATCTCAGCCCGGACGGATATTCTCTGGTGAAAGGATTTTTGATTGACCTGGGCTATGAGACAATTCGTAATTACCCTGAATTTGGCGAGCGTATGTATCGAATATCCGGTCTTAGCGTAGATATTTATCATAAGCTTCCCTTTAAGACAAAATTTTATGAGAAGGGAATGCGCGCGCTCAGTATTCGGGCGCGTATTCGAAGAGGCGGAGAATCTGTGAGAATTTTATCAGCTGAAGATCGTCTGATATTTCGCTTGGCCTCGGTTTCTTATCAGTATACGGTCGATGAATTATTGATTCGTGATATGTTGGATTTGTTCTTATACCATAAGGCTTGGCGACGCCAATTAAACGGGGTTTATGTGAAGAAGAAGCTCCAGGATTTTCGCGTCGACGGCCTGGCGGAAAAGCTTCTTCGACTTGCTTATATGTGGTTTGGGGCGAAAGAGGATAAAGAATATATGCAGTCAAGCGGGCAGCCAGAAGATTTGAATTCGTTTGATGTGTTAGAGAATCGTATTTTCAGCCGTGGGGAGTTTGGAAAAGAAAGCGAGACGGATCCTCAGGCTTTGGCATTGGCCCGTATGTTGATGAAGGAAGATGAAAAAGAAGCAAAAAAAGTAAAAAAACAGGAATTCAAAAAAAAAATGACGGAGAAGAAAGAATCAGCCGGCCGCCATTTCCATTGGATATTTCCTGAATATAAATATATGTCGGATTTATATCCTAATTTATCAAAGTTTCCTTTTCTGTTACCCTTTTATTGGGTGTTGCGAGGGATCCGCATGTTGATCGGAATGATAAAAAACGGGGGCCAACAATCTTAGTCGTTGTTGGCTCCCGTTTCTTGTTCCGGTTTGGCAGGAAGGACCATATGGGAGAGTGCGTTTTGAAGAGACAAAAGAGAATCGGCAGAAGGAGCCAGAGAAACCTGATTCATCTGCTCAGCCTCTGATAATTCTTCGCGCAGAATGGAGACATGTTTGGGAGCATCAATTGCGACCCGCACACCGTCACCCGCACACTCTACAATCGTCACACGAATGTCGTCACCGATCAAAAAGCTTTCATTCTTTTTGCGTCTCAGTATCAGCATCTTGTCTCTCCTCCCTCTGCATATTACTTGCTTCGGCTACAGCCTGAAAGGAACTGAATGTATGACGGTAGTTGTAGGAAGGATCTGAAAGGATTACCTGCATGCCCTTTCGAGTGATCGGATCGATCACCAAGGGACATTTTAGATTCACCGTGTTCTGCAGGTAATCGTCCTTATCGCGAATCGTACAAATCGTATAATAAGAGAGATCCGCGTTATCTTCCACGTGAAA
Organism: Lachnospiraceae bacterium; assembly: GCA_022792885.1. Lineage (GTDB taxonomy): Bacteria > Bacillota > Clostridia > Lachnospirales > Lachnospiraceae > JAAWBX01. Next base: position 57,103 of record JAAWBX010000005.1, read on the forward strand.
GAAAGAGAGTTCAGCCGGAGTGAGGGAAGGGGAATAGTTCGGATACAGAACCAGAGGATTTATAATGGCAAACACAATCTCCGGCCGGTCCGTCGCCAACATCAGAAGGATCGAATCATCCCCTTCCGTAAGAGACAATAATAAATAGTGCTTTAAATCAGGAAAACCGAAAACACCATCGGGAAAAAAGATCAAATCCTGTTCTTCGTATTCAATTTCTCCATAGGAATCGGTTTCAAGTATCATAATCGCAGGTACACTCCTAAATTGATAAATTTAATGCGCCGTCTTCGAAAAGACTGGCAGGTACATAATGAAAACCACCTGTGTATTCAAAATGGACTTCCGGTCGTTGCGTAATGATCGTCATATCCAAAGGCGGAAGAAAAGCAAGTTCTCCCTTGGCAACACGAAACTCAAAAGCGCCTCGATCCATCGTATAGGCAGAATTACTTTCTAACGTGACGGCTGCCTGATTTACCTGGGAAGGGGCAGTTTCTTCTACTGTTGAAGTGTGAGATACAACGCTTACGGTGTTCCCTGCTGAAGCGGAAGCCTTCGTGGACTGAGTCTGAGAAGTTTCCGGAACAGCAGTGTTTCCACCATTTGTCTGAGAAGAAGAAGCCGCCGTATTCTGAGACGACTTTACTGAAAAAGTCCGATTAATCTGATTAACGTATTTGAGATCCATTCCGCCACCGGCCGAATGCTGTGACTGAAAGGCCTTTACCCGTGCAATCGCCTTTCTGCGCTCCAGCTCAACCGAATCGGAAGAGACAAGACGAGCGCTCTGAGAAATACGAACAGATTGAAAAGGGGTAGAAGTAACTTTTAAAAGCGGTCCTGTCATAAGGTGATTCCTCCTTTCTTTTATAGTTGTAATCTAGCGCATGAAGTCAAAAAGGGAAGTACCCATAATGCTGGAGCTTACGCGCAGAGACGCCATATAAGACTGCTGATAAGAAAACATCTCCATAATGGCTTCGTAGGGATCGGCTCCCATTTTCTCGCGGTATTGATCTTCCAGAGAGATTTTTTGATCCGTTAATCGATCGGCCGTCGTTTCCAACAAATTGTACTTATTGCCGAGATCGCTGTATACGGCGCCCAGTTTATTCGATGTTCTTTCAATTTTATCAAGAGCAACACCAAGTTTTTGGCTGAACTCATCTTTATTGATCGAATCGCTGCCGACTGTGCCGCTGTCCAGGTAATTTATATATTTATTCATTGTAACAATACTCTGACCGGTAAGACCGATCGCACTGTCGGCCAGCGCTTTTTCGACGTCGGCTTGTGTTACCTGACCTTTGCGGACTGCGTCGGAGGTAAAACCTGTTAAAAGGTTGATACCGCCCGTGTAAGTGTCCATAAGCGTATTGCTGTCGTGAATGGAACCGTATCCGATATCCACGCGTCCCTGTTCGCTCATGGCTTCCATCAGTTTATCGCCGTTGCCGCTTGTCAGGGCGAACGTGTAAGAACCGTTCTGTTCCTGCAATTTAAATTCAAATTCGGTGGCGGTGGAATCTCCCGAAAACTTGTGCGTGTACTTGAAGGTCATCTCATTCGTATCGGTATCATATGTCAGAGAAAACGGAGTGGTGGACAGGTCGTTGCCGCCATAGACATAGAAGTTTTCGTATTTTCCGTTTAAACTGTTTACCATAGACTGCTGTTTTTGAATCAGATCATCGCGCACGGTTGATACGGTAGTGGGTATTTCGTTATTTGTAGTATTAAGAATATAGGAAATCTGGGAACGAACATTGCTTTCGCCGGTATCCAGAAGCTGCTGAAGCGAACGAGCTCCTAATTCCTGCTGGTAGAGCCGTTTTTGAATATCTCCCAAAAGTTCTTTTTTGCTTAAAACATCCTGGTATTCCGTATCCATCCGCTTTCCGGAATAATAGGCCAACGGATTGTCGGCCGCCGCTTCATAAGCGGCGCCGCTGGAAACTTTATTCATGCTTTTGTTAAGCTGACTGTGCACATTGTTGACGGATGTTGTATATTTTCTGTATAAAGTCGAATTTGTAACTCTCATGATAAGAATGCCTCCCCTCTGACTGTTCGGAAGAATTATCTGCCGACCAATCCGGTGTTGTTAATCAGGGTGTTTAATGCTTCATCCATCGTAGTCATCAAACGGGACGCGGCATTGTAAGCGGAAAGATAGGTCATCATATTCGCCGCTTCCTCGTCCAGACTGATGCCGGAAACGGAATCTCTGGAATCCTGGATGCCGTTTAAAACGGTTACGTTAGTCTTAAGCATGTTCTGGTTACTGTAGGAATCCGTGGCGAGAATCGTGGATACGTTATTGATATAGTCCGCAAAAGATTTTCCCGCTAAATTCACACCGAACCCGGGTCTGGCGGCATCGCCGGAATAAGCCAGAGACATGGCCCCTAACATGGCTTTTGCCGTATCGGTGGCGTTATTGCCGTCGGCGGCAATACCTTTACCAAATTTGACGATTCCGTTCGCCCAATCCGGATTGATCCGAATGTTGGAAGCCGTGATACCGGTGGTAGTTCCGTCGTCCCGGTTTACCATCAGAGGGCTGTCGGTATCTTTATTGCCAAGTTTATTCAGTTCATTCATAACGGTAGAAAAAGCAGCGGCCAGATTATCGAGATGATTCATATAATACTGATAACTGCGGACTTCTACGTTTTCAATCTGGCCTGCATCGGTTGTCGCCGTTCCGCCGAGCATATCCAGAGCGGCCTGGATCGAACCGCCGGAAAATGCGTTCTCTTTGTCGGGGTCATTGCTGGAAGCGATGATAACCGGAGGCGTACCTGCGGCTACGGCGCTGGCAGCTCCGGTGAAGCTGACCGTTGTATTCAGATAGGGGGAGGTTGCCGTGTCTGCCCCCTGCGGACCGGTGACTTTGATCTGGCCGTAATTCTCGTTGCCGGCGCCTTCGGAACCGTTTACAAGGGTCAGGCGGTCCTGTACCAGGGCACCGTTCGCATCTTCTTTATAGTAGATCATATCGACACGGACGTCGTCGGGCCAGTCTTTGTCGCCGATATGTCTGTCTTCTTTATAATAGGTGATCTCGATCGGAATATAACTGGCCAGTTCGTCTAACAGAACGTTCCGTTCGTCCTGCAGCTCCAGACTTGGCTGGTTGAAAACCTGATTGTGTTTGATCTGGCGGTTTAATTTTCCGATGCGCTCCAGAATATCGTTTACGGTCTGTTCGGCGCCGTTCTGATTGGTACCTTCGCCGTCGAGGCGCTGATATTCCTGCTCTCTGGCTTCCAGAAGTTTCTTGGCGGAATCATTCAGAAGGTTCGTGAGGGCTTCCATCTTGGTTCGCAGTTCGCTCTCGTAAACCGCGTCGTTTACTTTCGACGGATCCTGAAGGTTAGTCAAAACGGACTGGATATCGTCGAATGCCTTGCGGATTCCCGGCTGCTTGCTTTCGTCCAGGATATGGCTCAGTGAATCCAAAGAAGTCTGTAAAGCGTCCGTGTAACCGGATTTTTCCATCTGAGCGCGATATTGCGCATCCAAAAAAGGATCGCGAATCTGAGATACCCGATCCATGGCAACGCCGAAGCCGACGGAAATCTCGGAACCGTTCATATAGTGGGAAATCGGGTTGCTGTAATTTAAACTGGAAGTATCCAGCGTCTGGCGGGTATATCCCGTTGTGTTCATATTGGAAAGATTCTGTCCGGTTATGTCCAGTCGCTTCTGGTTAGCCTGCAGGGCCGAAAGCGCGGTGGAAAAGCCGGCAAATGTAGCTCGTATCATAATAATTAACCTCCGGGTTATATAACGGTATGCATCCAGGGAATGCTATACATAACGGTCGTGAAAATGCGAAGAAACATCCGCTCCCAGGCCGGAAGCAGACGAGCCGGTCCCGAGAATATGTTCAAATTCTCTCAGACGGGCGGAAATGATTCGGCCTGCCGAATCTTTTGCGTCTGTCAGGTTTTTCAGTTGCTGTTCCAGTTCGGAAAATACCGGGGAAAGAACGGAAAAAGTCTCGGGATCACTTTTTTGCAGAATCTGTCTGAAAGTAAGGTCTTTCCAGCCAAGCTCCTCCGCCTGACGGTTCCGCTGCTGTTCCAAGCCTCTTAATTTTAAGAGCAGGGCCTGTTCTTCCTTTAAAAACGAATCCATTTTTTCGTGTTCTTTGGCGGAAGCGGCGTTTGCTTTGGCGGTTTCTGCTTCGGTGAGTCTGACGGCTGTTTCGGACAGTTGTTTCAGTGTATGGACGAAAGACGAAAGAAGCGCCGTTTGTCCTTCCTTATTAAAATTCATCTTGCTGTCTCCTGTGTTTGCCGGGGCTTAAGAACAGTAAAGTATCCGTCTGGCGATTAAATCCGCGTCCGGTACATACGTGCCGGATGCCACCTGGTTGCGCAGATCGTCGATCCGGGCTTTGCTTGCAGGAGCCGAGACGTCCTTGACGGCCTCGCGTGTCAGTATTTTGGCAAATTGCTTGGTATCTGACGGGTACTGTGCCGGGTGCAAAGTCAGTTTATCATAACTGCCGGTGCTTTCTGCTGTCTGCCGTTTTGTCTGTTCCGGCGTATAGAGAGCAGTACGACAGCAGGAATAGTCCCTCCCTACCGCGCTGGTTCCATATAATTTTACGTCCATAATGCCCTCCTTTCGTGCGGTTTATGTACGTTTTACTTATATTATCTATCGGCATTTTTCGGTGTAACATAAGGAGGGGCAAAAAAGTTTTTGGCTTTATGAAAATGAAAAATCGGTCGATATACTATGATATATAGTATGCATTTTTTTACGGAGGTCGTATGTCCAATATTCTGCAAGTAACCAACCCGGTCAATGACAGCGGCCGGAATGTGATCAATACGAACGATTCCAGGAGCCTTTCGGAAAGCCAGCAGGTTCAAAATCCGGTGGATCCCACCCGCGTGGTACGGGCGGACGGACCGGAAGGCGGCAGGACCGGCGACGCCATGGGAGAAGGAACCTATGCGGTCGTCGATTATGAGAGCAATTACGGCGCTTTTATAAAAAGAATGGGAGAGAGCCTGGAGCTTCCCAAGATGCTGGAACAGCTTTTTCAGGCGGAAGAGGCGGCCGTTCTTTTTGCGGACCAGGAGACGGCGGCTCCGCTTTTGCAACAGCTTTTTTCTTCGATTCAGATGAATTCTCCGGAAGAACTTCTGGCTTTTTTTAAGGCCCAGGAGGAATTGCAGGCGAAGTTTTCCGGTCCTTTTTTTGACGGAATCCGGAAACTTCTGAACGGGAACCGCAGTGATTCGGCGAAAGAGGCCGTACTTTCTTTTTTGCGCAGTTATAACAGCTTTTCTTCCGCCCCGCATACCTTAAAGCAGATGAAGGGGCTGACGGAGGATATCAGCCGCCTGATGCTGAAACATTTCCGGGGGGAATATCAGGATATTCTGGACGACATGGACTGGGAAGCGCCCGGCGGGGAGACGAAGGCCAACGCGGCCGTTTTGAATCAGAGATTGATTCCTTTTCTCGCGTCTTATATTTCCAAGACTCATGATTACGGTCCCGTGCGCAACGCGGTTATGCTTCTGGTTTTTCATGCGGTGAAGTACGAGGAGGGCGATGCGGACCGGCTTTTCCAGTTTTTTGACAGGATGTCCCGGGTGAGAGGATTCGAACAGGCCTTTGATCTTGATAAAGAAGGGATTCGGGAAGAACTGGATCATATGCTGTCGGCGTTGGGAAAGCAGGGGGTAAGAGACGCTTTTGCGGATGCTTTTTCAAGGCTTGTGGCGAAGGGAGCGAACGGCGAAGCCGGATTGGAGAATATTCAGCAATTTTATAATATTATGAACGGGATGCTGGTGAATGAGAGCGTGTATCTGCCTTTGATTCATTTGCTGCTTCCGTTTCGTTATCAGGATCAGCAGGTTATGTCGGAGATCTGGGTGGATCCGGATTCTGGCAAGGATAATGAGGAAGGCCGCAGGACCAAGATGCTTCTTAAGTTTGACATCCGCAACCTGGGGCGCTTTGATCTGGTTCTTATGCTGGCCAACCGTCAGGTCGGGATGCAGCTTTATGTGCCTCCCGCTTTGAAAGAAAAATCTGACAGGATCGGCAGGGATGTAACGGGAATTTTTAAAAAGAGCGGACTGACGGTGGGGTCGCTCCTGGTTCGTGAAAAAAAAGGCGAACTTAAAGTAACCGATGTGTTTCCGGAGATCCGGGAAAAAGAAAGGACGATCAATGTCAGAATTTGATGATTTAGTAAGAAAAAAGGCCGTAGCGTTGAAATATGACCCGCAGAAGAACGGAGCTCCGGTAGTGGTAGCCTCCGGCATGGGGTATCTGGCGGAGCGGATCACGGAGGCCGCGATGGAATCCGGCGTGCCGGTCTACGAAGACGATTCTTTGGCTACGATGCTGACTCAGCTTGAGCTGGGGGCGGCGATTCCGCAGGAACTCTATCAGGCCATTGTGGATATTTATATTTATTTTCTTGGTTATGTGCCGGAAGAGGAACCGGCGTTGGACGGGGGAGAGGAGAGGGAACCGGAATTGTAGGGTTCGCTTGACTATCCTACATAGCTGCGATATAATAAACAGAATATGAACGAGCGAATTTTGGAAGGAGTAAGAAGCGATGAGTTTGGTAACGTCCATAGAACAGTCGGGTGGATTGCTTAATTCGGGAGCGGTTTCCCGGGCCGGAAGAAGCGTTTCCGGGAACAGTGGTTTTCAGGCTGTGCTGGAGAGAAAACTTTCGTCCTCAAGCGGGGATCTGAACACAATTTTTGAGGAGGCTGCGTCCCGTTATAATCTGCCGGTTACCCTGCTCAGAGCGGTTGCGAAGACCGAATCGAATTTTAACGCTTCGGCCGTGTCTCCGGCCGGCGCGATGGGCGTGATGCAGTTGATGCCGAACACGGCGAAGAGCCTGGGCGTCACGGATCCTTTTGACGCTCGTCAGAATATTATGGGCGGCGCGAAGTATTTGAGCGAGAATTTGAAACGGTTCGGGGATGTGAAGCTGGCTTTGGCCGCTTACAATGCGGGGCCGAACAGCGTGACAAAATACGGCGGTATACCTCCTTATACGGAGACTCAGAATTATGTGAAAAAAGTAATGGGTTATATGGGAGGTTCCGAGACGGAATTATCGAATCAGGCAGCAAGCGCGGGCGGTCTGGGGACTTCGAGCGGTTCCGGGAGTTCTGCGAACAGCCTGGGGAGCCTGAGTGGTCTGGGGATTTTTGGGAATTATGCCGTCAGCTACGGAAGCCTGCAGCTTTTGAACAGCCTGGAGAATTTAAACGGCCTGGGAACCTACGGCAGCGGCTTGACCGGGTTGAGCGGTCTTGGAAGTTACGGCAGTGCTTCCGGTCTTTTGGGCGGCTATAACAGCCTGGGGAGTCTGAACAGTCTTTCCGGAAATTCGAATTTGGCGATGATGTATGCGGCGGCTACCTCGCTCACGGCGGGTGCGAAGGAAGACGAAGATACGATCACCGTGGATAAGGAAAGTTTTTATAACATGATTGAACTTATGCGGCTTCAGATGATGACGGGCGCGGAAAGACAGGTCGGAATATCCAGTTTGCTGTGACAATAACTATGTGAAGGAGAATGTTTTCTATGGTACTGAAGGATTGCAGTAGGTGTATGGTGTATACACCAAAGGGGAAACCTTTCGGCGAGGCCGCGGTAACGCATACCAGGGATTATGTCTCTCTCTATTTTGACCTTTATGAAATGCGCGATATGCGTATGTTTACGACGGTTGATTTCTATGACGATCGTGTGGGGCTTGTACGGGCCGTATGCGAGCTGGTTATTCACAGGAATCCCTCTTTTCCGGATATTCCGCATCCCTGGATGGCGAACTGTGTGATAAAGGAAGTGAAAGACGTTCTTCAACGTCAGAGAGATATTCGCGCGAAAGTACATATTGAGACTCGCTTCGAATCCGAGCACCACGGTTCTTTTTATGGCACGATTACGAATCTCAGCGCGGGGGGATTGTATGTGGAAGCCGGTCAGCCTCTGAACCGCGACGAACGGATTTCTTTTGAATATAATTTCCGCTCGGTTTCGCGTACTTTTCATGCGCGTACGATCCGGGCCAAGCGGCTGGGGGATATCAAGTACGGCTACGGCTGTTCTTTTATGGGGCTTAGCGATAATGCGGAAGCTTCGATTCGTGAATACGTGTATCGGGTACTCAAGGAGCGGGATAAAGGAAAAAGATGAGTGTCCGGTTGGGAAAACTGGAGTGTAAAAATTGAAGATAAATTTGGTGATGATTGTAAAGGACGAGGAACGGAGCCTGAAGCGTTGTCTTCTGGCCGCTCGTCCTTTTGTGGATGAAATGATTGTGGTGGATACCGGTTCCACGGATGACACGAAGAAGATCGCGAGGGAAGCGGGAGCGAAAGTATATGATTTTGTCTGGGTGAGGGATTTTTCCGCGGCGCGCAATTACGCCCTGGGGAAGTCGGACGCCGACTGGAATCTGGTATTGGATGCCGATGAATATTTAAGGCCCTTCAGCCGGAAGCAACTGGAAGAAGTTCTCGGCAAGGGGGACCGGCGTTACGGCTTAAACGGTTGGATGGGAGCCGTTTTGCGGTTTGATTCTTATCGGGATGCGGTTGACGAATCGAGAGAAGGAGTGGGCGAGGCGGAGCTCTGTGTGCATTCTGCGTTGCTGCCCCGTGTTTTGCCCGGATTTGTGCGCTATCGTGGCAGGATCCATGAACAGCCGGATTGTGAGCTGCCCTGTATGCTTCTTCCTTTGGAGGCGGATCATGACGGTTATCTGGTCGAGGGAAAGAGCGAGCGTAATCTGACTTATCTGCGGGAAGCGGTTGCGGAGGAGCCGGAAAACTCCTATTACTGGTATCAGATGGCGGTAACTTTGCGGGAATTGAAACAATGGGAGGAAAGTCTGATCTGGTTTCGGCGTTTGTGGAAAGCCGGAGCGGATGCGGCAGAAAGTTACCGAACAGACGGGATCTTGCGTTATCTTTATACCCTGATGGATCTGGGGACGTCCGGATATCTGGAGGAAGCGAAAGACGTGATCGACACGGCGCGGCCGTTTTTGGAAAACCGGTCGGATTTTTGTTTTGTCTGCGGGCTTTTTTATATGAAACTAGTGCTTTCGGACGTGGCACGTTACCTGTCTTATCTGCCGAGGATCGAAGCCAGTTATCTGGCCTGCCTGGAAATCGGGGAACATCCGGAAGCGGAGACGGTGGCCGGGACCGGTTCTTTTAAGGCGGCTTATAACCTGGGTGTCTGGTATGAATTGTCCGGTCGGCCTTTGGAGGCTAAGAGATATTACGGGCAGGCGGCGGGAGACGGATATAAGCCGGCGGAGGAGAGGCTTAAAAATCTGTAAAGAGTCGACGGCCGGAGAGGAGAAGAAGCGCAAAAGCGCGTCGGAGGGCGTATGAATATTTTGATATTTACCTGGCAGGATCTGGGGATAAAGGATGTGTGCGAGGCGTTGGATAAAACGGGGGATACCTATCGTTGCGTTACCAGCGAATATTTGCGGGAACGGGTCAGCCCGGAGTTTGACAGTTTGTTTGAGCGCGTGTTTGACGAAGGGCGTTATGATTGTGTCTTTACGTTTAATTTCAGTCCGGTGCTGTCTCATAATTGTAATAGAAGAAATATTCCCTATATCGCGGTGGTATACGACAGCCCTCTGGTGCAGTTGTATTCCTGCGCGCTGATTAATCCATGCAACTATATTTTTGTTTTTGATAAGACGTTATATCAGGAATTAAAACAGGGGCAGATTTCGACGGTTTATTATGCGCCGCTGGCGGTCAATACGGAACGAATTGCGCGACAATTGAAGTGTCTGGATGCTCCGGCGGAGGACGGACAGGGGGAAACGATTCGCCGGTCTTATACGTGTGACGTTTCTTTTTTGGGTTCCCTTTATCAGGAAACGCATAATTTTTTTGATCGCCTGGAAAATCTTTCTCCTTATGTGAAAGGGTATCTGGACGCGGTGATGGCGGCGCAGAAGGCGGTTTGCGGCCAATGGTTCGTGGAAGAACTTTTGACGCCGGAGATCGTAGATGCCATGCAGAAGAGTTTGGCTCCGGCCAAAGTGGTGCCGAATCCGGATGGCGTGGAGACGGTTTCCTGGATTTTTGCCAATGTTTTTCTGGCAAGGAAGATTGCGGCGACGGAGCGGCAGGAGCTTTTGGCAGCCGCTTCGGAGCATTTTGATACCTGGTTGTATACGCCGGGGACGACCTCGATGCTCCCCAGGGTAAGGAACCGGGGACCGGTGGATTATTATCGGTATATGCCTTTCGTTTTTGCCTGCAGCCGAATCAATCTGAATATCACACTGCGCAGCATCCGAAGCGCCATTCCGCTGCGGGCGATGGATATTATGGGGGCGGGCGGTTTTCTGTTGTCTAACTATCAGTCCGAGTTTTATGATTTCTTTGTGCCGGGAGAAGATATGGAGATTTTTTATTCGAAAGAGGATATGCTTCAGAAATGTCGCTATTACCTGTCTCACGACGCCGAGCGCCGTCAGATTGCGGCGAACGGGCACGGAAAGGTCAAAGAGAAGCATACGTTCGAGATTCGACTAAAAGAAATTTTTTCAATCGTGTTTGGATGACGACGATCCCCGGGCTTTGCAGCCTCGGGGATTTTTGTTTTTCCGTTTGCCGGACGGGAGAAGGGAAAAATTTTTTGAAAATCTTCTTAAGTTTTCCGGGGGGGGGCGATAGTATAAATGTAAGTAATTCAATCAGGTGAGTCAGACTGGCCGATTTGCTGGAGGATCCACAGCGAGGAGGACGTCGGGGACAGGGAAGTTGCCGAGAGACTGGCTCAACACAAGGAGGTAAATATATGCAGATTCAACACAACATACAGGCAATTAACTCCGGTAGAAATTTGGCGATCAACAACAGCGCTCTGGCAAAGAACCTTGAGAAGCTGTCCTCCGGTTATCGGATCAACCGTGCCGGCGACGACGCTGCCGGTCTTGCAATTTCCGAGCAGATGAGAAGCCAGATCAACGGTCTGAACCAGGCCGTTACCA
>JAAWBX010000006.1 GCA_022792885.1 Lachnospiraceae bacterium
ACCCCTATCTATAAAGATACATAATTTCTGATAACGTCGTTTTCTTCTTTACTCATTATAGGTCAATTTCACGCCTCTATCAACCAACAATCTCCATCATCACCATAATTTCTACATGATAAGATATAACAGATTACGCACCCTAACACCATTTAGAGAAAATCCATGTAAATCTACGTCCAGAAACGGCAAGCAAACTTCTCTCCTTTTACGAAAAGAACGAGGCAAACTTTCACACACCATTTGGGGGATACCCTTTCCCCCAACTCTTCCCCCAAAAATCCCCCAAATCGGCACTCAAAATACGGTAATTTACGATAAGTTATGAACCTCTCCCAAGAACGCAAAAAACCCCTAAAAATGCCCATTCTATGGGATTTTCAGGGGTTCGTAAATCAATTCTTCTCAGAAGTTTACTGATTCATCTGCTTCGCCACTTCCTCCGCGAAGTTCTCTTCCTTCTTCTCGATGCCTTCGCCCGTCTCGAAACGGACAAACTTCTTCACGGCCAGATCCGTGCCGATCGACTTGGATACCTGCTCCAGATACTGAGCGACCGTCTGCTTACCGTCCTCGGCCCGCACATAGACCTGATCTAAGAGGCAGAATTCCTTCAGCTCTTTATTCAGACGTCCGTTTACCATGCCCATAAGACGCTTCTCATCGGCATCCGGCTTCTCGTTCTTCGCGGCCGCCATCAGAATTTCTTTCTCTTTCTCAATAAACTCGTCCGAAATCTCATCTCTGCACACATACTGAGGACGCAGAGCCGCGATCTGCATCGCGATATTCTTCAGAGCTTCCTTCACTTCCTCGTTCACCGTCTGACACTCCGCAACCGCCAAAACGCCGATTCGACCGCCGCCGTGAATATAACCGACTACACAGCCGTTCTCTGTCTGAACACGCTCGAAACGACGGATGCCCAGGTTCTCGCCGATAATGGAAATCCGGCTGGACAATTCCTCCGCCACGGTCTTAGAAGGCTCTTTGCTCCAAGGCTCGGCCATAAACGCATCCAGATCGGCGGCTTCGCTGTTCAGCACCTGATTGGCCACATCCTTCACATACGCCTGGAAATCCGCGTTCTTCGCCACAAAATCCGTCTCGGAATTCACCTCAACGATAGCCGCTTTTTTATCGCTCTCCGCCGCGATCATGACAAGGCCTTCCGCCGCGACCCGGCCGGCTTTCTTCGCCGCCGCCGCCAGGCCTTTCTCTCTCAAAAACTCTACCGCTTTATCCATATCGCCTTCCGTCGCATTCAGGGCTTTCTTACAGTCCATCATGCCGGCGCCGGTTATCTCTCTTAACTCTTTTACCATTGCTGCCGTAATTGCTGCCATGTGATTACTCCTCCTTTGCCGCTACTTCTTCGATACTCAGATCCGAACCTTCGGCCGCCGCCATCTCGGCCTCGTCATAAACGACTTCGCCCTGCTTCCCTTCGATCACGGCATCCGCCATCTTCGAAACAATCAGCTTGACCGCACGGATCGCGTCGTCATTGCCCGGAATCACAAAATCCAGCTCTTCCGGATCGCAGTTCGTATCCGCAATGCCGATCAACGGAATCCCCAGCGTATGCGCTTCCTGCACACAAATTCTCTCTTTCTTCGGATCTACTACGAAAATCGCATCCGGAATCCGGTTCATGCCTTTGATACCGCCCAGGTTCTTCTCCAGCTTCTCCTGCTCCTTCTTCAGCGCGATAACTTCCTTCTTCGGCAGCACGTCAAACGTACCGTCCTCCGCCATCGTCTCAATCTCTTTTAATCTTCCGATCCGGCTCTGAATCGTCTTAAAGTTCGTCAGCATGCCGCCCAGCCATCTCTCATTCACATAGAACATACCGCAGCGCTCCGCTTCCGTCTTGATGGCATCCTGCGCCTGCTTTTTGGTACCCACAAAAAGAAGCGTACCGCCGTCCGCCGCCACGTCAGCCACCGCGTTATAAGCTTCGTCTACTTTGCCGACCGATTTCTGCAGGTCGATGATATAGATCCCGTTTCTCTCCGTATAAATATAAGGAGCCATCTTGGGATTCCATCTTCTCGTCTGATGTCCGAAATGCACGCCGGCTTCCAACAACTGCTTCATAGAAATTACGCTCATGTTTTCTTCCTCCAAATGGTTTTTCTTCCGCATCCTTCCCGCTTTCGGGAAACCGGACTCTGTCCGGCACCGTCCCGTCTGTCCGGATGCGTGTTTCTTTGCCGTTTTCATATAGATTCAGCTTTATGATTTTATCACAGGACGGCCAAATATGCAAGGAGATTTTTTGATAACGAAAACCTTTAAATCTTTTTATTTTTCACCCGACATTTCTCCGGATTTATGCTATACTGGGTTTACCGTCATTTGACAAGGACGCACAGGATCGGATAATATTTCCCTCAAAGGAGGCCCGACATCAATATGTATCATTTTATTATCAACCCGCATTCTCAATCCGGAAAAGGTTATCCGATATGGCTACGCCTTGAAAAAAAACTGAAGCGGAAAAATATCGAATACACGCCCCATCTTACCAGGTATCCCGGCCACGCCAGAGAACTGGCGGCCGCTCTGACCACGCCTTCCTGCGACGCGGACAAAGAAGAACGCATCCTGATCATCATGGGCGGCGACGGAACCCTGAACGAAGTGATCGACGGCCTTACTTTCCGGGTTCCCGCGACGGTCGGCTATATCCCCACCGGCTCCGGCAATGATTTCGCGCGCAGCATGCGCCTTCCCAAACGTCCGGGCCAGGCTTTGAAGCATATTTTGAATCCCAAGTATCTTCCTTATATTGACTACGGCACAGCTTCTTTCGGCCGGAGTGATCTGACCCATCGCCGTTTTGCCGTGAGCTGCGGAATCGGCCTGGACGCGGACATCTGCCAGGCTCTTTTCACATCCAAACTCAAAGAATGGACAAACCGGTTCTATATCGGCAAATTTTCCTATATCCTGGTCGGGATCCGTCAGATTGCCCGTATGCAGACCTGCAGCGGTTATCTGGAACTGGATCGTTCCCGCCGAATCAACCTGAAGCGAATCGCGTTCATCTCCAGCCACATCCAGCGCTATGAAGGCGGCGGTTTCCTTTTTTCGCCTCAGGCCAACGCGGGGGACGGGCTTCTCGACCTGTGCGTAATCGCCAGTACCAATCGTCTGAAAATCCTGCCGGTACTTCTGGCATCCAAATTCGGCAGACACTGTAACATGCGCGGCGTTCACCATTACCGCTGCAAAGAAGCTTTTATTCATATGGATAAGCCCCGGCATGTCCACACGGACGGGGAAATTTTCAGCCCCCAGACCGATCTGACTCTTTCCTGCTTTGAGCGCTGCCTGAGGATCATTCTGTGATCCTCATTCCCGGTCCTGCCTTTCCCCATCCCGTTCCGCTGTGATCAGCCCATTCTTCCGTTCTCTTCCAGCCTCCGGGCGATATATGCCGGTACTTCTTCCAGAGAAAGCTCCAAAACCACCGACAATTCACCGTGAAGCAATTCTTCCGCCTTCTTCATATACTGGCGGTCTGTTGTCCCCGCCTTTTTTCCATTCCGGATCATATACTGATTCCTTGCATAAATGCTTTTAATCAGTTGAACCAGATCCTCGCATTCGTGAGACTGAATAAACGATTTATAATGATTCGCCAATAATTTCTGATCCCGATGCTCACAGGTATCTTCCCGAATCTCCGGAATCCGGTCGATCAGCCTTTCCGCCTCGTCTCTGGAAATAACCGGTCTCATAAAAACTTTTCCGTCCACGGGAATATAAATGGTTCCCGTTCCGTAAACCGGAGTCAGCGTATAATAAATCCTCCCCTCGTCCGCCGAAGCGACGCCGGCCGGCGTCCCGATCTCATCCACCCGGCAGACCCCGCTGTTCCCATAGATGATATAATCTCCTTTTGCAAACATAATCTTCCCTCCTGTCTGCTTTTTTCCGCTCTGCTCCGACGCAAACATCCAACGCCGGCGTTCCCGTTTGTCATATCCGCATCATAAAATACAGAAAGCGCGCGGCACAACCGGATTTACGTTTTGTTGAACCGCACGCTGCACTATTCCCGCATTCAGACCGCTTTCCCGGCCCGAATTCAGGCTGTAAACTGTATTCCAAAAGCTTTTATTATAAAGATTATATCACACTTTTTATTTAAAAGTAAGAAAAATTTTATTTTTTATTTTTATTCCTCCGGTTATCCTTTTCTGCCGGCGCAGCCGGTGCAGCCGCAGCCTCCCGAAACCATACGATCCTCGTATTGATAATTTTCCGCTCCGTAGATCAAAGCGATCGCCTGAGAAGAAATCCCCTCCCCGGCTCCGGTAAACCCAAGTCCCTCCTCGGTAGTCGCTTTCACATTCACCTGTTCACACGAAATACCAAGGGCATCGGCAATGTTTTCTCTCATCCGTTCCCGGTAAGGAGCCAGTTTCGGCTTCTGCGCAATAACGGTGGCATCGATATTGCCGATCACATACAGATGATCGTTCAAAAGCTCTCCCACATAAGCCAGCAGTTTTAAACTGGAACACCCTTCATACCGGGGATCCGTATCCGGAAAATGCTGCCCGATATCTCCCAGAGCGGCGGCGCCCAGCAGAGCGTCCATGATGGCGTGAAGAAGTACATCCGCGTCGGAATGTCCCAGAAGCCCTTTCTCATAAGGAATCTTTACGCCGCCCAGAATGAGATCCCGTTCTTTAACCAGCCGATGCACATCATAACCCATTCCTATCCTCATTTCTTTTATCCTTTCTTTTTTGTATTTTTTCAATTTCTTCTTGAAATTTTCTCCGGAACGTGTATAATAGATAAATACGCGGATATAGTTCATTGGTAGAACACCAGCTTCCCAAGCTGGATAGGCGGGTTCGATTCCCGTTATCCGCTTTTTAATATTTTCGTCCAGTTGAGTTTAGACGAGGTGCGAGCCGGACAGCCGACAGGTTTTGTCCGGCTTTTTTATTTGTTCTTTATCCGCAAAAAGAAAGAAGCCCAGGGGAAATCCCCGGGTTTCTCTTGCTCCCAATTTCTGCCTGTTTTTATCCCTGTATTTCTCTTTTTATCGCTTCGATTTCCGCCTGAAGTTTGGCTATCTGCGCCTGTTTTTTCTCAAGAGTTTTCCGCTTTTTCGTATTTACACTGTTGGCTTCCACTACTCTTATAACATCTTCCTGCGCCAGGAAATCCGTCAGAAGTTTATCCATTATTTTTGCCGCCGTAACGCCTTCAACCGCTTTACAGTACACACACAATTCATTGTACTTTTTTGTATCAATCTTTATTTCCGGTTTCTTCGCTCTGGGCTTTCTTGTTTTTCCGGAAACCGCTTCTTCCGCAGCGATTGCTTCATTCGTTACCTCATCCATCCTGAGCACCTCCTTTTGTCATAGTTTACATTTTAATCCTTTTTCTGTCAATACAAAATGAATCGCAAAAAAACGACAAGCCGCCGAGAAATACACGCCTTCATTAAGCCATAATACAGGTAAAAAGACGCAGTCCCCATAAAAAGACTGCGCCTTTCCCGTTCTTGTTTTTTGCCTGAAAGCGGTTTTTACATCATTCCGCCCATACCGCCGCCGGCCGGCATAACGGGCGTTTCTTCCTTAATATTCGCCACTACCGATTCCGTGGTCAGAAGCGTGGAAGCTACGCTGGTCGCATTCTGCAACGCGCTTCTCGTAACCTTGGCAGGATCCAAAATCCCGGCTTCTACCATATCCACATACTTCTCCGTCAGAACGTCAAAGCCCATGCCTTCCTTGGATTCGGATACTTTATTGATAATAACCGAACCCTCCAGGCCCGCGTTCACCGCGATCGTACACAGAGGGGACTGCAGCGCTTTCAGAACGATCTTAACGCCGGTCTTCTCGTCGCCGTCCAGCTCATTCAAAAGCTTCTCAACCGCCTTCGCCGCATGGACATAAGCGGAACCGCCGCCCGCCACAATACCTTCTTCCGCCGCCGCTTTCGTGGCCGCCAAAGCGTCTTCCATGCGAAGTTTGGCTTCCTTCATCTCCGTCTCGGTGGCAGCACCCACCCGAATCACGGCAACGCCGCCGGACAGTTTTGCCAGACGCTCCTGAAGTTTTTCCTTATCAAACTCGGACGTGGTCTCCTCCAACTGAGATTTGATCTGACCGATCCTGGCGCGGATATCCTCCGACGCTCCCATTCCGTCCACGATAATCGTATTTTCCTTCTGTACCTTTACGGATTTCGCCCGGCCCAGCATGCTCATATCGGCATCCTTCAGCTCAAGACCCACTTCCTCGGAAATCACTTCGCCGCCGGTTAAGACCGCGATGTCCTTCAGCATTTCTTTTCTGCGGTCGCCGTAGCCCGGAGCTTTCACAGCCACCACGTTGAATACGCCGCGCAGCTTATTCACAATCAGAGTCGTCAGCGCTTCGCCCTCAATGTCTTCCGCAATAATCAGAAGCTTCGCACCAGTCTTCACGACCTCCTCCAGCATCGGCAGGATATCCTGAATGTTGGAAATCTTCTTATCCGTGATCAGAATGTAGGGATCATCCAGAACCGCTTCCATCTTATCCATATCGGTACACATATAAGCGGACAGATAGCCGCGGTCAAACTGCATACCTTCCACCAGATCCAATTCCGTCTTCATAGTCTTGGATTCCTCAATGGTGATAACGCCGTCGCCGGTCACCTTCTCCATGGCGTCGGCCACCATCTCGCCTACTTCGTCGTCCCCGGCGGAAATCGCCGCTACCCGCGCGATCTGCTCTTTTCCGTTGATCGGGCTGCTCATCTTTGCGATCGCTTCCACAGCCGCATCCGTCGCTTTCTTCATACCCTTTCTCAGGATGATCGGGTTGGCGCCGGCCGCCAAGTTCTTCATACCCTCATTCACCATGGCCTGCGCCAGCACAGTCGCGGTCGTCGTACCGTCGCCCGCCACGTCGTTGGTCTTAGAAGCCACTTCCTTGATCAGTTGGGCGCCCATGTTCTCAAAAGCGTCTTCCAGCTCGATCTCCTTGGCGATCGTCACGCCGTCGTTCGTGATCAGGGGAGTCCCGAAAGACTTATCCAGCACAACGTTGCGCCCCTTCGGTCCCAGGGTTACTCTCACCGTATCCGCCAGTTGATTCACGCCGGATTCCAGAGCTTTTCTGGCCTCCGCACCATATTTGATTTCCTTTGCCATAATACTCACACCTCTCAGATTTTTATTGAAATTACTCGACTACCGCCAGAATATCGTTCTGACGCACAACAATAAACTCTTCCTCCTCCAGCTTCACTTCCGTACCCGCATATTTGGAGTAGATCACCTTCTGGCCTGCCTTCACCTGCATCGTAACTTCCTTGCCATCTATGACTCCGCCGGGGCCAACCGCAATCACTTCGGCCTGCTGAGGTTTTTCTTTTGCGGAACCGGGCAGAACGATGCCGGACTTCGTAGTCTCTTCGGCTACCATCTGTTTCAACACGACTCTGTCACCCAATGGAACTAATTTCATACGATAATTCCCTCCTGTAAAAATGTTTTAAAATAAAACTTATTCGTCCTGTTGCTTATTATCTACCATTTCGCATTTTTGTCAAGAGCTTCCAGCCGGATTTTATTCTTTTTTAATTTTTCAAATCAATTTAAAATTCTTCAAAGCATCCGCGACGCCGTCCTCCGTAACCGATGCCGTATGATACCTGGCCGTTTCTCTGACTTCCGGATTTGCATTGCCCATCGCGACGCCGAAACGGGTATAGCCCAGCATTTCCAGATCGTTGTTGTCGTCCCCGAAGGCGTAGGTATCTTCCCGCGTTTTCCCCAGATACGTCAGCAACGTTTCAATCGCCCCCGCCTTGGAACAGTTCTTCGGCGTAATCTCCACGGCCCCGTAACGGTTGGGATGTACTTCATATTTCTCTGCCAGGCAGGCAAAATCCTCCGGATGATACCCCCGGTTCCGGTAACAGATCGTAATCTTTGCCGCCTCGTAATGCTCCGAGCGAAAAGGCCGCATCCGATCCCCCAGAATATCCGCATAGAGTTCATAGGTCAATACCCGCTCCTCTTTTAATTCTTCCCGATCGGCGTAAACGTAAACCGGCCCCTCCAGAATCGGGTACATTCCCATCTCTTCATAGAAATGGCGAACGATGGCTTTCGCTTCCTCGTCCGGAATCAGGCGGCTGACAATCTCCTCGCCTCTGTACTCAATATAAGCGCCTCCCAGGCCGATCACGCCGTCAAACCCGATCTCAAGCACGTCCCGCGGTATATGGGCCGGCGAACGGCCGGTACACAGAAAAGCCAGATGCCCGTTCTCGCGCAGCTTCCGGATCGCCTCCCTCGCGCTCGGCGTCACGCCGTCCGCAAAATTATAAATCGTCCCGTCAATATCAAAAAATACGCACTTCTGTCTCATTTCAGGCTCCTTCCGGTTTTTTTCTTCATTTCCTGTTTTTCCCCTTTTCTTTTCAAAAAAAACCACGTATAATAAAACTGTTCCAAATTTTGAAAATACAGGAGGTATCCCCTTATGTGTAAATTTGTAAAAAAGATTTTTTCCATACTGTTGGTTCTCACGGCGCTGGCCGGCGCCGCGGCCCTGATCTTCTATCATTTCCAGAGAAAGGACATCCTGTCCGACGATACCATGGACGAGCTGGATCATCTGAACCCTTCCGCGGAACCGGAAGAGACCAGAATACAAAAACTCTCCCGATACTCCAAAGATCTTCTGGAAAAACGCAGCTATGTGAAGATCCCCTTCCATGAATAATACCCTCCGGGTACACCGCATCGCCATTCAGCGTTTCATCAGCTACACTTTGTGAAACGACGGTATATTGACAAGAAACCAGCTTCTCAATCGGGTAAAATGTTGAAAGACCGTTTTCTGCGTCGGTCCTTGGGCCGTGTTCTCTGCGGCCCTAGTACCGCTACGCGGAAACCCGAGCGAGAGCGTGTCTGGAAACATTTCTTACCCGATTAAGAAGCGTAACTTTGTCAATATCCGTCGTTTCACATATTTTTTGCAACGGGAAGATTCCTGCGTTTTTAAGCCAACCAGGCCCGGGCCAGCCCGCTCACGCCGGCCCGGATTTCTTCTATGGAACGGTTCGCGTATCCCAGAAGCACGGTTCCCGTCTCTTCTTCGTCTTTTCCGATTCGGCTCTGACTGAGCCCGTAAACCCGAATCTTTTCTTCCTCCGCCCGTTTTGTCAGCCAGTTTTCGCTTCTTCCCTTTTTCGAAGTCAAAAGAAGATGAATCCCGGCATTCTCTCCGCTCACGTCAAACGCTCCGAAAAAAGGCGCCAGTTCTTCCAGAAGCGCGTCATGTTTCGCGCGGTATACTTTTCGCATTTTATTCAGATGCCGTTCAAAGTATCCGTCCCGCAGAAACCGGGCCAGAATATATTGATCCACCCGCGACACCGTGGACGCGTAAAAATCGCATTTCTCATGATAAAATCGCAGAAGTTTCCTGGGGAGTACCATGTAACTGATACGGATCGCCGGAGCCACCGACCGGGAAAAAGTTCCGATATAGATCACGTTATCCTCACGGTCCACCCCCTGCAAAGCCGGCACCGGTTTCCCCCGATAACGAAATTCGCTGTCATAGTCGTCTTCGATCAGATAACGATCCTCCGATTCGCCCGCCCAGGACAGTACCTCCATCCTGCGCTTGATCGGCATCATGATCCCGGTAGGATACTGATGGGACGGCATCACATACGCCAGACCGACCTCGCTTTCACGCAGAGCCCTCACATCCATTCCCATATCATCCATCCGCACCGGCCGCACCTCATAACCGCTCCGCTCAAATACCCGGTAAGCCTGCTTGTAAGTCGGATCCTCCATGGCAATTTGCTTTCGGCCCGGCAGAAACTGAGACAACAGAAGCAGAAGATATTCGCTCCCCGCCCCTACCACAATCTGACCGGGATCGCAATTCACGCCCCTGGCCGAATGAAGATAAACCGTCAGAGCTTCCCGAAGAATTTTCTCCCCCTGAGAATCCCCGGCGTTAAACAGATTTTCTTTTGCCTCACTCAATACCTCCCTGGAAAGCTTCCGCCAGACGCCGTAAGGAAAATTCGCCACATCGACCCCCCGGGGCGAAAAATCGCAAATCCAATCCGATCGGATTTCCGGCCCGGACGGGCCTTCGGGCGCGTTTCCTCCCCGCTCCTCCCAATCGGCCTGCCAGCCCTCCATCCACTCCAGATCCGCAATGAAATACCCTTTACAGGGTTTCGCTTCCAGATAGCCTTCCGACACCAGTTGGTCGTAAGCGCTCTGGGTCGTGCTCCTTGACACGCCCAGATTAGCCGCCAGCACGCGGGTCGAAGGCATACGAGTGGCCGGGGATAAAACCCCCGACCTCACTTCCTTCACGATAAATTCATATATCTGACGGTAAAAAGGAGATTCTCCTTCCCTTAAGGGAATGTTTAATTCGTACATGATTTTTCATTCCCCGGCTCCGCCGGCAGTTTAAAGGAACTCTTCAGCGACACGATCCGGTTAAATACCAGATGTCCCGGCTCGGAATCCTTCGAATCCACACAAAAATAACCGTTTCTCACAAACTGGAAACTCTCCGGCGCTTCCGCTTCCGCCAGGGAGGGCTCCACAAAACAGGTACGGACACGCAAAGAATCCGGATTCAGATTCATGCTCCCGTCCTCCTCGTTATACACCCCTTTTTCCTCGTCCACAAGATTTTCATAGAGGCGGGCTTCCGCCTCCACCGCCGTACAGGCGGCCACCCAGTGAATCGTCCCCTTCACCTTGCGTCCGGAAAAAGCGCTTCCGCTCTTCGTCTCAGGGTCATACGTACAATGAACCTCCGTCACATTCCCCTGCGAATCCTTGACTACCTCCGTACAGGTCACAAAATAAGCGTTCATCAGACGAACTTCATTGCCGGGAAACAGACGGAAATACTTCTTCAGCGGATTCTCCATAAAATCTTCCCGCTCGATATACAATTCCCGACCAAACGGAAGCTTCCGGCTTCCCAGAGCTTCGTTCTCCAGATTATTCGGCGCGTCCAGATATTCGATCTGTCCTTCCGGGTAATTATCGATAATCAACTTCAGAGGATCCAACACCGCCATCACCCGGGATTTCTTCAGCTTCAGGTCCTCCCGGATGCAGTATTCCAGCATCGCGTAATCCACCGAGCTGTTGCTCTTCGAAACTCCCACCAGTTCCACAAACCGGCGAATCGCCTCCGGCGTATAACCCCGGCGGCGCAGACCGCTGATCGTCACCAGCCTGGGATCGTCCCAGCCGTCCACCGTACCGTCCTCCACCAGCTTCTTGATATAACGCTTCCCTGTCACAACGTTGCGCAGGTAAAGCTTGGCAAATTCGATCTGCTTCGGCGGATTCTCAAACTCACATTCCTTCACCACCCAGTCATACAAAGGACGATGGTCCTCAAACTCCAGCGTGCAGATTGAGTGCGTCACATGTTCCACCGCGTCCTCGATCGGATGCGCAAAATCATACATCGGATAAATGCACCAGGTATCCCCGGTATTGTGATGGGTCATGTGAGCCACCCGATAAATCACCGGATCCCGCATATTGATATTCGGAGAAGCCATATCGATCCTGGCGCGAAGCACCTTCTCGCCGTCCGCGTAGACACCGTTTTTCATATCCTCAAACAGCCTGAGATTCTCCTCCACGCTGCGTTCCCTGTAGGGACTGTTCTTCCCGGGTTCCGTCAACGTCCCGCGATATTCCCGAATCTCCTCGGCGGACAGATCGCAGACGAAAGCCTTACCCTTCTTAATCAGCTTTACGGCGCATTCATACATCACATCAAAGTAATCCGATGCGAAAAACAACCGGTCTTCCCAGTCAGCCCCCAGCCAGGCGATATCCTCCTTGATCGATTCCACATATTCGATCTTTTCTTTTGTAGGATTCGTATCGTCAAAACGCATATTGAACTTGCCATGATATTCTCTGGCCAAACCGTAATTCAGAAGAATGGACTTCGCATGTCCGATATGAAGATAGCCGTTCGGCTCCGGGGGAAAACGGGTCTGTACATGATCAAAACGACCTTCCGCCAGGTCCTTGTCAATGATCTGTTCAATAAAATTCTTGGTAACAACCGTTTCGTTTTCCATGGTATTCCTCCGTCTCAGCCGGAGCTGTCCGGCCGTTTTTGTAATAATAACACATTTTCCCCGGTTTTTAAAGCCCATTTTCCGACGGCTTAAAATTCCTTCTTCCGATAAATGCCGACGGATATGCGATACGAAATACACAGACAAAGCAGCGCCAGGATACATGCCGCACAAAGCGCCCGATACACCGCCTCTTCCGTCAGTGAAACCCCAAGACCGGGCAGAAACTTTCCTGCTATCATAAATGCCAAAAACAACACGATGTAACTGCCCATCATGATCGTTCTGCCTCTCTCGCATCCGAATTTTAAAAACAGAGGAAGATCGAAGGATATCATGAACGCGCCCACGGTGAAGATCGTCACCGTCAGGGCTATATATTCTTCCATGGATATCTCCCTATTTAAGACCAAAAACAGATTTCCCAACAAACTGAAACTCCCGCCCAGCAACAATGCCAATCCGTTCAGCAAATACAAAGAACCTATGATCTGCTTTCGATTCAAAGGCAGCGTATTCGCATAAGCGTCCCAGTTACACTGCTCATGATAAGTAAAAACCGAGCTGCCAAAGGATACGGCGTAAATCGCAAGAAACGAACTAAAAAAGGCCACATTCCCGGAAACAAAACCCATACAGGCAAAAAACAATAAAAACAACAGATACGTCTTTCCCTGTTTCTTCATAATAAACAGGTCGTGCAGCAATAACCCCTTCATCTCTTCCCGCCCCCTCTCACATAATAAAGCATGATCGTCTCAATATCCGCCGGGTCCAAAGGAAGTCCCAGAGGAGCCCGCTTCCGTAATACCAGCGCATCCGCCCCGAACGCATTTTCCCGAACGCCTATCACCGCGGCGGAATCCATCTCTCGTATGGCCGCCTTCGTCCCGTGAAACACGCCGTAACTATCCAAAAGCAGATCCTTCCTCTTGGAAAAACAGACCTCCCCCTTGTGAATAAACGTGATATAATCGCATATCTTTTCCAGATCGCTTAAAATATGGGATGAAATCAGAATGCTGTTCGCCTCGTCCTGGATAAAATCCAGAAAAACGTCCAGCAATTCATCCCTGGAGATCGGATCCAGCCCGCTCGTACACTCATCCAGAACCAGAAGTTTCGCCCTGTGGGACAACGCCGCCGCCAAAGACAGCTTCATACGCATGCCCCTTGAAAGTTCCCTCACTTTCTTATTTCCCGACAGTTCGAATACCTCCTGATAATGAAGAAACGTATCTTCCTCCCAGTTCCGATAGATCTCCTTCATAATCCGATTGATATTTTTCAATGTCAGTTCTCCGGAGAAACTGAGCGTATCCATCACGACGCCGATCTGCTCTTTCAGGGAACTGTCACTCCCGTCAAATTCTCTTCCAAACAAAAAGACGTTCCCCGCATCTTTATGAATCAAGCCTAAAGCCGCCTTTAAAATCGTACTTTTCCCGGCTCCGTTTTCCCCGATAAGCCCCATAATGCTTCCCTTAGGAAGCGTCAGATTCACGTCTTTCAGCGCAAACCCCCTGTAACGCTTCTCCACATGCTCCAAACGGATTGCTTCTTCCATCCTAAAATCCCTTTCTGTCTTCCGGCCGGCATCTTCACACCTCCGGACAAAAACTTTTACAACGTCTCCTGATACATCATCCGAAGAATCTCCACCATCTCTTCCTCCGAAACTCCGCAAAACCGGGACAGCTCCACCGCCTGCCCAAGATGTTCCTCGATCTCCCTGCGCTTATGTTCCCGGAGCAATTCCGGATTCTGCCCGGCAATAAAACTTCCCTTTCCCGTATAAGAGATTAAAAAACCTTCCCGCTCCAATTCCTCATAAGCCCGTTTTGTCGTGATCACACTGATGCGCAGTTCCTTCGCAAGAAGCCGCATAGAAGGAAGGGCGTCCCCCTCCCTCAGTTCACCGGATAAAACCATCGCTTTGATCTGTTCCGAAATCTGCTCATAAATCGGTTTTCCGGAAGCATTGCTGATCGTAATATTCATAAGGTACCTCATCGCTATACAGAATATATTGTGTATATATAATATATACAATATATCAAATCATTTGTCAACCGGAAATATAAAAAATAAGCGCGAGCACCAAACGCCTGTCTGCATTCCATGCTCACGCCTATCTCTATAAGTTCATTGTAAAACCGTTCCTCTTACCGGCTTCTCCGCCTCCGTCTGGCTGCCAGCCGGCTTCTTCTCCTTCGCTCCGCCACCAGAAGACCGATTACCACGCATCCCCCGGCCGCCAGCATAAACACGTAGGGAAGGATCTTCGTCTGATCGCCTGTGTTGGCCGAACCCGCCGTAGAAGGGCCCCCCCCATTTCCGCCCGGATTCTGATTGCCGGCCCCCGGACCGGATACCCGGGAGGAGGGCTCCAGCGCACCGATCGCATTTTCCAGATTCCGGAGCGCTTCTTCCATCTGTTCCTCCGTCCGATTCGGGTCCCTGAGAAGCGCTTCCGCCTCCGCAATCGCTTCCTTCAGTACCCGATAGCTCGCCTCGGTATAGTCTTCCGCCGCAAAAGTCCCGGCGGTTTCCAAGGTCTTCAAAAGCTTCTCCTCAACTTCCGGGCGCGGCCCGGGAGCCGGCGTGCTCTCGTTCTCCGAATCGTCTTCCCCTGAGGTCGGCTCCGAATCGACGCTCATCGACTTTACTTCCGTGCCGTACACATATTTCAAAGAATCTTCCTGCACCCGAATCGCAGCCGGAACCGCGTTCCCTTCACCGTCCCGCACCGATACCATACCGAGCATCAAAGAACCGTTTTCATCAAACAGCGCTTCCGTCCCCGCCAGATACAGGTTCAGCGTATGATTATCCTCGTGATAACGGTATTCGGCAATCTTCGCGGACGTATCCGCAAAGGAGAAAGAAACCCCGGCGCCCGGACTCTCCGGTTCTACCGTCAAACTGAGCTGAAGAGAGGAAATACCTTCCCGGCCGGCGTGATCGGAAACTACCGTTACCTCACCGGCTTCGCCGATCCGAACCTGATCACCGGTATCCGCCGCCAGCGCACGGACAGGCAAGAGAAGCGCCAGCACAGCGACCACAAACATTCTTTTTAAAATCCGTTTTTTCATGTTCTACTCCTTCTGCCGCTAATTTCCGCCGCCGCCCAGCGTGATATTCGGTAAATTCTCCGGAACCGTTTCAAACAGCGAATCGCTGACCAGCCGTTCTCCTTCGTTTGTCTGGGCATTGTTCACTCGATACAACTCCGCCCTTACCCGTTCCGGCTTCACCATACCGGCCATCGCCTCCGGCGCGATCCAGTAAACCCAGGTACCGTTGGAAACGTTTGAAATCTCTCCGGCCGGCACATCCGCCAGAATAACCTGGCTGGCCGTCTTATTGCCTTCGGCATCCGCGGCGCCGCCTACCAGATTGCCGTCCTGATCATAAAGAAGCACCACATTATAAGCCGGGTTTCCTTTATAAGAACCGGTAAATACGAGAGATCCGGCCGGAATCTTCTCCTCAGGTCCCTCTCCATACAAGTAATCTTCACTCAGAATGCCTATCACTGCCGTGTTGTCTTCACCGGTCCTCCGGAAATCCACATTGTCCCCGGTCACCCCCAGCACATCCAGCTCCGCAAACGTAAGCTCGGCGCTTCCCGGATTATTTATCACCAGCTTAAGAGCCGTAACCGCATGCGTACTGACATAAGCTTCCTCCGCATTGGCAAACCAGGCAGTCTGGCCGTCGGACAAAGCCCCTGAAAATACCGATATCCACTCGCCGTTCTCACATACCTGTATCTCACAGTCCGCAAGAGCGGAGCCGTTTCCTGACGTATAGATGAAACCGGTGGCAATCACCGTGCGATGGAAATCCAGTGTAATCTCCGCGCGGCTGCCATCAGCCGACGGCGTATAGACCGTATCGGTATCCTGATCAATGGCTTTCTTGGCCGGATTTTCTATAGTCGGCTCGCAGGGCAACAGATCGGAAGCACCCTCCTCGATGATTTCTTCCACCTTCAGGCCGCTCGTAGCGATCTCCCATCCCGTTTTATCCAGGTTTCCTTTGTGTTCGATCTTAACCGTCTCCGTAGCCACCGTCGCCGAACGATTCAGGTAATGATCCACCAGCGTGATCTCATAAAACACGGTACGGTTATTCAGAGTGGTAATCGTATCCGAAAAAGCTCTGCCGGTGACGAATCCTACCGGAGTCCGCTCGATCTGTCCCTGCGAAATCATACAGCGCACAATCTCATAACCCAGTACATCCTCCTCGGGAATCCGAGCCGTACCGAAACTGAAATTCACCTGATTCGCCATATCCGGGCTGACTTTCATGGTAACGTCCCCGACGGCCTCGGTCGTACCGTCCTCATTCAAACTGCTTCCGCTTCCGTTTTTCGCATATACGCGGGAGTCGTCGTTCGCGTAATAAACGGCTCGTTTCTCTTCCGCGAACTGCTCGGCGTAAGCCCTCGTAACTTCATCCGGCGTCTTACCCCATCGCTCAAAAAAGCCCAGGAGATTTCTCTCCGCCGCCGCGCAGGAAAGCCGCATCAGATTCTGGTCGGAATTGCCTGCCAGCGTCAAAGCCACGCCTCCCGGCGCGGGCGCCGCGGAGACATTCCTCGCGTAAGTATCCACTCTCGCGAAAAACAGATTCACGAGCTGATCGGAATAAGCCTCATATGTCTTATAATTATAACCGCTGTCATAGGCCAGATGAAGCTGCCAGTACATGGCAAGCTGCGTAAAGACATTGGAAGCGTTCCCTTTCATTCCGGATGCCACTTTTCCGTAAACATTCGTGTAGTTAAAACGCACGCTTTCATTATTGTCCTTAGCCTGAGCCAGTACGGAAAAATAATTATTTGTGATCTCGGCGACCGCATACTGCTTCTGATTGATACAATGGCCGATCTCATGAGCAATACCCCAGCCAAAATAACGGCCGGCCTCGTACCTTCCTTCCGCATCGGAAGTCACCGGCGACGCCGTCACCATACCGGCGCACTCGTTCCACTCAATTCCGATGTGATTGCCGGAGGCATACATAAACGCACCGGAAAACATCCTCTGATAGCGGATATTCAAATGGCCTTTCGGTATCTGGTTCAACGCGGCCTCCGCACCCGCATTCAGGCCTTTGTGCTGATAGAACAAATACATCATCCCCTCCATGGCGTCCATCGAAGCCAGGAGTTTCTGTGCCCTTTCCTTCACGCTTCCACTTCCCAAACCGGCTTTCACCTGTTCGGCCGGAAGAGAAAACATCATTGTATTTAACAGAATATCCGAAGCGCCCAAAATACAATTCTTGTTGTCGTATGCATAATCGACATAGCTGTTCTCCGAGCCCTGATGCTTGTCATTATGCAGACTTTCCATTTGAGCCATATAAGAATCCAGCGCTTCCACATAAGCCTCGGCCTTCGCCTGCCGTGCTTCGCCGCTCACCTGATACAGATCCAGCACCGGCACTTCCGTTCCGCCGCTGATTCGCACCGCATATCGGTCGTTCTCATTGTTCCCCGTATACTGTACATACAGCGCACCGCCGGCTTCCGACCCGATACTCGTGCCAAGTTTCGGCACGGTAATCTCATTCGCGCCCACTTTCAAAGTTGCCACGACCTGGCTGACCGCCTGTGTTTCGGAATGATACTGAGTCGCTATCAACTGCAGATTCGTTCCCTGACCGGTACTTTTTGTATTATGACCCACATACACCGTAATCGTTTCACCGGCCTCCGCCGTAACGCCCAGAGGCTGCCAGGCGTTTAAACCGCCAAATCCTCGGTTGACATCGTTGGTGCTGATACCGATATGTACCTCCATAGAAGCGTTCAGCGCCTCGTCATTCAGAATCTTTTCCGCCGTCTCCAGCTCGATCAAAAGATGTTCTTTATTCGGATTCTCCTCTCCGAATTCATCCGGCGCTTCTACCCGAGCCCGCAGTTCGTCAATCGTCTGCTGCGTAACGTCCTCCCGCAAAACCGTGTGCAAATCGTCCGTATACAAAGCCATGATCTCATCCCGAAGCGTATCATAATGGTAAAAATAAACCTCGGAAACCGTAATCAAATGGTAAGCGGACGTCGCCAGATAACGGGCCAGCCCGATCTGGATCTTTTTGGCCGTCACGGCGGAAGGAAGTTTCAGCATATAATAACTTCTGCCCTCCGAATCCTGTTTTTTCTGTACCGAAGCCTGCACGGTCGAAGCATTTCCGCTCTCATCCCACCACTGCACTTTGGCGTAGGAATACTGCATGCCGTCGGTAGGCAGAAGCGCGATCGTATCCAGCGTATAAGCCTGATCAAATTCATAAAACAGACCGTTTCTCCCCAGATTATTAAACCCGCCGTCGTCCCACGTCGTCTTCGAATAGTAAGAAGCCGCATCGTTGTCCACCGTACCCCAGGCCGTGTCGGAATCCGTATCCTGTGCGCTGTCCACCATCGAGCCGCCGTTTCTTGAAGCGCTGATCAGATGCGCCCGGCCCGGCACGCCGTTCTCGTCCCGATTAATCAGATTATATTTTATCATCTCCGCCGGATTGAGATCCGTAGTCTTCGCCGCGCAGTGAATGGATTCCGGGCTTTCTCCCAGTTCATTCACGCCGGTCACGTAAATCTCATATTCCGTCAGATCCTCCAGTTCCATGATCGTGTAGCCGTTCGTCTCCACGCCTTCGATCTTAATGTAATTCTCCTCGCTGCCCCGAACTTTGTAAAATACATTGTAAGTCAGCGTATCGTCCATCTCCTTCCAGCTCACAGCAATGCTCCGATATCTGCCGGCCGCCGTAACATTGTCCGGCTTATCCGGCGGGCCCGAAGGTTTCGGGGTAACCTCCACCGGATCGCCATAACCGCTCCGCCAGGTACCGTTGACCGATTGAACGCGAACCGTATAGGTCGTATAATTTTTTACGTCGTCGTCCAGGAAACTGGTTACGGACAAGAACGGAGCTACCGTCATAACCGTGTCTTCCCGATCTCCCTGCTGAATCCGAACTTCATAACCCGTCACGTTCACCTGAGGATCCCAGCTCAGATCAAACCGTTCGCTGCCGGCTTCCGCGACCAGATTCTCGGGGATATTCATCTCCGGTTCCGGAATGCGCTGTTCCATATCGCCGACAAACTCCACCCGGGAGATCTCCGCCAGGTTCTGGTTATTCTTCATGGCGCTGATCGTCAGAGTAACACGCTTAACCGCCACCTGACTCCCCAGATGAACCTGAATATTACCGTTCGCATCCCATTCCGCATAAACATCGCTCTCCCGCAGAAGATAATTTACCGCCTCTGTCAAAGGCGCCTCAACGGTATACTCGTTTCCGT
Source organism: Lachnospiraceae bacterium (assembly GCA_022792885.1). Classification (GTDB taxonomy): domain Bacteria; phylum Bacillota; class Clostridia; order Lachnospirales; family Lachnospiraceae; genus JAAWBX01. The sequence goes on from JAAWBX010000006.1 coordinate 19,481, forward strand.
TTTCCTCGTAGGTAAGAGCAAGAACCGCCTGTGTAATCGGATTATTATTCCCGGTTTCAAGAATGATTCCGTTGACAAGCGTAGATTCCCTGTCCGCTCCGCTGAAATCAAGCGTCAGACTAACCGGATGCTCCGCCGAAATCGCTTCCCCGGAAGCCGGCGTCAGGACTACATTCTCTTCTCTCATGAGAAGCCGCTCCAGACTTCCCGTCACATTCGTATCATTTGAAACGGACGCCCGTATCACAGCCGGAGAAACAAACGTTTCCAGAAACGCCTTCGTATCGCCGATCTCCCCGTAACTCTTCGCCAGATACTCCAGATCTGCCAAATCCGCCGCGCCGTCTCCGTTTAAATCCGCCGTATAGCCGGCCGGGATCACGCCGGTATCTATCGCATCCACCAAAGCGTCCTTATCCGCGGCATCCACATCGCCGTCGCCGTCCACATCACCGATCAGCAGCACGCCGGGCTGAAGACCGCCCGCCACATAAGGATATCCCGCCAGAAAACCGGTCGTCAACTGTATCCGGCAGGCCGTCTTCGCCACGGTAATATCCTGTCTGTAATCGGCAAATCCGGCGCCGCTGACCTTCAGACCGTAAACGCCTTCCGAAAGACCCGTGAAATTTATCCGGCTGTCCGTCCGCTCTCCGCCCAACGTGATCGTATTCTCTTTTACGTTCCCGTTCGCATCCGTCAAAGTCACCGTAAAAACGACCTCTCTCTTAAGGATAAGAGCGGCCCCAATGGATACCTCGACCTGTCCGATGCCCGCTGCCGGTCCGACGGACGTATAATTATCCGCGCTCTCGGCCGGCGTGCTTTCCACGCCGGAACCCGTTGCGTCCGCACCGTCTTCGCCGGGCGTATTCCCATCCGATGCCGCGGGATCTTCCGCGTCCGCACCGGACGTGTTTCCGCTCAAAATATCCGCACTGCTTTGATCCGCACCGGTACTCTCCCGATCGGACGCCGCCGTGCTTCCCGCCGAATCGCCGGGCACGCTTTCAGCGGATGTCGATTCGCCGCCGCTTCCCTGTCCTTCTCCGGAAACCGGAGCTTCCCCGGACGTCTCTTCTTGCCCGGACGTCGCAAAAGAAGTCTTTCCCGCCAGAGTGCCAAAAATCGTACACACTCCCAACACAATCGCCAGCAGTAACGCCACTCGCCTCTTCATATCTCCCATCCCTTCTATGTAATAATATTTTCTGTCCCGGAAAAACCTGACGGTAAAAAAAAGGACGGTATGCCCTTCGACACACTGTCCCTTCTTTCATCTTTCATGGAGCTGAGGGGAATCGAACCCCTGTCCGAAAGCCCATTCATTCCGGTGTCTCCCATCACAGTCTCTGTTTTATCATTCCCTCAGAGCAGCGCCCAAAGACAGGCTCAGCCCCTCGGTAGCTTCATATCTCTCCCGAAACCTCAAAGCTTTGGCAACAGGGTTCCCCGTAATTCATGATACCGGTGACCGAAGCTACGGGAAACTCCGGGCCGGCAACTGCCATTAGGCAGCGACTGCTAAATTATCTTCAGCGTTTATATTTATTGTCCGTATTGGTGACGCGGATGCGGACCGCGGATGGCTGCCAGAACTTCAAAACCCCCGTCGAAACCAGTACAACCCCTCATACGGGATACTGGATATGCCGATCAAAGGCATCCGTTCCGTGGACTTGTATTATATCAAAAACAGGCAAAGCTGTCAATGATTCCCTTTCTCTTTTTCATATTCTTTTCCGCTCAAACCGACACGTCCAGAAAAGCTCCTTCGGCCGGAGCCGCCGCCGCACAAACGTCGCCCGAAACCGCCGGCTGGGCATCCACGGGCGAAGCGATCATTCCGCCGGCGCCTCCGGACCCGGACAACGACGAAAGCGGATTTTCCGAAGACTGACTGTCCTCCATATTTTCCCGCTTCGCGTACTCCTGTTCTTCCCGACGGCGTTTTCTTCTGCCGCTCTTAAGCTCACGCTCCAGTTCCCTCTCTCTTTCTTCCTCCAGTTTTTCCTCCGCTCTTTCCCGTTCTCTCTCAAGATATGCTTCCCTGCCAAGCTGCTTCAGCTTCTTCAGCACCCGTTTTTGCAGCTTCTCCATCCGGCGGACCTGATGCATGAGCTTTTCCTTATCTTTACCTTCGGAAAGGCCGGCCGCCATTTTCAGATTCATCAGCGCACGCATCACCTTCCCCTGAATCTCCCGCACTTCCAGGTCCGTCTCGGCTCTGGCCAGCAGGGACGCAAGCTGCCCCACCGAATCTTCCGGCTTGGAAGGCTGGACCTTCGAATCGGTCCCATTCCCGCCCTGATTCGGCTCCGCAAACAGCCTCAATCCGGCTTTTATCTCCTCCTCCGGATCCCATTCGGTCCCCGTCTTCGCATCCCGCGAATTACGTCCCGCTTTTGCTTCCTCTTCCCCCGCATTCTGCCCGCTCCTTTTTACCGGCATGCAGGCATATCCTGTCGTCGACATAATCTTCATATCCATTGTCCCCCTCGCATGCGCCGGCACTTTCCCCTGCGCGCTGCCTTGCTCATACCAACAATTTCCTATCATATATATCGACCTGTTTTCTCAAAATCAAAACCTTTTTGACTCCGGATCTCTTCCGTTCGCACGACGGGTACGCGCATTGTTCGGACATGATATTATTTAATTTTTAACCAGACTTTCATCACCAACGAATGCGGTAATAATTTGGCCGCCAGACGCTGAAACTTTACATTCCACCCCAAAACCGACATATCTTTTCCCCGCCGGCTGTCTCGCAACGCCTTTTTCACCACATCCTCCGGTTCATACATGGGGCTGAAATTCTGGCAGGTTTTCGGATTCTTCGTCTGACTGGCTACCTCGAAAAACTCCGTCCGCACATAACCCGGGCAGACGCAGGTTACCGGAATCCTCCGGCTCTTCAATTCCACATGCAGCGCCCGCGAAAAATGCAGGACCGCCACCTTGGAAGTGGCATATAAAATAAACTCCGGCAAAGGCTGGAAAGCCGAAGCGGATCCTATGTTGATAACCCGGCTCTTTTTTCGCATATAGGGCAGACAATCATAAGTCATATGAATCAACGCCTTCAGATTCAAATCCAGAATCTGATCGATCTCCTCGTCGGTCAGGTCTTTATAGGTGCCGTACTTTCCAAAACCGGAAGCATTCACCAGAATCCGGATCTCCGGCTTTTCGACGGCCAGCATCTTCTTAAATGCCTTCCGGCTGTCCGAAAGCAAAAGATCCAGCGCCACAGGACGCACCTTCGGAAACTCCTTTTTCAAAGCCTCCAGTCTGTCCTTACGCCGGGCGACGGCCCAGATCTCATCCACCGGTTCCTTCGCGGCAATCTGTCTCACAAACTCTCTCCCCATACCGGAGGAGGCTCCGGTCACGATCGCAATCTTCATCTCCGTTCTCCTTTCACGCTATAAATTCTTCACCTTAAACTCCCGTTCAGACTCCCGTCTCCGATCCTTCTTCGCGATATCCTCCCGTTTGTCGTAGAGCTTCTTACCCTTCGCCAGGCCCACCTCCACTTTCACAAGGCTTCCTCTGAAATAAACCTTCAAAGGCACAAGCGTATAACCTTTTTGTGCCATTTTGCCGGCCATTTTGTTGATCTCTCCCCTGTGAAGAAGAAGTTTACGAACCCGCAGCGGATCTTTATTAAAAATATTCCCTTTTTCGTACGGGCTGATATGCATGTTGTATACATAAACTTCGCCCCGGTCCACCCGAATAAAAGATTCTTTCACACTGCATTTTCCCATGCGCAGGGACTTAACTTCCGTTCCCGCCAGAGAAATTCCCGCCTCATAAGTATCTTCAATAAAATAATCATGATAAGCCTTTTTATTATTCGCAATCAGTTTTACACTGTCCTTCCCCATACGCTTCCTCCTTCCCCGATCGCACGGTGACAAAATCCACACGGTTCAAAACCCGGTCCACCCCCAGACAGCGGACCCTCACGGACTGTCCCAGCCGATAACGCCGATTCGTCACTTCCCCGACCAGTTCAAAATGTTCTTCGTCAAACCGATAATAATCTCCTTCCAGGCTGCTCACATGAACCAGCCCCTCCACCGTACTCGGCAGCTCCACATAAAACCCCCAATTCGTCACTCCGGAAATCACACCGTCAAAAACTTCCCCCACATGTCGTTCCATATACTGACATTTTTTCCGCTTCTCGACTTCCCGCTCCGCCTCCTCCGCCGTCCGCTCCGTCTCGGAGGCGATCTTCGCCACTTCCGGCAAACGCCTTCGATATGCGCTCTCGCGGCGCTCCGTCAGCTCCCCATGAAGGTTCTCCTTGATGATCCGATGGATCTGAAGATCCGGATAACGCCGGATCGGCGACGTAAAATGGCAGTAATACGGAGCGGCCAGACCAAAATGACCGCCGCACTGAGGGCTGTATCCCGCCCGCTTCAGTGAACGCAGCGTCAAACGGCTGACCAGCGCCTCCTCCGGAGAATCCGCGATCTGCGCCAGAAGTTTCTGCAACTCGCCCGGCCGCAGCTCCCCGTTTTTCCAACGGAGATGGTGCCCGAAATTCTCGATCAGCCGACCCAGAGCCCGTATTTTCTCCTCATCCGGCTTCTCATGAACCCGATATAAAAAGGGCTTGTCCTGCCAGAAATAAGATTCCGCGACGGTTTCGTTGGCCAGCAGCATAAAGTCCTCAATGATCCTCGTAGCACAATTCCGGTCATACGGCGCCACCGAAACCGGCACGCCCCGTTCGTTCAGCAAAATTTTGGATTCGGGCAGATCAAAATCGATCGATCCCCTCTTTTTCCTCTTTTCCCGCAGGAGATCCGAAAGTTCTTTCATCCAAAAAAACATCTCCGCCGCATCCTCATACCGGGCCGCCAACTCCGCATCCCCGTCGAGGATCCGCGAAACGTCCCCGTAAGTCATGCGGTGATCCGAGCGGATTACCGTCTCCTCCACCCGCTCGCCGATTCGGTTTCCCTTCTCGTCCAGCTCCAGAAGACAGCTTAACGCCAACCGGTCCTCCCCCGGATTCAGCGAACAGATCCCGTTGGAAAGCTCCTTGGGAAGCATAGGGATCACCCGATCGATCAGATACACGCTGGTTCCCCGGCGCAAAGCCTCCCGATCCAGCGGCGAATCCTCTCCCACATAGTGACTGACGTCCGCAATGTGAACCCCCAGAAAATAACGGCTGCCCCGCTTCGTCAGCGTAATCGCATCGTCCAGATCCTTCGCATCCTCCCCGTCGATCGTCACGGTCAGCTCCCCGCGAAGATCCAGACGCCCCCGCAGGTCTTCCGGCGAGATCCGCCGCTTCACGGCCGCCGCCTCGGCCCGCACATCCTCCGGAAAATCCGCCGACAGGCCATAGGACAAAGCCACCGACAAAATATCCACGCCCGGCGACCCCGCATTTCCCAGGATTTTTTTTACGATTCCCTCCGGATTCCTCTTTGTCGTCCCGTAATCCCGAATCTTCACGATCACTTTATCCCCCGTGACGGCGCCCATCGAGTGTTCCTTCGCGACAAAAATATCCGCCGATATCTTCGAATCGTCCGGTGTGACAAAACCGAAGTTCCGTGATCTCTCATACGTACCGATCACCTCCGAAAATCCCCGCTTCAACACCCCGATGATCCGGCCTTCCGCCCGATTGCCGGTCCCGGACGGAGGCAGGGGAATCATACGCACCGTATCTTTGTGAAAAGCCCCACCGGTATAAATCTCCGGCACAAAAAAATCCTCCTCCCGGCCTTCCACCGTCACAAAACCAAATCCTTTTCGGTTTCCGGTAAACACGCCCTGAAGCGCAAAGGTCTCCGCCCGGCCGTATTTCCCTCGTTTGGACAGATGAATCTTCCCCTCCTCCAAAAGCGCGGCGAGCGTCTCCTCCAATTCCTCTCTGCGTTCCCTGGGAACCTGCAGAAGAATGGCCAGCTCTTTTATTTTCATCGGCTGATAATCCGGATGATTCATCAACCCCAGAATCTTTTCTTTTCTCTCCTCTAATTTTTCTTTCTCCACAAAGTCTCCTTTTTCCATAAATGCTCCCGGGCGCCCTGTATAACCCTTCCGCGTATCTTCCAAATGTACAAAAAAAGATTCATCTTCTCACCAAAGACACAGACGAGCGGTAATCTTTCGCAAAAAGATGAATCTTACTGATATCGGATTCCTACTTCACGACATTCAAAAGCAACGCCAGAACAAGAAAGGCTCCGGCCGCGGCCTTTGTCGCGAAATCAATCTTTCCCTCAAAGGAACGGCTTTTATTCTGTCCCCAGAAAGTATCCGCCCCGCCTCCCGCAATGGAACCGGTCAGGCCCGCAGACTTCCCTTTCTGGATCAAAACCATGATTACCAACGCTATGCACAGCACAACAAACAATACGGTCAATACGATTTTTCCCGCTGACATATCTCATACCTCCTGTGTTTCACACAAACATAGTTATCTTAGCACAGGAACACCGGCTTGGCAAGCATTTTTTCGAAGCGCCGCGCGCAAACGGCCCCCGTCGCTTATCTCCCCAGAAATTCCGACGAGGAGGGATATTCCGCCGTAGGCCCCAGATCCGCCTCGATTCGAAGCAAACGGTTGTATTTTGCCGTCCGGTCGGAGCGGCACGGCGCGCCGGTCTTGATCTGCCCGGCATTGACGGCCACCGTCAGATCCGCAATCGTCGTATCCTCCGTCTCGCCGGATCTGTGAGAAATCACGGCCCGATAACCGGCCCGTTTTGCCATTTCCACCGCGGCCATGGCCTCCGATACCGTACCGATCTGGTTTACTTTCACCAGAATCGCGTTGGCAATCCTCTGCTCAATTCCTCGGGAAAGACGTTCCGTATTCGTCACAAACAGATCGTCCCCCACAAGCTGAATCCGTTTCCCCAGCCGGCTTGTCAGAAGCTTCCAGCCCATCCAGTCTTCCTCCTGCAATCCGTCCTCAATGGAAATGATCGGAAACTCCTCGCAAAGTTTCTCATAATAGGAAACCATCTCCTCCGCGGTCCGGACAATCTCCGTACCCGCCATTTTACTCTCCCCGGGGAAACGGTACTTTCCCAATTTCTCATCATAAAGTTCGCTCGAAGCCGCGTCCATGGCAAAACAGATGTCTTTGCCCGGCTGATAACCGCTCTTTTCCACGGCCCGGATCAGATACTGAAACACGCTCCCGGCGTCCTTGATATCCGGAGCAAAACCGCCCTCGTCGCCTACCGCCGTGGAAAGCCCTTCGGCGCGCAGAATCGCCTTCAGCGTATGGTAAATTTCCACACACATGCGCAGCCCTTCCGAATAACAGCAGGCCCCCACCGGCATAATCATAAACTCCTGCAGATCTACCGTATTATCCGCATGCTTGCCCCCGTTTAAAATATTCATCATCGGGACGGGCAGACGCTTGGCATCGCACCCTCCCAGATAACGGTACAGAGGCAGCCCGCAGGAAGCCGCCGCCGCTTTGGCCACCGCCAGAGACACCCCCAGAATCGCGTTGGCCCCCAGGTTGCCCTTATTTTCGCTCCCGTCGGTTTCCTTGAGGATCCGATCGATTCGTTCCTGCTTGCAGGCGTTCTGCATCGAAAGCGCCTCCGCCAACTGATTGTTGATATGGGAAACCGCCTTCAAAACGCCGAGCCCCTGATAGCGCGCATCCCCGTCCCGCAGTTCCACCGCCTCAAACTTTCCCGTGGACGCCCCGGAGGGCACGCAAGCCAGCCCCACCGAACCGTCCTCCAGCATAACCTGAGCCTCCACGGTGGGATTCCCCCTGGAATCCAGGATTTCCCGGCCCGTCACGCTCTTTATTTTTGTATTTTTCAACATAAAAAACCTCCTGCAAAACCTTTTTAACAGTATTCGCAGGAGGTTCGTTTTTATTCTGCGCGAAGCTCGGCCCCGCACATTTTATTCAGTCTCCGGATGATCCGCTCCATTTCTCCGTTGATCTGTTCGGAAGTCATGGTACTGTCGTCCTTTCCGATCTTAACGTGAAGCATAATCGATTTCTTCCCTTCCGGTATTTGATTCCCTTTATACTCTTCCACAAATTCCAGTTCCTTTACTTTCGAACGGATCGCGTCCGAAATCTCTTTCCAGGTCACGTTCTCATCCACCAGAAGCGACAGATCCTTCTTGACCAGAGGGAACTGAGGCAGACTCTTAAATTCGTTCGTGCGGGAAGTAAAAGGGATCATTCGATCGAAATTCAGTTCAAAGACCGCCGCGTTCGTGCGCTTAATCTTAGAATCCGACATGGCCGCAGCCGACAAAAGCCCGATGGCGCCGATCGTCTCCTCGCCGCACACAACATCCAGACAGGCGTTCCCGTCAGCCCACGAGGGCTTCTCTGCCTTCGCAAAAGACAATCCTTCCATATGGCAATATCCCGACATGGCCTCTACCACGCCTTTGACTTCATAAAATACTTCCCTTGCGTTTCTTCCGACGACGCACCCCGTCAGATATTTTTTATGAATCGGCAGTGTTTCCTCCTCTTCGCTCTCATGATACTCGCCCTTCTCAAATACCTGGGCCATCTCAAACATCTTAAACGAATCATAGTATCTCAGATTTTTGGAGATCGCTTCCAGCATACCCGGAATCAGAGAACTTCTGAGATTTTCAAATTCCGGCGCCGGCGGCGTAGCCAGTTTGACCGCTTCCGCCGTATCGATCCTGGCCGCCTTAATATATTTTTCATCGATCCAGGGATAGGTGTAAATCTCGTTAAAACCGCAGCGATAAGCCAGATATTCCCGAAGTCTCCTCTCAAGCAGCGCGTCGTTCTGATGCACCGCATGCTCAAACATAACCGGCAGCGGCTTCGGTTCAAAACTTTCAAAACTTAAGAGCCGGGCGATATCTCCCAGCACGTCGTCCTTCATGGACACGTCGCCCGTGGAACGCCATACCGGCGCGGTCACATGGTAGATCCCGCTTTCAAAAACGACGTCATAGCCAAGAGCCTTCAGGATCCTCTCGATCGTCTCCCGGGACAATATTTTACCCAGGCGGATATCCAGAAATTCCTGCGGAACATCGATGACTGCCCGCTCGGTCCGGGCCAGATATCGATCCGCATAGGCGGTCACTTTGCTTTCCGGGAACAGCTCTTTCAGAAGTTTTAAGGACATGGCAAGACCCTGGTCCACCCGCTCCGTGTCGATGCTCTTCTCATACCGGATCGAAGCGTCCGTTTTCTCGTCAAACCGCTTCCCGGTCTTTCGGATATTGGCGGCCGTAAAATTGGCGATTTCCAGAACGACGGAAGTCGTCTCGGGAAGAATGGAATCTTTCTTGCCGCCGCGGATCCCGGCCAGGCCCATGGCGTCGTGAACGTCGCAAATAACCAGATCGTCCTCCGTAAGATCCAGCTCGTTGTTATCCAGCAAAAGCAGTTTCTCGTCCTTCTTCGCATTTCTTACAAGGATCTTCCCTCCCTCGACATGCGTGCTGTCGAAGGCGTGCGTAGGCTGCCCCACCGCCATCATCACATAATTCGTGATGTCTACGATCGCGTTGATCGGCCTCATACCCCCGTTGATCAGAGCCGCCTTCATCCACAGAGGGGACTCCGTCTCGTACAGATTCTCGATCTTGACCGCAACATAACGGGGACATTTCCCGGGTTCCTTAATCTCGACCGGATACTCCGGAAGACCCGAAACCGCGTCCGTGTCGGGAAGCGGTTTTAACGGCACGTCATAGATCGCGGCCAGCTCGCGCGCCACCCCGTAATGCCCCCACATATCCGGCCGGTTCGTCAAAGACTTGTTATCAATCTCAAGCACCGTGTCGTTCATGCACACCAGTTCGGCAATCTCCTGACCGGGTTTGCACGCAACCCCTTTCAGATCCACGATCTCCCGCTCATCCTTTACCGGAAAGAACGCTTCCAGATAAACTTCCGTCGCGCTGCAAATCATCCCGTAGGAAAGCTCGCCGCGCATCTTCGTTTCTTTCAGTTTGACGGGCTCGCCCTCCCCGTGCCAGATTACCTCCGAACCCGGTTTGGCCACAACCACATATTCTCCCTCATAGAGATTCGATCCGCCGCACACAATCTGTACCGGCTCGTCTTCCCCGATATCCGTGATACAGATCTTCAAAAGATCCGCGTTCGGATGCTTTTTGACCTCCAAAATCTTACCCACGACCATATCGTGATACTTCCTGCCGGTGTCTTCCGTGCCTTCCACTTCCACGGTCCGCAGCGTCAGGTCGTAAGCGATCCTCTCCGGCGTCACATCCGACGGCAGATCCATATATCTTTTTATCCAGTTCAACGAAACTTTCATTCGATTCCCCTCCTATTTGAATTGTTTTAAGAATCTCAGATCCGCGCTGTGGAACAATCTCACATCGTCCACGCCGTAGCGCATCATGACCAGACGGTCCAGCCCGATATTGGTATAAAACCCGGTCCAGACCTCCGGATCCAGATTCGCGGAACGCAATACGTTGGGATGAATCACACCGCCCGGCATCACTTCAATCCATCCGTTGTGATTGCAGACTTTGCAGCCCTTCCCGCCGCAGACCAGGCATTCCATATCGATCTCATAACCCGGTTCCGTGAACGGGAAAAATCCCTCGCGCATCCGGACGTTGATCTTCCTCCCGAACACCTTCTCCAGAATCGTCTGAATCATGACCCGGCCGGACGAGAACGAGATATCCTTATCGACGATCAGGGCTTCATACTGGAAAAACGCCCGTTCATGCCTGGCATCGGTCGTCTCGTTCCGATAGACCCGGCCCGGATATACAAAACGGGCGGGAGCGCCATGTTTCAGCAGATAACGGACCGAGGCGCCGGTCAGGTGCGGCCTGAGACAAAGCCGATCGCTCCCCTGGCTGTTCTCCGTCCCCTTGACCCAGAACGTATCCATGGACTGACGGGCCGGATGATCCGCGACAAAGTTCAGATTATCAAAAGCATACTTCTCGCTGCTGATATCGTCCTCGCTGAACACTTCAAAACCCAGAGACAAAAACGCGTCGTTCAGATCGTAGCACATCTGGGTAATCGGATGAAGCGCGCCGGTCGTCACGCCGGTTCCCGGCAGAGTCAGGTCGATGGCCCCGTCCAGCACGCTCTTTGATTCGAGCAAATGCTCTTCCTTCTCCCCCAGTTTCTCCGCAAACAGATTCTTGATCTCCGTAGACCGCATTCCGATTTCTTTTCTCAGATCCGCGGACAAACTTCCCAACGTTTTCAATACTTCGCTCAACTCGCTTTTTTTACCGGTCAATTCCCGGCGGATCTCCTGCAATTCCTCGACGCGGACCGCCTCCTGGATCCTCTTTAATCCCCGATTCCGGATTTCTTCCAGTCTTTCTTTCATATTGATTTCCTTTCTTCTTAATAATTGGTTTCCCTTTCTGCCTCAAACATCGGATAAAAAAAGCTCCGTCCACAAAAAGGGACGAAGCTGCTTCGCGGTACCACCCTAATTCCCGTTTCCCTACCGGGAACAGGCACTTAAGACTGCGTAACGTGCAGCAAACGTTGCATCCTTATCCGATGCACGGCTCCGGCGGGAAATTCAAAACTTATCTGAACTTAAGGGAACTTCCAGCCGGTGATCCCCTCTCTCTGCAAGAAAATAAGTCTCTACTTAAACGCCTTCACAGCCTTTTTTTATAAAACTTATTTGTAATTCTAACATAAATTTACAGGTTGTCAACCGGATTTTTCCCGTAAATCCTTCTCAAAACGCAAAACATCGGACCTGCACGAAAAATTTTATTCCACATATCCTGAATCGTGTTATAATGCTTTTATTCCATGCCGATACTATTCTTAAATTCTGTCCTCAAACAGAAAGGAGTCAGACCCATGTCGTTCTCTGCCCGCGTATTCAGACAAATCCGCCTGATCCTCCGGCGTTTTTCCGAAGACAATCTTGGCGTCTACGCGGCTCAGGCGGCCTTTTTTATTACGCTGTCCGCCGCTCCGCTTCTGATGCTTCTGATCTCTCTGATCCGGTTCGCGCTGCCGGTTTCCTATCCGGAACTTTTAAACGGTTTACAGAAACTGACCCCGGAAAGCATCCACCCGCTTCTCACCTATCTGCTCGGGGATGTCTATCAGAAATCTTCCGCCGCGATTTTGTCTCTGTCCACAATTACCATGCTCTGGTCTTCCTCCAAATGCATCTATTCTCTGCGTCTGGGGCTGAACAATATCCATCGCAGCGAAAAGAGACGCGGGTATCTCTACAACCGCATCTCTTCCATGTTTTATACCCTTGCCATGATCCTGGTCATTTTATTCTCCCTGATCATCCTGATCTTCGGAAATAAACTCCAGGGCCTGTTAAACACCCATATTCCCTGGCTGGCTTCCATCACCGGAACCTTCATGGGACTCCGCAGCATTCCCGCCATCCTGATCCTTCTGACCTTTTTTCTGCTCCTATACAGTCTGCTGCCCGACGAACGCATGACTTTCAAAAGCCAGCTCCCGGGCGCCATGTTCAGCACGGCCGGATGGCTCGCACTCTCTTTCGGCTTCTCTTTTTATGTGGATTATTTTTCGGGATACTCCTCGATGTACGGAAGCCTGACCGCCGTTATCCTCTCCATGCTCTGGATCTATCTCTGCCTGTATCTCGTCCTGATCGGCGGCGAATTAAATATCTGGCTGTCCGAACATCCTTCCTTCTGGTGACGGCGCGCTCACGATAACTGGTTGACAAGCCCCACGAAAAGCATGGTGTCTTCCGTCTTTTCCCGTATCACATACGCAAAATTATGATCGGCAATAAAAAACTTCTCATCCGTAATCAGGCCGGCGCCCTCCGTCACTACCGCTGACACCGCCGCCGCCTTCGTTCCGTGTTCCGTCACTTCGATCGCCGTCTTCTGCAAGATGCTGTCCACCCGGGCCCACTCGGAAATCTGGGACATGCCCCCACTTTTAAAGATATTTTCCAGTCCCGCAGCCCTGAATACCTCGCTTAATCCGGCAATTGTATGATCCTCCTCCCACTTCGGGATACTCAGGCAGTAAATATCCGCCAATTCGGCCCCATCCAGACCTGCCAGGACCTTTTTGAGCGTCTCTCCGCCTTCCGAAAACAATTCCGAATAGTCCAGATCCGTTCCGCCTTCCGCCAAGATCACATCCATAACGATCTCTCCGTCTTTCCCGTAAGGAAGCTCCAGAGCCACATAGCCCTCGCCTTCCCAGTACCGGAAAGACGCGTCCTCAAGCGACATAAAAGGCACCGTTTCCCCTTCCCCCTCGATTTTATAACCGTAAAAATACCTCTCCTGCGTATCTCTCGGTTCAAATACGGTCGTCCAGGTCCCGTTAAAATACAACGCGTTCATCAACACCAGGATCGTCTCTTCATCCAGAGAATCTACAATGCGGCGGATCATTCCGTTTGTTTTTTCCTCCACCCAGCCGTTCATCCGCTCCAGCGTCCCGTCACCGAAATCCGCCGTCGGAAAAATCTCGCAGCCGTATCTCTCCCTCAGCCGATCCGACAGATCCTTCGCCCGCCCGGCAATCGATTCCCCTCCGAACGTCTCCCTTATCCAGAAAGAATCCGCCAGGGACAGTTCGATTCCCTCCCGTCCTTTCAGAACTTCCCGCCGGAGGGCCTCCTGCTCCTCGTAAACGCTTTCGTCGCTCCCGTCATAGCCCAGAAAAGCCGCCATCTCTTCCCTGGCCTCCCCGTCGGTACTGTGATACAGGCTTGTCAGCACACAGCGGAGGCTGTACGGAGAAATCAGAAGATTGGAGTCCGCATCCGTCTGAGCCAACATGGCGAAAAGCACTTCCTCCAACGTATAGATTCCTTCCTCCTTCGGAGGCAGCTCGACGCTCCCGTCCCAGATAAACTCTCTTCGCTTTGTACCGTCCGGGGTCTCCTCCTGAAAGCCCGGACCGTTATCCGGCTCCGAAACGCCGCTTCCGTCCCGGCGCAAGCGATCGTATCCTTCCGGATCGCCCCCCGGCGCCTTACAGCCCCCCAGACAAAGAACCGTCAGCATCAACCCCACCGCCGCGCAGCATAATCCGCGAAAAACTCTTCTCTTCATAACATCTCCTCCTTTTTCGGTCTCATGAAAAAATTCAGCGCAGCGTCGCCAGAATATCTCCCGCTTCCTCCTCGGTCAATCCCGAAAAAACATACTCGATCCGGCATCCTTCCCGAACCAAAATCGCCCGGATCTTCCCTGTAAGCGGATCGACCTTTGTCTCTTCCGCTATGTCTCCTTCCAAATCCGCGAGAGACTTCACCGTCACAAAAATGTTCTTGGTTCCCTGCGCCCAGCTTCCCTCCGCCTCCATCAACAGATCCCCGGCCGGCGCGCTCCGCTCCCAGCCGGAGAAATCCCCGGCTTTAATCTGCGGCAGACAGCGCTCAAAATCCGTCGGCTCCGCTTCCGCGCCTTCCTCTTCCGGCCCTGCGGCTCCTCCCTCCGCTATGTCCTCGATTCCCGCTTCCGGCCGCGCTTCCCCGGCCCCGGCCGCCGGAAATCTCTCTGCGAAATCCGTCTCCCGGCCGCCCCCCGGCTCTACTGCCGACAGAATTGCCAGACCCAGGATCAGACAGGCCAAAACCGTTGACGCCAAGATCCGACGGTGCCGCAAAAGGCTTGCCGCCCATCGCCGCCCGCTTCTCTTCGAACGCTCCCGGCACAGTTTTTCCGGCGTTTTCAGCCGCTTATGAAGTTCGTCCGGAACCGCGATCTCATCCATATATCTCTTATAACGCTCCATACCCTTCCTCCATGACTTTCCTGAGCTTCTCCCTGGCCCGGCTCATCAGCGAACGGACCGTCCCCTCCTTTTTACTCAGGATCCGCGCAATCTCCGCCGTAGAATACCCTTCATAATAATACAAATGAATCACGGCGCGGTAGGAAGCGGGAAGCGCCATTACCTGCTCGAGCAGTTCTCTCTGCTCCGGCTCCCCGGCAGGATATGTCTCCAAAAGAGGGGCCGTTTTCCGAAACCATCCGGAACGAAGCCGGTTTTTGCACTCATTTACCGTAACTTTAATAAGCCACGCCTTCTCGTGCGCCGCGCTCGCAAAATCCGGATTCTTCTCCTCATATACCTTCAGAAATGTCTCCTGCACGGCGTCCTCCGCGTCCTGGACGTTCCCCACAACGGCCAGAGCCGCCCGATACAGAAGCGTTTCATAGCGCCCCACCAGAGCTTCAAAAGAATCGGCCGGCCCGATCTCATATTCCATGGCGCGTCCTCCTCATTGGTTTCTCTGCTTATTATACAAGCCGGAGCCGTATTTTGTTGCATGCAAATAAAAAAATACAAAACTCCGAACCGCCCGCCCGAACTTTTGTATTTTCTTTTATCCATTCTTTCTTTATCCGGCTTCGGGCAAGCACCTAAAACACGATCCCCAGCCCGCTTACCAACAACCCGCCCGCCACGGCCGAAACATACAGAAGACCCACGATCTTCCCGTTCTGCCTGCGGTCGCGATTCACACGGAACAGCACCAGAAGTCCGACGCCGGCTCCCGACAAAAGTCCGGCCGTCATGGCGCCGGCGCTCATGGCACCGGCCAGATAAAACCTTGTGACCGCCACCGAAGCCGCGCAGTTCGGAAGCAGACCGAAAAAAGCCGTCAGCATCTCCCCCACGACGGGCCGGGCCAGAAGAAATCCCCGAAAACTTTCCTCACCCAGCCAGGCGACCGCCCCGTTTAAAACGAACGTAATCAAAAAAAGGAACGCAAACACCTGTAAGGTATGAAAAAACGCCGGGCGCAGGATCCCATGCTCACACATCTCTCCGTGCGCCGCCGCATCCCTTTCCCATTCCCCGGCTCCGCAATCTCCCGCCGTTTTCACCGGCCTCCGATGAAAAAAATCAACCAAAAACCCGAACAGCATCCCAAACAGAAATTTCACCGCCAGAATCCGGGCCACCATGGATGCCGGCGCTCCCTCCGAGATCAGAATCGGAAGCATTTCGTCCGACGTGGCAAGAAACACCGCCAGAAGCGTCCCCGTCGTGATCACCCGGCCGGCGTAAAGTCCGGCCGCCGCCGCCGAGAAACCGCACTGAGGCAAAAGCCCCAAAAGCGCGCCGGGAAAAGGTCCGAAACGTCCGGCCCTTTGAATCGCCCGCGCGGTTTTTTCACCGGTATAATGTTCCAGGTATTCCATGGCCAGATATGTCAGGAACAAAAAAGGCAGCAATTTTACGCTGTCGCATACCGTATCGAAACCAATGTCCCAGATTTTTCCCATCGATTACGCCTCTTCCCTCTTCTCTGCAACCTCCCCCTGTTTTTTATAAACGGAATGCCCCGGCACGCAGCCGCGCACCATGGACAGGGGATAAATATTCGTCCAGGGACCCACCACGCTTCCCGGATTCAGGATCGTCCCGCATCCCACCTCCACGCCGTCGCCTAACATGGCCCCGAATTTTTTGCGGCCGGTCGCGAGATCCCCTTTCGGCGTCTTCACCACCACCGGCGTTTTGTCGGACTTGACGTTGGAGGTAATCGAACCGGCTCCCATGTGGGCGCGGTAACCCAAGATGGAATCACCCACATAATTATAATGCGGCACCTGCACCCTATCAAATAAAATGACGTTCTTTAACTCCGTGGAATTTCCCACGACCGCATCGTCGCCCACCAGCGCGTTACCCCGGATAAAAGCGCCATGACGCACCTCGGTCCTTCTCCCGATGATGGCGGGCCCTTTCACATAAGCGGAAGGGAATACCACCGCGTCCTTCGCGATCCATACGTCCTCTCCCTTCTTCTCATATTCTTCCGGATCCAGTTTAGCCCCCAACGCCCGGATAAGATCCCCGATCTTCTCAAGAGCTTCCCAGGGGTATTGAAATCCTTCCAGGAAGGCCCCTGCCAGCGTATGTTCCAGGCTGTACAACTCCTTTACTTCCCATGCTTCCATTTAATTCTTCCCTTCCTTTCCCGTTTTATAAAACTCTTTTGCCGAATCATAATATCCCCGGATATTCGAAACGTTTCGAATCCTCTTCACCCCGTCGATCCGGCGGATAATAAAATCGTCCAGCTTCTTCTGATATTCCCCGGGCGTGATCTTACCTTCCGCCACATAAGTCAGACCCTTCTCCCAGCTCGCGGTCAGGTCCGGATTCAGCAGGGATCGGATCGACGAGTGAACCACGTCATGAATCACCTCTCCCAATAAAGTCGGCGTGATCACCTGACTCTTCTTATTCAGCGCCAGGTACTGAATGTTCACCAGCTTTTTCAGGATCTCGGCCCGCGTCGCGCTGGTGCCGATGCCGCTCCCCTTAATCTGAGCCCGTAGTTCCTCGTCCTCGATTAACTGCCCGGCATTCTCCATTGCCAGAATCATAGACCCCGAAGTATAACGTTTCGGCGGCGAAGTCTCGCCTTCACGGATACAAAACTCGATCACCGGGTACTCGGCCCCCTTCTTTATCCCGGCCAGATACTGCAAAAACGCCGAATCCTTTTCAAAAGAAGCCCCCTCGGCTTCCTTTTTTTTATAGCCGGCGACCGCCAGATACCCCTCCTCTTTCAATACTTTAAAAGAAGCAAAAAAATGCTCTTCCTTCACGGTAAATTCCATCGTATATTTCCAATAGACCGCGGGAGGGAAGAAAACACTCAAAAACCGCCTTACAATAATCTCGTAAACCTTCACAGACGTCTGCGGCAGGGATTTCAAAGCGCCGATCCCCTGTCCGGTCGGAATGATCGCATAATGATCCGTGATCTGTTTGTCATTGACATACCGGGTTTTGGCGATCCCTTTATAAGAACCGGAAGTCAAAATCCAATCGGCAAATGCAGCCACCCCGGGAATGGCCTTCAGACCCTGGATATGTTTCTGAATTTCCTTCGCAACGGCCGAGGACAGCACCCGGGCATCGGTTCTCGGATACGTGACCAGTTTTCTCTCGTAAAGAGTCTGAACGATTTTCAACGTATCGTCCGGGCTGATCTTAAAACGTTTCGAACAATCGTTTTGAAGTTCCGCCAGATTATACAAAAGAGGCGCGTTTTTCTTCTCGGTCTTCCTCTCCGACAGCCGTAAAACCGCCGGCGGATCGCCCTCGGGCAGAAAATCAATCAGCGCCCGAGCATCCTTTTGTTCCCGAAAACCGTTGTCTTTATATAAACAGGGGGACTTGTCGTACTTCGATCCGGGAACCGCCTTCCATTCCGTTTCCACCGGCGTCCCGTCCATATCGACCGCCGCCGTCACCCGGTAAAACGGCAGCGGCACAAATTCCCGAATCTCCCGCTCCCGTCTCACCGCCATTCCCAGCACGCAGGTCATCACCCGGCCTACGCTGACCACCGTCCTCTCGGTCCTCATACAGCCGGAAATGGTGTTCCCGTATTTTAACGTGAGAACCCGCGAAAAATTGATTCCCATCAGGTAATCTTCTTTCGCCCTCAAATAAGCGGAAGCCGCCAGATTGTCATATTCGGAAAGATCTTTCGCCGTGCGGACGCCTTTTAAGATCTCTTCCTCCGTCTGAGAATCGATCCATACCCGTCTGCGCTTCTTGCCGGCTACACCGGCCATCTGCTCTACCAGGCGGTATATATATTCTCCCTCCCGCCCGGAATCGGTGCAGACATAGATCGTCTCCACGTCGGGCCTTGTCAGAAGCCTTTTTACGATCCCAAACTGCTTCTCCACCGCTCCGATCACTTCATATTTAAATTCCTCCGGAAGAAAGGGAAGCGTCTCCAGGCTCCAACGTTTCAAAGCCGGATCATAGACCTCCGGATAGCTCATGGTAACCAGATGTCCCACGCACCAGGTCACAACCGCATCCTCCGCCTCGATGTAGCCGTCTTTTCTCGCGCCTTTGAGTTTCAGCGCACGGGCAAATTCCTGAGCCACGCTCGGTTTCTCCGCGATAAAAAGGGATTTCCCCATACATCTCTTCCTCCATATCCGGCAAAAAGAGGAGGCGTGCCTTTCCCGCCCCCTCTTAACATGATCTATGCTTACTTCTTTGCAATATACCCCTTCGCGGTCAAAAGTTCCGCGCAGAGAATCGCTCCGCCGGCCGCACCCCGGACCGTATTATGAGCCAGGCCCACGAACTTGTAATCAAACACCGTATCCTCTCTTAAACGGCCCAGACTCACGCCGAAACCACCCTCGTAATCCCGGTCGAGCTTCGTCTGCGGACGATTGTCCTCCTCAAAATACTGCAAAAACGGCTTCGGCGCGCTGGGCAGCTCCAGCTTCTGAGGTTCGCCCTCAAAATCCCTCCAGCAGCGAAGAATCTCTTCCTTCGTCGGCTTCTTCTCAAAGCTGACGGAAACCGCCGCCATGTGCCCGTCGCTGACCGGCACGCGGACGCACTGAGCGCTGATAACGGGAAGCTCCGCCTTCGTGATCACGCCGTTCTCCACTTTGCCGAAAATCTTCAAAGGTTCCTGTTCGGACTTCTCCTCCTCGCCGCCGATATAAGGAATCACGTTATCGTCCATCTCCGGCCAATCGGCAAACGTCTTGCCGGCCCCCGAGATCGCCTGGTAAGTGCATACGACCGCCTTCGTGGGGCCGAACTCTTTCAAAGCCGCCAAAGCCGGCGCATATCCCTGAATGGAACAGTTCGGCTTCACGGCGATAAATCCTCTCTTCGTCCCCAGGCGCTTCTTCTGGGACTCGATCACTTCCGCATGTTCCGGATTCACCTCGGGAATCATCATCGGAACATCCGGCGTCCAGCGGTGAGCGCTGTTATTGGAAACCACCGGTATCTCGGCCTTCGCGTAAGCCTCCTCGATCGCCCGGATCTCCTCCTTCGACATGTCCACGGCGCTGAATACAAAATCCACTCCGGCCGCCACTTCCTCCACCTGATTCACATCCTGAACGATCAGGCTCTTTACACGCTCCGGCATGGGCGCCGTCATCTTCCAGCGGCTGCCCACCGCCTCCTCATAACGCTTCCCGGCGGAACGGGGGCTCGCGGCCACCGCAACCACCTCATACCAGGGATGATCCTCCAACAAAGATATAAATCTCTGGCCGACCATGCCGGTCGCGCCCAAAATACCGACTCTTAATTTTTCTTTCATAAAATCGCTCCTCATTCTCTGTGTCCGGTTTCTCTCTATACTTTTTACCATTTTCCCGACCCATTTGTCAAGAGAGGACAAAAAATACCGGAAAAAGACAGGTTTCCCCGTATCATCCGGCGCCTTTTTCCGATATAAACGGCAACAAAAAAAGCTCCCGGCCGGACTCGAACCGGCGACCCCTTCATTACGAGTGAAGTGCACTACCAACTGTGCTACGGAAGCTTACGGACAACGCCGAAACGCCGTCAACGTGTTATACTATACCGCAAAATTCCGTTCTTGTCAATTACTTTTTTCGCGAATTCTCCCCATACCTTTCACGGATCTTTCTGCAACTCTCCCCGTTCCTTACATATGATAAAGTGTGTAGATTGGAGGAATCATATGAAACCTGTATTAGAATGCCGTCAGGTAAATTTCTCCTACCATTCCCTGGAAGGGGAAACCGCGGCGCTTATTGATATCACCTTTTCCGTCCGACAGGGGGAATTTCTCGCCATCGTAGGCCCCTCGGGCTGCGGAAAATCTACGCTTCTCTCTCTCATCTGCGGTCTGATCGAGCCGGAAACCGGTCAGATTCTCCTCTCCGGCCAACCGGTCGGGGCAGGCAAAACCAACGTAGGCTACATGCTGCAGAAAGATCATCTTCTGGAATGGCGAAGCGTATATAGAAACGCCCTTTTGGGGCTCGAGATTCAAAAAAGAGATACGGAAGAAAACCGGGAAAAAGTGCGGAATCTTTTGAATACCTACGGCTTGTCCGCCTTCACAAAAAGCCCGCCGTCGGCCCTCTCCGGAGGGATGCGCCAGCGCGCCGCCCTGATACGGACCCTAGCCCTGGAACCGGACCTTCTGCTTTTGGATGAACCCTTTTCCGCGCTGGACTACCAAACCCGACTGGAAGTGGCGGACGATATCGGAACCATTATCCGCAAAAGCGGCAAAACCGCCATCCTGGTCACACATGATTTATCGGAGGCCATCAGCATGGCGGACCGTATCCTGGTCCTGACGCACCGGCCCGGCCGGATTCGGGGCATCCTCCCGGTTTCTTTTGATTTTGAAGAAGAAGATACCCCTTTAAACCGGCGCAATTCCGAACAATTTACCCATTACTTTAACCTCGTATGGAAGGAGTTGAGAGACGATGGATAAATTGTCCGCTGCACAAAAGAACTTTCTGGCTGCCAGAAAACGCCACCATACACTCGTAAACGTATGCCGGGCCTCTCTTCTGCTCGGATTTTTCCTGATCTGGGAGATCGCGGCCCGCGTCGGATGGATCAATGATTTTATTTTCAGTTCCCCGGCCCGCGTCCTTGCCTGCTTTATCGAAATGGCAGCAAACGGCAGCATTTTCCTGCATATCGCGGCCACGCTGTCGGAAACCCTGATTTCCTTTTTTGCCGTCATGGCCGCGGGCATTGCCGTCGCCCTGCTGCTCTGGCGCAGCCGCGGGGCCGCCGAAGTTTTGGAGCCCTACCTTGTGACGTTAAACAGCCTGCCAAAATCCGCGTTGGCCCCGGTCCTGATCGTATGGCTTGGCAGCAATGTCCGAACCATTATCGTCACGGCCGCCTCGGTGGCTGTCTTCGGTTCGATTCTGACTCTGTACACCGGTTTTCAGGAAGTAGACGAAGATAAAATAAAACTGATTCGCACGCTGGGCGGCACCAAAAAGGATATCATGACAAAAGTTCTCATCCCTCATGCCGTCCCGCTGATTATCAGCAATATGAAAGTCAACGTGGGGCTTTGCCTGGTGGGTGTCATTATCGGCGAATTTCTGGCCGCTAACCAGGGGCTCGGTTATCTGATTATTTACGGAAGCCAGACCTTCCGGATGGACTGGGTCATCCTGTCTATTTTGATTCTCTGTCTCGGCGCCGTCTTTTTGTATTGGCTCTTAAATCTGCTGGAACAATACTATACCCGCCACTTTTTCGGGTAAACGCATCCGGCCCATATGTTTCAAAATAAAAAACGCCTCTGTCCTTCTCAGATACCGAACGGACAGAGGCGTCTCCTCTTCTTATGACGCGTTTACCGGGCTTGTTCCGGATTCACAATCCTCCTCTTCCGAAAAAGCGGACCCGCCGCTAAACCGGCTTTCCTCCTCTTTCCTCAAAAAAGCGAGGCTGGCTTCCTTGGTCATGGATAGAAGACAGGCACCCATCTTTTCCTCCGTTATCCGATCCTCGGGTATCTCCATAGCCATCAGATGTAAAAACACATCGTGTACAATCTCTTCCGCCCGTTCCCGATCTTCCAGTAACCGGTATGCCTGATACCACATTCGATGCCTGTACCGGTAATACAAATACTCTTTTCCTGTGCGAGAGGTTCCTTCCAATACTCCCTCACCTGCCCCCTTCTCCTCTTATATACAGATAATAACCCCGCCGTCGCCCGCGTACAGGGAGCTGACGCCCGCCATACCGGTCAGATATACTTCCTTCACCGAAATTCTCTCCAGAATATAGTCTCTGGCCGCCTGCGCCCGTTCCGGGCAGTTGCAATGCGAAATCGCCAGAATTTTTTCTCCCGGATTCTTCACGCGGGATATCACGGCGTCGCACATCTTACGCACGGCCCGGTCAATCCCCCTCGCCTGATCCAGCTTCACGATCACGCCGCCGTCGCCTTGCATGATCGGTTTAATATTCAGCGCCGTCGCCAAGAGAGCCGTCAGACCGGTAAGCCGGCCGTTCTTCTTTAAAAAATCCAGCGTCTCCAGGACAAAATACGTATCTATATGCTCCAGAAAATCCTGCGCCTTTTTAACGATTTCCTCAAAAGAGGCGCCGGCCTCGGCCAGTTCGCGAATCTTGAACGCGATCAGGGTTTCCCCGACGCTGGCCGAATCGGAACTGAAGACATGAATCTTCTTCTCCCCGCCAAATTCCTCCTCATACATCTGCTTCCCCACCATGGCGCTGTTGTATGTGCCGCTCAGATGCTGTGAAAGCGTAATGACAAACACCATGTCCGCTTCACAGGAAAAAGCTTCTTTAAACATCTCGGGGGAAGGGCAGGCAGACCTGGGACATTCCTCGCTTTCCTTCACTCTTTTCAAAAAATCTTTCTGGTTAAACGTCTCGTCGTCAATAATCGAAGCGTGATCTATCTGCAATGTAAGCGGTATGAGCTGAAAATGCGAATCCTTTTTCGTCTCTTCCGTCAAATCCATACAGCTATCGCCAATGATCTTGTATGTCATGTCTACTCCTCCTGTTCCCGCAAAATCGAGATATAGTTTTCATTACTATATATAATAGCATAGACATCACGCTTTGAAAACTGTTTTTATGGATTTTCTTTATTTTTTGCATCCGGAATATATTTCTTATCTTCCGGGTACTCCGGATCGCCATTCGGCGTTTCGCAGAGGATATACTTCCGGTAAATCTCCGATTGTTTCCGGCTCATATCCTCCATCTGTTCCCGACTCGTCTGAGCCCACTCCTGCTGTCTCTCCAACAGCTCATTGATCAAAGAGAGTCGTTCCCTGGCCGCCTCCTCCATCATGTTCACAATCTGACGGGCCTTCGCCAGCCGCCGTTCCTCTTCCAAAACGGCGTTTTCCTCCACCGCTTTGGCCCGGTCCAAAAGCTCCATCGCTTCCCTCCGAAGATTGTCCGCTTCCTCCCCGGCCTGACGGCGCATCGTTTCCGTCTCCTCCCGCGCCCGTCTCTGCAGCTCTTCCGCTTCCGCTCTGGCCCGGTTCCGAAGCACCTCGGATTCTTCCGTCGTCCGACGATGGAGTTCTTTTGCCTCGAACTTCGCCCGGCGCCGGATCTCCTCCGCCTGCTTGTCCGCCTGTCTCAAAAGCTCTCTCGCCTCTTCCCTGGCGTCCTCAAGGCAGGCATCTTTTCCTTCTCTTGCCAGCCGCTCCATCTGCTCCGACCGCTGCCTGGCTTCCTCCAGGAGCCGGTCGGCCTCTTCCTTCTGCTGAGCCGCTTTCCTGCCGGCGCTTTTTAAAATCCCGGACGCCTTCGCCTCCACCTTTTCAATATACGCCTGCTCCTGCTCCCTGCGCTTCTCTTCCTCTTCCCGGCGTTTCTTTTCCTGTTCTTCCTGGCCTTCCGCCCAGGCGGCCACTTCCTCCAGAAACACGTCGACTTCCTCTGTATTGTACCCACGAAATCCCCGGTCAAATCTTTGTTCTTTAATCATTTTGGAATCCATGCTTTTCTCTCCTGTTTCTTCTCTGCCTGTTTTCCGCGACGGTATTTCCCCTTCATTATATCGGTTCCAGGCCCCCACGTCAAATACAACTCCCTCCTCCGCCTCACCTCCCTCCGGGATTCCTTCCAAACCATACGACGCCTTACAGGGGATACCCTCTTGCCAGACGAGGCGACCGCCGTTATAATAAACGTACTGTCATTACCGGAAAAAGGAGGTTTTTCTTATGATCGCTCTCCAGATCACCGATCTAAAATCTTTTACGTCCCTTTTATTTCTCCATGACGCTTTCGACGCCTTTCAGATCTGCGAGGCCGTCTTCTCCGTCGCGGCCACCTACCGGATCGACGGTCGCCGCAACCGAGATTTTTACGATACCGACGAATGGGACGCGCTCCCGAATCCGGAATATCTGACCTGGGAAGAGACGCGCCCCCGCTGCTTTGAATGGATTCGGGGCAGCAAACGCCCGCTCCGCTTCAAAATCGTCCTCCGTTCCCCCAACACGGAAAAAGGGATGTGTTTTCTGAATATCCACTACGACAATTCCGTCCTCCGATGCGTCACCGGCTTCTCAACATCCGCCTTCTCGCCGGACCGCGCCGACGAACGGGAATGGGACGAGCGAATCCGTCTGTATTTTAAAAAGAAGGGGATTTCTTTCGAAGAAACATGAATTTAGAAAAATTTTATTTTTTCTGTATTGACATATTGTTCTAGTACATCTATAACAATTATATACCAACGCCGCCGGCGCCCCGGGATATCCGGAAGGTATATATCGCAAAACAAAAGGAGTAGAGATAACATGGCAGTAAAGCAGGGAAGTTTATCCATCAACAGTGAAAACATTTTTCCGATCATCAAAAAATGGCTCTATTCGGATCACGATATTTTTTATCGGGAACTGATTTCAAACGGCTGCGACGCCATCACAAAATTACAGAAACTGGAAGTGATGGGCGAATACGCCTTTCCGGAAGGATATCGTCCCCGGATCGATGTCGTCGTAAACCCGGAGGAAAAAACCATTACCGTCTCCGACAACGGAATCGGCATGACTTTTGAGGAAGTCGACGAATACATCAACCAGATCGCTTTCTCCGGCGCAAGGGATTTTCTGGAGAAATATAAGGACAAGACCAACGAGGATCAGATCATCGGCCATTTCGGCCTTGGCTTTTATTCCGCTTTCATGGTGTCCGACCGCGTAACCATTGAAACAAAGTCCTGGAAAAACGACGCTCCCGGCGTTTTCTGGGAATCCGAAGGCGGCTCGGAATTTCGCATGGAAGAATCCGGACGCACGGAGCCCGGAACTACCATCACTCTCTATGTCAACGAGGACAGCCTTGAATTTGTCAACGAATACCGGGCCAAAGAAGTCCTGACAAAATACTGCTCTTTTATGCCGGTCGAAATCTTCCTGAAAAACGCCAACAAACCGGCGGAACCCGAAAAGGCGGCCGATGAAGAAACCGAAGAAAAAATCATC
Organism: Lachnospiraceae bacterium; assembly: GCA_022792885.1. Taxonomy (GTDB): domain Bacteria; phylum Bacillota; class Clostridia; order Lachnospirales; family Lachnospiraceae; genus JAAWBX01. The sequence continues at coordinate 45,260 of JAAWBX010000006.1, forward strand.
GAGATCGACGAGAACGGACAGGAAATCCTGGACGCCGACGCCGGCGAAGAAGAAAAAGACGAAAAACCGAAGGAAGAACCGATCAACGACACCAACCCCCTGTGGAACAAAGCGCCGGTCGACTGCACCGAAGAGGAGTACAAGAAGTTTTACCGCACGGTATTCAACGACTACAAAGAACCGCTGTTCTGGATTCACCTGAACATGGATTATCCGTTCCGTTTAAAAGGCATTCTGTATTTCCCGAAAGTCACCAGCGATTATGAACCCTTAGACGGCGTCATCAAACTTTACAACACGCAGGTATTTATCGCGGATAACATCAAAGAAGTGATCCCGGAATTTTTAATGCTGTTAAAGGGCGTTATCGACTGTCCCGATCTGCCTTTGAACGTCTCCCGGAGCGCTCTGCAAAACGACGGCTTTGTCAAGAAAATCTCCGACTATATTACAAAGAAGGTCGCCGACCGCTTGAGCGGTATGTGCAAGACCGACAAAACCAATTATGAAAAATACTGGGACGATATCGCTCCCTTTATCAAATACGGCTACATCCGGGACGAGAAATTCCGCGACAAGATCAAAGATTTCATGCTTTATAAAAATCTGGAGGGCAAATACCTGACGCTTCCGGAATGTCTGGAAGAGAATAAAGACGTGCGGGCCAACACCGTTTTCTATCTCAGCAACGAAAAAGAACAGGGGCAGTACATCCAGATGTTTAAAGAGGCCGGGCTGGACGCCGTATATCTGACCCACTCGATCGACTCCCCGTTTATCTCCTGCGTGGAGCAGTCCCAGGAAGACTTACACTTCGTCAGCGTCGACGCCGACCTGGATGATGTGTTCAAAGAAAAAGTGGACGAAAACGACGAAGCCTTCAAGGCGGACGCCGAAGCCCTGACCGAAGTCTTCCGCAAAGCCTTAAACGACGAGAACATGACGGTACAGGTAGAAAAATTAAAGAACGAATCCATCGCCGCCATGATAACCAAATCCGAAGACGCCAAGCGAATGGAGGAGATGTTCAAGCGCTACACTTCTCCGGATAAGGACGTGGACAATTCGATGGGCGGTTACGGACAATCTCTGGTGTTAAACGCCAACCATCCTCTCGTCCGGTATATTCTGGCGAATCAGGAAGCCGAACAGGCCCCGATGTTCTGCAAACAGCTTTACGATCTGGCCCTGCTCTCCCACGCTCCGTTATCGCCTTCGCGGATGGGCGAATTTGTCCGTCGCAGCCAGGAGATTCTGATGCTTCTCACCAAATAAAACCTATCCCATAAAAAATATCCGGGGCTTCCTCCCAAAAAGGCGCCCCGGATATGACTGACTTCGTCGGTATTCTCCGTATCTCATCCAAAGAAATCCTGATAAACCTCGAAAAATCCCCGGGAAGACGGTATGAAATCATCCGAAAAAGAAATGCCCTCCCAGGCCGCGTCATTATAATAAGACTTCAGTTCCTTCTTATACTCCTCAAAAATCGCCTGGAAAGCTTCCTGCCTCCGCACCGCGGCCATCTCCTCCTTGTGAGCCAACGTAGCTTCCACTTCAAAATGATTCAGGCACTTGATCACATAAAAACCATCGTCCGCCGCCACCACGCCGCTGATCTCCCCGCTGGATAAAGCAAACGCCGCCTCCGCGAACGAAGCGCTCACATCCTCGCGGCCGACCCGCCGTTCAAATTCCGCGGAAGCCTGATAACTGGCCGCCAGAACGGAAAAATCCGTTCCGTTCTGAGCCCGATTCAAAATTTCCTCGGCCGTGCCCGCATCCTGCACAAAAATCTGCTGAATCGTAATGACCCGCCCCTCATCGTCACTGATCTCCAAGTCCGCCTCCTGCGTCACGTCCTCCACCAGCTTTGTCACCATATAATAATGACGATAGGCTAGCTTCACCTGATCCAGACTCACCTGCATATACTGCTTGTCGTCTTCCGTCAGAGCATAATAGTAAGTTTCGGCCGCCTGGCTGATCCGCTCTTCCTCCGTCTTATTCAGCGTCAGTTCGCGATCCGCCGCCATCTGATTCAGACAGAGCAGGTTCGCCAGATTCGCCTGCAGATCCTCCTTCATATAATCGCCCACGGCCTTTTCACCGGCCCGGCTGTTCCAGAATTCGGCGCCGTAACGGGCGCTGATGCCGCTTTTTTGCGCCGTCAGAAAAATGCGCGCCTCCTCCACGGTCATCACCTGATCGCCGATCTTAAACAATTCGTTCTTTTTCAGGCTCTTCGTGATCACGATCGTCTCGTTGACCCACTCGCTCACTTCCTTGCACCCGCTCAATCCGGAAATCAAAAGAGCTCCCAACAGGATGCAGCTCACCAGACGGCAAACGGCCGAACTTCGGATCCCGTGAACGCCTACGGATTTTTTTTCTGCTCTTTTCACAGCCTTCCTCCTTCCTCTCATTGCCGCCATTTTTTCAATACCTGATAAACCCGGCTCACGGGAAGCCCCACTACATTGGCATAATCCCCGTCGATCTTCTCAACAAAAACGGCAAACCGGCCTTGTATCCCATAAGCGCCCGCCTTATCCATCGGCTCTCCCGTCGCGATATAGGCGCGGATCTCCTCCCCGCTCATCGGCCGGACGAAAACCTTTGTCTTCTCGGCAAACAGCACGCGCTCCCATTCCCCGGCCGTCCTACGAAGCAGGGCCACGCCCGTGCAAACCGTATGCTCTCTGCCCTGAAGCGCCTGAAGCATTCGAAACGCATCCTCCGCGTCTTTGGGCTTCCCGAGAATTTCCCCGTCCAGGACAACCACCGTATCGGCGCCCAAGATCACGGCCTCCTCTTCCTCTCTCTCCGCAACCGCCTCCGCTTTTTGAAAAGCCAGGCTTTTCACAATCTCCTCCGGCTTCTCTTCCTTTATTTCTTCTGTCAGGCAGCTCTCTCTGACAACGAAAGGCAGGCCGATCTGAGCCAGAAGTTCCCGTCTTCTGGGAGATTTTGATGCCAGTATCAATCTCATAACTCTCTTCCTCTGCCGGACCCGCGCGCCGCGCAGGTCCGTTTTAAATACATAAACCGTTCAAAACAGACGCCGTCCTCAAGCGGGATCCGCTGTCTTTCCGACTCGATCAGACAGGCCCGTACAAAATCCGCCGCTTCCGCGACAGCGCCCGGAAAATCCATGCCGTTGACGCTGTCCGCCGCGACCAGGGAGGCAAAGACATCACCCGTCCCCGGACGGGACTTCGCCGTCTTCTTCCGACGGATAAAACCGGCTTCCCCATCCCTCTCATAATAAAAATTCGAAACGAAACTTCCCTGTTCAATACCGGTGATCACAATCTTTCCGGCTCCCCGATCCGTCAAATCTTCGGCCAATTCCTGAAGTTCCTTCCGCTTCCAGCCCTTTTGACGGTATTCACGTCCGGTCAGAATACAGGCCTCCGTCAGATTCGGCGTTAAAATGTCAGCCTTCGCAACCAGATTTCGAATCTCCCGGCACATGGCGGAAGTATAAGTCGCATACGTCTCGCCATGATCTCCCATGACCGGATCCAGAATCACAAGCGTGTCCTCTCTTTTAAAATCCCGGATAAAACGTTCTACCAGTCCGATCTGCTCCTCAGACCCCAGAAACCCGATATAAATGCCGTCAAAAAAAAGCGCCATCTTCCGCCATTCTTCCACGTAAGCCGATATCTGCTCCGTAAAATCATAAAAATAAAAACTGGGGTAACCCGTATGGTTGGAGAGAATCGCAGTGGGAAGCGGGCAGGCGCAGATCCCCTTTGCCGACAAAAGCGGCAGAGCCACCGTCAAAGAACACCGGCCGAATCCCGACATATCCTGTATGACTGCCACCCGTTTCTGCCTGTCCTTTTGCTCCGTCATTCTCCCATCGCCTCTTTCCTGATCGTCTATGCCAGAGGAAGATCCCGGCTTTCCGCCACAAGCAGCATGCCTTCGCCTTTCTCCAGTCTTCCCTCCGCCTCACATAGTTCGTTGCTCACGGTCAGACTGCTCCCCGGAAAAAGCTCCGCCTCCCGCAGCGGATAACGAAAACCGGTCAGCGTCACCCGGTGAACCGGCCCGCCAAAAGGCAAGAAAGACACATAAGGACCATAAAGTTCCTTTTTATAAAACGTACGATTCCGATCGATCAGATACAGGCGGTTATAGGGATCCAACATCTCGCAATACACTCCCGCGTCCAGCGCCCTCTTCATCACATGGACCGTACCCAGCACATGATCCAACCGCGTCCCGGTCCCGCCGAACAGGCAGATCTCCTCCGGCTTTTCAGCCAGGGCCCGCCGAATGGCCAGTTCCGTATCCGTCTCGTCTTTTTCCGGCCGAAACACCTGCCATTCGATCCCGTCTTCCTTCCGATAAAACGCCAGAACTTCCTCCCGCGCCGAATCAAAATCGCCGACCAGGCAATTCGGCCTGATTCCCGACGCGGCGAACGCTTCCATCCCCTTATCCGCTCCGATCCAGAAATCTATCTTTTTTTCTTCACAATATCGGCGGATAAAACCCGGAGTCACGGTCCCGCCGGTTACGATACCTGCCCGCATGTTATTTTCCGTACCTGGCAAAAATTTCATGAAACGCCTTTATGTTATCCCGGGGGCTTCCGCCGAAAACGGCCGAACCCGCCACCAGCACATTGGCTCCCGCTTCAATTAACTCGCCGGCATTCTCCAGCGTAACTCCGCCGTCCACCTCGATATCCACCGCAAGCTCCCGCTTCTCGCAGGCGCGCTTTAAGCGGCGCACTTTCTCCGTTCCGTAAGGAAGAAACGTCTGCCCGCCGAATCCCGGATTCACGGTCATCAAAAGCACCATATCCACCGAACTCAGCACATAATCCAGAGACGACAGAGGCGTCGCCGGATTCAGTGCCACACCGGCCTTAACGCCCTGTTTATGTATCAGATCGATCGTACGGTCCAGGTGTCTGGTACTTTCCGCGTGAACCGTCAGAATATCGCAGCCCGCTCCCGCGAACTCCGGAATATACCGGTCCGGATCCTCAATCATCAAATGAACGTCAAACACCCGCTTGGTCCAGGAACGTATAGTCCGGATCACCGGCAGTCCCAGGCTGATCTGCGGTACAAACATCCCGTCCATGACGTCCACGTGAACATATTCCGCTCCGGCCCGATCCAGCTCCCGAAGCTGTTCCCCCAGTTTTCCAAAATCCGCCGAAAGAATCGACGGCGCCAGTTTCAACATAAATGCTCCTCTCTCCGGACTAATATTTACGCCGGGCTTTCAATTCTTTATAAAGTTCCACATAAGTTCCATAACGCACCGGGCTGATCTTTCCGTCCTCCCCGGCCTGTTTTACGAGGCAACCCGGTTCATTCAGATGCAGACAACCCGGAAAACGACAGCCGCGCCAATAAGGTTCAAACTCCGGAAAATACTCTTTTAACTCCTCCGCTTCCATGGTAAGATTCAGCGAAGTAAAACCCGGCGTATCCAGAATAAAACTGTCCTCCGCCAGCGCAAACATCTCGGAATGCCTCGTCGTATGGCGGCCGCGGCCGGTCTTTTTGCTGACGGCGCCGGTCTCCATATCGGCTCCGGGAAGCAACGAATTTAAAAAGGAAGACTTTCCCACGCCGGAGGGGCCGGCCAGTACCGTCGTCCTCCCCGTAAGAACCTCCCGAAGCTCCTTCTGCCCTTCGCCGGTATACGTGCTCAGCTCATACAGCGGATAACCGGTCCCTGAAAAGGCGCGGCGCACGGCTTCCCCTTCCTCCCGATCCGCCAGATCCTTCTTATTAAAACAGATTCGGCAGGGAATCCCCTGCTGCTCCATCATAATTAAAAAGCGATTCAACATATCCAAATTCGGCGCCGGTTCCCGATATGCGAAAAAAACCAGCGCCTGATCCACATTCGCCACCGCCGGGCGAATCAGATGATTGCTCCGGGGGAGAATGCGGACCACGTTCCCCGTGGCCGCCTCCCTGTCCAGAACATCGATCTCCACATTGTCCCCTACCAGAGGTTTTTTCTTCTGATTGCGGAAAATTCCCTTTGCTTTACATTCATATACCCGATCCTTTCGATCGTGAACATAGTAAAACCCCGCGATTCCCCGAATAATTTTTCCCTGCATGCCTGTCTCTTGCATCCGCTACGCAGCAGGAGCGGAGGGCTCGCCGCCTTCCCCGCCGGCCGACGATTCGGGCGGATTCGTCGGCTCCGGTTCCGTCGCCTGCGTCGGCGGAGGCGCCTGCGTCTGATAATGACCAATCACGATATTCACATAGCTTCCCTGCTCTACCGTTCCCTGAGGCGACCAGCTTATAACTTTCCCGTCGTTAGCCGGATCCGTAACATCCTCGGAATTCACACTTCCCAGGTGAAGACCCACGGACTCCAAACGCGCCTGCGCGCCGGCCTGATCCAGTCCGGCCAGTCCCGGAACATCCACCTTCACGGCTTCCGGCCCGTCGCTGATCCAAATATTTACCGACGTACCCTTATCTACGCTCGTACCGGACGCGATACTCTGCTCGCAGATCAGCCCCTGATTCACCGTTCCGTCATGCCTGTGCTCCACGCCGCCCAGACTCAGGCCCACTTTCTCCAGCTCGACCTTCGCTTCCGCTTCCGTCCGGTTCTGAAGATTCGGCACCACCGCTTTGGAGGAACCGATGCTGATATACACCGTAACCGTACTCCCTTCCGTCAGTCTTCCGCCGGAAGGGTCCTGACGAATGACATAGCCGGGCGCCACCGTATCGGATTCCTCTTCCAATACCGAACAGACAAGCTTATTGGCTTCCAGTGTGGCGCGGGCATTCTCAGCCGCCTGCCCCACGACCGAAGGAACCGCCACATCTTTCACTTCCTTGCCAAGGCTCACATAAACTTTGACTTTATCGCCTACCCGAAGCGTCGTTCCCTCCGCCGGGTCGACGCGGATCACACGGCCGTCGGCCACCTCGTCGTCGTACTCTTCCACAACCTCGACTTCCAGTCCGAGCCTCGTCAGTTGGGAACGCACGCTGGCCAGCGGATATCCCGTCAGATTCGCCGGTACCTCGCGGTCCTTCGTCGCGCTGTTGATCGTAATCTGGACCCGTCTGCCTTTCTTCACCATCGTGCCGGCTTCCACTTCCTGCTCGATTACCTGATTCTCTTCGTATTTATCATTGGCCTTCGATTCGATCTTATAACCGATCCCCAGCGCTTCCAGCTCGGCCTCCGCGACCTCCCAGTCTTTCCCGATCAGATTCGGCATCTTGACCTCCTCGGCCGACGTGCTCTCCTCCGTCGCCGCCGTCCCCTTCGGAGTCGTACTTCCCTTGAACAAGCCGAACACATTCCCCAGGACATAGATCGCCAAAGCCACGATCAGGACCGCCACACCGATCCCGACGCCCATAAGGACTTTCTCAAACTTCGGATTTACGTCCTCGTCCTCCTCGTCCTCGTCCGTATCCTCATAATCGTCCTCATCCCAGTCTTCATCCTCTTCTCCCATCAGATACGCTTTTTCTTCATCTTCCCCAAATATATTCACCCGGCTGGTCTCCTTCCGAATCTTTGAAACATCCTCCTCCGTGATGACACGCGTCGGAGAAACATTGGTGATCGGAATGATCTTGACAAAATCCTCGTTCGGCGTCACCAAAGCCCGCTTCAGATCCGCCGTCAGCGCCGTCACGGTCGCATAACGGCATTCCGGCTTTTTCTGCGTACATTTTATAATGATCTTGTCCAGGCTGACCGGAATATCCGGCGCGTATTCGCTGGCCGGAGCCATCTCGCCCTGAATATGCAAAAGAGCGACGGAAACCGTCGAATCCCCCTCGTAAGGCACCCGCCCGGTCACCATCTCGTACATGGTGATACCCAGAGAATAAATATCGCTGCGCTCGTCGCAATAGCCGCCTCTGGCCTGCTCCGGCGAAATATAATGGACGGAACCCATGGCGTTGGAACTGATCGTCTGGGTGGAAGCCGCCTTGGCAATTCCGAAATCCGTCACCTTCACTTTGCCGTCTTTTGAAATAATAATATTCTGAGGCTTGATGTCCCGATGGACGATATGCTGGGAATGGGCCGCCTCAATACCCTGAGCCACCTGAATCGCGATCCCGATGGTCTCCCGGCTCTCCAGCCTCCCCTTCTTCTCCACATACTTTTTCAGGGTGATTCCTTCCACCAGTTCCATCACAATATAATGCAGATCATCCTCGTCGCCCACATCGTAAACATTCACAATATTCGGATGGGACAAACCGGCGGCGGCCTGTGCCTCCGCTTTAAACTTCTGGACAAAATTACGGTCGGTATTAAACTCCTGCTTCAAAACTTTGATCGCTACATAACGGTTCAGTTTATGGCATTTGGCTTTATACACATCCGACATGCCGCCGGATCCGATTTTTTCCAGAATCTCATATCGGTTACCTAAGAACATACCAATTCTCAACATACTGCTACCTCATTTTCTTCCGGCCGAATCAAAACCACCGAAATATTATCCTTTCCTCCGTTCTCATTCGCCTCCCGGATTAAATCCTCTGCCAGAGAAGGCAGGTCCGGTTCCGATTTTACCATCTCGGCGATCCTCTCATCCGATACCATATTTGTAAGTCCGTCCGAACACAAAAGCACGACGTCGCCGCATTCTAACTCTACCTCAAAAAAGTCCGCACTCACCTGCTCTTTGATTCCGACGGCCCGGGTAATAATATTCTTTTGTTCATAGTAAGCCTCGCTGTCCCGCTCCAGCTTCCCCTGTGAAACCAGTTCCTCCACCAGAGAATGGTCCCGGCTGATCTGATAAATATCCTCATTGATCACATACAAACGGCTGTCGCCAATATTGGAAACAAAGAGAGTATTCCCTTCCAGACACGCCATGACAAGAGTCGTGCCCATCCCTTCGTATTCTTTTTCTGATCGTGCTTTCATAAGGATCTGCTGATTCGCCGCCTGTACGCCCCGATTCATAATAGTAATCGGGTTATTGCCGGTGTCCGTCTCCGCCGAGCGCAGAAAGCACTCGATTGCAAATGCAGACGCGTACTCCCCGGCTTTATGGCCGCCCATACCGTCGGCAACCATAAACAGGTTCGGAAGATTCCCCACCGGACTTTTCTGACAGAAAACATGATCCTGATTCGTATCCCTTCTCTGTCCGATATCCGTTAAAGCGCAGGCAATCATAGCTTTAACCTCCTTTTGTATCAGGGAACAGAACTTGCTTCACTCTGAAAACTTCTTCTCAACTGACCGCAGGCCCCTTCGATATCCCGTCCCATTTCTCTTCTTATAGTAACATTTATTCCACTTTTTTCAAGTATATTTTTGAAATTCACGATCTCCGCCCCACTCCCGCGCCGAAAATCGCGCTCTTTTATGGGATTTACCGGAATTAAATTCACATGGCAGTTCTTTCCTTTCAGCAATCTCCGCAATTCTTCCGCCTCGCCCGGCGTATCGTTCACTCCGTGAACCAGGCTGTATTCAAAACTGATCCGACGTCCCGTTTTTTCAAAATAATAATCGCACGCCTTAAGCACCTCTTCCAGAGAGTATTTTCTGGCGACCGGCATCAATTCCCGCCTTGTCTCATCCCCGGACGCGTGCAAAGACAACGCCAGCGTAACCGGTATCCCCTCCTCCGCAAAACGATACATCTGCGGAACCAGGCCGCAGGTGGAGATCGTAATATTCCGGGCGCTTAAACCGAAACCTTTCCCGTCGGTGATACATTTTAAAAATCCCACCAGATTTTCATAATTGTCCAGCGGTTCCCCGGAACCCATCACCACGACGTGGGAGATCCGCTCCCCCGTAATCTTTCCGATCCGGTATACCTGATCCAGCATCTCGGAAACTTCAAGCCCGCGCACCAGCCCGTCCAGCGTGGAAGCACAGAATCTGCAGCCCATCCTGCAGCCCACCTGAGAAGAGATACACACGCTGTTGCCGTAATGATACGGCATAAAAACACTCTCGATCACGTTTCCGTCCTTCAGCCGGAACAAAAATTTCCTCGTACCGTCCAGCCTCGAGGATAACACCCGTACCGGTTCCAGAACCGTGATCTCAAAAACTTCCTTACAGCGGGCGCGCAAAGACAGAGACAGATTGGTCATCTCGTCAAAATCCGCCGCCTGGCGCGCATGAAGCCATTCATAGATCTGTCCGGCCCGAAAAGGCTTCTCGCTCAGCGCCGCCAACGCCTCCGTCACACCGGCCAGGGATAAAGATTTTATATCGATCGCCTCTTTCATGGATCCTCACGCATCCTTTCTGGATTTTTTGCGGAACACCGAAAAGAAAAAACCGTCGCAGGCGTGAAGCCCCGGCAGAAGCTGCAAATATCCCTCTTTCAGCGTTTTCTCCTTAAGAAGATCTTCCGCCTCCTTTGTATCCGACAGACGCCCGGCCAGAAGATCCGTCAAGGGAACCGGTTCAAACGTCGAATCCTTCAGGATATACGCCCGGTTCTCCTCGTTCTCCTCCGGACAGATCGTACAGGTGGAGTACAGAAGAATCCCTCCCGGTTTCACATAAGAAAACGCCGCCGAAAGCATCTCCCTCTGAAGCGCCGCCAGAGAAAGGCACCCTTCTCTGGAAGCTTTATAACGGATATCGTTCTTCTTCCCCATAATTCCCAGCCCGGAACAGGGAAGGTCTGCTATTACTATATCCGCCTTCTCTATCCAACTTGTATCCGTCTCTCTGGCGTCCCAGAGAAACGTACTCAGATTTTCCCCCCCGCAGCGCTTCTGATTCTCCCGGATCTTCGCGCATTTTGCCTCCGAAATATCGCAGCAGAAAACTTCGCCGTCCGGGCCGAACAGATCGGCCAGAAACAGCGCTTTCCCGCCCGGCGCCGCGCAGACGTCCCGGGCCAGACGTTTTTCTTTCCCGGAAGGAAGCGCCAGAAAAGCCGATAACAAGGCCAGCATGGAACTTTCATCCTGCACCGTAATCCAGCCTTTCTCCATGGCTCTTGTCCGGGAAAGAGAATCCGGCGACGTCAGATACAAAGCGCCCGGATAATAAGCCGCCGGCAGCGCGCGGATCCCCTCGCCGGCCAGAGAAGCCGCCACGTTCCTCCGCTTTTCTTCCCGATCTCTTCCGGGCGCCTTCCCTTCCTGAACGCGCACCGTGACCGGGCGGTCCGACAAAGCCGCCTCCAGCATGACTTTCACACTGTCCCGGCCATAGCGCGAAAGCCACCCGTCCACAATCCATTCCGGCATGGAATAACGGACGGATAATCCGTAAGTCCCCTCGTCCTCATCCGGCCATGGAATCCGTTCTTTTTCCCGCGCGATCCGGCGGAGCACCCCGTTCACAAACCCGCTCAGACCGGCAAAACCTCTGGCCTTCGCCAGTTTGACCGCCTCGTTGCAGGCCGCCGAATCCGGCACGGAATCCATATATAAAATCTGATACGCCGACAAACGAAGGAGATTGCGTATGATCGGTTTCATTTTTATCACCGGGGTTTTCGAGTACCGATTCAGAACGTAATCCAGCGTCAGGCACCGTTCCAGCGTTCCCTCGCATAAACGGGTCAGGAAAACGAGATCCCGACCGGATATTTCCGGACGGTTTTTCCGGATATTTCCCAGCGCCAGATGGCTGAAAGCCTCTTTTTCCATGACTTCCGTCAGAAAATCCAAAGCGATTCCCCGGACGTTCACCGGCTCAGTCACGGCCTCTCCTTCCGCCGAACAAAAGGATCAGGCGAAGGAGCTGTAAAAGCGACGCCGCCACGCCGGCCACATAGGTGAGAGCCGCCGCCGAAAGTACCTTTTTCGTCATGTCCACTTCCTCATCATAGAGAATCCCCTGATCCCCCAGCAAACGCAGGGCGCGGCCGGAAGCGTTAAACTCCACCGGCAGCGTGATAATCTGGAAAATCACCACCGCCGCAAAACACCAGATTCCCATTTGAATCAGAAACGAACTGCGCGAACCGCCGATCAAAACCCCGACCAGGATCAAAATCCAACAGGCTTTCGATCCGAGATTGGCCACCGGCACAAAAGCGGAACGGAGCCTTAAAGGCGCATAACCGGACGCGTCCTGTATGGCATGCCCGCACTCGTGCGCCGCCACCCCGATGGCCGCCACCGAACTCTCCGCATACACCGTATCCGACAGCCGCAAAGTCCGGGTCCTCGGATCGTAGTGATCGGTCAGATTCCCGCTTACCGGTTCCACGGTTACATCGCAAATTCCCTGAGACTGCAGCAGGCGTCTGGCCGCTTCCGCACCCGTCATCCGGGTCCGGGAAGCCACCCGGGAATATTTCGAAAACGCCGACCGCACCCCGGCCGACGCCAAAAGACTGATTACGGCCCCGATCAGCACCAGCACATATGTCGGTTCCCAGTAAAATCCATAATATCCGTAAGGCATCTTCTCACCCCTTCTCTCCTAATAGCATGCCCCGTTCCAGAGAATATCCCCGAAGAAAAGCTTCCGCCGTCATCCTTTTTTTTCCTTCCGGCTGAAGTTCCTTCACCGCGAGAATCCCCTCGCCGGTCTGCACCAGAAACCGGTCTTTTTCAACGGCAAAAATCCCGCCGCACGGGACCGCCCCCGATTCGGTATTATCCGGACGCGCGCTTTTGACCGCACAAACTTCGGCCGCCCAGATCTTCCACGTTCTCCCGTCCAGACAGGTATATGTGCCGGGCCATGGCGACAGTCCCCGGATCCGGCGCTCAATCTCCGCCGCCGGCCTCCTCCAGTCGATCCGGCCCATCTCCTTTTTTAACTGGGAAGCGTAGCTGCTCTCCCCGGTCTGCGGAACCGCCTCGCAGCGCCCCGCTTCCAGATCCCGCAAAACCTCAAGAAGAAGAGGGCCTCCCAGCACGCTCAATTTGTCGTGGAGGCTTCCGCCCGTCTCGTCCGGTGCGATTCCGATCTCCCGTTTCGCCAGCATATCGCCGGTATCCAGTCCTTTGTCCATCTGCATAATCGTAATACCGGTTTTCGTCTCCCCGTTTATGACCGCCCACTGAATCGGGGCGGCGCCCCGGTACTTCGGAAGCAGGGACGCATGAACATTGACGCACCCGTAAGGCGGCAGGCGTAAAATCGCTTCCGGCAGGATCTGCCCGAACGCCGCCACCACGATTACATCCGGTGAAAGCCGCGAAAGCTCCGCCAAAAACTCCGGTTCTTTCACCCGGGCCGGCTGATAAACCGGAATCCCAAGGGCCAGAGCCTTCTGTTTCACAGGCGTGTACCGCACTTCCCTCCCGCGTCCCTTCGGCTTGTCGGGCTGGGTAACGGCCGCTGCCAGCTCATGCCCGGCCTCTGCCAGGGCGGCGAGAACCGGCACCGCAAAATCCGGCGTTCCCATAAAAATAATTCGCATGAAGTTTCCCCCTTTTTCAGTCCGCTTCCTCCAGGTCCTCCACGTCGACCAGATCCCCTTCCACCAAATCGACGTACATCTTCCCGTCCAGATGATCCACCTCATGGCAGACGGCCCGGGCCAGAAGTCCCGAACCTTTCAGCGTAAACGCTCTCATATTTTCATCAAAAGCCCTTACTTCCACTTCATTCGGCCGGGTCACGATCCCCGATTTGCCGGGCACGCTTAAGCACCCTTCATGCCCGGTCTGGGAGCCGCTGACGGACAAAATCTCGGGATTGATCAGGATATACGGCTCCTCCTGTTCTTCCCCCACGTCAATCACGACAATCCGCTTCAAAATCCCGATCTGAGGCGCCGCCAGCCCTACGCCGTTATCGGCGTACATCGTCTCCAGCATATCCTCCACGATCTGCCGGACCCGGGGCGTTATCTCCCGAACTTCTTTACTTGTTTTACGCAAAATCGGGTCTCCCAGCTCCCGTATCGTCCTAAGCGCCATAATATTTTTCTCCTTTTCTGCCATGTATTTTCTTTATTCGAAGTCAAACTGAAACTGAAGGTCCCGCTTTTCTTCCGCGGAAAACAATTCCTCCCACCGGTCTTTCAAGCGGATCAGCCCCTGTTTTTCCCATCGTTTCACATAGATCACCTGCCGATATCGGTCGTTTACCCGCGCGATCGGCGCTTCCGCCGGTCCGATCACCTCGTTTTCCCCGTCCTTTGCCGCATCCGCCAGGCGAAGCGCCGCCTCCCTGGCCGCTTCCTCCTTTAAAGAACTGACCAGCACCGAAAGCATCGCGCAGACCGGCGGATACTTAAGCATTCGCCGATACCCGATCTCCCGCTCATAAAAACCTTCGTAATCCTGGGACGCCGCCGTTCGAATGCTGTAATGTTCCGGACTGTAGGTCTGAATCAGCATCTCGCCCTTTAAACCGGCCCGGCCCGCCCGCCCGGCCGCCTGGGTAAGAAGCTGAAAGGTCCGCTCCGCTCCGTGATAATCCGGCGTATATAAAGAAAGATCCGCCGCCAGAGCTCCTACCAATGTCACGCGGGGGAAATCATGCCCCTTCACGATCATCTGCGTACCGATCAGGATATCCGCCTCGTGATTCGCAAAAGCGGCCAAAATCTTTTCGTGCCCGTCCTTCTGCCTCGTAGTATCCATATCCATACGTAAGATCCTGGCTTCCGGAAAATACCGGCCCGCCATCTCTTCCGCCTTCTGCGTCCCGGTCCCGAAAGCGGCAATATAAGGAGAACCGCATGCGGGACAAAGCTTCGGCATGACGGCCTCATACCCGCAATAATGGCATTTTAACGCGCCGTCCTTGTGATACGTCAGGGAAACGTCGCAGTGCGGACACTTCAATACATGACCGCAGGCCCGGCAGGACACGAACCCCGCGTAACCTCTTCGATTCAAAAACAGGATCACCTGCTCTTTTTTCTCCAGGCGTTCCCTTATCTTCTCCTGAAGAAGGCGGCTGAAAATCGACCGGTTCCCCTGTTTTAATTCTTCTCTCAGATCCACGATCCCTACCTGCGCCAGTTCGCTGCCTTCCCTGGCGCGTTTCTTTAAGGAAAACAAACGGTATTCCCCGCTTTGTCCTCTGGCGTAAGCCGTCAAAGACGGGGTCGCGGAACCGAGCACCAGATAAGCGTTCTCCGTCCGGGCCCGCTGATTCGCCGCCTCCCTGGCGTGGTACCGGGGCGCCGTCTCGCTCTGATAGGCCCCCTCGTGCTCCTCGTCGATCACGATCAGGCCCAGACGGGGAAACGGCGTGAACAAAGCCGACCTCGGTCCGACCATAATATCCACAAGCCCCTGCCTGGCCCGTTCAAACTGATCGTACTTCTCGCCCGGCGAAAGCCTTGAGTTGATGATCGACACTCTTTGTCCGAAACGGCGGTAAAAACGCATGACCGTCTGATATGTGAGCGCGATCTCCGGAATCAGGACAATGACCTGGCGCCCCTCCCCGATTACCCGCTCCATCAGCTCCATATAGATCTCCGTTTTCCCGCTCCCCGTCACTCCGTGAATCAGGCAGGGCCGTAAATCCTTTTCCCGCCATCCGGCCAGAATATCTCTCACGACGGATTCCTGTTCCGGATTCAACATCTTTTTCCCGGCCCTTTCGAATCGGCCTTCCAGCGGATTCCGATAAGCGGTTTCCGACAGCATTTCCAGCACGCCGGCTTCCGCCATCGCCTTCACCGTCGCCGGGGAAATATTCAATTTATGAAGCAGCACTTCTCCCGGAATCACCGGATCTTTTTGCAGAGCGGCCGCCAGGCGGGCCCTGGCCGTCTGATGTTTTTTCTCCGCCGCCGCCCGGTATGTCTCCAATTCCCCCGCACCCAAAAGCGCCTTCACATAGCGTTTCTCTTTTGCCTTTACCTTCTTCCGTATCGGAAGCACCGTTTTCAGCGCCTGGATCATCGTAGAGCCATATTCCCGCTTAAGCCACGCGGCCAGACGAATCAGATTGCCCTCGATCGCCGTACCGCTTTCACGGATCCCCAGAACGGGCTTGATCTTTGCCGGATCCCACTGCGGGCGGTCCGTCCGCTCGATTACATATCCGGTAATTCTCCGGTTCCCGGCCCCGAAAGGGATCTCCACCTGCATCCCCTCTTCCAGGACATCCCGCCATTCTTCCGGAATCCGATATTGAAAAAAACGATCCACCTGTTCATGCGTAATCTCTACAATTACATTGGCATATTCTGCCCCCATTTATTCACCCGCATTTCCTGATTCGAGAAAATTTACAAGTTTTTCCCGAATTTGACCCAGACGCATGCTGTTAGAGCCTTTCAGCAAAAGAATATCGCCTCTTCGCAATTCTTTTAATAAAAATTCGGCCGCCTCCCGGTTCGTATCAAACGAACGGATATCGATCTCTTTTGAAGCTTCTCCGGCCCCGCGCGCGATCTCCTTTGCCGGTTCTCCCACCGTGATCAGCCGCTCGACCCGGCATTCGGCCGCCGCAACGCCCACTTCCCGGTGAAAAACCGGACTGTCCGGCCCCAGCTCGTTCATACCGGCCAAAACCGCCGTCCGCCGTCCGCCGCAAGGCATACCGGCCATCACGCGCAGCGCCGCCTTCATCGAATCCGGGCTGGCATTGTAGTAATCCGAGATCACCGTCACCCCGCCGATTTCTTCCACAAGCTGTCTTCCGGCATAGCCGCCGTAATCTCTTAATCTTTCCGCCGCTTCCTTCCAGGGCACGCCCAGTTCCTTCGCCGCCGCCAGAGCCGCCAGCGCGTTCATCACCATATGTTCCCCCGCCACCCGAAGACGAACGGTTTCCCTCTCCTCCCCGCAGACGGCCGTAAAAACGGTTTCCGAACCTTCCATATGAATCCCGCACCCTCTTATCCGGCAGCGCTCCCCCAGCCCATAGCGAATCACCCGAAAGCCGCAGTCCTCATCCAAACATCCCAGGATATCGTTATCCCCGTTGACGATCAAAGGGCTTCCCGGCGCCATGGCTTTCGCCAATTCGAACTTTTCCCGAAAAATATTCTCACGGCTTCCCAGGTTTTCGATATGGGTCACGCCGATATTCGTAAAGATCGTCAAATCCGGCCGGATGATCGAAGCGATCCGGGACATCTCCCCCGGCTCGCTCATACCGGCCTCCAAAACCGCCGCTTCATACTCCGGCCCGATCCCGCCCAACATAATCGGCACGCCCAACTGACTGTTAAAATTCTTCTTCGTCTTAAACGTGCGGTATTTCGCCGACAGCGCCAGAGCCGTCATTTCCCGGGTCGTCGTCTTCCCCACGCTTCCCGTCACCGCCGCCACCGGAATCCTCAGGCGATCCCGGCAAAACTTCCCGACCGCCTGAAGGGCCTTCGTGGTATCCGTCACCCGGATCCAGGCAAGATCCGCCTCCGGCCGGATCTCCCGGGAATACAAAACCGCAACCGCTCCGGAAGCCTTCGCGCCTTCCACATAACGATGGCCGTCGGTTTTCTCCCCGGAAATCGCCACAAACAGCCCGTCGTCGACCAGACCTTCCCTGGAATCCACGCTGATCTCCCCGATCCTCTGCGCCGGATCCCCCTTCACCAAAACCCCGCCCGTAGCGGTTACAACATCCTGAACCGTCATCCGCTCAAATCCTTCCTTCTTCTCTCAACGCCTCCCGTGCCACGGCCTTATCCAGAAACGGATAACGGACCCCTTTGATTTCCTGATAATCCTCGTGGCCTTTGCCGATGATCACGATCATATCGCCTTTTTCTGCATGCTTCACCGCATAATGAATGGCTTCTCTCCGATCCGGAATCTCCGCAAATTTCCCGTCCGTTCTGGCCATTCCCACCTTGATATCGGCGATGATATCCTCCACCTCCTCAAAACGGGAATTATCCGCCGTAATAATCGTAAAATCCGCCATCCTCCCGCTGATCTCCCCCATCCCGTAACGGCGCAGACGGGAACGGTTGCCGCCGCAGCCGAAAAGGCAGACCAGACGTCCGGGACGATAATCCCGAAGCGTCGTCAAAAGGCTCTCCATGCTCACCTCGTTGTGAGCATAATCCACAATCACCGAAAAATCATCGGAAGCGTAAACGATCTCCATCCGCCCGTCTACGGCCACGGTTCGCAGGGCCTTTTTTATCGCTTCCTCCGAAATGCCGATCAGGCTGCACACGCCGATGGCCGCCATCGCGTTGTACACGTTAAACAGCCCGGGAATATTCACGTCCGCCGCCAGTTCCCTCCTGCCTTTCACGTCGAACGCCACGCCCATAAATTCACCCCCGGCCCGGTAATGAACATTCTCCGCAAAAAAGTCGCCTTTTCCTTTTACCGAATACGTGTACAGTTCACAGGTACGCCCCTGTTTGACTTCCTCCCAGTGATCGTCGTCCTGATTCCCCAGACCGACCCGGCACATCCGGAAAAGACGGCTCTTATAACGCAGATACTCCTCAAAAGACGCGTGCTCGCCCGGACCGATATGATCCGGCGCCAGATTGGTAAATACTCCGTAATCAAACGAAAATCCCCCCACCCGGTTCAACATGATTCCCTGTGAGGATACTTCCATCACCATATGTGTACATCCGGCGTCCGCCATCTCCCGGAAATACTGCTGCAATTCATAAGATTCCGGCGTCGTGTTCTTCGTCGGATGAACCGCATCCCCGATCACGGCCCCGTTGGTGCCCACCAGACCGACCTTGTGGCCGGCCGCCTCCAGAATCGCTTTTATCATATGCGTGGTCGTCGTCTTCCCCTTCGTCCCGGTGACGCCGACCGTCGTCATCTTCTCGGCCGGATATCCGAACCAGGCGGCCGAGATTTCGGCCAGCGCCAGACGCGTGGAATCCACCCGAATCACGGTCACCGCCTCCGGCGCCGAAACCGGCTCTTCCACCACCACGGCCGCGGCTCCCGCCTCCACGACGGCCGGCAAAAACGCATGCGCGTCCACGGAAGCGCCGCGGATACACACGAACAGATCGCCTTTTTTCACGTTTCTCGAATCAAAGGAAATACCGCAAACTTCCGTCTCCGAACTTCCCTGTACGCACTCGTAAACGGATCTTTCCAATAATTTTTCTACCTTCATTCCTTCGCCCCCTTTTTATGTATCCCGCAAAAATTCTTCAAATTCCGGCCGCGTCATGAGAACCTTCCTCGCTTTCGTTCCCTCCTCCGGCCCCACGACCCCGGCCGCCTCCAGCTGATCCACGATCCGGGCCGCCCGATTAAAACCGATCTTAAAATTCCTCTGAAGCATCCCGATGGACGCTTTTTCCTTTTCAAGAATAAAACGCCCCGCTTCCGCAAAATAAGAATCCCGCTCGGACGGCGAACCGGCTCCCTCCCGTCCGTCCTCCGAGTTCCCGCCGGCCAAGATCTGTTCGGCGAGGCTCTCGTCTTTCTCGGTATCGCTACCCCGCTCGGAAAGAAACGCCACCACATCCGACACTTCCCGGTCGGAGACAAAAGCGCCCTGCACCCGCACCGGTTTCTGATAACCGGAAGGATAGAAAAGCATATCGCCTTTCCCCAGCAGTTTTTCGGCGCCGTTCATATCGATAATCGTCCTGGAATCCACGCCGGAAGACACCGAAAAAGCGATCCGGGAAGGCACGTTGGCCTTGATTAGGCCGGTGATCACGTTGACCGACGGCCTCTGCGTAGCCAAAACCAGATGCAGCCCCGCCGCTCTCGCCATCTGAGCCAACCTGCAAATGGCCTCCTCCACCTCGCCGGGCGCCACCATCATCAAATCGGCCAGCTCGTCGACAATAATCACAATCTGAGGCAGGGGCGGCTCTTCGGTTTCTCCTGCATTCCGCTCCTTTTTTAATTTTTCATTATAGCCTTTCAGATCCCGAACATTATAATCGGCAAATTTCTTATAGCGATTGTTCATCTCCGCCACCGCCCAGTTTAAAGCCGCCGCCGCTTTCTTCGGGTCGGTCACAACCGGAAGTTTCAGATGCGGGATCCCGTTGTAGACACTCAGCTCCACCACTTTCGGGTCGATCATGATCAGTTCCACTTCCGAAGGAAGGGCTTTATACAAAATACTCATAATCAACGTATTGATGCACACGGATTTCCCGGATCCCGTCGCTCCCGCAATCAAAAGATGCGGCATCTTCGCCAGATCCGCCACCACGCACTGTCCGCCGATATCCCTTCCCAGCGCGAAGGCCATCCGGGAGGGATGTCCTGCGAATTCCGGGCTCTCGATAATCTCCCGGAGAAACACCGTCTGATTCTCTTTGTTCGGCACCTCGATCCCCACGGCCGCCTTGCCCGGAATCGGAGCCTCGATCCGGATGTCCGTGGCCGCCAGATTTAATTTGATATCGTCGCTTAGGGAGACGATTTTATTCACCTTCACGCCCTGCTCCGGGTGCAACTCATACCGGGTCACCGAAGGACCGCAGCTGATATTCGTCACGGTAACTCCCACGCCGAAGTTCCGAAGCGTCTGCTGCAGTTTCGCCGCGGTCTTGCGCAGCTCCTCGTCCGACGCCGTCTTCCCCTTTCCGGCCGGCAGCGCCAGCAGCCTTCTCGGAGGCGCTTCGTAGGGTTTTAATACCTTCTTCGGTCGTTCCCGGACCGAAGAAGCCGGTTTTTCCGGCGCAGCGGACCCGCCAAAGCCCTGCGTTTTCGGCGTAAAGCTGACGCCGCCGGAAGCGCTTCGCTCCCCGGAAAGGCCGCTCTTCCAGATAGACTCCCGCTCCGCCTCCGGCACGGCAGGCGAAACTTCCCGCCCGCTCTCCGCTTTTTTCTCCCCGGCCTCGCGCCGCCGGATCTCGATCGGATCCTCTCCGGGGTCAATGTCGGCCTCGATCACCTTCCCCCCGCCGGTCGTTACCCGGCGAACGTCCTCCTTCGAAAATTCGTCGCTTTCTTTCGCATCTTCCGATACGCCGGAAATCTCCGGCGTATCGGACGACATCTCCTCCGGCTCCGCTTTCGCTTCCTCTTCCCTCTCCCGGAAAATCTCCTCGCTTTGCCGGACCGCCGGCTGCCAGTACAGCGGTTCCTCCTCCGCTTCTTTCTGCTCCCGGAAAGAACTGTGAAGCTCGTCCAAGCTGGCCAGCTCCGAGAGGGTCCGATAATCCGGCTCCAACGTCAACGCGTCCGCCGCCGATATCACGTCCGCCGCAACCTGCGCGTCCCCGGTCGGCCTGTCCTCCTCCCTAAGAATCTCTTCCACCTGGCGGGCAATCTCCTCCGCCGGAACCGCCTCCGTTTCCGGCAGAACGGCGGCGGCCGGCTTCTCTTCCTTCCGGGCCGGAATCGTTCCCTTATGGATGGGAATACTCCAAAGAATCTCTTCCTCCGCGCTCTTTTTCACCGGTTCCTCCCGGTCTTTCTTTGCCGGCTTCACCTTCTCTCCCGACGTCGGTTTCAGATTCCGATATCCGGAATCAATCCCGTGAATCTGCCCTTTCAGCGTCTCCACCGGCTTTTCTTTCCCGATATGGGTGTCAAAAGCCACGCCGCTGACTTTCCGAACGCTTCGGCGCGTCCTCTCCTCTTCCTCCGGCTCCCTCTCTTCCCGCTCCGCGCGCATAATCCTTCTTCGTTCCCGGTCCTCTCTGGCCGTATCGTAGACTTTCCTGCCGCCCCGGCGGATCGGCTTTAAAATGGACTTCTCCGTGATAAACACCAGACCGATCGCCGTAAGCACCAATAAGACCAGGTACGATCCCACCACTCCGAACGTCGGATAGCACAATTTTAAAACCAGGCCGCCGAAAAATCCGCCGTTCACCGTCTCCGTCGCCTGGCGGTAATAGTCCGTCGGCCCCAGCGTCACGTCATAATACGGCAGGCTCACCAACTGAACCAGCCCGCAGACCAAAAAATAAACCAGGAGCGAGGCAAACAATTTAAAATAAATCCTGAGATCTCCCCGGTTCGGTATATAAAAAAGCGTACACAAAAACAAGTATACCGGGAACACATAACCCAGTATACCAAACAACCCGCGCATAATACCGTAAAAAAATTCCCCGATCGCCCCGCACAGATGAAAATTGCTCAAGAGCAGAATTACCTGACAGGCAAACGCCGCCAGCAGAAGGATCTCCTTGCGGATCATCCCGTCGTCCCCGTGCCCGGACGACGCCCGGCTCCTCGAAACCGGCTTTCCGGCTGCCGTTTTTTTCTTTGACGCTGATTTCTTTCTACCTGCTGCCGCCACAAAAAACCTCCGTTTTTCCCTCCGGGTATCCCCTATCGCCATTCGGCCGAAAACCGTATATAAAATGAATTATAGCACAGGTTCGGATGCTTGTCACCCGATTCGCACCCCCGGAAACTAACCGATCTCTTTCCCCAGCTCCATCATCTCGGAAAACGCGCGGGTAATCAAAACTTTGTAGACCTTCGCCACCTCTTCCGTGGGCACCTTCTCATCGCTTTCCAGCCATTTCACGATCACAAACAGGCTGGAAGCGGCAAAAAACTCGGCGATATTCTGAACCGTAAGCAATTTCCCGCCGATCGTCGAAACATGGGTATGACGCTCGATCACACGCAGCAGCAGTTCCCGAAAAACGTTTTCCACGATCTGAAGAAAAGAATTTTGCCCGCCGATTCGGATGGCCTTTCGGTAAAACGCCTCCTCCTTCTCAATTTCCAAAAGCATCAGCTGCGCCGCTTCCTGAAGCATATCGTGATCCAGCAGGGCTTTCGCCGGCAGGATTACCTCGTTGCAAAAAATCCACTCCAGAAGGTCGTATTTATCCTGAAAATGATTATAGAACGTAGGGCGAATCAATCCGGCCCCGTCCGTAATCTCCTTGATCGTGATCTTTTCAAACGGCCGGCTTTTCATCAGCTCCTTCAAACTGGCCGCCAAAGCCTGACAGGTGTTCTCCGATTTTGCTCCCATGTCCCGCCTGCTTCCCCTTTCCTGTCCGTTCCCCTTTCATACTCCCCGCTATCCCGCGACGCCGCGGGCGAAAGAGCAAAAGTAAACATCAAAATACAGTGGCTGTCCCCCTCTCAACAGGAAAAGACTGCCACTGTATCAGTATACTTGAAAATACGGAAAAAGAAAACCAGAAATTTTACCCGGCAATCTCACCGGAAAAACGCTACCCGATCGCTTCGGTCCGGATGATAAATTTTACGCTTCCCTCCGTGCCGGCGGCCCGCCCGGAGAAAGAAGACGGATTCTTTCCGGCTTCCCGGACCGCTTCCAGGCGGTCGGCCAGTTCGCTCAAATCGCCCTCATACAGATCCTTCAGTTTTAAAATCGCTTCTTCATTTAAAGTTTCCAGGCCGTCCGACAGTTGCCTGGCCCCGTCAAACAAGGCTTCCGCCCCGTCCGACAAGGCTTCGCTCCCTTCCGTCAAAGAAGAAACTCCCTCCTTTAACGCCGCAGAATTTGCATCCAGGGTCCGGACGCCGTCTTGCAGCTTCCCGCTTCCTTCCAGAAGCGTATTCATGCCTTCCTTCAGAGCAGACGAGCCTCCCTTTAAGGACCCGAAGGCTCCCTGCAACGCTTTGGTTCCTTGATAGAGTTGATCCAGTCCGCCCGCCAAAGCGCCGGCGCCGTCCGACAGGCGCCCCGCGCCCCCCTGGACCTCTGCCGCTCCGCCCTGTAAAAGGCTCATACCCTGGGAAAGATCGGCGAGGCCGTTATCCAGAGACGCGGCTCCTTCCGTCAGTTGTGTCAAACCGCCGTTTCCCGATTCCAACGTATGCAAAACTTCCGCAAGCGCCGCCAAAGCGCCCTCCAACTGCCCCTTCGTTTCCAAAAGTCCCTCTTTCTGACGCCGGGTCGCTTCGTCCAGCGTCTGCCCCTGAGAAGCCAGGGAATCCTCCATCTGACGAATCTGTTCCAGACCGGCCTGAACCTGAGAAAGCTGTGCCTGATACCCGGCCATTTGCTGTTTCAGCGTGTCCGCGGTCCCGGCCAGCATTCCGGCCAGATCCTCCACCCCGGCCTTCAGCCTGGCCGATCCTTCTTTCGCCGCGCCGGCTCCCGAAGCCGCCTGGTCGATCCCGGCCGCCAGCACATCCGTCCCTTCCTTTAATTGAACGGCGCCGGTTTCCAGAGCCGAAGCGCCGGCCAACGCGCCGGACTCTCCCTCATATCCGGCCGTTAAACGATCCGCCCCCGAAGCGGCCTCCCCAAGACCGTCGCTTAAAGAACTCACCCCGCCTGCCAACCGGCCGGCGCCCTTTGCAAGCGCGTCCGCGCCGTCCTTCAATTCCGAAACTCCGTCCGTATACGCCGTCACCCCGTCTTTCAGCGTCCGGCTCCCCTCCGATAAAACCGACATGTTTTCCGAAAGTTTCCCGCTCCCCTCCGACAGATCTTTTCCGCCCTGAACCAGTTTTTCCGTATTCTCCGTCAGCGTATCCACCATCCCTCCCAGCTCTTCTTTCGCCGAATCCGCGTCCCATTTCTCCGATTCCAGCATTTCCTCCATCCCGGTCACCATCGTCATGGTCATATCCAGCGAAAATGCCTCCGCCTCCATCGTCACTTCAAACGAATCGGGGAAAATATCCCTTACATCCGCCTCCTTCACGTCTCCGACGGCCAGGCTTTTTGCCAGTCCCGGAAATCCCATGCCCGCCACTACGATCCGATCGCCTTCCGTAATTACCTTCGCGCTGTCCGACTCCACATGGGATACCTGACCGCCCGAGAAAACCAGCCCGGTAGCCGCCAGAAACGGCGTATAGACTTCCCCGGATTTCTCGCGGTTTTCATAAGAAACGCGGATTGTGACCGTTCCGCTCTTTCCGGCCAGTTCTTCCGGCCGGATATCTTTTCCGTCCAGCTTATAAGATAAACGGACCGACACCGGCAGTTCCTTTTCGGACGTCCCCCGGTACGTGATATCCTTTCCGTCCGCCTGCCAGACAAGACGGCCGTCTCCGTCTTCCTCCCAGGTTTCGTCCCCTTTTACATTTTCGATTCCCCTCAGATCCGAGACATCCTCTATCCGGTCCTTTTTGTCTCCGTTTTTCAGCCAGCTGCTGACGATCACCTCTTTTGCTTCCCCGTCCGGCGCCGCGATCACATAGACCGTCTCCTCTTTTCCTACTGTCTCCGATGCTTTCATTCCCTCGGAAACCGCCTTTTCATACGAAATCCGCCCTCCGTCCGAAACCGTCCCCGCGGCGTTTGCGGGCCGCGCGCAGCCGGTCGAAGAAATCAGCAGGCAAAAACCAAGCCCCGCCGCAAGAATCCGTTTCGCCATTTCCTTCTTTCTTCTATATTGCCACATAATGATTTTCCTCCTTCTTTTCTTTTTTTCCGAAGCCCCGGCTGGTCCGGCAGATCAACCCGTCAAACACCCGATACATGCCAGGCATAATACCGATCACGCTGACCATACTGACCAGGGCCCCTCTGGCCATCAGGCTGCAAAGAGACTGAATCATATCGATGTTGGAATACACCGCCACGCCAAACGTCGCGGCAAAAAAGCTCAGAGCGCTGACCACGATCGACGGAATGGAAGTTTCCAGCGCAATTTGAATCGCTTCTTCCTTTTCCTTTCCCCGGCGACGCTCCTGCTTATAACGGGTCGTCATCAGAATCGCGTAATCCACGGTAGCCCCCAACTGAATCGTGCTTAAACAGATCGGCGCGATAAAGGGCAGCTCCGTATCGGTATAATACGGCAATCCCAGATTGACAAACACCGCAAACTCAATGACCGCCACCAAAATCACCGGCAAAGAAGCGGATTTTAATACCAGCGCGATAATCACAAAGATCGAAAGAATGGAAACCGCGTCCACCACTTTAAAATCCCGATCGGTCACTCCGATCAGATCCTTCGTGCAGGGCGCCTCGCCGATCAACATGCCTTCCGGATCGTATGCTTTTAAGATCCGGTTCAGGCGATCGATCTGCTCATTGACCTCGTCGGTAGAAACCGTATATTCCGAACTGATCAGGATCAGCTGGTAACGCTCGGTTTTTAAGATTTCCCGCACGGAATCCGGCAGTATTTCTTCCGGAATATCGGATCCGATCAGGGAATTAAGTCCCAGCGCCATCCTCACTCCGTCCACCCGCTCCATCTCGGCCAGCATGGCCGTCGCCTCCTTGCCGGACAGCCCGGAATCCACCAGGGCCATATGAGTGGAACTCACGTCAAATTCCTCTTTTAATTTTGTATTGGCAATGATGCATTCCATGTCCTTCGGCATCACGCCGGTAAAGTCGTAATAAAGAGGCGCCTTCACATACCCGTAAAATGCCGGAACCAGCAGTATCAGAAAAATCGCCAGCCCCCATCGAAAATGCCTCATAAGCCCCGAGGCGAGCCCGTGGATATCCGGCATCAAAACCTTATGGCTGGTCTTCGTAATCAATCGGTCAAACAAAAGGATCAGCGCCGGCAGAGTCGTTACGCAGCCGACGACGCCGAACACAACGCCTTTGGCCATAACCAGCCCCAGATCCCTTCCCAGCGTAAACGTCATAAAACAAAGGGCGATGAAACCGGCGATCGTCGTCACCGAACTCCCCACCACCGAGGTGATCGTACCCGCGATGGCCTCCGCCATAGCGCTTTCCCCGTCTCCGCCGTTTCGCAGTTTTTCTTCTTTATAACTGTTCCACAAAAAGATCGAGTAATCCATGGTCACGCCCAACTGCAAAACCGACGCCAGGGCCTTTGTAATATAAGAGATCTCGCCAAAAAAGTAATTGGTCCCCAGATTATAAACGATCGCGATCCCGATACTGACCAGAAACAGAATCGGGAGCAAAAGAGAATCCATAAACACGGCCAGCACAATGACGGCCAGAAGAACGGCCAGCCCCACGTAAACCGGCTCCTCCCTCTCACACAGACCTTTTAGGTCCGTGACCAACGCCGACATCCCCGAGACAAAACAAGTTTCCCCGGCAACCTCCCGGACCTCCCCGATCGCTTCGATCGTCTCATCCGAGGAAGTCGACGTATCGAAAAACACGGCCATCAGGGTCGTATCGCCCTGATTAAAAATATCATAGTATTTCTCCGGAAGCATCTCCATCGGGACCGCCTCGTCGAATAAACTGTCATACCAGATCACACTGTCCACGTGTTCCACCGTCTCCAGGTCCTTCTTCAGCCGCGCCGCTTCCCTTTCCGGCATCCCTTCCACCATCACCAGAGAAAAAGCGCCTTTTCCGAAATCCTCCAGCAGAATATCCTGCCCTCTCACCGTATCCATGCTTTGGGGAAGATACGTCAGAATGTCATAATTGATGCGGGTTCCCAAAATTCCCATCAAAGACGGGATCAAAAGAACCAGGCTGAAAATCAACACGAAAACCCGGCGCTTCACGATCCATTTTCCAAAAGATTTCATACTCCACTCATCCTTCCTTTCTTACCGTCGCCTGACAAGAGCACACAACAAAGTATATTCAATAAAGAAAAAAAGCGGAAGATTCAAATCTTCCGGCCTGTGAACGCTTCTTATACAATTTTAAAAAAGGAATTTTATTCCACGACAGATCGGCTAAAATGTATACCGATACGGGGGCAGTCCGTTTTTCCGACTGCCCCCGTCCGCTCTACGGCTCCTTATTTTTCTCATTCTTAATCAATCCCTGATAAATCAACGTAGCGAAACTTGCCGACACGATCGTCGTCATTACCGTATCCAGCTCAATGCCCTTCATCTCGCAGACCACATGGATTGCCATTGAAATAACCAGTACGATCGCCACTGCGGCAACCGCTTTTAAAAAATGCTTCATAACTTCAGATCTCCTTCCAAAACAAGCGTATGTACGCAGGGTAGTATACCAGAGAAAACAATCATTCTCTCAAAACAATCATAAAATGCCTTATTTCCGTAAATAAGCGCGTTTTTTTTCGACAGAACGCGCATTTATTCATCATTTTCGCAAAGCAACGCTTGATGCAAAGAGGCAAATCACATATAATCAGGGAAGCAAATCTTAAAAGGAAGAGGATATTGAAATGCTGCTGTCTTTTTTTCAGCTTTCCCTTACCATCCGCAACGTATGGCCTCAGCGCATGGGCCTGAAAGCGTTTATCACACTTTATCTGCTGCTGCTGCTTGCCGCAATGCCCGTAACGCTCCTGTCCTGTATACCGTACGGCCTGTTCGGCATCTTGGTGGCTGCCTGTATTTACGGATTGGCTGCCTGCCGAAAGACCGCTTCCCAAAATGTCGGTATGACCATGATCGGATTTGTACTCGCCGTCGTGACGGATAATTTGCTGACAAATCTTCTGAATCCGTTGATTTCCCCGGCTTTATCCAGTCAAACGTATTTTTCTTTCGGTGCCAGCCTGATCCGCACGTTACTGTTTTATTGGATTACGTTGTTTTGCGGCAGGCTTCTTAAAAGACTCTTGCTGTCAGGCAAAGGGATTCTACGCCTTTCGCAGACGTGGTATTTGATTGACGCCGCATTGCTGCTCCTTATCACCATCTATCTGTTTGATGATCTGATTCCGGGACAAAACGGCTCCGTCGGCAAAATGATCTATAATAACGCCTTACATATCTCTGGGTATCTGCTTGTTATGCTTTTTTTGTTTCTGGCCGTGCGCCGCTCCTATCTGGAACAAATACAGACGGAGGCAAAGCAGAAAGCCCTGCAGGACTTACAGGATTACACGCACAACCTGGAAGCCATGTATAACGGCCTGCGCTCCTTTAAACACGATTACGTCAACATTCTGCTCTCCCTGTCCGGCTACATAGAAAACCGCGATATGGACGAATTAAAGAAATTTTTTGAAAGCAGCATCTTCCCGACGAAGAAGCTGATCGACCAGGGCGATTACAAGCTGAATCAACTTAGCAATATCGGCGTGCTGGAAATCAAAAGCCTGCTCTCCGCAAAAATGATTTACGCCCACGAATCGGGAATTGACGTCACAATCGATATCCCCGACAGGGTGGACCGCTTTCCGATCGACACCGTAGACCTTGCCAGAATACTGGGAATCTTTTTAGACAATGCAACGGAAGCTACGTTGGAAACGGAACGGCCGCAGGTAGGCTTACATATCATTCCGAATGAGGCCGGTATATCGATCCTCATAAGCAACCGCTTTCGGGACAACGGCCTGATGCTGCATCAATTAAAACAAAAAGGTTTTAGTACAAAGATCGGGCATCTGGGAATCGGGCTTTCCAACGCCCAGAAAATCATCGGTTCCTATGACAACATACTGCTGGAGACCACCATGCAATGCGGTTGTTTCACGCAGCATATGGAACTTGTTGCCGGAAAGGAGTGACATCGTTTGCTGAACCTCTTTGTATGCGAAGACAATACCATACAGCGACAAAACATCGTGCGAATCATTCAAAATACCGTGCTGATAGAAGAACTGGATATGCAGCTTGTTTTAGAAGCGGGAGACCCTTACACGCTGCTGGACGAGGTCAAAACCAGTCAAAATACCGGCATTTATTTCCTTGACATCGATCTGAACAGCCGCATGAACGGAATGAAACTGGCACAGCAAATCCGATTGTTCGACCCCCGCGGTTTCATCATATTCATAACCGCACATTCCGAATTAAGCTACATGACCTTTCAGTATCGGGTGGAAGCAATGGATTTCGTATTAAAAGACAACCCTGCCGAAATGAAAGTGAAAATCAGAGAATGTCTGTTGAATGCCATGGAACGCTATACGCTCCAGACCAACAAGACGCATAAGGTCTATACGATTGAAATCGGCGGTCGAAAAATCAACGTAGATTACAAGGATATTTTCTTTTTTGAGACGTCCGGCAATATTCATAAAGTCATTCTCCATACGAAAGACCGTCAAATTGAATTTTCCGGCACCATAAAAGAGCTTACAGGCACGCTGGGCGATAACTTCGTGCGCTGCCATCGGTCGTTTCTGGCAAATAAAAATAACATAAAAGAAGTAGACGCCAAAAACCGAATCATCTATTTTACCAACGATGAAACCTGCCTTGTGTCCACACGCATGATGAAGAAACTCTGATTTTCCGGCGCATCCTTTCATTTCCACATCGTTCAACATATCTGCCAACCGGCCGCCGCCACCCGAAATGAAACCAAAACAACAGGGGAAACGACTTCTTTACGAAGCGTCTCCCCTTTCGAAATACGGTAAAATTCAGGCTCCTGCTGCTCTTCCGGATTCGCGTCAATCCGGAAAGGAACGCTCACACGCGCTCTTCATCGCCCGCCAGGCGGTTTCTGGCCCGAATACGTCCGGCCAGCAGATTCAAAAGCGCGCCGCAGGCGGCAAATCCTATCACATAAACTTTTCCGATGGCACTCGTATACAGCACCATCAATTTACCGAGAACCGGGAAATGATACTTCACACGGCCGATCAGACTTCCGTAAGGGACCGTCTTTAAATCTTCCGCCGCGTTGGCGTCCCCCTTCGTAACAAACTCCCCCTCCACCAGGCGATTTTTGACCACCCGATGTGTAATAACGGAATCCCCGCTCTGAAACGCGATCACATCCTCCGCCTGAACCTCGTCCGCCCGAACCTCCTCCACGTAAAGAATACTCCCCACCGGGATCTCCGGTTCCATACTGCCGCTGACCACATGATAAATCTCGTAACCCATGTAACGCGGAATCGTCACGGGCAGACAAGATAAAATAACGCACGCAAGAATCAGAATCCCGAGCAGATGGCAGAGGGTAGAGAGCCAGTTCCGGCCGCTCATGATTCTTTCTCCTTTCTGGACTTCATCAATCTGCGCACGGCCAGATAAACGAGCCCCAAAAGGACGATCAAGACGCACGCTTTCACCGGAGCCGGGATCCGAAGCAGAAACGCGTTCCCGCCTAAAATACTCACAATACTGCTGTCCGGCTGGAAAATGCCGAGAGGCACCTCCGAATCTTCAATATCCAGATCCTGCCTTTCCACCGGTCCGGCCTGAGGAACCTGAGCATCCGGAATGTCCACCGCATCGTCTCCCGTCGCATCTCCCTCCGCGTTCCCGGCATTTTCCGCACTCTCCGCCGTACCGCCGGTCCCGTCCGTCTCCGCCTCGGATTCGGCGCCCTGCACCGGAGTTCCGGTCCCGTCTCCCGCGCCTTCCCCGATCGAATGATAAACAAACGTAAACACATTCTCCGCCGCATTGGCGTCCAACGTCTTTGTCAGATTATACGCCTGCGGCTCATAACCCTCAATATACAGATAAGCAATCACGGGTTTATCCCCCACATTGCCATAATACGTCTCGCTGGGCGCCAGCGTATTGCCTTCGGCGTCCTCATAATGAATCGTATAGGCAACCGCATCGTTCAAAAGCCCGTAAGCGACAACATAATCCCGATCGCCTGTTACCGTAAAAGACGCGTTCTCCATAACCGTGTTATTGTCTCTTCCGCTCTCGCGAAGCCCTCTGACATAATATTTGCTCCCGTCATGCAGGACCACCTCATTCATATGAAACGTCACACGGTCTTCATAGGAAAGCCCCTCGTAAACCATCACTTCTCCGCCGCCTACCGTTCCCTGCTGCCCGGCATATATGCGGATCGTATACGTATACCCCTCTTCGGCCGCCTTTGCCGGAACGCTCAAAGTCAACAGAAGGAGCGACAAAAGCAGAAGCCGCAAGACCCGTTTCCCCACTCTCATGTCATTCCTCCTCCCTGTCTTGTTTGCTCCGTTTCACACGGTAAACGGCCAGAATCAGGATCACGATTCCGCTAACCGCCATCGCCGCATAAAAAGGCAGAAGATTCGTCTCGTCGCCGGTCTTGACTACCTTCGTCTTCCTGGAAGTATCCGGCTCTTCCGGCTCGCTTTCGTTCGCGGGCGCATCCCTCAACTCCACCGCAAAATTCATCTGCAGATCGGCAAGCGTATTCTGATAATCATTGCCCTGCGTCTCCCCGTCGAGCGCGATCCGAAGGACGATCTTACCGTTCTGCCCCTGATTCAGCGAATCCAGAAAAAAATAGTCTTTCAGAGCATCGGTCGCCCCGTGAAGGCCCTCCTGCCCCGCAAACGACTCGCCGCCTACCGTATCGCTGCTGAAAAGGACATTTTCCTTCCCCTCTTTATCCGTATAAATCAGCTCATAAGTATAAGCTCCGCCCGAAGTTCCCGTATTCGCGCTGCGGTCCTCCAGAGAATACAGAACCTTATTTGTCATATACCAGTCCGTCGCGTTCTCATTCCGATTCTCCAGATGGATCGTGAATACGATACTGTCCCCGGGCAGCAGCCCGGAAACTTTCTCATCCAGCTCCTGCGTTTTGAAATTGCTCTCCATCTGATTCTCGGACGTAAACACGACCTGCCACCCGGAGCTTCCTTCCACCGTCTCCGCCCGGACTTCCGACGCCGTCTCAAATGTCAGGAACAGAATCAGGAGCAAAACCATCCATTTTTTCTTCATGCCGACCTCCTCCTCACTCTACCCGTTCCGAACGCCCGGCCAACGCCAGGGAACCATTTCCGTCTACATTCACTCTACATCCCCAGGCGCTCCAGATCGCATCCGCAGCGTTGTGTGTCTGCACCGCGTCCACTTCCGCCTTCAGCACAAAACGAAAGCCGTTGTAAGGATATGTCGTCGTAATCGTTTTGTAAACGATCCCGTCCTCCCCGACCTTCTCCGTCACGCTCCGCTCCGTCTGAAGGGCAACCGAAGAATCCACGGTCAAAATATCCGAAAGGGGCGTCGTCGTCTCCCCCACTCCAAGAATGTCTTTGTAATACAAAACGAGGCGTTCCTTCGTGGAAGCGTCCGGATCCACCAGCCAATCCTGCCCGTTAACCCGATTCAAATCGATCCATTCCGGATCCAGTTTCTGAGTCTTCTGCCCGTTCCCGTCCAGCCAATAACGGTAAATACTGACCCTCACGTATTCGTCGATATCGCCGCTGTTTGTCACGGCAAGTTCCTCGGGATACTTCCTGCCGAGCAAAAACGCCTCTCCTTCCGGGACAAGCCCCTGAAGCAGCGTTCCTTTTTCTTCCTCCCAGGAACCGTCCGAAGAAGACCCGTAATTGCGCCAGGACACCGGACTTCCGTTCTCGACAAGCGTTACCCCAATATTCGGCGTCTCAAGACGGGACGTATAATTCTCCGAAAAATACGTTAAAGCCGCTCTCGTTCCTCCGATCGTACTTCCCAGGAGCAAAAAAGCCGCAAGAACAAACAGAGCGGTCGTTACGGCGGGAGATTCCAGTCTCCGCCCATTTCCGGACTCTTTTCCTCTTTTCCTCGATTTTCTTTCCCTGTCGCTTCGGATCTTGGTCCCGGCCATCAGCTATCACCTCCCGCTCCCGAATCCGTCCCCGTCTCAACCGTCGAATCCAGCTTTAAATTCCAGTCCATATAAGGATTGCCGTTTTCATCGTATTGGACCGGCGTACTCTCATAAATAACGATCACGTTAAACGAATCCGATGCATCCTGCGGCGGATTCGTAATCCGGATCCGCAGCTCCTCGGCCGTCTCGCCCGCCTCCAAAATTTTATTATAATAATAAAATCCTTCCTCATCCGGCGCCTTGGACCAGTATTCCGATTCGCTCTCATAACTCAGCGAATACATTCTGCCGCAGTAAGCTCTGGCACGGACATAAACCGGCTCGGAACCCTCCTGATTTGTAATGCGCAAATGTTTCGTCCATTCGGAAACCGTCTCGTAAATGGTCGTCGTATCCCCAAGCGCAATGGGATAACCGCCCTCCGCCTCCGTATAAGTAGTAAAATAAGCACTGGCGCTTGTGATACCGGCCGTCAGAATCATCCCGGCGACCAGAAAAATCCGTATGGCATTCGCAAGCTTTTTATTTGTTTTCATCTTGATCCGGCCTTCCTCTCTATTCCTCAGGAATCATTTCAGCCTCCGGTTCTCCCCCGGAAAACACCTGGTCCACGGTCCATCCTCCGACTCCGTCTTCTCCATACTCATAGGAAAAACGATTGACAATCCCATGACCGCCCTTTTCCCGCTCGTCATAATCATTCACAAATGCCGCCGAAACCACTTCGGACGCACGAATCTCGACCGGTTCCGGCCCCGCGCCGACCTGTGTGTAAGAGGCCCCGCTGTAAACTTCCGTTACCGTCACCACCGCCCCTACCGGCAGCTTTTCTATCAGCAGTTTCTGCCGGCCGGCCGAGGTAAACGTCATCGCTACCACACGGCTGTCTATCAGCCTGCCGTCCATCGTCACGTCCACCTGAAAGACAAATTCCGCTTCCTGAGAACTTTCATAGGTGAGAAGATCCTTGACAATATACAAAGAACCATAAGGAATCTGCCCGGGCTTAAGATAGACGGACACATCGTAAATCCAGGGGCCCGGAGCCGTCGAACTTACAACGCCGTCCTCCCCCGCCTCTTTTGTCGGAATCGAAACCAGCACCGGTTCAAACGTATAACCTCCATTTTCCGAATAGGCGGTTGTGACAAGATGCTTTCTTCCCTCTTCATCCTCCGCGGTCTGAACGTAAGTCTCCACACCGGTCCGGTCCGCACCTCTGGCAATCAGCAGATAAAGCCCCGGTTCAAGGTCTTCCATCGCGCTGCCCGCAGCCACTCCCTTTCTCACCAGAACATTCGCGTTTTCCCCGGGCGTAAGCGAGGTTCCTGCGCCCGCAGCACCGCCGCCGGACGGCGCCGTTTCTTCGGGAGAGACGCCCAGCGTCTTTTCCGCGGCCTGCCGAGCCAGATACCGCCAGGTCTCCTGATTCAGCTTCCCTTCATCAAGCTCACCGGAAGCGTCAATCAGACTCCCCTCCGGCCCCTCGTAAAGGCTGAACAAATCCCCGTAAAAACCGTCCAGTTGATATCCGTATCCATCCAGACCCGGCTTTTCCACCGCGGTACCTACCCGATACAGATCGATAACCACCCGGGCTTTTTCCAATTCCTCCGCAAACTCTCCGTCCGAACTCGCGGCATATACGGTCAGAGAACACTTCTGGTTCAAATCCACCACAGGCGCCGCGCGGCCCGCCAGCGGCAGAATCCCTACGACGCCAAAAGCCGCTGCCAGCGCCATGGCCAGTATTCTGATTCCTTTCCGTTTCATAAGCATCCTCCTTTGCCAAATTCATTGAATAATTCCCAACTCCGAAAGCGGCCAGACACGAAACAGGATCTTCCCCACCAGATGTTCTTCCCCGATGCATCCGATCGCCGAAGTCCGACTGTCCACAGACGTCGCCCGATGATCCCCCATCACGAATATTTTCCCTTCCGGCACCTGATAGGGGAGCTCAATATCACAGGTCCCCCGCGCTTTCTCCGAAATATACGGTTCCTCCAACCGCACATTATTCACGGTGACGTTGCCTTCCTCGTCAATATCCACCCAGTCGCCGGAAACCGCAATCACCCGTTTTACCAGAATCGTATTGTTATAATAAAAAGCAATCACTTCGCCGGTTTCATATTGGGTGCTGCTGAAAGCCACCAGAATATCCCCGTCCCAGAGAGTTTCCGACATGGATGTCCCGCTGATCTGCAGTACCGGCAAAAACATAACCGCTACAATGACCGCCACGGCCGCCACGACCAGAAGCGCATATACCGTACTTCTTACCACTCTGCCATAACTATGTTTGTGATTTTCCTTCCGCAGTTCTGCTTCTATCTGCTCGAGAGTCGGAGCTGTTATCTCCTTTTTGCTCATAAGCACTCCTCTGTTTCTTATACTCTGGTTTCCGTATACTTTCGATCACACGAATCCATTCTCTCATTTCCGGAGTAGCTTCGGCCAGCCGCTTATTGTGCAGCAGCTTGATATTATACAAATATTGCTCGGCCGCCTTCTGCGCCGTATTAAAAATCCCGTTTAATTTTAAAGCCGCCTCGGCGATGGAACCGGCTTCCTCCAATTCGATTCGGCGGTTCTCGCGTTCGGATTCCAGCGTTCCCCTAAGCGCATGAATCTGCTCGTCTTTGTGATCCAGACGCTTTTTCAACCGCTCGTAATTCTCCGTCAGGGAACGTAGCTCTTCCTCCCGCTCCTCCAACTGCCGCCTCAGTTCCTCCGTCTCCCTGCCCTGTGACAACAAAAGCTGAAGAAGATCCCGACGGCTGAGCTTATGTAATTCTTTATCTGTCATAATATCCTCCTGTCAGGACCCGTCTTATTATTTCCGATAACGGATCAACAGCCAGATCAGTAAAAGCAAAAGCATGGGCACCGCCAACGCCAACGCTACCAGCATGGGATCCAGCTTGATCGCTTCCGCCGTCACACGGATCGAAAGAGCCTCCTCCGTATTGGCGACCCGGCTGCCCCGAACCAGAAGGCGATGGGTGTTAACGCCGTACGGCGTACACGTCACCAGCGTGCAGTAATCTTTCCCCCGAATCAGTTCCAGCTCTCCTACTTCTTCCGGTAAAACAATACGAATCTGATCCACCTCATAGGTATACGTCTCATTCAATATCTGGAGCATAAAAACGTCCCCTTCGGACAACCGGTCCAGATTCGAAAACAGTTTCGCGGAGGGCAGGCCCCGATGCCCCGACAGCACGCAGTGGGTCCCCTCCCCGCCTACCGGAAGAGAAGACGATTCGATGTGCCCTACCGCGATTTGCAGAATGGACTCATCCACGCCGTGATAAATGGGAAGCGTACAGTCAATCGAGGGAATCTGGATATATCCCATAATCCCGTTTCCGGAAACATTGAGCATCGCTTCATACTCGGCATGTTCCTCCGCCGTAGGAAAATAACGGTTCGCCCGCTTCCAGAGCGATTCGTTATAGCTTTCCGCGTCGGCCAGGATCTGCCTGTAAGCTTCTTCATCCAGATTAGCAACCTCTTCCACATAGCCGGCGATCGCCCGGGACTGATGAAAAGAATTCCAGTAATCGCTGACGGTCGGATACAGCAACAAGGACAGTCCTGCCAGCAAAACCATTATTAAAATAATTGTTGACAGATGTTTTTTCATGCAGGATTCTCCTTATCGCTGTCATGCCGGGGAGGCAGGACGCCTCCCCGGAAACAACAAAATTTTCGATTATCTTTCCGCGCCGCTCATGCGCTTTTTGGCAACCAGAAGAACCACGGCTGCCAGTACCAGAAAGCCTCCGGCCACGTAGAAGATTGTCGTACCGATACCGCCGGTCGAAGGAAGCACGGAGCCTTTATTGTTGACGATCGTCGCGGCATAAACGCCGAGAGTCAGATCCTCTCCTAATTGAAAAGCTTCGCTGGAATTAACGCCGATCGACCATTCCGCTTCCTGTTTTTCATCCGTAACCGTCTCCGGTACCTTACAGGAAATCACAAGCTTCACATCATCCGCTTTATTATAGCCTGCAGGAACGCCCGTCTCGCTGATCGTATATTCGCCGGCCCCCAGACCTTCAAATATAACCTTGCCGTCCTCGCCCGAAGTCGCAACCATGTGGACTTTCGTCGCAAGCTTTTCGATCTGAGTCGCCGTCTTCTTGGCGTAAGTTACAATCGCGCTGACATAGAGCTCATCATTCGGCTCTACCAGCGTATAAAGAGTACCCGCATTGCTGTCTTCAGCGGGGTTGTAAGGACGATAATAGGCATCTCCCACTTTGACGACGCCGTCGGCCGCTTTCGCCTCCTCGGACGCATCGTCCGCAAGTTTCACATAACCTGCCGTCGAACTGCCGGATTCTTTCATTTCAGGGGCCGTCTGAGGCGCCTGCGTCGTGTAAGTACCGTCTTTCAAAAGATAATATTCTCCGGACGGATCGATCTCAAAATACTCTTTCTCGGTTACGACCGTCTGATACGAAGTACCCGTCAAAGTAAACGTCGCACCCGGCAGAGGCGTCGCGCCGTCTCCCTCGGTCTTTAAAATCTCAATCTTGGCTACATAAGTGATCGTGATGTCTTCCGGCGTCTCTCCTACCGGAGGGTTTTTCTCGGAATCCGGAAGACCCGGTCTATTCGTATCTTCCTCACCGTCATAATTGTGATTCGGATTGTTGGAATAAATCAACGTAACCTTATTCGGGTTTCCGGCTTCACCGATCACCGCGTTCGCGTTTACCGTAGCGGAATAATGAACGACGATTGCGGAACCCGGAGCAAAATCTTTGATGTTGCCAAACGCAAGCCGGAACGTATTCGGAGCCGCGTTGTCACCTGTGTACACGTATACATCCGCTTCCGGCATTACGCCGTCCACAGCCGTCGGGTCCACAACTACGCTAACCTCTTCCCCGCCGACCGTCACGGTAATATCATTGTTAAAAGTCAGGCCGTTCGACAGCGTATCGCTTATAACATAGAAATACGTATCATACCCGCTGTATTCCGGTACCGTGCCGGTGATCTCATAAGACACCACTTTGCCGACGCCGGCCGTATTCGCATCTACCTTCTGATCGCCTTCCAGGATCTTCTTGTCAACCGTAGGCGTTTCCGATTTCACCGTCGCGTCCACGTCCGCCACCACTTCCAGAATGTTCCGGGTATTGGCGTCGTCCGATGCAGGATTGTCACCGCTATCCTGTACCAGATAATATCCCGCTTTCAAATTGGAGATCGTATAAGTGAACTTTCCGTCCGCGCCTTCCACGGGCGTCGTCCCGGCCGTGCTACTCGCCGCGCCTCCCAGATAACGCAGACTGCCCGCGTCGTCCCGATCACCGGCCAGATCCGCGAATAATTTGGCCAGTTCCGCATCATTCGCCACTCCGTTCAGGGCAACGGCAACCTGGGCAGCCGTCGAATCCTCCGTCAAACCGGAAAATTTACCGCTGTTCACCAAAGCTTTGACAAACCCTGCCGGATCCGTCATATTGTCCCCCCATTCAATGTTCGAAAGGGTCTTCTTACCGTCCTGCTCCAGGAGATCTCCCTTGAAGATCTGATAAGCCGTATACTCATGATCCGCATTCGCCACTCCGTTCAGAGTGATCGTAAAATCCCCCGTTCCCGCCGGTGTCAGCTCATCGTCACCGTCCGCAAACACGGTCATGCTCATTCCCAGCACCAACGCCAGCGTCAGCAGAAAACTGAGAATTTTCCTGGTACACTTCATATGTTTCATACTCGTGTCCTCCTTTTCCTTTCTTTAATCTTTTTTCTATACATCAGGCCGCCCATCAGCATAAAACTGATTCCCGCCATTGTATATGAAGGATTGCCCGCTCCTCCCGTCTCGGGAAGAACATACGTGTAAAACTTGTTGTTGTAGTGAACTTTGTTCACATCACCCTGCTCGATCATGCCGGCCGCGATCTTATCTTGCTGCAAATTCTGCCTGTCGGAAGACGGAGGTATATTGTTGATCGAGATGTCCGTCAGATATTCGGTGTCACTCGGCACCCGGGTTTCATCCGAGGCATCCGGATCGTCGGGATTATCCGGCGCGGACTCCCCGGTGTTCGGAATCACGGTCACGGCCTCATTCGCTTCGATGACCGTATATTTTGTTCCCTTCGGCAGATACCGGATAATAATATACTCGCCGTTTTTCAGCGTAAACTCGGCCCCGTCCCAGATAATCAGATCCGCACCCAGCTCCGTTCCGTTTTTATCATATTTCACATAGGAATAGTCATCCGGCAGCCGGTTTCCCTGCGCGTCCGTCAATTCGATCCGGAACGAAAACTCGTCGTTATTGTCAACTTCCGTCTCATTATCCCCTTCCACGGCCGTTACGGTCTTCTCAATCCGCAGGTCCCCGTAATCCTGATCGGTTTTTTCCGGATTCAGGGATGTCGCCGAAGGCAGCGTAAACTGCATCCAGCACGTAGAACCGGAAGCGCCGCGCTCGGTATAATAGAAAGTCAGCGCCCATTTCCCGCTTTTGTTTTCTTTTTCTTTTTCACAGTTCAGATTCCCGTCTTCTCCATAGCAGACGTCCGTATGCGCATGATCCTGCTTCATGTAGTCCCACAGATTGACATACTCGCCGACGGAAGAATGCGTACCGCCGATATCACAGACCAGACGCGAATCATAGTATCGGGTCACCTGATTGTTATCGTCCACGTCCACCCGGCTTAAGAACACCCACATATCGTCATCGCCGAAGAAGTAATACTCCAGAGGACCGACATAATCCTCCGACAGTTCAAACCCCACCTCATAACGCATGCCGAAATAACTGTTGTGATCCCGGCCGTCGTCGTTCGTCGGGAAATTACCGTTCGCCACGGCGCCGGTGCCTCCGCTCCCCTTTTCTCCGACAAAATTTCGGCTCGTTTGAAGCGCCAGGTTTCCGATTTTCATATCATGCCCGTCGGTTCCGTAAGAAGGCGCCCAATCCATAGGCCAGAAATTATTGGTCCAGATATGCGTATGAACCGTGCCGGCCGAAGGGCTGGGGTGATTGAACGATTCCAGGTCGCTTACACCGGTCCCGTTTACCGCCGACAGCGTATAGGTATCTCCGCTGCGGTTAAACTTCAAAGAATACTGCCCTTCGTCATAGGAAGTTTTTCCCGCCGCGCCGCCTTCATTGAACAGGTTCGGCACCGCAACCTGACTGCTGTATTGTATTTTCCCGTCCTCCGACAGATCTCTGGCCAAGCCGAATGTACATCCCTTATAACTTCCGCTGACGGACGGATGCCCGCTCTGAGCCGCGTTAAGTTTATTTAACAGATTGGCGTTCCACTGCTCGTGCTGAAGTCCGGTACCGGTATTGGCGTTCCCGAAAGCCAGCCGGGAGCCGGGTTTTCCGATGTAATTCGCGTCGCTGTTGATACCGGATCGTCCCGTATAGCTGTACCATGTCCGATCGTCCTGAGAAGACGTATTCTGCTGATCGGCCCGATTCCTGGCGTTCTCCTCCGTGCCGTAAATATACCCGTCGCTGATATCATAATCGTAAAATGCCGCCGTAAAATCCGGATCACCCTCCGTAGAATCATACACCAGACGCAAAACCGCATTATCCCGGATGTACACATATCCGGAGCTGACATGCTGCCCGGTATCGTTATCCGGTATCGGTTTTGCGGTTTCCGACACGGAACGATTGGTAAAATGCAGAGCGCTGCTGTAAGTATAGCGATCCCAGTCGCCCGGATCCACGCTCTTTTCATCTCTTCCTTCTTTCAGTACCCACACTTCTTTCAAACCGTAACCCGGTTTGTTGCGCAGCGCGTCGAAATAGTTGATCGTAGGCTGCCGGATATATTCGCAGTCTCTGGCTTCATACACCTCCGTCAGCACGTTCTCCGTCAAAACTTTCCCGTCGTTATCCACATAGATGTTCCGGATCGGATTCCCATTCGGCGAGGCAACGTCCCTGCCCCCTCCGTTTACAGGCAATTTTCCGCCGCTGGTATCGATCACCGGCAGCCCGTTGGAACCGGTTTTGCTTATCATCTCCAGATTCGCATAATACTGCACGCGAAACTTCGGATTCGGCTGCCCCGTTGCCCGCACGGCCAAGGCGCCCGACGTCAGACTTAACCGCATCGGCGTGATCTCTTCCTCTTCCCGCAAAGACATCACCTGAATCTCACCGATCCCCGCACCGTCTCCGTCGAGAATCACGCCCGCCTCATCCGAAACCGGGCCGTCCGAACCGTCCCCGCTTAATGAATCGTCGGTTCCGTCCAGCAATTCCATTGCCTCGATCAAAATCTCATTCGAAAGCCCCGAATCTTCCGGCGCTTCGTCCGGATCGTTTACCGGGCCTTCTCCCACCGGACTTCTGCCTTCACCGGCCGCTTCCATCGCTTCCCTGGCCGTGTCCATCAGCGCCTGCGTAGGCATAATCTCCGCCGTAACGGTACAATTCGATAAATCCAGCTCATATCCTTCATAACTCAGGGAGTACGCAAACGCCTGAAGCAAAAGTTCCTCTCCGGTATCGCCC
Source organism: Lachnospiraceae bacterium (assembly GCA_022792885.1). Classification (GTDB taxonomy): domain Bacteria; phylum Bacillota; class Clostridia; order Lachnospirales; family Lachnospiraceae; genus JAAWBX01. The sequence goes on from JAAWBX010000006.1 coordinate 86,922, forward strand.
AGTTCTTCCTCATAGGCGGCCACGGCCGCGTATGCCCCGGACTGTTCCGTCAGCGGTTCCACTTTAAATTCCAGCTTCGCCTCAAATTCTTCCTGCGTCAAAAGTTCTACCGGTTCCGATGTTTCCGGTATGTCAGCCGGCTCCGTCTCGCCGGACGTCTCATTCGTTTCTTCTCCGCCCTTCTTTGCGGGTTCGTTCTCGGTTTCCTTCGCGGGCTCCGATTCGCTCTCCTTTACGGCCTCCCCGTCTCCGGCCTGCGGTTCCGTTTCGGTTTTTGTCTCTTCCGCAGCCTTTGTTTCTTCTACGGTTTTTGTCTCTTCCGCGGCTTTCGTTTCCGCGTCCGATTCTTTTCCTGCCTCTCCTTCGTTTTCGTCTCCTGCGGGCTTTGTACCCGGTTCCGGTTCTCCGGCTTTTGTCCCGGTTTCTTCCGGCGGCCATACGGAAGTTCCCTCATTCGATCCCGTCTCCGGCGTCTCCTCCCCGGCAATCACTTCTGCCGGCAGAAAAACGCTCCCTTCAACATGAAAACGAACCGAAATGTCTTTATCGCCATACTCATAGGTATTCGCAAGCCGGAAGGTCCGGTCCGCAACCTCGGGGCGTTTCGCTTCCCCCTCCTCTTCCGCTTTTGTCTCCTCCGTCGGTTCTTCTTCGCTCCCGGTTTCCTCCGGCTCTTCCTCCGCGGATCCGTACCCGATCGCGATTTCGGAAAATCCGCCCAATCGGAACGTCACGCCTCCGTCTTCCGTTCTTCCGGCCGGAATTTCCTCGGCGCCTCCCTCATCGTTGAAACCGATCACCGTGACCGGAACGCCTTCTTTTAAGGCTTCTTCCCCCAGGAACCGTAAAGTCACAACCACGGAATCTTTCGGCTCAAGCTTCTGTTCCCGAATATAAAAGCCGATCCGCAGCAGATCCCTGACCGGAGCCGCCTCCTCCCCTAAAAACGCTTGATACTCGGCTTCCCGCGCCGTGTAAACTTCCTCTTCCTCCTCCGCGGTCACCCGCTTTACAAGCAGGACGCAGCGATCCGGAAGGCCGGCTTCTTTCCCGTAAACGGCCGTAACGGCAAAACCGTCCCCTTCAAAAGCCCTCTGCACCGCCTTCTCCTCCGACGCGGTAAAACATCCCGCATTATGTACATGCTCCCAGACTTCCAGCTTCCCGCAAACCAGCCAGCCGTCTTCGTCCAGACATTCGTTCGTGTGAAGATGCGGTTCCGCCTCCGTTTTTTCACAGATCAGCTTCGGCTCCTCTGCCCCGGCTTCCTGAACATAACAGGCCTCCGTATGAACATGTTTTTCGACCTCCGGCAACGGGCATATTACATTTCCCTTCGAACCGTAACACGCATCGCTGTGGATATGAACCATGCAATCCGCCTGGCCGCATATCACCTGCCCTTCCGGATCAAAACAGTTATCCGTATGAACATGCACCAGCTCCCCGCAATAAAACGACGGTTTCTTATGGCACGCATCCTCATGGGTATGTTCTTCTTCATTACAAATCAGCGTTTCCGTCCGCTCATAACACGCATCCGAGTGGACATGGCCGCTCTCCGCCGGCGCTTCGCTCCCGGGATTCGCCTGCCCGGAGGCTTCCGCATTCAGATCCCCCGTCTCTTCCTTCCCGCAGGAAAGAACCCGCTCCGTCGCATAGCAGGCGTCCGCGTGGGTGTGTCCCTCCGCTTCTTCCCGTTCGCAGACCAGCACTCTCTCCTCCGTCCGGATATAACACGCTTCCGTGTGGGCATGCTCCTCGTTCTCTTCCAGCGTACAGGCCAACTCCTCCTCCGCGTGCATGGTATAACAGGAATCCACGTGGGCATGGCCTTCCAGCTCTTCTCTCCCGCATACCAGATTCTTCACTTCCGTATAGCAGCTCTCATCATGCCGATGTACTTCGACCGTCTCCCCAGGCGTCGCTTCGGCGGCCTCTGTCAAAAGCCCCTCCTCCTGTCCGCAGATCAACACACGCTCGTAACACGCATCCTCATGCGCATGCGCTTCCTTCCCGCAATACGTCTCGCCCACCAGCGCACGGGCCGGGGACATCAGCACCCACGCGGTCGCTACGATCACGATCGCGCTCAACGCCGTTATGGCTGCCGTCCAACGTCTGCGTCTGCTTTTTTCCTTTATAAATTTTTCCGCCTTTTTTACAATCGAAGTTCTCATTCAGAATATCCTCCTTCCAGATCCTTCGAAACGTCTGACCCCACCCGGTTCTGACGATCCGGTCATGAAAAATCCTGTTTTTTACGATCTATCGCAAGTTTTTTATGATTTTATACAAAATAAATCGGGAGCCAATCGCTGCCTCCGGATTCTGTCAGCCTGCTCTCAAAAAGTGTACCTTTTGAGAGCAAATCTTTTCTTTACTATTAAGATAGCACAACTTTTCTTATTTCGCAACATTTCCATTAAAATAATATCCAAACAGAACTGTTTTTTTACAACTTTGGCCTGTTTCCAGGCAAATTTTATTTGTGTAATTTTTAACCAATTTTATTTTTAATAGTTGCCTGTCTTTTTCAAAAGGTACGCTTTTTGAAAAAACGTATTATTTTAATGAAAATTTTCGAATCAGTTGCAAACGGAAGCGTTCTGTGTTATGTTTATACAAGGAAGCCGTTCTCAAAAAAGTAATCTTTCGGGTATCCCGTACCGCCGTTCGGCATTTCACAAGGTACACCTTTTGAGAACATAACCTGCTTCACTCCACAAGTTCCCTTCTCTTACCGTCTTCATTCTATATCATATTATTCGACAAAGTCTCTGCCTTTTATTATATGGCATCATCACCAAAAATTTCCTGAAAATGGAAAAAAGCTTTTGCAAAACGATAGACGCCCACAAGATAAGGTACCGCACTCCGCCATACCCTACTTTATCTTGTGAGCGTCCCAATTCCACGCCGGTATCTTTTAAAAATCAAAAAGAAAAAATCAAGGTCTTTTAATCAAAAACGAAGCTCCGCTCGCCAGAACGATCGCCGCCAGCATCATGACAAACGTGCTGATATAAGAACCGCTCATATCATACAGCGCGCCGGCCGCCGTGCTCCCGAAGGAAGACACCAGCAAATTCAGCGTCACAAGCTGAAAATTCACCGGATAATGCTTCGCGCCGTAAAAAGCGCTGACAAAAGCCGAGTTTGTGGGCGTCACGCCGCCGTAAGCCAGCCCGATGCAGACAAAACCAAGAATGATCAGAGGGAAACTATGTAAAATAACCGCCAGAAGAAGAATCAGCGTCGCCACCAGAAAAGCAACGTTGATGATTCCCATGGTCTTCTTCCGCCCGATCTTATCAAAAGCCCCGCCAAAAAGAATACGTCCGATTCCGTTAAAGATCGAGATCAGCCCCACCGCCGTAGCCACGGTCCCGGCATCCAGATCCGGTTTTACACCCAGAGCGATCGAACTTGCCTGGGAGATCAGAGCCAAAGCCGCCACGCACATCAACGTGACCCAGACGAAGTACAGCCAGAAAGCAGGGCGCCTAAGCATAACCCCCGGAGTCGCCTCCATACCTTCTTCCGAATTTTTCTTCGCTTTCTTCCCGCCCTCCGGCAGTTTAAACGACGCGTCCGGCAGCTTCAAAAAGAAAGAACCGAGAAGCAAAACCGCGCACAGGATCACGCCCATGCCGAAAAAAGAGGTTCGCCAGGCTTCCACTCCGGCTCCCGAAGGCGTCATCGCCTGATAGACTTTTCCGATTACAAAAGAGCCAATTCCGAATCCCATCAACAGGATACCGGAAATCAGGCCCGGTTTGTCGGGAAACCACTTCGTCACCGTGCTCATAACCGCATTATAAGCAAAACCGGAGCCCATCCCGCACAAAACGCCGAAGCCCACATAGAGCATAATCAGACTCTGAGCCCGCGAAGCCAGGAAAAAACCGGCCAGAAACAGAGCCGACGCCAGCCACACATTGATCTTCACATTGATCTTCCCCGCCGTCAGACCGCCGAACAGGCCCCCCAGGCAGAAAAAAGACATACAAATCGTAAAAGTCAGAGACAACTGGGCCGCCGACCATTCGCTGAAATAAACTCCGATCGGAGAAGCCAACACGCTCCAGGCATAAACCAGGCCGGCAAAAAACAGGATCACCACACCGGCCGCCGCATACAACCAACGTTTTTTCTCCATCACTCGTTCTCCTTTGCATATATTACTTTCAATATAGCATAGAACGGTGTAAATTGTAAATTGTTTTTTATTTATTCCCTTTAAAATACCTGTGTTTTTTTATTTGCCCCGCAATTTTTCCTTTTTTCGTCGATCATTTCATATAATTTTTCCAAGGCATCCTTCAAACCTCCGACCTGATCGATCAATCCGACATCCACCGCTTCTTTTCCGATCAGAATCGTCCCCAGATCTTTGGTCAGTTCCCCGGCGTTCGTCATCATCTGCTCCAGTTTTTCCTTGGAAACCCGACTGTGCGAAGACATAAAACCGGTGATGCGGTCCTGAATCCGCTTAAAATATTCATACGTCTGAGGGGCCCCCAAAACCGTACCGCTCATCCGGACCGGATGCACGATCATGGTCCCGCTGGGAACGATATAAGAATAATCGGTCGAAACCGCCAGCGGGCCGCCGATGGAATGGCTGCCGCCCAGCACCAAAGACACGGAAGGAATGCTTAAAGAAGCGATCATTTCCGAGATCGCCAGACCCGCGTCGATATCGCCGCCGCTGGTATTTAAAAGCACCAGAAGCCCTTCCACTTCCTTATCATCCTCGATCTCCGCCAACTGGGGCAGCACGTGATCGTACTTGGTCGCTTTCGAGGACGACGGAAGATTCTCATGGCCCTCGATCTCGCCCACTACGGAGAGCAGATGAATTTTCCGCTTTTGCTCGTTATTTTCCAATCTCACCTGACCGTATTCACTGATTTTCTCGTCCCGGAGCTTCTCGTTCTCCTTCTCCTGATTTTCCCGATCCGCTTTGCTCTCTCCCATCCCGTTACCTCCGTAAAAATTCCCTGCTGCCGCCCGCCGAAAACGGACGACGCCTGTCTTCAGTATGCGGAGGAAACGCAAAAAATATACCTATTATAAAAAGGCCCCGCCGTATGCCCGAAAACCGTTCTACTCGATCCGGCGGATCACCTCCCAGACTTCCTCGTCAAAAACCCGGTCTTTATAGTAATACTTCCGGTCGTCTTCCGTGATGCTGCGTATGACCCGACACGGATTCTTACCCGCCACAACTCCCGGCGGGACGTCCTTCGTCACAACGCTCCCGGCGGCGATCACCGAATCCGAACCGATCGTGACCCCCGGCAGAATCACGCAGTTCCCGCCGATCCAGACGCGGTCGCCGATTGTGATGGGAATCCCGTATTCGTAACCGGATTTCCGGCTCGCCGGATGAATCGGATGCCCCGCCGTATACAAAGAAACGTTCGGTCCGAACAACACATCATCTCCGATTCGGATCCTGGCAACATCCAGCATGGTACAGTAAGCGTTCGCGTAAAAATTCTCACCCACTTCAATATGCGTCCCATATTCACAGTGAAACGGAGGCTCAAAATACACCTCGCCTTTATGGCAGATCCCGGCCTCGTCCAGACACCGCAGCCCTTCTTCCAAATCAAACGGCATACATGCGTTATAACGTCGTATCGCACGTTTGGCTCTTTGCTGTTCCTCCACAATCGCCTCATCGGTAATATAAGCCATTCCCCGATCCCTTCTCTCCCTATTGTCCATAGCGGCTCCTCCCGGATAATTTTCTATTCGTTAGTATAGCCCGATCCCCGGCAACCTTCAATAAAAAATTCACAGCGCCAGGAACCGGTGCGCCGTATCCAGAATCCCCTCATGCTCGACCTGCGCCGCGTCAAAATGAAAGAACCCGAAAACCAGTTCCAGGAAAACGCTGCCCGCCGCCACGGAAAGAAGCGTTCCGATACCGATCTCCGCCCCCAAAAGCCAGCCGATCAGCAAAACCGTCCCCTCCAGAAACCCGCGCACAAGACCCAAAGGATACCGGGAAAATTTCCGCCCGAGCCCAACCAGAAAAGCGTCCCTCGGCCCGCAGCCAAAAGCGCCCTGCATCTGGGTATAAGTTCCCAGACACTGAAACAAAACTCCGGTGAGAAGCACACACACGCTCCCCGCAAAACCGTTCAGAAATACCGGCAGTTCGATTTTCATAAACAAATTGGTCACAGGACCGGACAGCCAGGTACACAAAAAACTTCCCAGGCCGACCTTCTCCTTCAGGCCGACGTCCATTGCCAGAATCAAAAAACCTCCGATCATCATCACATCCCCGTAAAGCAGCCCGGTGCGAAGCGATACTCCCATAAAAAAAGCATCCCAGGGCGCCAGTCCGATCCCCGCTTTGACCGCCATCACACAACCCGCGGTCGAAATCGTAGAACCCGCTGCGATAAAAGCCATTCGTCTGCCAAGCGACGGTATCCTTTTCATCATAAACCCCTCCTCTTTCTCTTGCTTCTTCTGACGCCACTATAGTATACTTAAGGAGAGAAGTAAAATTCATCTTTTTCATGTCTTAGATGAATAATCGTTCAACAAAGGAGGCCCCCATGTCCCATTATACCTATCAGGTCTTTGAAACCGTCGCGGAGGAACTGAATTTTGCCCGGGCCGCCGAACGCCTGAACCTGACGCCGTCCGCCGTCAGCCATGCCATCGCCAAACTCGAGGCCGAGTTCGGATTCCCGCTTTTTATCCGAAACCGAAGCGGCGTCGTCCTGACCACCAACGGAAGCGATCTCCTCCCCTACATCCGGGAACACCTGCAGGCCGACGACCGGCTGCGGCAGGAGGTCGATCAAATCAACGGGCTGGCAAAAGGCGCGCTGACCATCGGCGCCTTTGAGAGCGTCACGATCCACTGGTTCCCCACGATCATCCGCGAATTCCGCCGGCAATACCCCGGCATTTCCGTTGAACTGATCCAGGAAAATTCCGCGGTCCTTCCGGCCCGCATCAAATCCAGAAAAGTCAATCTGGCCCTGATTTCCCATATGGAAAAAGAACCGTTCCCATATCCCACGACGCCCTTGTACCGGGACCGCGTTATCTGCATCACCCCGGCCGGCTACACGCCGCCGCACCGCACCTATATGACGCTTGAAGACATCCGCTCCTTCCCCATTCTGATGCCGCCGATCCAGGATGATGTGGATATCAACTGGTTTTTAAAAAGGAACGGGCTGACCCCATGTCCCGATTTCCGAATCGCCAGCGACCACACGCTGTTTGCTCTGATCTCGCAGGGGCTCGGCATCAGCCTTTTCGCGGAACTGATCGCCAGAGGATGCCCGCACAACGTCCGGGCGTACCCGGTCTTTCCGCCCGCCTACCGGATCGTCAGCCTCTATGCCTCCCATCCGCTGTCGCCGGCCGGCAAAAAGATGCTGAACGCGATCCGCAATTTCCTGAAAAGGGACGAGTGGCGCGACAACTGTCTGATGTAATCCGAAATCAATAAACGGGAGGTATTTTATGATATACAAAATAACGGACACGACTCAGGTTTCCCTCCTGTTCGGCAGATGGGAAGAAACTCTGATCTGGTCCTGTTTGCAGGGAATGATGGGAAATGTTTACGCCGACGATTTGCGCCATCCGACCGCGGCCATGGCCGTCCTGGGAGACTTCACTTTTTTTGCCGGAAAACCGGACCGCGAACTCGCGTCCTACAACCCCGATCCCCTCGCCCGAAACTTCCGAATCCTGGTTCCCCAAAACCGTCGCTGGGAAACCGTCATCACGCAAATTTACGGCGAAAAAGCAAGCATTGTCTCCCGCTACGCAACAAAAAAAGAACCCGACGTCTTTGACCGGGTAAAACTGGAAAAAGCGGCCGCGTCCCTGCCGAAACCGTATCGGCTCTCCATGATCGATGAACCCCTTTTTCGGATGTGCCGGGCGAACCCCTGGAGCGCGGATCTCGTGTCGCAGTTCCCGGACTACCAAACCTACCGCAAACTCGGAATCGGCGCGGTTCTCTGCCAAGAAAACCAAATCATATCCGGCGCCTCCTCCTACGCCAGATACCGGGACGGCATAGAGATCGAAATCGATACCAGAGAAGACTGCCGGCGAAAAGGCTTCGCCTATATCTGCGGAGCAAAACTGATCTCGGAGTGTTTAAAACGGAATTTATACCCCAGTTGGGACGCGCACAATAAAGCTTCGATCGCATTGGCGGAAAAACTGGGCTATCATTACAGCCACACCTACCGGGCGATCGAGATACGGGAATGACCGATTGATGCTTCGTCGTAAACCGACTTGATTTGATTTTGCGCAATCCACGGTAAATAACTGTCGTAATCGATTCCGATCATATCAAAATCCGGACAGTTTTTCTTATACGCTTCCAGACAGCTTCCGCCTTTTCCGTGAATATATAAAATTACTTTTGTGCAAAGTTTCATTTTTTTATCTCCATCCATAAATTCATTTTACCGTCGCTTGACAAGGACACCGTCGAAAAAGGATACCTTTCGGCTCTGCTGCTAAGCGACGGTACGAAACGCCTTTTTTAAAATCCGTAAACGAAACCATTTTGTGCAAATCCGGTTGACATACAAAAAAATCCCTGTATAATACAGGCGGGAACGGAAAAGCGAACGCACCGCCCCCCTCTAAACAGTTAGCGAGGTACTATCCATGACAATCCGAACCGAACAACCGGCCGACTACGAAGCCGTATATCAAGTAGTTAAAAATGCGTTTAAAACCGCCGGACAAAGCGATGGCAGCGAACAAGATTTAGTAAATGCCTTACGACAAAGCAGCGCCTTTATTCCCGAATTGTCACTTGTATGCGAAATTCACGGAAAAATTGTCGGGCACATCCTGTTCACCAAACTGCAAATAGGCGAACATACCGCTCTGGCATTAGCTCCGCTGTCCGTATTGCCCGAATATCAAAGGCAGGGCATCGGCACTTCTCTGATCCTGAATGGACATAAAACGGCAAAATCGCTCGGTTACAGCTATTCCGTTGTGTTGGGCAGTGAAAAATATTATCCTCGGACCGGCTATTTACCCGCCGAAAAATTTGGTATTCAACCCTGTTTTGAAGTTCCAAGCAAAAATTTTATGGCATGCAAGCTTTGTGAAAACGCCCCGACCATATCAGGAATCGTGAAATATGCCGCGGAATTTGGCATCTCCTAACATTCGTTTTCACATTAAAATCCGTAGTTCTCCGCGCTCACAATTTTTTGACTTTATCCGGTTTTAAAAATCGAACCCGTCAATATTTATTCTTATACAGAAGCCTTGCTTCTTCGGTATACCTTCGGATAAATTCGGTTTTAGCGTTCGTATATCCGTCTCTGTCATACTCATATTTTTTCCATAGCTTCTTTTTCATTTTTTCGTATTCACCCGCGACATCGGGATGCCCCATAAGATAATCTCTAAAATACAATTCATCGTTATCTCCGATGTATTTTAAATGTAAATGAAATACCTTCTCGGCAAATCCATTTTCCGTATATCCCTTGTTAAAAGAAATCCCTTTCTCATTTTGAGCCATACAAATATAACCGCTATGGATAATCAAATCCTTATTGTCTAATAAATCAGATTCCTTTGGCACTTCCACAAGAATATCGATAATCGGCTTTGCCCAGATAGAACCAATCGCCGTACTCCCTATATGGCTTATTCTTACAGCCTGCGGTATTGCCTTTTTCAAAAATATTTCTTCTTCAAAATACCATTCTTTCCAGGAAGCCTGATATTCCGTCAAAAAGACAGGAAATAACTTCCACAACTCTTCCAAACTCATTTCCGATAATTTCTTACCCATGAAATACCTCGTAAAATCCCGTCTCCCGATTTCCCGCCCCGTTTATCTCCCTGATAAACCAGCAGACAATCGTTCTTTCTATCATGTCTCCTGCAACATCAATCAATTGCTTTTATTCCATTTTCAGATAACTTCTTAAGATTTTCAATCATAGTATTTAATACTTCAGCGGAATGTCCTTCCCATTTTACCACTTCTACAACAATCTTTAGCGGCTGCCTCGATCTATACGATTTTGTGGGATTCCCGGGAAATTTTTTATCCGTAAGATTGGGATCATCTTCGTAATCTCCCGTTGGCTCTACAACATATATCCTTTCTTTACCATCCCCTTCCGCCAATTCCGCTCCCCAGATTGCCGCCTCCAAAGTTCCGGCAAAATAAACATATTCGGATTTTCTGGCATCACGATAATTCTTTTTCTTTCCTGTAATGATGAAATCCCCTATTTTTAAGTCCGCTTTTGTTCCATGAAAAAAAGAGCCTTGACTAAATATAATTTTTTCACTCATCTAATTTCTCCTTTAAAATTTCGCTTCCTATGCTCTTGTTCCCACATCAAAATCTCCTTCTCGGTAAGCGAAGCACCAATTCCACGGCAGGCCTTCATTCTTCCATTCCAACTTTCAGGGGTAAATGGTATTCTTAGCGTAAATTCTTCATGATATACAAACGCAAAATTTTCTTTATAGCAATCGGGTATGTCTATCGGATGGATCGTTTCTCCTGCACCACTCCAATTCGGATTATATTTTAATACAAGATTTTCACTGGCTTCTGCAATCTTATCCTCAAACGGCAGCCACGCCATATATAACACAAGAATACTTCCCCCCCCTGTTTCAGCATACGAAAAAACTTAGGCATAACAATTTCATGTTTGAAATACCAAAAACACTGGCATGCCGTAATAACATCGAAAGAATCATCCGAAAAATTTATATCCTCTGCTGATACAATATGATAATCTATATCCATACCTTTTGAAAGAATTTTGGCTTGTTCCATTTGATTTTCTGAAATATCCGCAGCCGTCCATTCCGCCCCATACCGGTACATATTCCTGGGAAGAACGCCTGTCCCCGTTCCAATATCAAAGATAGATTGTCCATTCAAACATAATCCCCGGTCAACAATTTTTTGATAAAACTCCTTTGGATAAATATCACGGAATTTTGCATAATCTAAAGATGTTTTCCCCCAATCAAAAGGAGCCCCGTCATCTCTGCTTTATTCTCGCTATCAGATTTTATCCTTCTTGTTCAAATTATAACTACTTTTCAGCTTTGAGAAACAATCCCTTCTCTTTTCCATAAATCTGCACAAACCGAAATCCATAATGATAAAAGATTTTCTCTATCTCTTTTTTACCGTATATCCTCACATCTCCACTTTTTGAAAAACAAAACCAAAATTTATTTGCAAAAAGTCTTATTATTGCACCAAAGTTGGGTTCCGCTATGTATACGGTACCATTCTTCTTTAACACTCTCTTACATTCTTTTACAAATTCCTGAGGTTTATCAAAATGATGAAATGCACAGCATACAGTTATAATATCTATGCTTTCATCACTCCAATCAAGCGGATAACATGGCTTTACCTCAAAACTCATATCCGGATAACGCATTTTCGCAACATGAATCATATTCTCCGATATATCTATTCCATTCGCTCGAATTCTTACTTTTTTCGATAGTTCCCTCAATAGAGTTCCGTTTCCGCATGCAACATCAAGAACAACATTTCCTTCACTCAAATCTATTGTATTGGTTAGTTCTTTAATATGAAATCTGGTATATTTCCCCTCTCTCGACGTATCATATTCAAACGCTATTTTATTGTATGTAATTCTTGATTCTTCTGTTTTCCTATTCATGTCATTGTCCCCAGCCCCAATTTATCACATGATGTTTCTTTTCCAAAATTATACATGAAAACATAACCTTTTTCAATTCCCAACCACCTTTGTCTAACCAAGAGGCAGCTTCCCTTACAATATAAAAAGGTCAATCCCTACAAGGCAGATTGACCTTCCTTCCGGGCAAGACGGACTTGCCTTGCTCTTATATCCAAATTATTGAATCTCCAGATCTCCGAACCATTCTTCCAAAGTTTCTTTTGTCGTCCCCGCTTCAAATCGCCTTCCTTTCAGCCAGTTTACCGAATCCGCACATAAGGCGTGCAAATTATCCGCGCTGGAACCGATATTGTCAATATTGGTTGACACTTTTTTTACAAGGATATCAATGCCTAAGCGGCAGCATCCAGAGATTCATAGTATCTCTGTCGTTTGACCATAGGAGGGAGCCCCTTATTGGCGGAGCATATCCTCCTGTTGTTCCAATATCCGATGAAATATCTAAAGATGAGGGCCTTCACTTCCTCCACTGTCATTTTCTTTGTATGATGCCTCCCATAGAGGAGTTCCTCTTTCATCCGCGCCCACATGCTCTCGCATCGTGCGTTGTCATGGCAGCGTCCCCCGGCGCTGTTCATGCTTTGAAGAATGCCGTATTTTGCAGCCGCACTGCGATAGGTTTCGCTGGTGTACTGGGTTCCGCGGTCAGAGTGGATAACGGCTCCTCTAAGCGCTGGATAGGCGCGGACGGCGTTGTCAAGCGTCCGCTCACATAATGCCGCTTTCATGCTGGTATCCATTGCCAGCCCCAGGACTGCAGCATCAAAACAGTCAAATATGGCGGATACATACAGCTTTCCGTCTTTTGCGCTGATTTCAGTTATATCTGTAACGCATTTTTTTAACGGCTCTTTGGATGAAAAATCCCGTTTCAGCAGGTCGTCGGATTTTCGCGCCTCACGGTCCGCTTTGGTAATTCCGTTGGTTTTGCGTTTCGGACGGTGGATGAGCCCGATTTTCTCCATGACGCTGTAAACCGTCCTCTCGCCGGGAATACGGATGCCTTCCGGTTGTTTTAAGAGAATCGCCTGATACATGCGGATCCGTCCATAAGTATCGTTACATTCATCCTATGATGCGATTGCACGCATGCTATCGGCTAAATTCTGATATTTCCATGGACGGTCTTTGCCTGCCAAATAT
>JAAWBX010000007.1 GCA_022792885.1 Lachnospiraceae bacterium
ATCCTGAGCCAGGATCAAACTCTCGTGTTGATTTCTTGGCTTTGAACTTCCTTCTGGCTGTTCTTTTCCTTCTTTAACGTTCTTCTCTGAATTTCTCTCGAATTTTCAGGGTTGGAATATACTGTTTATTTATCAAGGTGCGTTTTTTGTCGTTTCTCCTCTGTGAGGAGCGAACTTTTGTATCTTATCACTTTATTTTCGATTTGTCAACAACTTTTTTCATTTTCTTAAAGTTTTTTCCAGATCGCTTTTGTGATAAGAACGGAGAAAGAGGGATTTGAACCCTCGCGCCGGTTGCCCGACCTACACCCTTAGCAGGGGCGCCTCTTCGGCCTCTTGAGTATTTCTCCATTTTTCATACCGCCGTTCAACGGTATTGAATATTATATCCGAAGTATTCTTTGATGTCAACGATTTTTTCCTTTTTTTTCTGGCTTTTTTTCCGTATCAATATCTTGTGTTTTCTTCATTCCGATACCTCAATATCGCCGTCTCATAAAGGTTATTTCCCTCCGAATCGATCACTACGATTGCCGGAAAATCTTCCACTTCCAATCTCCGAACCGCTTCAGTCCCAAGATCTTCGTAAGCAATTACCTCGGATTTTTTGATTTTCTGAGAGAGCAGAGCGCCGGCGCCCCCGATTGCAGCCAGATAAACCGCTTTGTTTTTTTGAATTGCTTCCACTACCTGTTCGCTTCTTTTTCCTTTTCCTATCATAACCCTTAATCCCAGGTCCAGCAAAGCCGGTGTATATTTATCCATTCGACTTGCTGTTGTAGGACCGGCAGAACCAACGGGACGTCCTTCTCTGGCCGGAGAAGGGCCCATATAATAAATGCCTTCCCCGGCTATCTCCATCGGTAAGGGTTCCCCTTTTTCAAGACTTTCATACATTCTTTTATGCGCCGCGTCCCTGGCCGTATAAACAATTCCGGTTATATAAACCAAATCCCCGGCTTTTAAAGAAACGGCTTCTTCCTTTGTCATTGGTATTTTTATTTTTCGATTCACTTTTTATTCTCCTGTTGACCGTTTTCCGTAATTTTGTCAAAGATTTCTCACCGCATGACGATTCACGTGACAGCAAATGTTGACGGCTACCGGCATACCGGCAATATGTGTAGGATAGGTTTCTATATTTACCGCGAGAGCGGTAATGCGACCGCCCAGGCCGCCCGGCCCGATTCCCGTCCGGTTGATTTCTTCAAGCAGCTCTTCCTCCATTTTTTTTAGATAAGGAATCTCCGCTCTTTGTGTTAAAGGGCGGATTAAAGCTTTTTTCGCAAGCAGCGCGCATTTTTCAAAGGTCCCGCCGATTCCTACGCCGACTACCATCGGCGGGCAGGCATTAGGACCCGCCTCCCTTACCGCTTCCAAAACGGCTTTTTTTGCGCCTTCATAACCTTCCGCCGGCTTCAACATGAAAATGCGGCTCATATTTTCGCTTCCAAACCCTTTGGGGGCAACCGTAATTTTCATCTGATCTCCGGGTATGAGATTATAGTGAATTACCGCCGGTGTGTTATCGTTGGTATTGATTCTCTCCTTTATCGGATCCTTCACCACGGATTTGCGGAGATACCCTTCCGTATATCCCTGACGGACGCCTTCCTGAATCAAATCCGTCAGATATCCACCTTCTACCCGGATTTCCTGTCCCATATCCACAAAAACCACAGCCATTCCGGTATCCTGACAAATCGGTATCCGTTCTTCTTTTGCAATCTTCAGATTTTCCCGAAGTTGTTCAAGAATCTGCCGTCCCAAAACAGATTCCTCCTGTTCTCTTACTTTATCGATTTTTTCACACATATCGGGCGTCAGTTCATAATTTGCCTCTATACACAGATCCCGTACGCTCTGAATAATATCTTCACCGTAAATAACCCGCATCTTTTTTCCTTTCATAAAAAAGGAAGTCTCCGCCAAAGCAAACACTTCCTTTTTCGTTTTTAATCAGAAATTACAAATTTAAGGATAACTGCTCGTCGTCTTTTTTCTCGCTTACATCCGGATTTTCCCTTACTTTAGCAAAACTTGCCACCGTAATATCCTTTTCGCTGTCCACTTGAATCAGCTTTACGCCGGAAGTAATTCGTCCCAGAGTAGAGATTCCGTCCACATTCAGGCGAATCACAATTCCTTCCGTCGTAATGATAAGAATTTCCTGGTTGTCATTAACCGCTTTCGCTCCTATAATATTTCCGGTCTTCTCATTGATCTTATAACATTTGACGCCTTTACCGCCGCGATTCTGAGGAGTAAATTCTTCCATCAGAGTTTTTTTACCCATTCCTTTTTCCGAAACGATCAAAAGCGCGTTCCCCTGGGTATGAAGCTGCATGCCGACGACTTTATCTTCTTCACTTAATTTCATGCCGACCACACCCATAGAGGTACGGCCGGTAGGACGCACGTCCGTCTCATGGAAACGAATACATTGTCCCTGCTCCGTTACCATCAGAACGTCTTTGGTATTATCCGTCGACTTTACTTCGATCAATTCGTCTCCGTCCCGGAGAATAATCGCCTGAAGACCCGACTTTCGAATATTTTCATATTCACTCAGGGAAGTTTTCTTCACCATACCGCTTCGGGTGGCCATAAACAAATATTTGTTCTTATCATAGGACTTAATCGGAATAATCGCGGTTACTTTCTCCCCCGGCCCCAGCTGAATCAGATTGACGATCGCCGTCCCGCGAGACACTCGGCTTCCTTCCGGAATCTCGAAAGTTTTTAAACGGTACACTTTTCCTTTATTCGTAAAGAATAAAATATAATGATGAGTCGTCGTCATTAAAAGATCCGCGATAAAATCTTCTTCTATCGTCTGCATTCCTTTGATGCCCTTACCGCCCCGGTGCTGACTTTTGAAATTGCTCTCGGACATTCTTTTAATGTAACCTAAATTAGTCATGGCAATAATCGTATTCTCGTTCGCGATCAGGTCTTCTACCGTCATTTCTCCTTCATCCTGCCCGATCACCGTCCTGCGATCATCTCCATATTTTGCCGAAATAATCAGAATTTCTTCTTTTATCACGGTAAGAAGCTTCTTTTCATCCGCTAAGATAGATTTCAATTCCGCAATTCTTTCTTTCAATTCCGCGTACTCTGCTTCAAGCTTTTCTCTTTCCAGACCGGTCAGAGCCCGAATTCTCATATCTACGATCGCCTGAGACTGAGGATCGCTTAAAAGAAATCTCTCCATCAGCCGGCTCTTCGCTTCCTGCGTTGTACGGGAAGAACGAACGATCTGAATCACTTCGTCAATGTTGTCCAGAGCAACCAGCAATCCCTCCAAAATATGAGCCCGTTCTTCCGCTTTATTCAGTTCGTACCGTGTCCTTCTCGTTACGACTTCTTCCTGATGAGCCAGATAATACTTCAGCATATCCAGAAGATTCAATACTCTCGGCTGCCGATTCACCAAAGCAAGCATAATCACACCGAACGTATCCTGTAGCTGAGTATGTTTATACAGTTGATTTAAAACGATATTCGGATTCACGTCCCGGCGAAGTTCAATGCAAATACGCATGCCGCTTCGATCCGATTCGTCCCGCAAATCCGTAATTCCGTCCACCTTTTTTTCTCTTACCAGCTCCGCGATTTTTTCAATCAGCCTGGCCTTATTTACCATATAAGGAATTTCCGTTACAAGAATCCGGTTCTTCCCATTGCTCATAGGTTCAATATTGGCCACGGCGCTTACCCGGATCTTGCCCCGTCCGGTACGATAAGCTTCCTCAATACCTCTTCTTCCAAGAATAACGCCGCCCGTCGGAAAATCAGGACCCTTCATAATCGACATAATTTCCTCAATGTCGGTATCTCTGTCTTCCAGAACGCGATTGTCTATGATTTTCACCACCGCGTCAATGGCCTCTCTTAAATTATGAGGAGGGATATTGGTCGCCATACCTACCGCAATACCGGAGGTGCCATTCACCAAAAGATTCGGATAGCGGGCCGGAAGTACATCCGGTTCTTTTTCCGTCTCATCAAAGTTCGGACTGAAATTAACGGTATCTTTATTGATATCCGCCAACATTTCCATTGAAATTTTACTCAATCTGGCTTCCGTATAACGCATGGCAGCCGCGCCGTCTCCGTCCACGGAACCGAAATTCCCGTGTCCGTCAACCAGAGGATAACGGGTGGCAAAATCCTGCGCCAGTTTTACCAACGCTTCATAAATCGAACTGTCGCCGTGAGGGTGATATTTACCCATGGTATCGCCGACGATACGGGCGCATTTCCTGTGCGGTTTATCAGGTCCGTTATTCAGTTCGATCATAGAATATAAGATTCTTCTCTGAACCGGCTTTAAACCATCCCTCACGTCCGGAAGAGCCCGGGAGGCAATGACACTCATGGCATAACTGATATAAGATTCTTCCATGGTCTTTTTTAAGTCCACTTCATGAATTTTATCGAAAATGTTCTCGTCCATTTTTCCTTCCTCCGATATTTCTTCTTAAACTAAATATCCAGATTCTTTACAAATTGTGCGTTTGCCTCAATAAATTCCCTTCTTGGATCTACTTTATCTCCCATCAAAGTGGTAAATATCAAATCTACTTCCGCGGAATTGATATCGTCCATCGTCACTCTTTTTAAAATCCGTTTTTCCGGATCCATGGTCGTCTCCCATAATTGTTCCGCGTCCATCTCCCCCAGACCTTTGTAACGTTGAATTTTGATATTATCCCTTCCGATCTCGTCCAGTATTCTGGCCTGCTCCGGCTCGCTGTAGGCGTAATATACCTTCTTCCCTTTTTCAATCTTAAACAAAGGCGGCTGAGCCAGATATACATAACCCTGACGAATCAATTCCGGCATAAAACGATATATAAAAGTGAGAAGCAGCGTGCTGATATGCGCGCCGTCCACATCCGCATCCGTCATAAGAATAATCTTATGATATCTTAATTTGCCAATGTCAAATTCGTCGTGGATTCCGGTTCCGAAAGCCGTGATCATGGCTTTGATCTCCGCATTCCCATAAATGCGATCCAGCCGCGCTTTTTCCACATTCAAAATCTTTCCGCGCAAAGGAAGAATTGCCTGCGTGTTACGCGAACGGGCCGTTTTGGCCGAACCGCCGGCCGAATCGCCCTCCACAATATAAATCTCGCAATTTGCCGGATCCTTATCCGAACAATCGGCCAATTTACCGGGAAGAGCCATACTCTCCAAGGCCGTTTTTCTCCTGGTCAAATCCCTGGCTTTCCGCGCGGCCGCGCGGGCTCTCTGCGCCAGAATCGATTTATCGCAAATCATCTTGGCTTCCTGGGGATGTTGTTCCAGGAAATATAAAAGCTGCTCGCTGACGACCGCGTCCACCGCCCCCCTGGCCTCGCTGTTCCCCAACTTCTGCTTGGTCTGCCCTTCGAACTGAGGATCTTCGATCTTAATACTGATAATGGCAGTCAATCCCTCCCGGATATCCTCCCCCTGGAGATTCGGTTCGCTGTCTTTTAACAGTTTATTCTTCCTTGCATAATCGTTAAAAGTTTTTGTAAGGGCATTTTTAAAGCCGGAAAGATGAGTGCCTCCTTCCGGTGTCGTTATATTATTCACAAAACTGTAGCAATTCTCGTTATAAGAATCGTTGTGCTGCATCGCCACTTCCACGACGACTCCGTCTTTAATCCCTTCGCAATAAACCACGCTGTTGTAAAGAGGCGACGTACTCCGATTTAGATAAGTAACAAATTCCTTGATTCCCCCTTCATAATGAAAGGTATGTGTGATCTCTTTTTCTCCCCTCTCATCTTTCAGATCGATCTTCAGCCCTCTTGTCAGAAACGCCATCTCACGAAGACGCTGTTTCAACGTATTATAATCAAATTCCGTCTCGTCAAAAATCGTCTCGTCCGGCCGGAATGTCACGCAGGAACCATGATCCGATTTTTTGCAGTTCCCCACGATTTCCAGCTTCGTGACGACTTTGCCTCTCTCATACCTCTGCCGATAAATCTTCCCTTCCGACATGATTTCCACTTCCAGCCAATCGGACAACGCGTTCACTACCGAAGCCCCTACTCCGTGCAGACCGCCGGATACTTTATAGGCGCCCCCTCCGAACTTTCCGCCGGCATGGAGCTGCGTAAAAATCACCTCTACGGCCGGCACTCCCGCTTTCGGATGAATGCCTACCGGCATCCCGCGGCCATCGTCGACAACCGTTACGGAATTTCCTTCATGAACGGTCACTTTTATATTATGGCAAAAACCGGCCAAAGCCTCGTCTACGGAATTATCTACGATTTCATAAACCAGATGATGAAGTCCCCTGGCCGAAGTACTCCCAATGTACATACCGGGCCGTTTCCGAACGGCTTCCAGCCCTTCCAATATCTGAATCTGACTTGCGCTATAGTCTTCCATTAAAGCCTCCTACTCTAATTCTCACTCACAACCGTTCCCTCTGCTACCCGAAATATTTTATCTATCTGGAATCTGTTGTTAACAAAATCATCCAGACCTGTACAAGTAATCAATGTCTGAATATCTTTGATACTGTTCAGCAGATGATTCTGCCGGCTTCTGTCCAATTCGGACAATACATCATCCAGCAAAAGAACCGGCGTATCTTTTATGATTTCTTTTACCAGTTCGATCTCTGCCAGTTTCAAAGAAAGAGCCGCTGTGCGCTGCTGTCCCTGCGAACCGAAACGACGAATATCCACGTTATTAACATAAAATTTTATATCATCTCTGTGTGGCCCTGTCAAGGATATTTTCTGTCTCTGTTCCCGTTCTTCATTTAACACAAGTTCTTCCGCAAATTTTTCTTCCGTTACATTCGGTTCATATTCCATCTGAATCTTTTCCAATTTTCCCGTCAAATTTCCATGAATTTCCACCAATATCTCATTTAATTTTTTTATGAACACCTTTCTTCTCCGAATAACGGAGGATCCATAATGAATCAACTGCCGGTTCCAAACCGGAAGCGTATCTTTCCAATCCGGACGAAAAACCAGATCCCTTAACAACTGATTCTTCTGCGCCAAAACTTTATTATAGTGAACCAGGTCGGAGGTATAAAGACTATCTAATTGACATAATTCCATATCCACAAAACGGCGTCTCTCACCCGGACCGTTTTTAATGATATTCAAATCTTCCGGAGAAAAAAATACAACGTTAACGTTTCCAAAAAGTTCACTGGATTTTTTTAAAGGAATCCCGTTGAAAGCAATACCTTTTGTCTTATTCTTTTTCAAATGCATATCAATGCGGTCTTCCAGGCCGTTCTTCTCCACCACGCATTTGATATGAGATTCTTCCTCGCCGAACTCAATAATCTCCCTGTCCTTGCTGCCCCGGTGAGATCTGGTCACACTGCAAATATAAATGGCCTCCAGCACGTTGGTTTTTCCCTGCGCATTATTGCCATAAAGAATATTGGTTCCCCGGTCAAACGTCATTTGAAGGTTGTCGTAATTCCGGTAGCATTTTAATTCCAGTTTTTTAATAAACATAACAGCCACCGTTTCTTGCTTTATTTAAGAAGAATTTCCTCATCGGAAAAAGAAACTTTATCCCCCGGATAAAGTTTTTTACCACGCATGGTACAGGCTTCCCCATTGACCAAAACCTGGCCGGCCAATATTTTTTCTTTGGCTTCGGCGCCGGATTCCACCAGATGAACCGCTTTTAAGAGCTGTCCCAATTTGATAAAATCATCTTTTAAGTTAAATGACCGCACAATACTCTCCTTAATTCCTTACCGCCGTAAAGTTTACCGGTAAAATCAGATAAATGTAATTTTCCTCGTCATCACGAATGAAACAGGGCGCCTTGGAATTGATCATGTACAAGGTTACTTCCTCATCATCAATGACCCGAAGGGCGTCCATTAAAAACCTCGGGTTAAAACCAATCATAATATCCTGACCGGTCTTATTGATCTGAATTTCTTCTTTCATGGAGCCGATCGAAGAATTCATGGAAAGTTCCATCTCCGCGTCTTTTATGTTAAGGATAATCGGTTTTTTATCATTTTCTCTGACCAGCAAAATAGAACGCTCAATACATTCCAGAAAATCTTTTTTATTCAAAACGATTTTTGTCTCATAATCGTTCGAAAGCATCTGATCTACCTTGAAATATTCGCCTTCGATCAAACGTGAAACTACCATAGTATGATCAAATTCAAACAAAATGTGGTTATGGCTAAAGAAAATCGTAACCTCTTTATCTTTGTCACCGGAAAGAATCTTGCTTACTTCATTGAGCGTCTTACCGGGAACCACCACTTTTTCATTCTCAAATTCTTCTTTCATCTCGATCTGACGAATGGAAATACGATGGCCGTCCAGAGAAGTTACTTTTAACTGATTTCCTGTTACCTGGAATAATTCCCCGCTCATCATTTTATTGGAATCGTTCGGAGCGATTGAAAAAATCGTCTGACGAATCATTTCTTTTAAGGTAAACTGCGAAATACTGATATATTTTTCTTTGTCGATCTGAGGCAAACCGGAAAATTCTTCTCCGTTTTTCCCGGATATGTTAAAAAGAGATTTCTCGCAGCGGATAGTTACATTGTAATTTTCATCGGACGCCAAAGTAACCTTACTGTCGGGAAGCTTTCGAATGATTTCCGAGAAAAGTTTAGCGTCTATGGCGATTTTACCCGTTTCAAAAATCGAACCCGTCACGATTGTTTCAATTCCAAGCTCCATGTCGTTTCCGACCAGATGAATCTCTTGGGAAGAGGCGTCGATCAGGATACATTCCAATATGGACATGGTCGTTTTGGAGGGAACTGCCTTTAATACAATATTGATCGCGTTCAGAAGATCGGATTTTTCAAAGATTAACTTCATGTTGTGGAAAACTCCTTTCATAGATGAGATAGATAATGGTATATATGATTTCGTCGTAATCGTAGTAGAGGTTGTGAATTTGTGGAAAATCGGTAAAACCCTTTGCTTTAAGGGATTCCCAGCTCTGGAAAACCTTGTGGACAATCCGTCAGGTTCAAGTGGAGAACCGGATACTTATCCACAGAGGAAAAGAAAAGTAAAAATTTTTCTCTTTATCCACATGAGATTCACAGATGTTTGTGGACAGGGAATCAGTAGGGATTAATCTTTTTTTTCAATACTTCCATTGTGTTCTGGAGTGTTTCATTACGTTCCAGTTCTTTTGATATTTTTTCAATGCCGTGGAGGATGGTGGTATGATCTTTATTGCCAAGGAATTTTCCGATGCCGTCCAGAGTGGTGGAAGTCATGTGACGGCAGAGGTACATGGTGATCTGGCGGGGAAGAACGATTTCTTTGTTTCTTTTGGAAGACATGATATCGGCTGGTGTAACGTGAAAATGATCGGATACGATATCGATGACCAGGTTCGGGGTGATCTCGCGTTTCTGGTTGGGCGTTATCATGTCTTTTAAGGATTCTTCTGCCAGTTCGATCGTAATCTCACGTTTATCCAGCTTGGAAGCAGCCACTACGCGGGTCAGGGCTCCTTCCAGTTCACGGATGTTGGATTTGATGTTGGTGGCAATATATTTGATAACTTCATTATCGATGTTGTAGCCTTCAATATCTTCCTTTTTTCGGAGAATGGCCATTCGCGTTTCATAATCGGGTGATTGGATATCTACCGTGAGCCCCCATTCAAAACGGGAGACAAGGCGGTCCTCCAAGGTCTCAAATTCTTTTGGAGGCCGGTCGCTGGAGATGATGATCTGTTTTTTGGCGTCATGTAGTGTGTTAAATGTGTGGAAAAATTCTTCTTGGGTACTTTCTTTTCCTATAATAAATTGAATATCATCGATGAGAAGTACGTCGATATTTCGATATTTTTCGCGAAATTCCGTCGTGGAAATATTATTTTTAAGACGAATGGCATCGATCAGCTCATTCATGAAGATTTCGGAGGCCACATACATAACCTTTTTTTTCGGATTGTTTTTTAAAATAAAGTTGCCGATCGCGTGCATCAGGTGAGTTTTTCCCAGTCCTACTCCGCCGTAAATGAACAGAGGATTATAGATTTCTCCGGGGCTTTCCGCTACGGCCAGGGAAGCGGCATGAGCCATTTTGTTATTGGAGCCTACGACAAAGGAATCGAAGGTATGCTTTTCAATCAGGTTGGACGCCTTTATAATAGAAGAAAGACTGTTTGTGCGGGGAGTCGGAATCGAGGTTTCTTTTTCGGAGGGAGAATCTTCTTTCATGTCCTTCGGCAGCACAAATTCAATCTCACAGGAAAATCCGGTTACTTCCTCAATGAAAAGCTGTAAGAGAAATTTGTATTTTTTTTCAATATAAGAAACGCCGAGTTGTTCTTCGGATACGAGGATGATCACTTTGTGTTCGTTTTCCTTTACATCGACCACCTGCAGAGGAAGCAGCCAGGTGCGAAAAGAGACGTCGGATATTTCGTGTTCTTCTTTGAGGGCCTGCAGGATTTCTTCCCATCTGCCTTGAATTGTGGATAACATACTTCACTCTCCTAAACCCGATATATGCCTGTATTGTACCTTATTTATGGGAAAAAGACAACTTGTTTTTAAAGAAAAAAACATTTTATCCACAAGTTATCCACAAAAATGTGGATAAACAATGTGGAAATGTGGATTTTGTGAATCATAGTTGATAACGGTGGATAAGTATTTTTCCGGGAGGATAAGGGCAGAATCTATAAGAAAAAGCTTGACGGAAGCGGATATTTTCAATATAATCGATATGATGTTTTACTATGCGAAGATGTAGTAAAGGAGGTGTTTTCCAATGAAGATGACGTTTCAACCCAAAAAAAGACAGAGAGCAAAAGTTCATGGTTTCAGAGCGAGAATGAGTTCTGCAGGCGGAAGGAAGGTTTTGGCTGTCAGAAGAGCGAAGGGAAGAAGAAAATTATCTGCTTAGGCCGCAATCTTGTGGCCTTTTGTTTTCTTCCGGTGACAGTCGGTCCTTTCTGGGATCCTGTATTATCCTTCGGCGGAGAATTGAAGTATGAGTCAATTTCATTCTTTAAGAAAAAACAGTGATTTTTCAAAAGTTTTTTCATGTAAAAAAAGTTATGCGAATCGAATGCTGATTATGTATACGAGGAAGAATCCGGAGAATGCAGAAGCCGGTTTGAATCGGGTCGGGATCAGCGTGAGTAAAAAAGTTGGCAACAGCGTAATAAGACATCGAGTAAAAAGAGTCATTCGAGAGATTTTTCGATTGAATGACGCGATATTCAGTAAAGGACTGGATATTGTGATCATTGCCAGGGTGGAGGCAAAAAAAGCAGGTTATCAGGAGTTGGAAAGCGCGGTGATGCATTTGTGCAGACTGCACGGAATGATTTCCAGGAGAGAAGAACTGAGAGAAAAATGAAGAAGATATTGATTGCCGGGGTAAAATTTTATCAAAAATACCTGTCGGGTATGAAGATTTATTCTCATTGCCGATATACACCCACCTGTTCCCAGTATGCCCTTGAGGCGCTGGAAAAGTATGGCGCTTGGAGAGGGAGTTTACTCGCTGCCTGGCGGATTTTGAGGTGTAATCCATTTTCCAAAGGGGGATATGATCCGGTGCCATAACTCTAGGAGGTAATATTTTGAGTTATATTTTGATGACGAAAAGCACGTTCCCGATTATAGGATGGTTTGCGACGATCTTTGGATGGATCATGAATATCGTCTATAATCTGTTTGCCGCGATCGGTATTCAGAATATTGGTGTATGTATTATCCTGTTTACGGTTCTTACGGCGCTTCTTACACTTCCGCTGACAATTAATCAGCAGAAATTTTTAAAAATATCCGGTTTGATGCAGCCGGAGCTTCAGGCGGTTCAGAAGAAGTACAGAGGACGGACGGATAGCGCTTCCGCTGCGAAGATGAACGCGGAGACACAGGCAGTCTATGATCGTTACGGCGTGTCACCTATGGGAAGTTGTCTTCCTCTTCTGCTTCAATTTCCGATTATGCTTGGTTTGTATCAGGTTATTTTACGAATGCCGGCTTATATTGATGCCTTGAAAGCCGCTTATATGAATATCGTAACACCGATGCTGCAGCAGACGAATTTTATAGAGGGAATCGGAGAGCTGGCAGGAAAGCACGCCATGTCGGCGGAGAGTATAGCGACGAATGCGGATCTTGCGGTGGATTTTCTTTATAAGTTTAAAGATGTGGACTGGGTAGCTCTGGAACAGGCATTTCCGGCTATGGGAGAGGTCCTTTCACAGCATTTGGGACAAATTCAGCATATGAATTCGTTTTTAACGATGAATTTGGCCAATTCGCCTGCAAATAATATCATGTCTGTAGCAATTTTAATTCCCATTTTGGCCGGTCTGACAAACTGGTTGAGTACAAAGATGATGACGAGTACGCAATCTGCGGCGACGGAACAGATGGGAATGATGAAATCCGTGAATATGATGATGCCGATTATGTCGGTCGTATTCTGTTTTACGCTTCCGATCGGCGTGGGTCTTTACTGGGTAATGAATACGGTGAGCCGTATGGTTTGTCAGCTTGGCGTGAATAAATATATGGACAGTATGGATATCAATGACCTGATTTCCAAGAATATCCAGAAGAAGAATAAAAAGCGCGCGGCGAAGGGCCTTCCTCCGATCAATGAACAGCAGATGTTGAAGAATATCGAAAAAGAGAAAAAACGTCTCGAAAAAGAATCTTCAACAAGAGAGATCGATGCGGAGAAACGGGACGAGCTTCAGGCAAAAGCAACGGAATATTATATTAAACGGCATGGGGGAAGCAATAGTATTTCCGCGAAAGCCCGTATGGTAAAAGATTACAACGAGAGGAATTCGAAGAAATAAGCCTGAAAGAAAGTAGGGATCTGGATATGAAAGATTATATGGAATTTTCAGCAAAAACGGTGGAAGACGCGATTACGGAGGCGCTTGTTAAGCTGGAAACTACCAGTGATAAGCTGGATTATAAAGTAATAGAAAAAGGAAGCACCGGGCTGCTTGGTCTGTTCAACAACAAACCGGCTGTCATTCAGGCGCGTAAGAAGTTCAGCCTGGAAGATACGGCGGAAGCTTTTCTGACGGAAGTATTGGAGGCCATGGAGCTTCAGGCCGAAATTCAGGTTGTCATGAAGGAAGAGGATAAGACGATTGAGGTCGATATTAAAGGTGAGAATATGGGCGCTCTGATCGGAAAAAGAGGACAGACTTTGGATTCTCTTCAATATTTGACCAGTCTCGTTGTCAACAAAGAGACGGAAGAATATTATCGGGTCAAGGTAGATACGGAGAATTATCGGGCAAGACGTCAGGAAACTCTGGAAAAATTGGCCAAAAATATCGCTGCTAAAGTGAAGAGGACGAGAAGAGCCGTTTCTTTGGAGCCCATGAATCCTTATGAGAGGAGGGTTATCCACTCCACTCTTCAGAATGATAAGTATGTTATTACAAGAAGCGATGGGGAGGAACCTTATCGACATGTTGTGATTTCTCTGAAAAAAAGAGAGCGTTATGAAAAGTAACAGGATGTCCTTCCGGTTTCACAGCCGGAAGGACATTTTTGACTGCATTACGGTTAATAGGAGAACAGAATGAGATCAGATACGATCGCAGCGATTGCGACGGCCATGAATCCTTCCGGAATTGGGATTGTTCGAATCAGCGGGGAAGAAGCTTTTGATGTGGCCGGCCGGATATTTCGGACGAAAAAAGGAAGAAAAGACTTTAGGCAGGTATCGCCTAATACGATACATTATGGTTATATTTATGATGGGGAGGAGCTGATAGACGAGGTTCTTTTGATGGTTATGAAGGGACCTCACAGTTATACGGCGGAGGATACCGTGGAAATTGATTGTCACGGAGGAATTCTGGTGATGAAAAAAATCCTGGATGCGGCTTTGCAGAACGGAGCTTCTCTGGCGGAACCCGGAGAGTTTACCAAAAGAGCTTTCTTGAATGGAAGGATAGATCTTTCCCAGGCGGAAGCGGTTGTGGATTTAATCAACGCCAAAAATCGGTATGCTATGGCGAGTTCTTTAAATCAGTTGAAGGGACGTTTTTCTGAAAAAATCCGGCAGATAAGAAAAGAGATTCTTTATCATATGGCTTATATCGAGTCGGCTTTGGATGATCCGGAGCATATCTCTTTTGACGGTTATCCGGAGAAATTGGTTCCTTTTTTGGAAGAGACGATTGAAAAACTGGAAATCATACTTCGGGAATCTGAAAACGGAAAAATGGTAAAAGAGGGCATTCGGACGGTAATTCTGGGGCGGCCGAATGTGGGGAAATCTTCTATTTTAAATCTTTTATTGGGTGAAGAACGTGCGATCGTTACAAACATCGCCGGGACTACGAGAGATACCCTGGAAGAACATTTGATGTTAAATGGGATCAGCTTAAATTTGGTGGATACGGCGGGGATTCGGGAAACCGAAGATAAAATAGAAAAAATAGGGGTGGATCGGGCAAGAACACAGGCGGAGGAAGCGGATTTGATACTTCTTGTGGTGGATTCTTCCCGGGAGTTAGAAAAAAATGATTATGAAATGATTGATTGGCTTCAGAGTAAAAATAGTATTATTTTACTGAATAAAACAGATTTGCCGGCCATGACTGCAGCAGAAGATTTGAGGATTCTGGCGAAAAAGACTGTGATTTCTTTTTCCGCAAAGGAAGGAATTGGTATAAAAGATTTAATATCAGAAATTCAGAATATGTTTTTTCAGGGAAAAATTGTTTACGGCGAGGATCTTTATCTGGCAAATACCCGTCAGAAAGAAAACATTCAAAAGGCTCTTGTCGGTTTGCGGATGGTGAGAAAGAGCGTGGAAGAAGGAATGCCGGAGGATTTTTATTCGATTGATTTTATGGACGCTTATGAGCAGTTGGGTTATGTATTGGGGGAAGCTGTAGAAGAAGATCTGGTAAATGAAATATTCCAGCGGTTTTGTATGGGAAAATAGGAGAATATTATGGCGGCGTTAAAGGAATGTTATGATATTGTGGTTGTAGGAGCCGGGCATGCCGGGTGTGAGGCTGCTCTGGCTTCGGCAAGACTGGGGATGGAGACGATTTTATTTACCGTCAGTGTGGACAGTATTGCCCTGATGCCCTGTAATCCGAATATCGGGGGAAGTTCAAAGGGGCATTTGGTGAGGGAACTGGATGCTTTGGGCGGAGAAATGGGGAAGATCATTGACAAAGCTTTTATTCAATCAAAAATGCTCAATGTTTCAAAGGGGCCGGCGGTACATTCTTTGAGGGCTCAGGCGGATAAACAGCGGTATACGAGACAGATGCGGGAGGTTCTGGAAAATACGGATCATTTGACGATCCGACAGGCGGAAGTTACGGAGTTGGTGGTTCGGGACGGAAACGTCGTGGGTGTAAAAACTCTTTCCGGAGCGGAATATTGCTGTAAGAGCGTTGTTCTGGCGACGGGAACTTATTTGCGCGCCCGTTGTATTTACGGGGATGTCAGTAATCATACCGGTCCGAACGGACTGCAAGCCGCAAATTATCTGACGGATTCTTTGATGAAAAACGGGATTGAGATGTATCGTTTTAAGACGGGGACTCCGGCCCGGGTGGATAAAAGAAGCATTGATTTTTCAAAAATGGAAGAGCAATTCGGGGATGAAAAGGTGGTTCCTTTTTCTTTTACCACGGATTCGGACAGCATTCAGAGAAAACAGGTTTCCTGTTGGCTGACTTACACAAATGAGAAAACACATGATATTATCCGGAAAAATCTGGATCGATCGCCTCTTTTTTCCGGAGTGATTGAGGGTACCGGTCCCAGGTATTGTCCTTCGATCGAAGATAAAGTGGTGAAATTTCCCGATAAAGACCGCCATCAGGTTTTTGTGGAACCGGAGGGGGAATATACAAATGAAATGTATCTGGGGGGAATGTCGAGTTCTCTGCCGGAAGACGTTCAAGTGGCTATGTACCGCACGGTGCCGGGTCTGGAGCATGTAAAGATTGTCAGGAATGCTTATGCGATCGAATACGATTGCATCAATCCCAGGCAGTTAAACGCATCTTTGGAATTTAAGAATTTGAAAGGACTTTTTGCGGCCGGGCAGTTTAACGGAAGTTCGGGTTATGAGGAAGCGGCGGCTCAGGGATTGATAGCCGGCATCAACGCGGCGAGAAGAATTCAGGGAAAAGAGTTTTTTACCTTGAATCGTTCTCAGGCTTATATAGGGGTATTGATTGATGATCTTGTGACAAAGGAAAATCATGAGCCGTATCGGATGATGACATCTCGGGCAGAATATCGTTTGCTTTTGAGGCAGGACAATGCGGATGAAAGGTTGACATCTTTTGGTTATGAGATCGGTTTGATTTCGGAGGAGCGCTATCGAAATTTTTTGGAAAAACAGGAACAGATACAACAGGAAATCGAACGTTTGGAAAAAACGATAACGGGGGCCGGTGAAAGAGTTCAGAAGTTTTTAGAGAAGAGGGGGAGCGCTCTTTTAAAAAGCGGAAGTACATTGGCGGAACTGATAAAAAGACCGGAGCTTTCTTATGAAGCGATCGCTTCGATCGATGAAGAAAGACCTCAAGTCAGTGAAGAGGTTGCCCAACAGGTAAATATCCGGATAAAGTATGAAGGATATATTCGGCGGCAAAATATCCAGGTGAAACAATTTAAGAAGATGGAAGGAAAAAAATTGGAAGAAGACTTTGATTATATGAAATTAAAGGGTCTTAGAAGAGAGGCGGCTCAGAAATTAAATCAAATAAAACCTTCCTCCGTGGGACAGGCATCTCGAATTTCCGGGGTTTCACCTGCGGATATATCGGTACTTCTGGTGTACCTGGAACAAATGAAACATGCCAAGGAAAGAGAAGTCGATAAGACGGACGGGAAAAAATCGGAATGAAAAAAGAGTTGATCGAACAGGTAAAAAAGATATCTGTCTTTTTGACAGAAGAACAGGCGGAACAGCTTATTCAATATTATGAAATGTTGGTAGAAAAGAATAAAGTTATGAATCTGACCGCAATTACGGAATGGCAAGATGTGTTGATTCGGCATTTTTTGGATAGCCTGGCGCCGGTTTCTTATATAGATTTTCCGGATGAGGGGCGTTTGATCGATGTAGGAACCGGCGCCGGATTTCCTGGGATTCCTCTGAAGATTGCCTTTCCTGATTGGAGAATTACTTTGATGGATTCTTTAAATAAGAGAGTGAATTTTTTGAGAGAAGTGATTAAGAAACTTGGCTTGTCGCAGATCGAAGTGATTCACGGTCGGGCGGAAGACTTGGGAAGAGATCCGAAATACAGGGAACAATATGATTATTGTGTTTCGCGGGCTGTGGCTAATATGGCTACATTGTGCGAATACTGTACTCCTTTTTTAAAAAGAGGAGGGATTTTTCTGGCTTACAAATCAGGCAAGATTGAGGAGGAGTTGCTGGAAGCAAAAAGAGCGATTCATACATTGGGCTGTGAAATGGTAAAGAAGGAAACTCTTGTTTTGCCTGATAGTGATATTCAAAGGGTATTTCTTTTTGTTCAACGGAAAGAAAAACTTTCAAAAAAATATCCAAGAAAAGCGGGAATACCTTCAAAGGAACCTTTGGGAATTGTGAAACGATAAAAAATGTAGAAAATGTTTCACGTGAAACATGTGGAAAAGCCATTGGGATAGTGTTATAATAGAAAGGCCTTGCTATAGAAAGGCACATGTACTCAAAAAACGGTATTTTTAACATAAGAAGGAGCATATATGGGGAGAGTAATTGCGGTTGCGAACCAAAAAGGCGGAGTGGGAAAGACAACTACGGCAATCAATTTGTCGGCTTCTCTGGCAGAGGAGGGAAAAAGAGTTCTTACAATTGATATGGATCCACAGGGTAATACAACCAGCGGATTCGGAATTGAGAAGGGGGAATTGGAGAGTACCGTTTATGAGTTAATGTTGGGGGAGTGTACGCCGAAGGATTGCATTATTAGGGATCACCTTCCCAATTTAGATATTCTTCCGGCTAATGTAGAATTATCCGGAGCAGAGATCGAATTGATTGGAATTTCAAAGAAAGAATATATTTTAAAGAAAAAGATAGAGAGTATTCTTGAAAAGTATGATTTTGTTATTATCGATTGTCCTCCGTCTCTCAGTTTATTGACAGTCAATGCAATGACAACAGCAAACACCGTTTTGGTTCCGATACAATGTGAGTATTATGCCTTGGAGGGATTGAGTCAGTTGATTCATACGGTTAATTTGGTAAAAAATCGCCTGAATCCTTACCTTGAAATAGAGGGGGTTGTTTTTACCATGTATGATTCAAGGACAAACCTCTCTTTGCAGGTTGTAGAGAATGTAAAGAATAATTTAAGACAAAATGTTTATAAGACAATTATTCCCCGCAATGTACGTTTGGCCGAAGCTCCCAGTCATGGATTGCCAATTACGGAATATGAACCAAGATCTACGGGGGCCGAGAGTTATCGAATGTTGGCAAGAGAGGTTATGGAGCATGACGATCGATTGGATCGTTCTATGTGGTAAAAATAAACTAATGTTTCACGTGAAACATTGAAGCGGAATAAAAGGAGAAGTGTATGGCTGTAAAAAAAGGCGGTTTAGGAAAAGGCTTAGATTCTTTAATACCATTAGGGGCGATGGAGAAAGAGAATAAGACGGAAGAGACATCTCATCAAATCGAGACGTTGGTAAAGATTGGTCTGGTGGAACCGAATCGGGAGCAACCGAGAAAGAGTTTTGACGAATCGGCTTTAGAAGAATTGGCCGATTCGATTCGACAGTTTGGAGTTCTTCAGCCTCTTTTGGTTCAGAAAAAGGAAGATCATTACGAAATTATTGCGGGAGAGCGTCGATGGAGGGCCGCCAAATTAGCCGGCTTAAAAGAAATTCCGGTCTTGATAAGAGAGTACAATGACTTGGAAGTTATGGAGATTGCTTTAATTGAAAATATCCAGAGAGAGGATTTGAATCCGATCGAGGAGGCTTTGGCTTATAAAAGATTGATGGAAGATTTTCATTTAAAACATGAGGATATTGCGGAACGGGTGAGTAAAAGCCGGGCAGCCGTCACAAATGCCATGCGGCTTTTAAAATTGGATCCCAGGGTGCAGGATCATTTGATTGATGGGATGTTATCCGGCGGACATGCCCGGGCTCTTTTGGCTATTGAAGAAACGGAGCTCCAGGTCAAAGCTGCGGAACAGGTGATCCGGGATAATTTGAGTGTCAGAGAGACGGAAAAGCTGGTAAAGGATCTTCTGAATCCTCCGAAGAAGCCGGAGAAAAAGGAGAGAAGAGAGGATATTTTTTATGAGCATTTAGGGAATGATTTATCTGAATGTCTGGAAACAAGAGTAGTTATACGAAAAAAAGATGAAAACAGAGGAAAAATTGAAATTGAGTATTTTTCAATGGAAGAACTGGAAAGAATTACAAGTGTATTGAAAAGATAGGAGGGACAAATGGAAAACAGTATTTTAAATCAGCTGCCTTTTGACGCAGGGCTTGTTTTAATTATAATGGTAGTTTTGCTCTTGGTCTGTGTCATTGTACTTCTGGTTAGGCTGATATTGACGAATAAAAAGATAAGGCTTTTAAATGAGAGATATGATTCTTTTATGAAGGGGAAAGACGGAGAATCTCTGGAAGGGCGTTTGTCGGATTCATTCCAGGAGATTGAAAAAATTCAAAAAGTTTTACGGGCACAGAAGGCAGAGATCGGAAAATTGGACCTGAGAGTGAAGAAATCATATCAGAAGATCGGATTGATTAAATACAATGGTTTTGCCGGTATGGGCGGTATGGCCAGTTTTGCTTTGACTTTGCTGGATGAATCCAACGATGGTTTTATTATGAATGTGATTCACAGCAGAGAGGGATGCTATCCTTATATTAAGGAAGTGAAGGATGGAAAATGTGGAGCGACGTTGGGACAACAGGAGAAAAATTCTTTGGAGATGGCGCTGCGCAGTTTGTAAAACGGTTGCAAAACAGATAAGAATATATTATATTAAAAGATAGACTTATTCATAGAGTAATAATGAGGAGAAAACCATGTTAGATATTAAATTTGTCAGAGAGAATCCGAATATTGTAAAGCAGAACATTCATAATAAATTCCAGGATAATAAACTGGAATTGGTAGATGAAGTCATCCGGTTGGATGCGGAGAGCCGTAAGGCCAAACAGGAGGCCGATCAGCTTCGTGCCGAGAGGAACCGGATCTCGAAACAGATTGGCGCTCTCATGGGAAAAGGACTGAAAGAGGAGGCGGAAGAAGCGAAAAAACAGGTAACGGAGAAATCCGAGTACCTGGCCAGGTTGGAGGAGAAAGAAGAAGAGCTGGAGAAAAAAATTCGGAAAATCATGATGACGATTCCCAATATCATCGATCCCAGCGTACCGATCGGAAAAGATGACAGCGAAAATGTGGAAGTAGAGCGTTTCGGCGAGCCGATCATTCCGGAATTTGAAATCCCTTACCATACGGAAATTATGGAACGTTTTCAGGGGATCGATTTGGACAGCGCCAGAAGGGTGGCCGGAAACGGTTTTTATTATCTGATGGGGGACATTGCCAGATTGCACTCGGCCGTGATCTCCTATGCGCGCGATTTTATGATTGGGCGCGGATTTACTTATTGTGTTCCTCCTTTTATGATCCGAAGCGACGTCGTTACCGGAGTTATGAGTTTTGCCGAGATGGACGCCATGATGTATAAGATTGAAGGGGAAGATTTGTATCTGATCGGAACCAGCGAACATTCCATGATCGGGAAATTCATCGATCAGATTCTGACGGAAGAATCCCTTCCCTATACAATGACCAGTTATTCTCCCTGCTTCCGAAAAGAGAAGGGAGCGCATGGCTTGGAGGAAAGAGGCGTTTATCGGATCCATCAGTTTGAAAAGCAGGAGATGATCGTCGTCTGTAAGCCGGAAGAGAGTAAGATGTGGTTCGATAAATTATGGCAGAATACGGTCGATCTGTTCCGCTCTTTGGATGTACCGGTCCGCACACTGGAATGCTGTTCCGGAGATTTGGCGGATCTGAAAGTAAAATCCGTGGATGTAGAGGCTTGGTCGCCGAGACAGAAGAAGTATTTCGAAGTGGGAAGTTGTTCGAATTTGGGGGACGCCCAGGCAAGACGGCTTCGTATCCGGGTAAACGGCGCGGAAGGAAAATATTTTGCGCACACATTGAATAATACGGTGGTAGCGCCGCCCAGAATGTTGATTGCTTTTTTGGAAAACAATCTTCAGGCGGATGGTTCCGTGAAAATTCCGGCGGCTCTTCAGCCGTACATGGGAGGAACCCAGTCGCTTCAGCCGAAAAATAAGGAGTAAAAAATTTGCATAAATTTTTAAGAGCAGTCGGTTTTAGCCGCTGTACTCAGAAAAAAGAGGAGAATTATCTGTTAAAGCAGATGGAAAACCGTTATACCGTGTGTAACAGTTGCGAAAAGTATGACGGAGAAGAAATGACGGAATTGAAAATTTCTCTGGCGGAAGGGATCGGAGTTATTTTGAGAGGGCGGTATCGGGAGGACGGGGAATTTGAACGGGAGTACTACTTTCCGTATGTAACTTGTGACGAAGTTGCTACAACGGCGCCCTGTCAGGTTCAGCGTCACGCGGAAAAAGATGCGTTTTCCGGACTTTGTGAGGAGTATCGTTTGGGTATTTCCTTGATCTTCTATATACAGAACGCGCTGGAATATGAAGAGCGATGTATGGATGTTTTAAGATCGTCCGACATCTCCGGAGTTTGTCTGTCCGCATTGTCCGTGTCCGGAAAGATTTTGATTCCTTTGAAGAAGACAAAAAGACAGATCGAACTTTCTCAGGTATCCACGAAGAATCGTTCCGCTCTTCTGGAAGCGGCGCGGCAGGGGGATGAAAGCGCAATGGAATCTTTAACTCTGGAGGATATCAATACGTACACGGATATTACCAGGCGAATGATGAAGGAGGATGTATATTCCCTTCTGGATTCGTGTTTTATGCCTTTCGGAGTAGAATGTGATCAGTATTCCGTAGTGGGAACGATTTTGGATTTGAAGAAAGTGGAAAATCTCTGGAGTGGAGAAAAAATTTATATTATAAAGCTGGAATGCAATGATATGGTGTTTCATGTGGCCATCAATGAAGCGGATCTCTTGGGCGAACCGATGGTCGGGAGGCGTTTTAAGGGAGATATCTGGCTGCAGGGTATTTTACAATTTGACAAACGGAATTAGAACCGAGGAATTTGCTTTTGACAACGTTCTTCGGATATGTAAGTAAGCAAAAACGCTGTATCGGGAAAACCTGATACAGCGTTTTTGTCATATACCATACGTTTGTGAAAAGTAAGTTTTTGGACGGAGAAAGACAGATCAGAAGATTATAACAGAGCCTGGATTTTTCCTTTCAGATCTTCTGCGGAGACAAGCCCGACGCTTTCGCCGGAGAGCTCCCCGTTTTTGAAAAATTTCAGAGTGGGAACGGCCTGAATCTGATAATTTTCCGCTATCGTATTCTGATCGATGTCAATTTTTACAAATTTTACTTTGCCCTCAAAATCTTTTGCGTTCTGCTCCAGAATGGGAGCCAGCATCTTACAGGGACCGCACCAGGTAGCAAAAAAATCAACGACCACCGGTAATTCACTTTTTAATACTTCCTGTTCGAATGTCGCGTCTGTGACTACGTTTATCATAGATACTCTCCTTTGCTTTTTACTTTTTTTTCTTTTTCTTTCCGCTTTCCAGAAACTGATTGATCTCGTCGCAGGATCTCTTGCACTGCTTCATCCATCTCTCCAGACTGTCTTTCTCATATAATGTTCTAAGCAGCTTGTGCTGTTGTTTTGGTTTTCCCATTTTTTACGCCGCTTTTTTAATTTTCTCTATTATATGCAGTCGAAGGAAATCTTATCCCTTTTGCGCAATAAGTTTGCAGATAGGGTTTCCTTTTTCTGAAAAACGTTCTTCATATTCCGTCATGATGTTTCTAGCTCCCAGGGGATCGTGGTGCAGGTCTTTCGTCTGCGCCAGCAGTTTCCAGCCGGCTGCCGGGATTTCTGCTAGGGAAAAATCAAACAATGCCAAATTGTCCGTTTTAAATTCCAACAATCCGTCTTTTTTTAATATTTTTTCATAAAGAGACAGGTAGTTGCGGGAAGTCAGGCGTCTTTTTTGATGGCGGTCTTTCGGCCAGGGGTCCGAAAAATTCAGATAAACCCGATCCAGCTCTTCTTTTGCGAATACCTTTTCCAGATTTTCGGCAAACATACAGATAAAGTATAAATTCGGGAGCGTCTCTTCTCCCAGTTTTTCTACCGCCCGCAGAAGGACGCTGGTATATTTTTCAATGCCGATGTAATTGATGTCCGGATTTTTCTTGGCAAGCTCCGTCAGAAAACGGCCTTTTCCCATACCGATTTCAATTTGAATCGGATTTTGATTCCCGAAAATATCATGCCATCTTCCGAGACAGGATTCCGGGTTTTGGATAACGGTAGGGCTTGCTTCGATCACTTGTTTGGCTCGGGGGATATTTCTCAGTCTCACTTGCTTTCCTCTCATTCGTTTGCGGCTGCTTTTTATCATACACCATCTTGCATCTTTTTTCTATCTTTTTTTTATCTCCATCGTGTCATATCTCTTGTCAATTCCTATCAAAATGGTGTATGATAGAGAAAGTGTAAAAATCAGGAGGCGTTTTATGAAGATTCTACATTACCTGACTGGTATTTTATGTACGTTTTCTCTGATCCTCGTTTTACTGATTTCTTCTTTCGAATGGGCCGTGTACGGAGATATGGGCTATTTTGAAAGAGAATACAGGAAATATGACGTGCTGGAAGATGTTCGGATGGAGATGGATGATTTGATGGAGGTTACCCGGGAGATGATGGATTATCTTCGGGGGGATCGGGAGGACCTTCATATTCAGACTACGATCGCGGGGGAATCCCGGGAGTTTTTTAATGAGAGAGAAATTCTGCATATGGAGGACGTTCGGAACCTGTTTTTAGGAGGCCTTGTGGTTCGAAGAGTTTGCCTGTTGTTATGTCTGGCTTGTCTGGCGGCTCTTTTCTTTTTAAAAGCGGATTGGAAGAAGACGTTCCCACGGTGCGTTCAGTGGGGGACAGGCCTTTTTTTTGCGGTTCTTGCGCTTTTGACCGCGGCGGTTGTCAGTGATTTTAACAAGTATTTTGTGATTTTCCATAAGATCTTTTTTAGCAATGATCTTTGGATTTTGGATCCCGCCACCGATCTTCTGATCAATATCGTGCCGGAACCGTTTTTTATGGATACGGCGGCCCGAATCGGTTTGACTTTTGGCATTTCTGTTCTTGTGCTTTTGGGTGTCGGCACAGGTTTTCGTATTTACTTTAAGAAGAAGGAGAAGGTTTCTCATGTGTAGTATCAAAAAGCGGATTTTTCATATTCTGTTATCGGTTGTCACGTTGTTTGCTTCTTTGTCGTTGCCGGTTTTGGCGGAGGAGGGCTCGGTTTTAACGACCGACGTGCCCGCGCCGGAAATCGTAGGGGAAGCGGGATTTCTCATGGAAGCCAATACGGGTACGATTCTTTATGCGAAGAACGAGAACGAAGCTCTGTATCCGGCCAGCATTACGAAGATCATGACGGCGCTTGTCGTGATCGAGAATACGGAAAATTTTGGCGACGTCATTACTTTTTCGGATGCGGCCGTCAACGGGATCGATTGGGACAGCACCAAGATTTATGCTTACGTGGGAGAGCAGCTTACCGTGGAACAGGCTCTTTACGGATTGATGCTGAAATCGGGGAATGATTGTGCCGTGGCGTTGGCGGAGTATGTGGCCGGGTCGGAGGCGGCTTTCGCGGAGATGATGAATGCCAGAGCCGCAGAGATCGGATGTACCAATACGCATTTTGTCAATGCCCATGGGCTCCAGAATGAGAATCATTATACGACGGTTCATGATATGGCTTTGATTATGCGGGAAGCGATGGAAAATGATATTTTCCGCGTCATTGATTCTACCGTTTCGTATAAAGTGGATTGGACAAACATGAGAGAGAGTGGGTTTGATACCTGGGTCATGGGGAATAAGATGATGAATCCCAACTCCGATTCCTATTATGAGGGGGTTTTCTGCGGGAAAACGGGTTATACCGACCAGGCCGGCAATACGCTTGTTACCTGCGCCACCCGGGGAAACAGTGATTTGATCTGTGTGGTCATGAAATGTCCGCAAAGTCATTACAACGATACGAAAGCCCTTTTTGATTACGGTTTCAATCATTTTACGGTCTATGATATGGCTTCGGCTGAAAATCCGGTGTCCTATGATATGGGAGGAACCAATTTTTTCGGAAACCTGGAGTCTGTGGTAGGCGGCCGGAGTTTTTCCATTCAGACGGGGAGTACCTGTCTGATGCTGCCCAATTCGGTGCCTTTGACGGAGATTCAGAGCCGCCTGACGTATGATGTAGGGGAAGAAGGGAACGCTTCTATGGAATTTGCCCGGGTGCAGTATCTGTATCAGGATCGGGTGATCGGGGAGACTTCGCTGACGCTTTTGCCGGAGACGGAGACGGGATTTGATTTTGAGAACCATGAGAATCCGGTTCCGGAGACGGAGACGCAGATTGTTCAGGAGGAGACGAAAAAGATGGTCTTTCAACCGATCTATCTTGTGCTGGGAGTTTTAGGAGCGGCGGCGGCAGGCCTGGCGGCTTTCCTTGTGATCCGCGTTTCGGGCAGGAAAGATCAGTACATTTATCCGGAGAAAAGAACAAGGAAGAATCGTTTGAGAAACGCTTCTTCCCCGTTCGGTTCCCTGGACGGGAAAAGAAGGAGAAGAAGATATTAAATATGTGATTGCGCCAGGCAGGCCAGGAACGCTTCTCCGTATTTTTTGAATTTGTATTCTCCGACACCGGAAATCTCCATCATTTCGGTTTGGTTTTTTGGCGTCTGAAGGCACATTTGAACGAGAGTTTTATCCGAGAACACAATGTAGGGAGGTACGCCTTCTTGTTGGGCCAGGTTTTTCCGGCATAGCCGGAGTTTTTCGAATAATATTTCCTCTTCGGGGGAAAGGGTGAATGAACCGGAAGAGCGTTTCTTTCGGCTCGTTTTTTCTGCGGTTTCTTCCGGTTTTTCCGGTGCGGTTTTCAGGAAGACTTTTTCGTCTCCGAAAAGGATGTCCCGGGCGGAAGGGCCCAGATGAACGATCTGGTATTCATTATTTGTCGTGGTCAGAATGCCCTGCAAAAGCAGATGGTTTGCTACCTGACGAAGGTGGGGAAGCGACGTCTGCCGTGCGCTTCCGTACCAGGTATTTTCGTCCATCCGATATTGACGGATTTTGGCTGTCCGGGCTCCGTGTACCGCGTCTAAAAGGACGCCCATACCGTATCTTTGTCCGGTCTCCGCCGCGCAGCCGATGATCGCGCGTGCGACGGATGTAACGTCTTCGATTTCAAAAGAGTTCAGACAATTGGAACAGTTCGCGCAGGTTTCGTTTGCCTGTTCTCCGAAGTAAGTCAGAATATAGGCGCGCAGGCAGTCTCTGGTAAAGCAATAGAGCGTCATTTTTTTCAGCCGTTCTTCTTCCCGCGCCTGAATCAAAGCCCGGGTCTCGGCGTCCAGTTCTTCGTTATCGGAATTATGTGTGATAAAAAAGCGATTTGTAATCGCATCCTGGCCGCTATAGTATAAAATGCACTCGGCCGGCTGGCCGTCCCGCCCGGCCCGTCCGGCTTCCTGGTAATAGGATTCCAGATTTTTCGGCATTCCGCAGTGAAGGACGTAACGGACGTTGGATTTATCAATGCCCATACCAAAAGCGTTGGTTGCCACGATCAGAGGTTTTCGGTCGTAAATGAAATCATCCTGGTTTTGCCTGCGTTCCTGATCGCTTAAACCGGCGTGATAGCGTGTGACGGGAAGCCCTCTGACGGCCAGACCGGCGCAGACTTCTTCCACCTGTTTTCGGGTCAGGCAGTAGATAATCCCGCTGTCTTCCGGGTGGGCCGTCACATAATTCTGGATGGCTTCGTAACGATTCTTCGGCGTTTCTACCCCAAAATAAAGATTTGTCCGGTCAAAACCGGTAGTCACGACCAGAGGATTCTTCAGATGAAGAATGTCGGTTACGTCTTCGCGGACGGCGGCGGTGGCGGTAGCCGTGAAGGCGGAAATTACCGGTCTTACCGGCAGATGTGTGAGAAAGGCAGTGATTTTCAGATAGTCGGGACGAAAATCCTGTCCCCACTGGGAAACACAATGAGCTTCATCGATCGCTACCATGGAGATTTCGGCATGGACGGCGAAATGCAGGAAATCGTTTGTCAGAAGTCGTTCCGGCGCGACATAGATGATCGGGTAACGCCCCTGTGCGGCAAAGGCCAGGGCCTTCCGATATTGGGCCGGCGTCAGGGAACTGTTCAGATAAGCGGCGTGAATCCCGGCCTGATTTAAGTTGGCCACCTGATCTTTCATCAGGGAGATCAGAGGGGAAATAACCAGGGTTATGCCGTCCATCATCAGGGCGGGGATCTGGTAGCACAGAGATTTCCCGGCGCCTGTCGGCATGATGGCGAAAACGTCCCGGCCTGCCAGGATGCCGTCGATCAGCGTGTCCTGTCCTTTTCGAAATTTGTCGTATCCGAAATACTTTTTCAGCAGTTGATATTTATCCAAGGCAGCCTCGTTTCTTTAGGATTTGTGCTTGCGGCGTTCACGGTTTTTCTTTTGAATCTCTTCTTTTCGGGCCAGAATTTCCGCTACCTGTTCTTCGGAAGCGGGTTTTAAGGTGCGGATGGCGAAATAGCGGCCGTCCGACGCCTTTTTGATGCGGATTTTCCCTTTCAGAAAGCCGTTTCTGGGACAGGAAGCCACGCACAGATATTGTTTTTGCCCGACCGGGAACCATCGGACGGTTCGCCGGAGCATTTTGCCGCACAGATAACAGCGGGTAGCCAATACCGTACGATCCGCCATAAGTTCTTCTCTGGTGCGGTACAGCTTGGAAACAAATTTTGCGTAGTCCGCAAAGATCATGTAAATTTCTTCTTTTCGGTTTTCCGGCGGGCGGTAATAGTCTACGGAGCGGTAGGACTTTACGGCGTCCCAATTCATTTTCATCATGACTTTAGCCGTGTAAAAGGTGTCGTCAAACGCCCGGTGAAAGGGATTCGTTTTTTCGATTCGCAGAGCTTCCACGGCGTGTTCCAGGGAACGGCGCAGTTTTCCGTCGTCGTACAGGATACTGAACAGTTTCTGTACGTCATAATAAAAAAGCGGTTTTGGAAGCGGGTTTTCGGATTGATGGAAGTCGAGGTTTCGTTGAAGCTCCGGCAGATCGCTGGGACCCCAGGTACAGAGAATATAGTCGTTTCCGCACCATGCAAAAAAATCCCGGGTCACATCGGGAAATCGGCGGGATTGCTTAAGTTCCTCCATGGAATAGTCCAGAATCTCCTTGGTCCGGAAATGGAACTGTTTGTATACGACTGGGCAGATCGTTTCTTTGAATGTTCCGAGTATCTTTTTTTCTTCGCTCAGTTTGATCGCGCCGATCTCCAGTATCTCGAAGGGAATCTCAGGATTTTCTTTTTCCTTTCCGTAGGGACATTGATTCCATTCCAGATCGAGGACGATATAGTTCATGTGATAAATAGCCTTTCTTCCGTTCTGCGTGATGGGTAAATCTTTATAAAGTATAGCACAGTACGGAAAGAGAATCAATTTTCCTCTTGCATTTTCCGAAAAAGGGGCTATAATAAGTGCCTTAAAGAGATTTAAAGGAGATTTTTATGTTTTCAGGAAAAGATTTATCCCGTTTGATCATTCCGCTCATTATTGAGACGACCCTTTCGGTCACGGTGGGAATGTCGGACATTATCATGGTTGCTCATGCGGGGGAGGCGGCCGTCTCAGGCGTATCCCTGGTAGATTCGATCAATGTGCTTCTGATTAACCTTCTGTCGGCGGTGGCGACCGGCGGCGCGATCGTTTCTTCCCAGTTTCTGGGAAAGGGAAAACCAGAGCGGGCCTGCGCAGCCGGAACGCAACTGGTTTCGGCGGTTACGCTTCTCTCGGCGGTTATTATGGCAGCGGCGCTTTTGTTTTGCGCTCCGATTCTCAAGCTTCTTTTCGGCGAACTGGAAGCGGAGGTTATGACGAATGCAGAATCCTATTTTTTTATCTGTGCCGTTTCCTATCCTTTTATGGGAATTTATAATGCCTGCGCGGCTCTTTTCCGTTCGATGAAGGAAGCGAAAGTATCTATGTGGACCGGCTTCATTGTAAATGTACTGAATATCGGTTTTAACTGGTTTTTTATCTACATAGTCGGGCTGGATGCGGCCGGCGTTGCGCTGGGGACGTTGATATCCCGCGTGGTCGGCGCTCTGATTACGCTGTATTTGATCCGAAAGCCGAAGTATCTTTTACATACGGAAAATTACTGGAAAGCCGGACTGGATTTCCCCATGATCAAACGGATTATGGCGATCGGTATTCCGAGCGGGATGGAAAACAGCATGTTTCATATCGGGAAGATTCTGGTGGCCGGTTTGATTACGTCTTTCGGGACGGCTTCCATTGCGGCGAATGCGGCTTCCAATACGATTTCCGCTTTTGGTACGCTGCCGGGGACGGCTATCGGTCTGGGCCTTGTGACGATTGTGGGACAGTGCGTAGGGGCGTCGGATTATGCCGGCGCCAGGAAGCATACCGGGCAGATGATGAAATTGACTTATGCGTTGTTTATTCTTACAAACGGAGCCATCTTTTTGTTTTGCCGGCCGCTGGTCGAGTTTTACCATCTGTCGCGGGAAGCGACCGATATGGCGGTGGAGATATTGAA
Organism: Lachnospiraceae bacterium; assembly: GCA_022792885.1. Taxonomy (GTDB): domain Bacteria; phylum Bacillota; class Clostridia; order Lachnospirales; family Lachnospiraceae; genus JAAWBX01. Next base: position 29,850 of record JAAWBX010000007.1, read on the forward strand.
GATTTCCAGTATCTGCTCGATTCTGATCTGGCCTACGGCGTTTGTAATACCCAACGCGCTGCGTGCGTCCAACGATGTGGCGTTCACCATGTGTTCATCCATTTTTTCCATGTGGATTTTCCGGATCGGTTTCAGTTATTTGTTGAGTCTTTATTTTCATCTGGGGCTTATGGGAACCTGGATCGCCATGTTCATCGACTGGGCGGTGCGTTCGGTCTTCTTCGTTTATCGTTATAAGAAGAACGGCCTGGTCTTCCATACCCGTTAGGGGATGTGTTGGCGGCGGAAGCAGAAGGTTTGCGAACGGAAAAACCGGCTACACGGAGTAGCCGGCTTCTTTCAGACGTGTTCGTATTCGATGACGGATGCGGCTGATTCTCTTATCAACCAGATTTTCGGAGGAATGGATCTGCGCGGCGATCTGACGGCTGGTCATGTTCTCGTAGAAACGATAGTGGACCAGTTCCTGGTATTCCGGTTTCATATCGCCGATCATCTGTGCCAGGAGCTGTAAGGCGTCCTGAGCGATCACTTCCTGTTCCGGATCCGTTTTAACAGACTTGCGTTCAATGCCGGCTTCGATAAGCTGCTCATAGGATTGCATTTTTTTCTGGGCGCGTTTTCGCAGAATATCGACACAGCGGCTTTTTGTCAGGGTAAGTGTGTAAGTATAGAGCTCTATGAGAGAGTATTTAGACAGGTCTGTCCGGCGTTCCAATATCTCCAGGATTACGCTCTGCACGACGTCCTCCGCTTCGCTTTCTCCGACAAGCCAACGCGCGCAGTACCAGAGGCGGTGTCGATATTTTTCATAGAGTTCGGCAATTTTATCTTTGTCTTTATCGGATGTAATCATAATTTCACCTTAATGTAAGTGCCGATCTTAGCAAAGTCCTTCATCAGGACCGGTAAAAGCCTTCGGCATCAGATCCTTTATGGTTATGCGAAAAATCCGGCTTCCGTCCGGATTGCTCAAAATTACTTGCAGGTCGCTTCCGAAGTCGTATAAAAACTGACGGCAGGTTCCACAGGGGGAGACGGGGGCTTTCTGATCAGAGACTATGGCGATTGCCAGAAAATCCTGATAGCCTTCCGAAACCGCTTTCGTGACGGCGCACCGTTCGGCGCAGATGCTGTACAACATCTTCTCCAGTTCCACGTTACATCCGGTGAAAACGGAGCCGTCCGTGGTCAGCAGAGCCGCGCCGACCCGAAAGCCTGACATGGGAACTCTGGCATACCGTCTGGCATCGGCGGCCTGTTGAATGAGTTGTTCTTCCTGCAATTTGGTCAACATGTTGCAGAAACCTCTCTTTTTTTAAAATCTTATGATTATTTTATCATAAAATAACGGTTTTTTCAACAAGATACTGATTTTTTGTCAGATTATTTACCAGATATAGTTTTTCCATATGGCTTCCGCTCTGGCCGGCGTAAATTCGGTAAAGTCTTTTATGAAACCGGTCGCAGTGCTCACATCCTGTCCGGCCGAATGGGGATTCAAGAAGGCGACGGAGGCCATCCCTGCCCGGTTGGCGGCTAAAATTCCGTTATGTGAATCCTCCACGACCAGGCATTCGGACGGAGTAAGTCCGAGCTTTTCGGCTGCTTTTTGAAAAATGTCCGGGGCCGGTTTGGGGTTGGCCACGTTCTCTCCGCTGATCAGAAGGTCAAAAAAACCGCCGAGGGACAAAGTTGTTATAACGTTTTCGATATAAGGCTGCGGGGAGGAAGATGCTACGGCCAGACGGTAACCGGCTTTTTGCATCCGTTCCAGCATTTCGCGGACGCCTGCCACGAGCGGATATCCTTCGTTTTGATTGATTTCGTCTTTCCGCATTTGGACGGTGCGTTCAAATTCTTCGTCGCTGATGGGGAACATCCCGAACATTTCGTGTATTTTTGCCAGGATTACCGGCCGGGTCGCGCCTAAAAGAGACGCAAAGTCTTCATATTGGATAGAGAACCCCATGGGGGCCAGGGTCATTTGATAAGCCCGGCAGTGTACCGGCTCTGAATCGATCAGGGTCCCATCCATATCGAATAAAATTCCTCGTAACATGTAAATCCTCCTCTTTGTACTTATTATAAGCGATCTGAGGCGGCGCGCAAGAGGTAAATGGATTGACAAACCATGCGGTGATTGCTAAAATTATGATATAAAATGAGAAGTGCGCGCTGTTTTTGCGGGACTGCAGGACACGGGGAGGAAATCCACATGTATCATTGTAAGATTCGGTCTTATTTCGTCGGGCATCGAAGCGGAACCTGGGAGGTTTTGAAAGAAATGCCCCCTTTGGCATGCTTTACGCATGAATTTATTGAGAGCGCGGAACCGGAGGAAGCTTTGGCAGCCCGGGCTGATGTGATTTTGGCTGATTTGCGAGAGATGGATGAAAAGGAAGCGCTGCGAATTCTGGTTTCCGGGAAGAAGAAGGAAGCCGAACTTATTTTGTTGATGGAAAAAGACGGGTTTGCGTATCTGGAGGATGATCTGTCTGAGGTGAAGGATATCTGGCTTCTTCCGATGTCGGAGAAAGAACTTCGGTTCCGTTTTCTTCGTTGGCAGGAAAGCTGCAAGATGAATCGGGATTTCCGGCAGACCAGCCATTATCTGGAAGCTACGATCAACAGTGTTCCCAATCTTATCTGGTATAAAGATAAAAACGGCATTCATGAGAAAGTAAACGACAGTTTTTGCAGAACGGTTAATAAAACAAAGCAGCAGGTAGAGGGACAGGGTCACGCTTATATCTGGAATGTGGAACATGACGATCCTGTCTGTATCGAATCGGAACGAGAGGTTATGAACCGGAGGGAGACGATCGCGTCCGAGGAAACGATTCAGACCGGCGAAGGGACCAGGCTGCTCACTACCTATAAATCCCCCCTATATGATTTTGACGGAAGCGTGATGGGAACCGTAGGCGTGGCGATCGATGTAACCCAGGAGCGCGCGTACGAGCAGGAGATTATTAGTAAAAATCATACGCTGGAGAGCCTTTTTATGACGATCGACTGCGGCGTTATGTGTCATACGCTGGATGGTTCGCGGATCATCAGCATCAACCGGGCGGCGCTTCGGCTTCTCGGTTATGAATCTCAGGAAGAGCTGGTGGCGGAAGGATTTGATCTTGTGGCGAGTTCCGTTGTGGAGGAGGATCGGTTAAGGCTTCAGGAATGTATTCGCAGTCTGAAGAAGGCGGAGGACAGCGTTGGCATAGAATACCGTGTGTTGCATAAAGACGGAAAGATTTTACATATTATGGGGAACGTTAAGCTGATAGAGGAGAACGGGGAACTGTTTTATCAGCGTTTTCTTTTGGACTGTACGGCTCAGAAATTGCGGGAGCAGAAAGAGCGGACGGAAAACGAGCGGCATCAGATGGAGCTTATTCAGGCGCTGAGTATCGATTACCGTTTTGTCTGCTTTTTTGATCTGGACACGGGAAGAGGGATGCCGCTTCGAATTGATGAAAATACGGACGGTATTTTTGCCGCTGTTTTCAACCGGGAACGTTCCTTTAAGGAAAGTATGGAGGCTTATATTGAACAGTATGTTTATGAAGAAGACCGGGAGATGCTGAGAGAAACGTTTTCTCAGGAACAGTTAAAGGAAGCTTTGTCCGATAAGAAAACATGCTACATCAATTACCGCTTTTCCATGAACGGGGAGATAAAATATTACCAGATAAAGACCGTGCGTGCCGGAGCCTGGGATGAGCGCCGGGGAATTGTGCTGGGTTTCCGCAATGTGGACGAAGAGACGCGCAATGAGATGAAGAAAAAAGAGCTGCTGGAGACTGCTCTTTTCCAGGCAAAGAGAGCCAATAAAGCGAAGAGCGTATTTCTTTCCAACATGTCTCACGATATCCGGACGCCGATGAATGCCATCGTCGGTTTCACGACTCTGGCGATTACGCATATTGATCGGAGAGAGCAGGTGGAGGAATATCTGAAGAAGATTCTGACATCGGGGAATCATCTGGTAAGTCTGATCAATGATGTACTTGATATGAGCCGTATCGAGAGCGGGAAGATGCATTTGGAGGAAACTTTATGCAATCTGCCCGATATTCTGCACGGATTGCGCAGTATTGTGCAGGCGGACGTACGCGCCAAGCAACTGGATTTGTATATCGATACGGTGGATGTGCTGGATGAAGAGATTTATTGCGATAAATTACGGTTGAATCAGGTGCTTTTGAATCTTCTCGGCAATTCCATCAAATATACGGGAGCCGGCGGTATGGTCAGCATGCGGATCACGGAGAAAGCGGGAGCGCCGTCCGGGTACGCGAATTATGAGTTTGTCATTAAAGATACCGGAATCGGGATGAGCGAAGAGTTTGTGGCCCACATTTTCGAGCCGTTTGAACGGGAGAGAAACTCCACTATCAGCAGGATTCAGGGAACCGGTCTCGGAATGGCCATTACCAAAAATATTGTAGACATGATGGACGGCGCCATTGAGGTGAGAAGCGAGCAGGGAGCGGGCACGGAGTTTATTCTTTCGCTTACGTTCCGCCTGCATTCTCAGAAGAAGGTGGTTCAGACGATACCGGAATTGAAAGGTTGCCGCGCGTTGGTAGTGGATGATGATTTCAGTACGTGTGACAGCGTATCTTATATGCTTCAGCAGTTTGGGATGCGTGCGGAGTGGACGCTGTCAGGGAAAGAAGCGATACTCAGGACACGACAGGCGATTATGCGCAACGACGCCTATTCGGTTTATCTGATCGACTGGATCATGCCGGACATGAACGGGGTGGAAGTTGCGCGCAGGATTCGGAAAGAAACCGGAGAAAATGTCCCGATCATCGTTTTGACCGCGTATGATTGGTCGGATATTGAGGATGAGGCAAGGGATGCCGGCGTGTCGGCTTTTTGCAGCAAACCGCTGTTTCAGTCCGAGTTGAGAACCTGTTTGCATGCCATTGTGAACACGGAGGAGACGGAAGGGAACGAGGAGAAGCAGGAGATAAAACCGCTCCATACAGGATGTATTCTGCTGGCGGAGGATAACGAGCTGAATCAGGAGATCACGACGGCGCTTCTGAAAGAGGCGGGATTTTCCGTGGAGGTCGCGGATAATGGGCAGGCTGCCGTGGATCGATTGACGGAAGCGGGACCGGATTATTATTGTCTGGTACTTATGGATGTTCAGATGCCGGTGATGAACGGTTATGAGGCGACAAAAAAGATAAGGGGACTGGCGGATCCGAAACTGGCGCAAATTCCTATTTTGGCGATGACGGCTAATGCTTTTGAGGAGGATCGGCAGGAAGCGCTTCGCTGTGGAATGAACGGACATATCGCAAAACCGATCAATATTGATAAGATGTGGGAAACTCTGGAACAGATTTTGGGGTAACGAATATCGTTTTGGAATAAAAATCAGCACCCGTTTACGGGTGCTGATTTTTCGCTATGACTGTCTCTGTGGTAGTTTATGAATCCGCTTCCGATCTTGGGGTATCCCAAAAAGAAGAGGAAGCATTTTTTTTCATAAATAACAGACCGAAAGAACCGGGGCCGCAGTTACTGGCGATAGCGGAGGATGCTTTCTGCAGGTAGATATGTTCAAAAGGACAATATTGTTGTACCAGATTCCGGATGTATTGGACACGTTTGGCGTCTATCCCCGCGTATGTAATAAAAAGGATACGCCGGTCGATATTTCTGGTATTTGCAAATACTTTTCGTATATAACGTTTGGAAACATGTGTAAAACTGCCCATCTCCATGCCGCTCACAACCATCTTGCTGTTCCAGAGCATGATGATCGGATGTAACAGCAGCGCGTCGCAGAGGATCTGTATCCGTTTGGAGATCTTACCGGACTGGCACAACATGTGGGTGCTGTCAATAATGAACGCAGAGGAGATATATCGCTTCATTTTCAGGAGATTTTTGACGATTTCATCCTTTGCAATATGTTGTTCCGCCTGGTGGGCCGCGTACAGGACTAGCAGTCCCATGCTGCTGGACAGATGGCCGGAATCTATAACCGTGACATTTTCAAAGGATCTTGCCGCTTCAAGGGCGTTGGAATATCCCTGACTGACATGTTTTGCCATGGAGATATGGATCACCCTTTGGGCTTCCGTCAGTTTTTCCGCAAAGAATGTCTCATATTCTTCTATACTCGGCGGCAGGGAAGAGGCGTTTTTGCCCGCGGCAATATGAGATAATACCTCGTCCGCCTGTAGCTCTATATTATCCAGGAATCGTCCCTGATCCGTGCAAACGTAGTAAGGACAGACGGAAATACCGAACTTTTTTTTCAAAGATTCGGGAAGGTCGCATATGCTGTCTGTCGTTATCAAGAGAGGGCGTCTTTGTGCCTGTTCAAAAATCAGCACATCATGGCCGATCTCGGATTGAAGCGTCTGTTCGCTGAGTTTTACCAGGCCCTTGGGCAGGATGCTCAGGATAGCCGCTTCCAGAAGAGCGCCGCTGACCGGTTTTGCCAGATAGCCGCTGAAACCTTCTCTTCGGTAAAGGAGCTGATTATCGCTTCCCGCGTTGGCAGTCAGTGCGATTACGGGTACATCCTGGCATAGTCCTCCGGCCTGGGTGCGCAGTGCATGAAGGCATTGTATTCCGTCCATCTCCGGCATCAGGTGATCCATCAAAATCGCATCATAATGTTGGATTCGCGTCAGTCTCAGGCAATCGGCGGCGCTCAAGGCCGTGTCCAGGTGGATTTTCGTGGCTGAAAGCAGCTTACGGACTACCATCAGATTCATTTCGTTGTCATCAACGACCAGTATGTGTGCTCTTGGGGCTTCAAAGCTTTGTTTATATTGTTCACCCTCGTGGGTTCTTATACGGGAAGCCAGAGTAAAGGATCCCAGAGCTTTGTCTTCTACGATATCCTGATCTAACATGACAAGGAAGGTTGAGCCCTTGGTATAGACGGAGTTGACGCTGATCTCTCCGCCCATCAGATCCACTAACTGATGGACGATGCTAAGCCCAAGTCCCGTACCTTCAATATGACGGTTCTTTTCTTCTTCCACCCGCTTAAAAGCATTGAAGATATAAGGGATATTCTCTTTTTTTACACCTTGCCCGGTATCCTCCACAGAATACCAGACGCGTACCCGGTTCACTGTGAGGCGTTCACACCAGATGGAAAGGGTGACGGAACCTTTGCTTGTGTATTTTATTGCATTATTTAATAGATTGATTAGGATCTGTTTGATCCGTACCTCGTCGCCGTAGAGCATGCTGGGGATCGAAGAATCTACATGAAGCTGGAAGTCCAGTCCTTTTTCTCGTGCCTTGATCCAGATCATGTTTACGATCTCCGAAAAAAGAGCTCCTGTTTCATAAGAAACATTTACGATCTCCATTTTTTTGGACTTGATCTTGGACAGGTCCAGGATATCGTTGATGAGGGTCAGAAGCATTTTGCTGGCTCCTTGGATACTTCTTGCGTTTTCGGCCACATCCTCCGAGATGTCTCCCCGCAGAATAATCTCGTTTAGTCCGATGATGGTATTGATGGGAGTACGGATCTCGTGGCTCATGCTGGTGAAGAAATTATTCTCCGCCTTGTTTAATTCTTCAATTTCCTTTTTCTGCTGTCTGGAAAGTTCGTTTTCTTCTTCATAGAGTCTGGTCACAAACAAAAGCAGAACGCTGGTCAGTATACCTACCAGGATAACGGAGACCGCCGAACAAAAGAAGTAATGCGCTTCCGGATTGTGCGCGACGTATTCCGGAAAATAAAAAGAAAAGTAGTAACAAAGCGAGGTTTCTATCATGCAAAGCAGGAAAAAGACAACCTTACGTTTTCCTTCCAAAGTGATGCTGATATAAATGAAGCAAAGCACAAACCATTCGGGTACCCCGCTGTAAAATCCCCCTGCCGTAAAAAAACTTACGGGGAAAATTGCAAGAAGCAGCACGGCAATAGCCGTAGCTCCCGTATGGATACATTCTTTTCGGATACTGATCCTTGCGATCGTCACCAGACAGATAAGGGCGAATGCCAGGATTGCCAGATTTACGGGATTTCTTCCCATAAGCAGTATGATCGTCAGTACGATCATGCAGGCTCTTGTGACAACCCGGAACATGCGTTCTCGAAGACTGATCTTATGGTCAACGGTCATTTCAAACCATTTATTTAACACCCTGATGTTTCCTCCTGTTTTCATTATAGTCCGGCGATCGTATCGCAGATTTCATCGTACAGACGCAGCAATATGGGATGGCCGTGCCGGATATATTCGATGTCTCCTGATTTTCCGGCATGCTCCAGCAGCTTTGCCTGTTCCGCCAGCCTCTCTGCGCCGATGGTCATGGACGTGCTTTTTAGTGCGTGAACCTTGACCACGTAGTCCGGCCAGTTTTCCGCTTCGTACAGGGAAATGACTTCTGCCTTTTTTTCCTTAGCCTGAGAATGGAACATCCTCAGCATTTCCAAATAAAAGTTTTCCTCACCGCAGCAGTAGTCCAGTCCCAGTCGTATGTTGATACCGATCTGAGTAAGGATGGGATATGGAATTAGGGCGCTGGCGCCCGCTTCGTCTGCCGGGAAATCGTTTGAGGGCGTTTCCCGGGGAGCTTCATTCTGGTAACTTTCGTTTGTTGAGGGATCGTCCGAATGCTTTTTATCTGGATCGCGTTCTTCCGGTTGGTTTTCAGGCGATGAAGGACGCTTTTGAGGTTCTGTTTCTTCGGGCGCTCTGTTCGGTATGGGATCTTCCGGTTCGCTTTTTTCCGGCATGACATTTTTGGAAATGTCCTCTTTCTGAGCGGCCTTTTTTCTTTTTTTCCGACGATTCTTTTTAACGCTTTGAGTCGGAACGGAAGAAGAATCATTCGCTTCTTTTGGAAGTTCTTCGGGGATTACGGGAGCTTCGTTATATTGGACCTGCTGCATGGGCAGCACCTTGCGCAGCACACGTTCAAGGACGGCCCGTTCAATGGGTTTTGGTATAAATTCCGTGAATCCTTCGTTTCGGAACATCTCTCTTGCGCCGCTGATGGTATTGGCGGTCAGAGCGATGATCGGCCGTTCCTGATAAGCTCCGTTTTTGATTTCACGGATCTGTTTCAGGGTTTCTACGCCGTCAAAGCCCGGCATCATATGATCGAGGAAAACGATGTCATACGTATTGTTGGCGCATCGCTCCACGGCTTCTTTTCCGCTGAGGCAGGTATCTACCTGTATACCATAACTGCCTAAAACGCCTTTGGCTACCACAAGATTCATTTCTTCGTCGTCGACGGCAAGGACACGGACACCGTCGCAGGAAAAAGGTTTGCGGCCTGCGGCCTGCGCTTCCTCAAAACTGTTGGCATTCATTCCTCCGTTCAACAGATTCACCACGGAAAGCGCGGAAAACGGTTTGTGGATCACGAGAAGCCGGCTGTTCTTGTTCAGCATAAATCCACGTTCGGCGATCGCGATTACCGGGAGCGTACGGGCCAGATTTTCATAGTAAGACATATCCTCTTCGTATTCGGCTTGTGTAATGAATACATGGGTTATGGCATGATCGTGCAGGAGCTTTGACAGTCCTTCAAAATTATGGGCCTGATATCCTTCGACGTTAAGTCCTTTTACCATATGAAGGATCATTTTGTCATAATAACTTCGGACTTCGTCGCTGGTATATTTCTCCGGTCGGAAGTAGCATGCGATACAGAGGCTTTCCGGATGGGAAAGTACCATGGAGGGAGTGTAATCGGCGACTCCCTGCGGAATGGTGATCTGGACCTGCAAACCTTCCTGGTCGTTGCTGTGAAAGTGCATAAATCCACCCATAGCGTGGAGCAGGCCGCGGGCGATGGGAAGTCCGAGTCCGAGTCCCCCGGCCAGTCGGCTGCTTCCGGAATCTGCCTGATAAAAATCGTCGCATATCTGGACCAGCTGCGAATCCGTCATGCCGATTCCCGTGTCAAGAATATCTATGATCAGATTGATTCCGTAGCTTTCCGGGCGATATTCGATGCAGACGTTGATGCCGCCTTCTTCCGTAAATTTAATTGAATTTTCCAGAAGGATCTTAAGGATATGGGAGATCTTCTCCGCATCTCCGATCAGGATTGACGGCGTTTTCGGATCGAGATCAAAGACCATCTCCAATTGATGCTTACTGCTCTGCATGGCGGTCATGGTGATGATATCATTGAGCACCGAGGTAATTCCGTAGGGTTCTTTTGCGGGGGTCAAAGTTCCTTCCACGATTTCCGTGTAGTCGAGCATATTGTTGATCTGATTGGACAGACGTTTGCCTGCCAGTTGTATGGATTGCATATCCTTCCGGATTTCCGGGGAAATGTCTTTTTCTAATATGACCTCGCTGATGCCGAGCACCATGTTGATCGGAGTCCTGAGTTCGTGAGATACGTTGGACAAAAATTCGGCGTTTTGTTGTCCGGCGGTTTCCAGTTTCGCAACCGTGTTGTCGAATTTTTCCCGTGCTTCCCGCCTTCTCCGGATCCGGTATATTGCGATCGTCATTGCGCCTACGAATACCGTGAAGCCGAATACCAGGCGTATGATATTCTGCGCGCCTGTGTCGCGGGAGATGGTATGTAAGATGAAACCGTGATACATCAATTCCAGCACATACAAGGCGGCCGTCATATACAACAGCCGCTTTTTATCATACATAGAAAAAATAAGGATGATCATGCAAGCTACGGCGGGAATGTCAAAAAGCGTAGCTTCGTGTACTCCGAAGAAGAAGAATCCGACCATCAACAAGCCGGAACATAGATTTTCATAGAATGTCTCCGAGCCAATTCTTCCAATATGAAGGCACCATACAAGGGTATTGCCGATCAAAATCACCGGGACCATCCATAGTTCCCATGACAGGGCGATTGCGATCAGGATTAACATTATGCCAAACATTGTGACGATACCAGCCAGGAGCAGATGGATACTGGTCTGTCCTTTTGTTCTCATTGTTCCTCCTGTTCCTCCAATCCCAGAGCCGATGCGACCCGTTTAAGCAGTTCTTGAGGGAAGAACGGTTTTTTCAAATAATTGGCGGCTCCCAGATTGATGGCAGTCCGCACATCGTCCTCATATCCGGAAGCGGTCAGGAAAATGACGGGGGTATCCACATCGTCTTCTTTCATGAGCTTAAAAGTTTCCAGTCCGTCCATAATCGGCATTGCTATATCAAGAAGAATCAAGTCGATCTTCTCATAATTGATCTTCTTAAGGGCTTCTCTTCCGGATTCCGCAAGAAGTACATTATAATATTTCTCCAGAATCATCTGAGTTCTCTTCAGATTCATTGCATCGTCGTCCACTACCAAAATTCGTTTTCGCATAACAGTTGCCTCCTTAGGGTCGAAATTTCCAAATATTCATGAAGATTATTTTAAAGCAGGATCGTGATAAAATCAAGTCTTAAGGATACTAAAGCACAGCAGGTTAATTTATTAACCCATAGCGGAAATCCTTTATTTGGATATGGATGCGGGTCGGAATCGTTTCATTTCGACTAAGAACAGGTAAGCGGTTGTTTTCGCTGGAACCAGTCATGTTCCCGGGGTCACCTTCATAGATTGTAAAAAGATATTCAGAGGGGACCTCTCTTGAAAGATTATATCGAAGCGAGGGCAGTGGAGATTGCCAATTATATTATTGATAACAATGCCACCGTGCGGCAGACGGCGAAGCAATTTGGAATCAGCAAGAGTACGGTACATAAAGATGTAACGGATCGCCTTGTCCAGTTAAACCCTACGTTGGCGGCAAGAGCCCGGGTGGTGTTGGATGTCAACAAATCAGAGAGACATATTCGCGGCGGGCTTGCGACAAAAGAGAAATATTTACATCAGCAGGATTAGGGAAGAAAAATAGATAGCGAAAGAAGGGGATTCTCGCGCAATTTTGCCGGGACCCCCTTTTTCTGCTTGTATTGCTTGAGTTACGGGAGAAAATCATTTAGAATTAAGATGCTCTTGTCAAGCAACGGTAGGAACAAAGGAGATATGAGAATGATACCGATCCGTGAAATGCTGGCGGCTTATCAGCCCTGGCAGTGGCTGATGTTTTTCTTTTTATATAATTTTATCGGGTGGATTTACGAAACCGCGTTCGTATCCGCTACAAACAAATGTTTTGAGAACCGGGGGTTTTTATGGGGACCTCAGATTCCTCTTTACGGAAGCGGCGCCCTTTTGATGTTGTTTCTTGCTTTGCCGGTCAAAGATCGGCCGGCGCTCTGTTTTCTGGCGGGAATGGCCGGGGCAACGGCGCTGGAATTTATTGTGGGGATTACGATGGAAGCGGTTTTTAAAGTAAAATACTGGGATTATTCCAATTTTAAGACGAATGTGAAAGGAGTAATCTGCCTGCCGGCTTCGCTTTTATGGGGAGTTTTTACACTTGTGCTCGTGAACTGGCTTCACAGACCGATGGAGGCTTTGGTATTGGGGACGCCGGACGCGGTCGTCATTCTTTTGGATGTGATGTTTTTCGTCATGTTTGCGACGGATTTTGTAATGTCCTTAAAGGCGGCTCTGGAATTGAGAAGCATGCTGGAGGCGATTGTGAGATTGAGGGACGAGTTAAACAAAGTGCAGGAGCAGATAAAAGAAGAGCTCCACGCTCATTTGAAGGAATGCGTCGCGGATTATCAGCAGCAGTTACATATTTTAAATACCAGCAGGAAGAAATTACGGGATAATCTGCTTTCGCGTCATAGGGGCATTCGGTCGGAACGATTTGAGGGGGCGATGAAAGAGATCAGGGAGCATTTGCCGGAGCGTTTGGGAAAGAAGAAACGCGGCTGAATTTTCCAGGATCCGGTATGGATTTTTTAAAATTGGAAAAGAATAAAATAAAGAATGCCGGACACGGGTCCGGACACAGACGGTGTAAATTCAAAATAAAAAGAGGGGGATACACAGCGGCAAAGCCGCCGTGTATGAGTATGAAAAGGCTTTAACCATTCTTGATGGTTAGGTATAGAATACCCGGTATTTGTGTTGAAAATGTGATAAAGAAATAAAAAAGCTGAGAAATATTTATAGTGTGAACGGGTATTGTATCTAAAGTGATAAAAAAGCGAAAAACCCTAGAAAAATCAGGAATTATTGTTTATAATAGTTTAGACCACGTAAGGAGGAATGGAAAAAATGGTATTGTCGAACGACATCGGAATTGATTTGGGAACTGCCAGTATCCTTGTATATATTAAAGGTAAGGGAGTTGTATTGAAAGAGCCCTCTGTTGTAGCCTTTGACCGAGACACCAATCAGATTAAAGCGATCGGAGAGGAAGCGCGCCTGATGATCGGCCGTACACCCGGGAACATTGTGGCGGTGAGGCCGCTGCGCCAGGGCGTGATCTCGGATTATCATGTGACCGAAAAGATGTTAAAGTATTTTATTCAGAAAGCGGTAGGCGGCCGATCGCTAAGAAAGCCCAGGATTTCCGTCTGTATCCCGAGCGGGGCTACGGAAGTGGAGAAGAAGGCGGTGGAAGACGCCACGTATCAGGCGGGCGCCAGAGAAGTGGCGATCATAGAGGAACCGGTGGCGGCGGCGATCGGCGCCGGCATTGACATTTACAAGGCCTGCGGCAATATGATCGTGGATATCGGAGGCGGCACGTCGGATATCGCGGTGATTTCACTGGGCGGTACGGTAGTCAGCGCGTCCGTGAAAGTGGCCGGGGACGATTTTGACGAGGCGATCGTGCGCTATATGCGCAAGAAACATAATATGCTGATCGGCGAGAGAACCGCGGAGGAGATCAAGATTCAGATCGGCTGCGCGTATAAGCGGCCGGAGCTTGTGACGATGGACGTGCGCGGGCGAAATCTTGTGACCGGCCTTCCGAAGACGATTACCATTACTTCGGACGAGACGCTGGAAGCGTTGAAGGAACCTGCCATGTCGATTATTGACGCGGTTCACAATGTGTTGGAGCGCACGCCTCCGGAACTGGCGGCCGACGTATTCGACCGGGGAATCGTCATGACCGGCGGCGGCAGCCTTTTGAACGGGCTGGACATGCTGATCGAAGAGAAGACCGGTATCAATACCATGATCGCGGAGGACCCGATGACGGCGGTGGCGGTCGGCACCGGTAAATTTATTGAATTTCAGAACGGATACCGCGGGGAATGATCCGGCGGAGGATGCTCTCACAGCTACGGCGGCAGGCCGGAACCTGTGGGAGCATTTTGAGTTTCGGAGGTATTGACGGTTTTTTATGGCAGGGGATATATGGATACATTTGAAGGTTACATAGAAAAAATTATATATCGGAATGAAGAAAACGGTTATACGGTGCTGGAGCTTTCCTCGGACGGAGAAGAACAGACGCTGACCGGCAGCATGCCGGATGTGGGAATCGGGGAATATCTGGAAGTTTCCGGAAAATTGGTGGAACATCCCTTGTATGGAATCCAGCTTGCCGTGGAGTGTTATGAGAGAAAGAGGCCGGAGGATAAAGAGTCTGTTCTGCGCTATTTGTCATCCGGCGCGATCAAAGGGGTCGGGGAGGCGCTGGCGCTTCGGATCGTGAAAAAATTCGGCAAAGATACCATGCGGATACTGGAAGACGAGCCGGAGCGGCTGGCGGAGGTAAAGGGAATCAGCGAACGGATGGCTTTGGATATCGGGGCGCAGTCCGCGAAAAAAAAGGATCAGCGGGATGCCATGATGTTTTTGCAGCAGTATGGAATATCCCTGAAACTGTCGGCGAAGATTTTTGAGAAATACGGAAACGATATGTATCGGATCATTCGGGAGAACCCCTACAGACTGGCGGACGATCTGTCCGGCGTCGGTTTTAAGACGGCGGATGAGATTGCCATGAAGGTGGGGATCCATACGGATTCGGATTTTCGGATTCGGTCCGGGATGCTGTATACGTTGCAGCGGGGACTGGCGGCGGGGCATACATGTCTGCTTCTGGAAGATCTGATAGCCGGCGCTTCGCGCATGCTGGGCGTGTCGGAGGATGCCGTCGGGAAACATGTTACGGATATGATAATCGATAAAAAGCTGGTGGTAAAGAAGAAGGGCGAGAGCAGTCTTGTTTACGCGGCTACCTATTATTATATGGAACTCAACACGGCCCGGATGCTGACGGATCTGGACGTGACTTACGATATTTCCGATACGGAGATCGGAAACCGTCTGGCCCGGATCGAAAAAGAACGTAAGATTCGTTTGGAGCAAAAACAGAGGGAAGCGGTATTTCAGGCGGTGAAAAACGGTTTGTTTATCATGACCGGCGGCCCCGGGACCGGAAAGACGACGACGATCACTTCGATCCTTGATTTTTTTGAGGCGGAGGAGGCGGAGATCCGTCTGGCGGCGCCCACCGGCCGGGCTGCGAAACGGATGACGGAAGCTACGGGGCGGGAGGCGTGTACGATTCACCGATTGCTGGAACTGTCGGGGATGCAGGAGGAAAACGATGAAAAGGCCATGTTCATGAGGGATGAACAGAACCCGTTGGATGCCGACGTGATCATCATTGACGAAATGTCCATGGTGGACATTTATCTGATGCAGGCTCTTCTGAAAGCGACGCCGGTAGGGTGCCGTCTGATTTTGGTGGGAGACGTGGATCAGTTGCCGTCGGTAGGTCCGGGTAACGTATTAAAAGACATTCTGGCGTCGAAATGTTTTCATGTCGTAAAACTGACGAAAATTTTCCGGCAGGAGGATACCAGCGACATTGTGGTAAACGCCCATCGCATCAACGAAGGGGAAAAAGTTGATTTGTCGGTGAAAAGCCGGGATTTTCTTTTTATTCGGCGCGAGGATGCCAATGCGGTTATCCGTGCAGCGATTACGCTGGTGCGAGAAAAACTGCCGGCATATGTCGATACGACGCCTTATGACGTTCAGGTTATGACGCCGATGCGCAAGGGCCCGTTGGGGGTCGAGCGATTGAATGCGATTTTTCAGGAATTTTTAAATCCGCCTTCGGCGGAAAAAGCGGAGAAGGATTTCGGACGCTGCATTTTCCGGGAAGGCGATAAGGTGATGCAGACTCGGAACAATTATCAGATGGAGTGGGAGATCCGTTCGCAGTACGGAATCGCGGAGGAAAAAGGAAAAGGCGTGTTTAACGGAGATACGGGTGTGATTCAGGAGGTAAACCTGTTTTCCGAAGAAGTGACGGTAGAATTCGACGAGAACCGCCGGGCGGTTTATTCGTTTAAGGAGGCGGACGAGCTGGAGCTGGCTTATGCCATCACGATTCACAAATCGCAGGGGAGCGAGTACCCGGCGGCGGTTATCCCGATGTTGTCCGGGCCGCCGATGCTGATGACCCGTAATCTTTTGTACACCGCGATTACCAGGGCGCGCTCATGCATCTGCCTGGTAGGTCTGCCGGAGGTTTTTCAGGCAATGATCGACAATGCGACGGAGCAGCGCAGACTGTCCGGCCTGGCGGATCGGATCCAGGAGTTTTGTTCGGTAGAAGAAATTTAAAAATAATTGACATAAAAAACAAACCATGGTAAAATTATGTAAATAAAAATACAAGAGGATACGTATGAAGCCAATACAGATTTTACTGAGGTGGTTGTATCCCGAGCGTTGTTTTTTCTGTAACCGGCTGTTGCGGGAGGACGAGAAGATCCTGTGCGCGGGCTGCCGGCTTGATATACCGAGAATCCGGGAGCCTTTTTGCCGGAAGTGCGGGAAGGAACTGAGCAGGGATACGGAAGAATATTGTGAAGACTGCCGGAAGAACCGGCATGGATTTGAATATGGTTTTGCGCTTCTTTCTTATACGGGGGAGACGGCGGCGATGCTGGCGCGTTTTAAATACAGGAATTGCAGAAGATACGGGGAGTGGCTGGGGACGGAATTGGCGGATACCTATCGGCAGTCCGTCCGACGGATGAGAGCGGACGTCCTGGTGCCGGTACCGCTTCACGGAAGGAAGGAGAGAGAGCGGGGATTTAATCAGGCGAAGATCCTGGCGGAAGCGATCGGGCGCGGGACGGGGATTCCCGTGGCGGACATGCTGCTTCGCACGAGAAACACCAGGGCGCAGAAGGATCTGGATTATGAGGCGCGGCTGGCGAATCTGGAGGGGACGCTTGCGCTGGCGGATGCGTGGAAAGGGAAGCTGCCGGAGGCGGTTATTTTGGTGGATGATATTTACACGACGGGGAGTACGATAGAGGCATGTACGGCGGCCCTGAAAAGGAACGGAGTGAAGCGGGTCTATTTTCTGACGGCGGCGATCGGCGTTTGCAGATAATCACCTCCGGGTATCCCGCATGCCATTCGGCAAAAATAAAGTACACCCTCCGGGTATCCCGTATTGCCATTCGGCAAAAATAAAGTATCATTCCGGTTTTTTCAGGCAATACTCCGGGTAAGAATGAGATGGGAGGTTTTGCCATGAAAAAATGGATGGGTTATGCGGTTGTGATTTTGTGGCTGGCGGCCGCGGTAAAGTATATTGCGGAGCCGCAGGCGACGGGAGAGGTCCGGGTTATGGAGGCGTTTACCCGTTCGGATTTCCAGGAGGCCGAATGCGGACTTCGTCTGGCCGGTTACTTAAGCGGCGAGGCGTATGGGGACGCACGTGAGGAGGCCCTGTTAAGAGAGGTCGCCGAACGGTTGGATCTGAAGACCGGATATCAATTTCAGCGTGTGGAAACGGACGGAACAAGGATCGTTGAGCTTTTCAAGGAAATGCCGGAGGCGAAGGTAAGTATACGCATTGTGACGGTCAACCCAGAACGGGAAGAGGTGCGTTCTAATTATTTATATGTGGGTCTTGATTTTTTTCAGTCGCCGGCGAGCGGATTATACTATAAGGAAAAGCTGGAAGAACTGGCGGATGAATATGGTATGGACACTTCGGTGACTTTGACGTTGACAGGTGTTTATGAGGGTGATTTGAACCGGGAGGCCCGGAATATTGTCTCGGACCAGCTTTTAGGCGCCATGGGAGCGAGGGAGCAGGAGGCTTACAAAAGCGAGGAGTTGTATACGGTTTATGCATATACGGAAAACTGGCAGGAGCATACCGTTATAAACGGGAAAAAAGTGAACATTAACCTTGCGTTTTCTTATGATGAAGAACAGAACAAAACATTCGTATATCTGGGAAGTCCCCTGATTTTGGATGAATATTGAAATTGACCGCTATCCGGCACTGACCGGAATCCTTTTGCATAAATTAGAATATAGATTGTGCAAAAGGAGAGAGAATATTGTCGTATTTATATAGCCGTTATTTAAAAAAGGAGAAAAAGGCATGTGCCAGTTGCCGGCTGCCGGCCTGGAACATGGGAAAATGGGAAGACGGGCAGATCGTTCCGGAAGAAGAACTTGTTTCGGAGGAAGAATGGAGGCCGGAGGAAGAGCCTGTTTCGGAGTGGCACGGGGATGAGGTTTCCGGGTCGGAGGAAGTTCCGGCCGGATCGAATGGCTGTGCGGCTGCGGATGAATGTGAGGAGGGGATGCCCGGGAAGGTTCCGGTGCCGGGATGGGAACCGGGAGATCTGCCGGAAGACGGACCTGACAGAGAAATGGAGCAGGATCAGGTATATTTTCGGACGCTTTGTCCGCCCTGTATTCGTCGTATACGGGATTATGTGGAAGAGGAATGCGATCATCTGGACGGGCCGGGAAGCATGATTTACGATGAATGTCCGGATCGGGTGCGCCTGGGCCTGGCGCGGGACCGCATTTTTGATCGGATGCGGCAGGATTCGGTTCCGGAAGCGATCAATCAGGAGGATTTTGCGAAAGATGTGGCGGAGACTCTTTTATATCAGGAAATTCTGGCCCGCCGGGCTCTGGGCAAACGATAAGAACCGTAAAAAATGCCGGATATGGGAAAAGAGCTTTGTTTGTATGAGAGGGTTCGCAGACGGGCTCTTTTCTTTTTTTCGGGCAGCAGAAATTTAATTGTTTACAAAAGTTTTCGTTGTGGTTTTTTTGAGTCGGCTTTACAATGAAAGAAGTAATCAAGGATGGCAAATTTACGATACGATGGATGGATATTATGAAAAAAATGATGAAAAAAGTCTTGATTCTGGCGGGGATTTTTTTGGCGGCGATCAGCATGTTTTGGTTTATGAACCGGGAGGCAGGGCCGACGGAAGCGGTGTACGCGGTGATGGATTCGGCGACGCTTCCGGTGGTTTCGTTTGACTTTGAAGGCCAGAGAATCAACCTGCTGCGGGGGTATACCCGTGCAATGGATACAAATTATCTGAGAGATATGCTGACGCCTCTTTCGGCGGATCGGAGATTGCCTTTAACGATCGAGACTTACGGGACTCCGGTGGAGCAGATAGGATTCGAAGTAAGGAGTTTGGACGGAGAACGGTTAATAGAACGGGAAGAGGATCTGCTTTTTACGCAGGAAGGTACGGAGATTCGGATTTTTTGCGAATTGGAGGATTTGCTGGAGAAGGACAGGGAATATTTGTTCTGTCTCACACTGAAGACGGACCGCTACGAACAGGTCCGATATTATACGAGAATTCGCTATTATGAGGATTTGCCTCTGGCTGAGATGGTAGCGTTTGCAAAGAATTTCAGTGATCGGACGTTGGACAAAGAAGCCGCCGAGGGACTTCAGGCATATCTGGAAAGCGACGGTTCGGCCGATAACGGGACTCTGGGGCACGTGACGATCAAATCTTCCTTTGATCAGATTACCTGGGGGAAGCTGGCGCCGGTTCGATCCGGAAATGTGCAGGTAAAGATTCACGAAGCGGACGAAACGACGGCGTCGGTGACTTTTTCTTATAAAGTGACGGGGAATGACGGGGCGGATTCTTACCAGGTGGAAGAGTTTTTCCTGTTAAGAAAAGTAAACGGTCAGATCTATCTGCTCGTGTATGAGCGGGATATGAATCAGGATTTTGAGATGTCGGAAGACATTTTGTCCGGAGGTATCATAGAACTGGGGATTGTGGGCGGAAGGGATCTTCCTTTGACGTATCAGACGAATAAAAACTATGCCGCTTTCGTGGTGGACGGAGAACTTTGGGAGTACAATAACAGTGATAACAGCGCGGTGCGGGTGTTCTCTTTTAAGCAGGGTAATGATGACGGAATAAGGACGGAGTATGGAGAGCACGATTTTAAGATCGCCAATATCAGTGAAAACGGAGATATTGATTTTCTGGTTTACGGCTATATGAACCGCGGGCCGAGAGAGGGTCAATGCGGTCTGGCGTTTTACCGTTACAATCGGGAACAGAATCTTCAGACGGAGATTTTTTATATGGAGTCGGACAAGCCGTTTCAACTTCTGGACGCCGAGGTTTCGATGCTGTCTTTTATCGGGGCCAACGAGCTTTTGTATCTTGTATATGATAACGGCATTTACGCGATTGATTTTAACGGGATCGAGCCGGTGCTGATTACGAATAATTTGAAAAAAGGGTCTTTTGCCGTCAGCGCGGATAAAAGCCGGATTGCCTGGCAGGAGGAGGATAACGTTTACGGGAGCCGTACCGTCTGTGTGATGTATTTGGAGGAAGGAAAGACAAATCGCATAGAGGCGGCGGAAGGAGAATACGTCCGGGTATTGGATTTTATCGGGGAAGATTTTATTTATGGGATTGCCAGGGAAGGCGACGCCGCCGCCTCACAGGTTCTGGCGGAGGAATGTCCGATGTACGCGTTGGTGATCGTGGACGAAGCTCAGAACGTACAGGCGCGTTACGAGCAGGAAGGCGTTTATATTGCCGGGATTACGGTGGAGAACGACCGGATTTTGATTCGGCGGGCCGTGAAGGAGGCGGACGGGAGATATACGGAGATCGCCTCGGATTCTTTGATACAAAACAGCGAAAAAACGGAAGAAAAAGAAACGCCGCTTTCTTTTCGGACCGAGGAGGTCAGACAACGGGTCTACCGACTGAATTTTGCGCCGTCAGAGAAGGTAGGGCGGTCACTGAGCATAACGGCGCCCAAGCAGATGATCGCGGAAGAAGAAAAAACATTGAATCTGTCTTCGGGAAGAACATCGGACGAAAGATATTTTGCTTACGCGGCGGGGCGTCTGAACGGCATTTCCTATTCGGCGGCGGATGCGGTCGCTTCCGTGTACGACCGTATGGGGACCGTTGTGGACGCAAGACAAAATACGATCTGGAAGCGTCTGAATCTGTCTCCCAAAAAAACGCTGGATTTAGGTCCCGGTGAAGCGGCGGCCGGTGAAACGGATCGCTTAAGGGCCTGTCTGACATTTTGGCTGAGAGGAGAAGGAAGCGAGGTGGATGCCGCGGCGGAACTGGCTGCCGGGCGGTCGCCCATGGAAATTCTGGAAACCGCGTTTCCCGGCCGGGTCGTAAATCTGGAAGGTGTCCGTGCTTCCTGGATTTTGTATTATATCAACGGCGGGCATCCGGTGCTGGCATTGACGGAAGGAACGAAAGCGGAGCTGATCATGGGATATGACACGTATAATTTCCATATATTTAATCCGTTGACCGGCCAGATTTATAAAATGGCTCGGGATGACGCACTGTCTTATTATGATACCCATGGTAATATTTTTGTAACAATTATGGATTGACAGAGGGCCTTTCCTGTGTTTGTTTGTGAGATACAGACACCGGAAAGGCTTTACAAATCCGGAAGGTGTGATATAATGTCGATAGAGTTTCGATTTTTTATGAACAGATTATTACAATAAGATTTCAACTGTACTACATAGAACCTTCGCTTCTTCCGTGAATATATTCCGTAGAATCGAGGGATGGTACAATTTTGATATAGCTGGGGTGTGGACCATGCAATATATAATTAAAGGTGGAAATCCTCTCGTGGGAGAAGTCACGATCGGCGGAGCAAAAAACGCGGCATTGGGTATTCTGGCCGCTGCGATTTTGACGGACGAAGAGGTCACAATAGATAATTTGCCGGATGTCCGGGATATCAATGTACTTTTGGAGGCAATGGAAGATATTGGCGCTAAGGTGGAACGAAAAGGCCGCCATGTTGTGCGCATCAGAGGGAACAGTATTGACAGTATTCATGTGGACGGCGAGTTCGTGCGGCGGATTCGTGCGTCCTATTATCTGCTTGGGGCGCTGCTCGGCAAGTATCGAAGGGCGGAAGTGGCGCTTCCCGGCGGTTGTGATATCGGGTGCCGCCCGATCGATCAGCATCTGAAGGGTTTCCGGGGGCTGGGAGCCAGGGCCGAAGTGGAGTACGGAATGGTAGTGGCTGAGGCGGAGAATCTGAAGGGCGGCCATGTTTACCTGGACGTGGTTTCGGTGGGGGCTACGATCAACATTATGCTGGCAGCCGTGCTGGCGGAGGGGAATACGATCCTGGAGAACGCGGCGAAGGAGCCTCATATTGTTGACGTGGCGAACATGCTTAACAGCATGGGCGCGAATATCAAGGGCGCCGGGACCGACGTGATTCGAATCCGGGGCGTGGAGAGGCTCCACGGGACGGAGTATTCCATCATTCCCGACCAGATAGAAGCAGGTACGTTTATGTTGGCGGCCGCGGTGACGAGGGGAGATATTACGGTACGCAATACGATTCCGAAGCATTTGGAAGCGATTTCCGCGAAGCTGTTGGAGATGGGCTGCGAAGTCGTGGAATTTGACGATGCCGTGCGTGTGGTCGGGAAGCCCAAGCTGGGTAGCACGCATGTAAAGACATTGCCGTATCCCGGCTTTCCGACGGATATGCAGCCGCAGATCTCCGTGGCGTTGGCGCTGGCGAGCGGAACCAGTATGGTGACGGAGAGCATTTTCGAGAATCGATTTAAATATGTGGACGAGTTGGCACGTATGGGAGCCAAGATCAAAGTGGAAGGCAACGTGGCCGTTATCGACGGAATCGATCATTTTATGGGTACCAGCCTGACGGCGCCGGATCTGAGAGCGGGCGCGGCATTGGTGCTGGCCGGCCTGGCGGCGGACGGTTATACGGTAGTGGATGAGATCAAGTATATTCAGAGAGGTTATGAGGATTTCGATGAGAAGCTCCGGACGCTGGGGGCTGTGATCGAACAGGCGGAGGACGAGCGGGAGATGAAGCGTTTTAAACTGCGCGCGATGTGAGGTTTTCGGGTGCAGATAAAGACTGCCCGGACGGAAGAACGAATAATTTAAGAGGAGTATCCCCGCCGTCCGGTGGGGACCGAGAGGCATTCGGGGCATTTCCGCAGGTATGGCGTATTGCAGATACGTTAGCAGGGAAAAGCGTTGGGTGCTTTAATTTTTTCGGGAGGAAAAAACGACAATGGATATCAGACCTTTTGCGGTAGAGGAATGGATGAACGAATGGGAGACGGGGGCGAAGTACAATATTGCGGAGACGTGTGCGGATTCGATTTCTCTGGATCAGATTTTCGAGCTGACCGGAGCGGATCGGGAGCTTTTTTTTAAAGAGTTGGCTTCCCGAAGATTGACTTACGGCGATATTACCGGGGCGCCGGCTTTTAAGGAGGGAATCTGCGGGCTGTATCGGACGATACGGCCGGAACATGTGGTTCCGACTCATGGCGCGGCCGGGGCGAATCATCATGTCTTTTTGTCCCTTCTGGCGCCCGGGGATCGCGTGGTGAGCGTTATGCCTACCTATCAGCAGCTTTATTCCATTCCGGATTCTCTCGGGGCAGAGACGGACGTGCTGCTTCTTAAGAGAGAAAACGGTTATCTGCCGGATTTGGACGAATTGAGGCGTCTGGTGACGCCGGATACGAAGATGATCTGTATTAACAATCCCAACAATCCGACCGGGGCCCTGATGGAGACGGATATGTTGAAGCGGATTCTTGAGATTGCGGATCGTGTGGGAGCCTGGGTGCTTTGCGACGAGGTGTATCGTCATTTGACGCAGACGGATGAATGGTGCGAATCGGCGGCGGATCTGTATGAGAGAGGGATATCCGTCAGCAGTATGTCGAAGGTTTTTTCGCTGGCCGGGCTCCGTTTAGGATGGATCGCCTGCCGGGATAAAGAGGCGGTTCGAAGTTTTCTGTCCCACAGAGATTATAATCTGATCAGCTGCGGAATGCTGGATGAAATGACGGCGGCGCTTGCCCTGAAGTACCGCGACCGGCTGCTGGCGCGGAATCGCGGGATTATACGGGAGAATCTGGCGTTGTTGGATCAGTGGGTGCAGCGGGAACCCGGTATCCATTATGTAAAACCTCAGGCGGGGACTACGGCTTTGCTGCATTATGATCTGGATATTCCGTCTTATTCGTTTTGTGAGGAAATGTACCGGGAGACCGGAGCTTTTGTGACGCCGGGAGACTGTTTTGAGGAACCCGGGTGTTTTCGGCTGGGATATGCCTGCGATAAGCAGACGCTGCTTGGCGGACTGAACGCGATTCATGAATTTATGGAGAGGAAGGTCCGCGCCGCGTCCGGGATGTGACATGTTTCGGACGCCGGCCGTCCTGATCGCGGCGGCCGGCGTCTGTCAGATTGTACGTTTTTGGTAAAAATAAAAAAGCACTTGACAAATGGAACGGAAAGAGCTATTGTAATTTTAAGATACAAACCAACCAATTAAATAAAATCCGAATTTTCTTATTCAGAGTGGTGGAGATGGAAGGATCTATGAAGCCCGGCAACCCCAGCAATGGAAGGTGCTAACCTGAGCGAGTAATCGAACAATAAGAGGATTTGATAGGAATATCGAGTCCGCTTATGGCGGATTTTTTTAATGCCAAAACAAAGAAAGGAAGAAGAGTATGGAGAGAAGATTATTTACATCCGAATCAGTAACCGAAGGGCATCCGGATAAGATGTGCGACCAGATTTCCGACGCGATTCTGGACGCGCTGATGGAGCAGGATCCGATGAGCCGCGTGGCCTGTGAGACGTGCGCGACGACCGGTATTGTTATGGTTATGGGCGAGGTTACGACCAAGGCTTATGTGGATATTCAGAAGATCGTCCGGGATACGATCCGGGAGATCGGTTACACGAAGGGCGAGTATGGGTTTGACGCGGACACCTGCGGTGTTATGGTGGCTTTGGATGAACAGTCCGACGATATTGCCATGGGTGTAAATAAGGCGCTGGAAGCCAAGGAGAATACCATGGAGGACGACGCGATCGAGGCGATCGGCGCAGGAGATCAGGGGATGATGTTCGGCTATGCCAGCAACGAAACGCCGGAGTATATGCCTTATCCGATTTGGCTGGCGCACAAACTGGTACTGCAGTTGACAAAGGTCCGCAAAGAGGGAACGCTTCCCTATCTGAGGCCGGACGGGAAGTCTCAGGTCAGTGTGGAGTACGATGAGAACGGGAAGGCCGCTCGTCTGGATGCGGTGGTGATCTCCACCCAGCATGATTCGGAAGTGACTCAGGAGCAGATTCACGCCGACATTCGGAAGTATGTCTTTGACCCGGTTCTGCCTCCGGAAATGGTGGATGAGAATACCAAGTTTTTTGTGAATCCGACGGGACGTTTTGTTGTGGGAGGTCCTCACGGGGACAGCGGTTTGACCGGGCGGAAGATCATCGTGGATACATACGGCGGATACGCCCGTCATGGCGGCGGCGCTTTTTCCGGAAAAGACTGTACGAAGGTAGACCGGTCGGCGGCCTATGCGGCCCGGTATGTGGCTAAGAACATTGTGGCTGCGGGGCTGGCGGATCAGTGTGAGATCCAGCTTTCTTATGCGATCGGTGTGGCGAGGCCGACTTCCGTCATGGTGGATACGTTCGGCACCGGCAAGGTTTCCGAGAGTAAACTGATTGAGATCATCCGTGAGAATTTTGATCTGCGTCCGGCCGGGATTATTAAGATGCTGGATTTGAGAAAGCCGATCTATAAGCAGACGGCGGCTTACGGGCATTTTGGCAGAGACGATCTGGATCTTACCTGGGAGCGTCTGGATAAGGTGGATCTGCTGAAAAAATACTTATAAAAAATTATCTGGAAACACGGGCGGAAGAACGGAAAACAGGCGGCGCCGCTTAAAAAGGGCGCCCCTGTTTTTTATATACCCTAAATTTGCCTGATTTTTGCCGCGCGACGGTGCGGAATATCCGTAAGGGTTCGAATTTTAATAGAAGGAAGGAAAAAGGAATGAAAATTCGGGACATATTAAATAAAAATCATGTGACAATTTCCTGTGAGCTGTTTCCGCCGAAAGCCGGTATGGAGCAGCAGACGACGAAAACGGCCGTCGCCGAGCTTGCGAAGATGTGCCCAGATTTTATGAGCGTTACATATCGGGCCGGAGGGACGAGTCAGAAAGAAACGATTGAAATTGCCGATGCGATTCAGAACGGAAATCACGTGACGGCGCTGGTGCATCTGACCTGTGTGCAGGCAAAGGAACAGGACGTTGAAACCATGCTGGCAGAGCTGAAACGCCGCCGGATCGATAACGTGCTTGCGCTGAGGGGCGATATTCCGGAAGGGTACGATACCGCGCGGGACGCGTATCATTTTGCCGGGGAACTGGTTCGGAAAATCAAGACTTACGGGGATTTCTGCGTGGGAGGGGCCTGTTACCCGGAGGGGCACCCGGAAGCGGCCGGTTTGGAGGCGGATATTTGGCACGTGAAGAAGAAAGTGGAAGCGGGCTGTGATTTTTTGACGACGCAGATGTTTTTTGACAACGAGGTTCTTTATCGTTATTTGTATCGTTTGCGCGGCGCCGGGGTTTCGGTGCCGGTTGTGGCCGGGATCATGCCGATCACCAGTGCGGCTCAGGTGGGAAGGATCGGGATCCTATCGGGAGGCTGTGTTCTGCCGCCGTCTCTTAAAGCGCTGATCGATGCGTTCCGCGATCGGCCGAACGCTATGCGGCAGGCCGGGATCCATTACGCGACGGAACAGATCATTGATCTGATCGCCAACGGCGTGACTCATATTCATATTTATACGATGAACAAACCGGATGTAGCCGGGCGCATTTTTAAGAATCTGGAAGGGATCGTGGATCTGAGAGAGGACGACGGATGGAAGTCGGCGTAAGGGAGATTTTGAGATATCTGCGTATGCGGGAGGAAGAGGCGGACGGGGGATTGCTGACAAAACTTCGCGGGTTGACGGAAGAATTGGCCGGAATGATACGGCCGAAAGCCGTCTTTCATCGCTGTGGCTGCCGGGTGGACGAAACGGAGGTGCGTTTCATGGATTGTCGGATTCGAAGTCTTCATCTGGCCCGCCATCTGAAGGGATGCCGGGAATTATATCTGTTCGCGGCTACGCTGGGGCCGGGACCGGATCGTCTGGCGGCGCGTTACCGGGTCACGGACCGGGCCGGGATGGTTATGGTTCAGGCGGCGGCAACCGCGATGATAGAGCGTTTCTGCGGGGAGGAGCAGGCGAAATTGGCGGCGGCCTGCCGCGAAGAAGGGTTGTATGTAAAGCCCCGTTTCAGTCCGGGATACGGGGATTGCTCTTTGGACTGTCAGAAAGAGTTTTTCCGCCGTCTGGATATCACGAGACGCATCGGGGTATCTTTGACGGAAGGAAAGATGATGACGCCGACCAAGTCCGTGACGGCCTGGATCGGCATCACGGAAAGAGACGATTGTTACGCGGGGAAATGCGGACGTTGTCCGAACGGGGATTGTGAGTTTCGGGAGGAAATCGAATGAGCTTCAGGGAGAGATTGGGAGAAGAACTGTTGTTTTTTGACGGGGCCATGGGAACCATGATGCAGCGGGCGGGTTTAAAGCCCGGGGAGAACGGGGAACTTTGGAATATCCTGTATCCGGAGCGGGTCTGCGCGATACACAAAGCTTATGTCGAAGCGGGGTGTCATATCGTAAAGACGAATACGTTTGGGGCCAACCGATTGAAACAGGCGGATTCCGGTTATTCCGTCGAAGAGATCGTCCGGGCGGCCGTTTCCCTGGCGCGGAAAGCAGCCGGGCCGGACGGATTGGTGGCGCTGGATCTGGGGCCCTGCGGGAAGCTGCTGAAACCTCTGGGGGATTTGGATTTTGAAGATGCCGTCTCGGTATTTGCTGAAATCGTGGATGCGGGGAAGGATCGGGCCGACCTGATTCTGATCGAAACCATGAGCGATACCTATGAGATCAAGGCGGCGGTGCTGGCCGCCAGAGAAAACAGCGATTTGCCGGTGGTTGTGACCGTGACGCCGGATGAGAACGGCCGTCTTCTGACCGGAGGCGATCCGGCGTCGGTGGTTTGTCTTCTGGAGGGGCTCGGGGTGGATGCGCTGGGGTTAAACTGCGGGTTCGGGCCGGAACAGATGAAACCTCATTTTGAAGCCATGGCATTGGCGGCGAGCATTCCACTGGCCGTGAATCCGAACGCCGGTTTGCCGGAGACGGAGGATGGACGCACCGTATACCGTCTTACTCCGGAAAACTTCGCGGAGATCATGGAACAACTGGTGGAAGACGGCGCCTGGCTGATCGGCGGCTGCTGCGGGACGACGCCGGATCATATTCGCGCCATGGCGAAGCGGTGTAAGGGAATGGCGTTGCGGCCCCGCATTCCAAGACGGAAGACCTGGGTTTCTTCATATACAAAGGCGGTAGAATTCGGAAAGAAGCCGATATTGATCGGGGAGCGGATCAATCCGACCGGAAAGCCCCGTCTGAAACAGGCGCTGCGGGAAAAGGATATGGAATATCTCTACCGGGAAGGAATCGATCAGGCGGAGAACGGCGCGGATATTCTGGACGTGAACGTAGGGCTGCCGGGAATCGACGAGCCGGCCGTGATGGCGGCGGCCGTGGAAGGGCTTCAGGCCGTGCTGGATATTCCGCTTCAGATCGATACTTCCGATTTGAGGGCGATGGAACGGGCGTTAAGGCGTTACAACGGAAAACCGCTGATCAATTCGGTAAACGGGAAAGAGGAAACTATGGCGGCCGTGTTTCCGCTCGCGAAGAAATACGGCGGCGTTTTGATCGCTCTGACGCTGGACGAGAGCGGGATCCCCAAGACGGCGCAAGGGCGGATCGCCATCGCGGAAAAAATTATTGCCAGGGCGAAGGAATATGGAATTGAGAAAGAAAATATCGTGGTGGATACCCTTGCCATGACCGTCAGCACCGGCGCGGAAAATGCTGAAGCGGCTTTGGACGCGCTGGCGTACGTCCGGGGAACGCTTGGCGTTCATACAAGTCTGGGCGTCTCGAATATTTCCTTTGGGCTTCCGGCAAGGGATTTGGTCAACGGAACCTTTTTCGCCATGGCGCTGACAAAAGGTTTGAGCGCCGGGATCGTGAATCCGGCGAGCGCTTCGATTATGAATGCGCACGATGCCTACTGCGTTCTGACCGGCGTGGATGCGGGATGCCGGTCGTACGTCGAAAAATATGCGGATACGGCGGCCGGGCCGGAGAAGGTAAGCGTTAAGACGTCTTCCGAAAGCCGGGTGCAGGAACCGGCCGGGGAAGACGCTCTGCGTCGGGCGATCGTGAAAGGATTAAAGGAACAGGCATTCACGATTGCGCTTGAAATGGCAAAGGAGCAGGAGCCCGTGTCGATCATTCATAACTGTCTGGTGCCGGCGTTGGATGAGGTGGGGAAAGGCTTTGAAGAAAAAAAGCTTTTTCTGCCCCAGCTTCTGATGAGCGCCGACGCGGCCCGGGAGGCTTTTGAGGCTTTGAAGCGTCATATGCTGTCGGAGGGGGCGGCCGAGGAGAAAAAAGGGAAGATTCTTCTGGCTACCGTAAAAGGCGATATTCACGATATCGGAAAGAATATTGTTAAGGTATTATTGGAAAACTACGGTTACGACGTGATCGATTTGGGAAAAGATGTGCCGCCGGAGACGATCGTGGAGACGGTGCGCGAGGAGAGGATCCCTCTGGTGGGATTGAGCGCCCTGATGACGACTACGGTGGACAATATGGAGGAGACGATCGCGCTTCTGCGAAAGGAAACCGACTGCCGGGTTCTGGTAGGCGGCGCGGTGCTGACGGAAGGGTACGCAAAAAAAATCGGCGCCGACTACTACGCGAAAG
Source organism: Lachnospiraceae bacterium (assembly GCA_022792885.1). Classification (GTDB taxonomy): domain Bacteria; phylum Bacillota; class Clostridia; order Lachnospirales; family Lachnospiraceae; genus JAAWBX01. The sequence continues at coordinate 59,747 of JAAWBX010000007.1, forward strand.
ACGCGATGGAGAGCGTCCGGTATGCGGAACGGCTGTTTGCGGGAAAGAAAAGTTAAAAAATAACGGAGGCTGCCATGGCGGGTATCGCCGCGGCAGCCTTTTTTACGGTTGCCTGATAAATTTATTTTTTGTTTTCGCAAGATTTTGCCATGCAAACCGTAGTAAATAGATAAGAATCGATTTGAAAGGATTTCACCATGGAAGATAAGGATATCCTGCGGCTGTATTTTGAGCGCTCGGAATACGCGGTGGAAGAAACAAAGAAAAAGTACGGGAATATGCTGCGCGCACTGGCTGCCCGGATTCTTTCGGACAGGCGTGATGCGGAGGAGTGCGAAAACGATACCTATCTGGGAGCATGGCGGACGATTCCTCCTCAAAATCCGCAGAATCTGCCGGCGTATCTGGCGCGCATTGCCCGCAACCAGGCGTTGAAACGATATGAATTTCTCCGGGCCGGGAAGCGGAACCGGGAACTGGAGGTTTCTTTTGAGGAATTGGAGGGTTGTCTGGCGGATATCGAAAAGGGGGACGCCGGACGGGAGGACGAGCTGGCGGACAGCCTGAATGATTTCCTGGGAAACCTGGAGAAAGAGAATCGCCGGGTGTTCCTGTTGCGATATTGGTATTGTCTGTCTGTGAGGGAGATTACGGCCGAGTGTGAAATGACTCGGAGCCAGGTAGAATCGCGGCTTTTTCGTACCAGAAGCAAACTGAGGCAATTTTTAACGGAAAGAGGGTTTGGAAAATGAAGCGGGAAGAAATCGAGGATTTGATGCAACGGGTGAAGGACGAATATATTCAGGAAGCTATGCCGGAGATGGCAAAGGGGCGTTTTGGCAGGCGCTCGAAAAAGTGGTTTGTGGCGCTGGCCGGGGCGGCGGCGGTCGGTTTGGTGTGTCTGGGTATATATCAGGCGGAGCACGAACCGGATACGAAAGAAATCCGTATGATCGAGACGAAGGCGGCCGGAGGGGAAACGCAGGAAACGTCGGCCGACACCGCTCCGGGAACCGATTATTCAATCTATTTTCAGGGAGAACCTTCCGATAAGACGGCCGACTATTCGTTGGAGCTGGGAGCGGGAGGATGCCGCTATGAATATAAGCAGTCCTTTGCGGTTGAACCTCTTGGCTTCGATACGGAAGAATTTTCCGAGGCGGAAGCCACGGTATACTGCGACGCGGAAGGGAAGCCGCAGAATCTTCTTCTGCTTTTGTCAAATGAGGAGGCGGGGAAATATCTGTCCCTGACGGTCAGTGAGAGCGGAATGCTGTTCTCCTGTTTTCCCATCGAGGAAAAAGGCGGCGTGGAATATCAGGGCGTACCGGTTTACGGATATCATCATGCCTATCCGGAATATACGTCGGAACCTTGGTCATTGGGACTGTATTTTCGAAAAGACGGGGTCGGTTATACCATGTCGTCGACCGGATTGAATTATGACGAGGCGGGAGCCGTGATGGCGGCGATTTTTGCGGGAGGATTAAAGCCATCTTCCTATGATCCGAACCGTGGGGAAGAATGCCGTCGGACGCTGGAGACGATTTCTTTTGAGCGGGCCGGGGAGATTTTTGACGGAAACGTTCCGCCGCTTGAGCAGGTGGCAGGAATGGCTCTGGAGGAGGGGTGCCGCTATTTTGCGGAGTATCGGGACGGCCGCGTGGAATCTGAATTACTGGATCTGTGTTACAGCGGCGGAGATTCGTATCTGATGGTTACCTACCGAACGGCGCCTTATAAGTACGAGCCGGGGCGTGTGATTGCGGCATCGGAACTAAGTCGGGAATCCGCGGCGCAATACGGGAGTGTAAACGACGAACCGGGACTTCTCTGGTATTCCTTCTGTATTGCGTATCCGGATTACGCCGTCGATATCACGGCCCGGTGTACGGAGGAAATGCTGTGGGAGTATTTGGGGGAGCTGAAGCGGTAGGCGGCTCTTTGGATTTTCTTGTTTCCATGAAAAAATTTCTTTGATAAAATGGATTCGGGCAGTGCGCGTGTAATCCGGAGACGCGGATTTTTACGGATCTTATGATATTATAGGGGGAATATTCATGGATGCAAGACAGCTCAAATATTTTCTGGCGGTGGTGAAAACCGGAAGTTTTTCGAAAGCGGCCGAGGAGCAGTTCATCACGCAGACGACGATGTCGTATCATATTTCGCTTTTGGAGGAGGAATTGGGCGTAAGGCTTCTGGAGCGTACCAACCGGCAGGTGCATTTGACGCCTGCCGGTGTGAAGTATCGGGAGAAGGCGAAACGGATACTGGAACTGATGGAAGAGGCAAAGGAGCTGGCGGTCCAAACGCAGAACGATTATGAGGGCGTGCTGAATATCGGGTATTTCGGTCATTCTTTGTATGAGCGTTTGCCGGAGGCTTTGAAACGGTTATTAAAAGAATATCCGCGCCTGCGGCTTCGGGTTCATCAGGGAAAGCAGACCGAATTGATAGAGGGGCTGGAGAAAAATGATTTTGACTGCATTTTATGTACGGATTACGGTCTGTTTTCACAGACGCCCTGGATGAAAAAAATGTGCTTGTATGCGGATCCGATGTGCCTGTTGGTGTCGGAGGACCACTGGGCGGCCGGCCGGGAAAGCGTGAAGCTGGAAGAGCTGGCCGGCGAGCGTTTCGCGCTGATGGTGGAAAAGGATTTGTGGGAGCGGGAAGAGACTTTTCCGGTAAAAAGGGCGGAGATTCAGTGCGTAAGCTCTCATGACGACCTGATCTTGCTGGTCCGCAGCGGCTATGCGGTTACGATGGGAGCCAGCCAGGCGCTTAAGACCGGACTGGAAGGACTCTGTCAGGTTCCGGTGGAGGATTATCGGCAGTATGATAACAATTATATTTGCTGGAAGAAGGAGAATCCCAAGGAAATTTTGCAGAGGTTCATGGAAATTTTGAATTGTACAAAAAACGGTTGATTCTGTATCATAAACGGTAACAAAATCGGAAAGGGAGGAAATCGTTTATGAAACAGAAGGGGTTAAGCAGGAGAGATTTTCTGAAGGGAAGCGCGGCCGGAGCAGCCGGGCTGGCGGCGGCCGGAATCCTGGGGGCGTGCAGCGGCCGGGCCGGGAATGCCGCGACGACGGCGGGTTCTCAGGCGGAGAGCAGCGCGGCGGCGGAAGGAATGGCGGATAATGCGGCGTACCGGACGGCAGACGGCCAGGCCAAGTGGGCGTTTGAGATTCCGCCGGAGCCGATCGCCGAGGAGGAGATCAAGGAAACGCTGGAGGCGGACGTAATCGTGGTGGGTGCCGGGACGGCCGGCTTATGCACGGCGGTTTCCGCGGCGGAATCGGGTCTGGATGTAATCCTGATCTCTGCCAGCGAGGCGCCGGTATCCCGCGGCGGTTCCAATCACGCCTTTGCCAGCCGTCTTCTGGAAGAAAAGAAGGTGGAACATGAACCGGTCAACCGGATGATGCGCAGGGAACTTCTGGCGAACAGCGGAAATGTCGATGAGCGGAAGTGGTATAAATTAGTGCGGGACAGCGAGGAGGCCATGAACTGGATGCTGGATTTGATGGATAAAGAGGGTGTGAAATACGGCCTGGAAGGAACCCCGCACCTGTATGACGAAACCGATCCGATGTATATGTCGCCCGGCTCGCATTGTTTTACCGATGCGGAAGGGACGTATCCGGCCGGATTGGGGCAGCAGGCGGCTGTGGAAGCGCTGGCAAGGCACCTGGAAACGGTTGGCGGAAAGATTTATTATAAAAATATCGGTAAACAGTTGATTCGTGAAGATAATAATAAGGGGCGGGTGTCCGCGATCGTGGCGCTTCGTGAGGACGGTTCTTATGCAAAATATTGCGGGGCGAAGGCCGTTGTCCTGGCCACGGGTGATTTTTCGGCGGATAAAGATATGGTTGCGAAGTACTGCCCTTCCGTTCTTCCTTTGATCAAAGATGTGGAGGAGGATTATAACAGGGGTCTGGCCTGCAACGGTATTTTCTTCGGAGACGGTCAGAAGATGGGCCTCTGGGTGGGAGCGGCCTGGCAGCGCGCGTTCCCCAATGCGCCGATGATTATTGGCGGAGCGTTCTGCGCCCAGCCCAGCCTGAGTCACACGGGCCTGCTTTTGAATAAAGAAGGAAAACGCTTCAGCAATGAGCAGTCGATTTTTGCTCTGAGCGCCTACAAGAATTTGCAGCAGACGGACGGGACCGTTTACGGGATCTGGGGAACGAATTATGCCAAAGACGGCGGTCCCTGGTATCGGGCCAATTCCTGGTATGAAGATGAACCGTTTACGACGGAGGAGGTGATCGCCTCCTGGGACGACGCGGCGAAGGCCGGCGTTATGAGCAGCGGCGGCGACAGCATGAGCACCTGCGTGAAGGCGGACACGATTGAGGAAGTGATCCGGCTTCTGGGGCTTCCGGAGGATGCGATCGAGGAAGTGAAACGTTACAATGAATTGTGTGAGGCCGGAGAAGATACGGATTTCTTCAAGGATCCCGGGCTGATGGTTCCGATCAAGGAAGGACCGTTCTACGGCTGCGGCGGCGCCAAAGCCACTTGCTTAACGATCTGCGGCGGTCTTCGGACCAACGACAGGATGCAGGTATGCGAGGAGGATGATACGCCGATCGAAGGTTTGTACAATGTAGGGATTATGGTGGGCGATATGTACAGCAGTATTTACAGTTTTATGGTGCAGGGCATGAATTACGGTTCCTGCATTACCTTTGGATATCGGCTGGGACGGGATCTGGCGGAAGCATAAAAAATAAAAATAAAAACGGCGCGCAGGGGTCAGAAAATCACCCGCGCGCCGCTTTTTATTGCCGAAGGCCGTTACAGTTCACAGTTGCCCACCGTCCGGGGAAACGGAATCGCGTCGCGGATGTTGCCGATGCCGGTCAGGTACATGACGAGACGTTCGAAGCCCAGGCCGAAACCGGCATGGCGGTTGGAGCCGTATTTCCTCAAGTCCAGGTAAAAGCCGTAATCTTCTTCCCGAAGCCCCGTCTCGCGCATACGTGAAAGCAGCGTGTCGTAGTTGTCCTCGCGCTGGCTGCCTCCGATAATCTCTCCGACGCCGGGAACCAGGCAGTCCATGGCGGCTACGGTCTTTTTATCTTCATTTAACTTCATATAGAAAGCTTTGATTTCTTTCGGGTAATCGGTGACGAAGACCGGGCGTTTGAAAACCTGTTCGGTCAGGTAACGTTCGTGTTCCGTTTGGAGATCACATCCCCAGAAAACTTTATAATCAAACCGGTCGTTGTGCTTCTTCAGGATTTCGACGGCTTCCGTGTAAGTGACATGGCCAAATTCGGAATTCAGCACGCCGTCCAAACGTTCGGAAAGTCCTTTGTCCAGAAATTGGTTAAAGAAAGCCATCTCTTCCGGCGCATTCTCTGTTACATAACGGATAACATATTTTAAGAGATCCTCCGCCAGTTTCATGTTGTCGTTCAGATCGGCGAAAGCAATCTCCGGTTCGATCATCCAAAATTCCGCCGCGTGACGGGATGTGTTGGAATTTTCCGCCCGAAACGTGGGGCCGAACGTATAGACGTTTTTAAAGGCCATGCAGAAAGTCTCCACATCCAACTGGCCGCTGACGGTCAGATTCGTTTCCTTGCCAAAGAAATCCCGGCCGTAGTCAACGGACCCGTCTTTTGTTTGCGGGATCCGGTTTAAATCCAGGGTCGTCACCTGAAACATTTCTCCGGCGCCTTCGCAGTCGCTTCCCGTGATAAGTGGTGTATGCACGTATACAAAGCCCCGCTCATTAAAAAACCGATGGATTGCAAAAGCGGTCAGGGAGCGGACTCGGAATACGGCTTGAAACGTATTGGTCCGGGGGCGTAAATGCGCGATCGTGCGCAGGTATTCCAGGCTGTGCCGTTTTTTCTGCAAGGGGTAATCGGGGCCGGATACGCCTTCCACCGTGAGGGAGGATGCCTGGATCTCAAAAGGCTGTTTCGCCTCCGGCGTCGGGGTCAGCGTGCCGTGGATGATGAGGGCCGCCCCTACGTTGCATCGGGAGATCTCGGAGAAGTTGGCCAGCGCATCGTGATAGACTACCTGAAGCGGGGTAAAAAACGTGCCGTCCGAGACGGTTAAGAATCCGAAAGCTTTGCTGGAACGGTTGCTTTTTACCCATCCGCCGACGGAAATTTCCCGATTTAGGTATGCATCCGGGTTTTTAAAAATATCCTTTATATTGATGAGATTCATGAAGGACATCCTTTCTGTAAATGGATTTGGCTTTATTATAGCATTTTTTAGGCAATTTACAAGACAGGGGAGGAGAAAACGACAGAAAGATAGGTTAAAAACGACAGAAAAGCTTAAACCTTCCTTTACTTTTTGTGAAAAATGTACTACAATAATGATAAGGTATCGACGGATACTTCCGGAATGCGGAACTTTCGCGCCGGGTAACGAATACGCATATATGCAGCGAGGGGTGAAGACGTGATAAAGAAAGAAATTATCGCAATGTTATTGGCGGGCGGCCAGGGAAGCCGTCTGGGCGTACTGACTTCAAAAGTCGCCAAACCTGCAGTAGCTTTTGGAGGACGATACCGGATTATCGATTTTCCTCTGAGCAACTGCATCAATTCAGGAATCGATACGGTTGGTGTATTGACACAGTATCAGCCGCTGCAGTTAAATTCTCATATCGGGATCGGGATTCCGTGGGATCTGGACCGGAATATCGGCGGCGTTACGATCCTGCCTCCTTATGAGAAGAGCTCGAACAGCGAATGGTATACGGGCACGGCGAACGCGATTTATCAGAACCTGACTTACATGGAATCCTATAACCCGGAATATGTGCTTATTTTGTCCGGCGATCATATTCTGAAGATGGATTATGATATTATGCTGGAATATCATAAGGCGAATAAGGCGGACGTGACGATCGCGGCGATGCCGGTGCCGATGGAGGAGGCGAAGCGTTTCGGTATCCTGATTGCCGACGAGAACCGGAGGATTCAGGATTTTGAGGAAAAACCGGAGAACCCCAGAAGCAATCTGGCATCCATGGGCATTTACATCTTTAACTGGAGCGTTTTGAAAGAGGCTCTGACCGAATTGCGGGAACAGCCGGGCTGCGATTTTGGGAAACATGTGATCCCTTATTGTTTCGAAAAGGATCAGAAGTTGTTTGCCTACGAGTATAACGGCTACTGGAAAGATGTGGGGACGCTGAGCTCTTACTGGGAAGCGAATATGGAATTGATCGATCTGGTTCCGGTTTTCAATTTGTATGAAGAATACTGGAAGATCTACACCAAGAGCGATTCCCTGCCTCCGCAGTACGTAAGTCCGGAGGCCACGATCGAGAGGAGCATCGTGGGGGAAGGCAGCATTATCTGCGGTACGATCATCTCCTCCGTAGTCGGCGCGGGCGTTACCGTGGGAAAGGGAGCGGTGGTGCGCAATTCGATCGTCATGAAAGGCGCGGTGATCGGCGAAGGCGCGGTGATTGACAAGGCGATCATTGCGGAGGACGCCGAGATCGGCGCGGGCACGAAGATCGGCGCGGGCGAATTTGCCGAGAGTAAACTGGATAAGAAGATCTATAACTGTGATATTTCGGTGATCGGCGAAGGTTCCTATATTCCGGCCGGCGTGGTCATAGGGAAGAATACGGCGATTTCCGGCGTGACGGCGCCCGAGGATTATCCGGGCGGGCTGCTGGCCAGCGGCGACTACATGATAAAGGCAGGTGAGGTCAGATGAAAGCGGTTGGAATTATTTTAGCAGGCGGGAATAACAGGCAGATGAAGGAATTATCGCATAAACGCGCCATTTCGGCGATGCCGATCGCGGGGACCTATCGGAGCATTGATTTTGCCCTGAGCAATATGACGAATTCTCACATTAAAAAAGTGGCCGTGTTCACCCAGTATAATTCCCAGTCTTTGAATCAGCATTTGAGCTCTTCTAAATGGTGGGATTTCGGACGGAAACAGGGAGGGCTTTTCCTCTACACGCCGACGATTACGCCGGCCAACAGCGACTGGTATCGGGGAACGGCCGACGCGCTGTATCAGAATATTCAGTTTTTAAAGGATTCTCACGAGCCTTATGTGGTGATCGCGGCGGGGGACGGCATTTATAAACTGGATTACAGCAAGGTTCTGGAATATCACATCGCCAAGAAGGCGGATATTACGGTGGTTTGCAAGGATATGCCGGAGAACGAGGAAGTGACCCGTTTCGGCTTGGTTAAGACGAACGAGGACGGGCGCATCACGGATTTCGAGGAGAAACCGATGGTATCGAGTTCCCATACGATTTCCTGCGGTATCTACGTGATACGCCGGCGTCAGTTGATTGAGCTTCTGGAACAGTGCGCGGAGGAAGACCGGTATGATTTCGTGAAGGACGTTCTGGTGCGGTATAAGAATTACAAGCAGATCTATGCTTACCGGATGAATTCTTACTGGAGCAATATCAATACGGTGATGTCCTATTACAAAACGAATATGGATTTCCTGAACCCGGAGGTGAGGGATCATTTCTTCCGGGAATATCCGGATATTTATACGAAGGCGGACGACAATCCGCCCGCGAAGTACAATCAGGGCTCCCGGGTGAAGAATTGCCTGATCGCCAGCGGATGTATCATTAACGGAACCGTGGAGAACTCCATTCTGTTTAAAAAGGTGTTTATCGGGAATAACTGTGTCATTCGCAACTCCGTCATTTTAAACGACGTTTACATCGGAGACAATACGGTCATTGAAAATTGTATTGTGGAAAGCCGGGATACGATACCGTCCGGAAAGAGTTACATCGGCGATCCGGAACAGGTGAAAGTAGTAATCGAAACCCATAATCGTTTTGTCCTTTAAGAAGACAACAATTTATTGGGAGGATGGTACATGCAGATAACAGATGTGAGAGTACGTAAGGTAGCGAAAGAAGGGAAAATGAGAGCGATTGTCTCGATTACATTAGACGACGAATTTGTGGTGCATGATATCAAAGTGATAGAAGGAGAAAAAGGTTTATTTATCGCCATGCCGAGCCGGAAGGCCGTGGACGGCGAATATCGGGATATTGCTCATCCAATCAATTCGGAGACCCGCATGAAAGTACAGGATATCATATTGAGAGAATATGAGAAAATAAGGGAAGCAGAAATCGAATAACGGGAAGATCCGAAAACGGGTATGCGGCTGGGGGGCCGCATACCTTTTTTACGTGAAAGGAATGACTGCCAAAAGCTCTTGGCGGCGAAAGCCTGAAAGAGCTTCGCGTCTCGGGAAAAGGGCTGGACAATCCGGGCCCTGCAGGGTATAGTAGGTAGGAAAACGAGAGCAGGATGGTGGTTAATAAACATGTATTTAATTGTCGGATTGGGGAATCCGGGGAGAGATTACGCCGGAACCCGTCATAATGTGGGTTTTAGCGCGATTGCAGAGCTTTCGGATGTCTGCGGGATATTGGTGAATACGAGAAAACACAAGGCGTTGACGGGGAATGCCCGGATCGGAGGGAATAAGGCCCTGCTTGCCATGCCGCAGACCTACATGAACCTGAGCGGAGAGAGCGTGCGCGCCATGGTGGATTATTATCAGATCGATCCTGAGAAAGAGCTGATCGTTATATATGACGATGTCAGTCTGGACGTGGGCCAGCTGCGAATCCGAAAAAAAGGGAGCGCGGGCGGTCATAATGGCATGAAGAATATCATACGGATGCTGGGGACCGATGTTTTTACAAGGATTCGCGTCGGCGTGGGGGCGAAACCGGAAAAGACGGACCTGGCCGATTATGTGCTGGGACATTTTGCCGGGGAAGAGCAGGAGGCGATCCGGGAGGCGGTAAAAGAAGCGGCGGAAGCGGTGACGACAATCTTGACGGATGGCGCGGACGCCGCCATGAATCGCTATAACCAGGCAAAAAAGAAGAAGGAGGGATGAGATGCCGAAACTTTTTGGGGATCCTTTAAGCGAACTGACCGAGTATCAGTCTGTTCGGGAGAATTTGGCGCGGGGAGGCGGTCCGGTCTGGCTCAGCGGCTGTCCGGATACTCAAAAGGCGCATCTGATTCAGGAACTGGGGGCCATGAGCTCCCATCGAGTAGTGGTGACATATAGTGAGAGCCAGGCAAAGATAATTTGTGAGGATAACCGTTTTTTCGGGCCGCATGTGTATTTTTATCCGGCGAAAGATTTTCTGTTTTTCCGTGCGGATATCAAGGGGAACCAGTTGACGGCGGAGCGGGTCCGGGTAATAAAAGAGATGCTGACAAAGGAAAGCTGGACCGTGGTTACTACGATCGACGCCTGCCTGGAACCGCTGATTCCGATCGATTTGTGGAACGGGTATCGACTGGAACTGAATATGGAAAGCCGCATTGAGAATGTGGAAGAGCTGGCAAAGCAACTGGTTTTTCTGGGTTACAGCCGGGAAGCGCTGGTGGAAGCGCCCGGACAATTCGCGGTTCGCGGAGGAATCATAGATGTATATACATTGACCGAGGAGAATCCGGTTCGGATCGAGCTCTGGGGCGACGAGATTGATTCGCTTAGGGCTTTTGACGCCGGAACCCAGCGGTCGTTGGAAAACCGGGAATCGCTGACGATCTATCCGGCGATTCAGGAACTGCCCTCCAAAAAGCAGGTATCTTTTCTGGATTACGCGGGGGAAGACGCGCTGATCTTTCTGGATGAACCCGCGCGGGCGAAAGAGATGGCGCTGGCGGTGGAAGAAGAATACAAGGAAAGCATGAAAGGACGGGAAGAGAGCGGTTATGAGGCCGGCCGGGAACTTCCGTCAATGTATACGTTTTCTTCGATACAGCGCTGTTTTGAGGAAGGCCGCGTCGTTTTGCTGTCCGGGCTGGAGCAGAGGCCGGGCGATTTTGCGTGCCGTAAAAAATACAGCCTGACGGTCAAAAGCAGCGGTTCTTATCAGAATCATTTTGAGGCGCTGATAAAGGATCTGAAAAGTTTTAAGAAATCCGGTTATCGGGTCGTGCTTTTATCGGCATCCCGGACAAGGGCCGAACGGCTGGCCAAAGAACTTCAGGACGAATACGATTTGAGGGCGTATTACCAGGAGGATATTTCCCGCCCGGTCAGGCCGGGGGAAATTATGGTCGCACGGGGGACGTTACATCGTGGGTTCGAATATCCGCTGATACGTTTTGCCGTGATTACGGAGACGGACGTCTTCGGCGTGGAGAAAAAACGGAAGAAGCGGAAGACCTACGACGGCAAGCGGATTCAGGATTTTGCGGAACTGTCGGCGGGGGATTACGTGGTGCATGTGAACCACGGAATCGGTATCTACCGGGGAATCGAAAAAATTGAAGTCGATAAGATCGTCAAGGATTATATAAAGGTCGAATACGGGGACGGAGGGAATCTCTACCTGCCGGTGACCCAGTTGGATCTGATTCAGAAATACGCCGGAGCGGACAGCCGGAAACCGAAGCTGAACCGCTTAAACGGGAGTGACTGGAGCCGGACGAAAAGCCGGGTCAAGGGAGCCGTAGCGCAGATCGCGGAAGAACTGGTAAAATTATACGCGGCCAGGCAGTCGGAAAACGGTTTTGTTTACAGCCAGGATACGGTCTGGCAGTCGGAATTTGAGGAATTGTTTCCTTATGAATTGACGCAGGATCAGGAGCTGGCGGTGGAGGCCGTCAAAACGGATATGGAAAGCCCGAAAATCATGGATCGTCTGATCTGCGGGGACGTGGGATACGGGAAGACGGAGATTGCGCTGCGGGCGGCGTTTAAGGCCGTACAGGACGGAAAGCAGGTGGTCTATCTGGTGCCTACGACGATCCTGGCGCAGCAGCACTACAATACTTTTGTGCAGAGGATGATGAATTTTCCGGTGCATGTAGCCCAGATGTCGCGGTTTGCCACGCCGGCCGAACAGAAAAAGACGCTGGAAGGCCTGAAAAGCGGGATGGTGGATATTGTGGTGGGAACGCACCGGGTGTTGTCAAAAGATATCCGTTTTAAAAACCTGGGGCTTTTGGTGATTGATGAAGAACAGCGTTTCGGGGTGACGCATAAAGAGAAGATCAAGCAAATGCGGGAAAACGTCGATGTGCTGACGCTGACGGCGACGCCGATTCCCCGCACGCTTCATATGAGCCTGGTAGGGATTCGGGACATGAGCGTCTTGGAGGAGGCGCCGGTGGAGCGGGTGCCGATTCAGACCTACGTGATGGAATATCATGACGAGATGGTCCGGGAGGCGATTCGCAGGGAAATGGCCCGGGGCGGTCAGGTTTACTATGTATACAACCGGGTGAAAAATATCGACGAGACGGCGGACAGGGTAGCGAAGCTGGTTCCGGAGGCGAACGTGGCGTTTGCCCACGGACAGATGCCGGAGCGTAGGCTGGAGAATATCATGCTGGACTTTATCAACGGGGAAATCGACGTGCTGATTTCCACGACGATCATAGAAACCGGGCTGGACATCTCCAACGTCAATACGATTATTATCCAGGACGCGGATCATTTTGGCCTGTCCCAGCTCTATCAGCTTCGGGGCCGGGTGGGGCGTTCCAACCGGACGGCTTACGCGTTTTTAATGTACAAGAAGAATAAGCTCCTGCGGGAGGAAGCGGAGAAACGCCTGACGGCCATCCGGGAATTTACGGAGCTCGGTTCGGGGATTCGGATCGCGATGAAGGATTTGGAGATCCGGGGCGCCGGAAATATTTTGGGAGCGGAACAGCACGGGCATATGGAGGCCGTAGGATACGATCTTTACTGTCAGCTTTTAAACGATGCGGTGCGGCGGCTCAAAGGGGAAAAAGCGGCGGCCGATTTCGAAACGTCGGTAGATTTTCCGGTCAATGCCTATATCCCTTCTTCTTATATCCGGAATGAGGCGTTGAAAATGGAAGTTTACAAGCGGATCGCGGCCATCGCCGGGGAAGAAGAACGGGAGGACCGGGAGGACGAACTTCTGGACCGTTTCGGTGAGATGCCGAAACCGGTGCAGAATCTGCTGAAAGTGGCGGAATTAAAGGCTCTGGCTCATCAGGCTTACGTTACGGAGCTGTCGGGAAATCTGTCGGAAATCAAGTTTGTTATGTACGCGCAGGCGGAGGTGGAGACGGAGAAGCTTCCGGAACTGTTGAAGCGTTACGGCGGATCGCTCAAGGTGCTGGCCGGGGAGACGCCCTGTTTTTCTTATTTTGACAGGCGCAGGGAGATCCGGGATCTGGACGGCATGCTGGCGAAAGCGAAGGAATTGCTGAAGGAAGGGCTGCTTTCGATCGTGAAGGGGTGACGGCGGTAAAAGAACTTTCACAAATGTATCGGGGATTGCACCTTGCGAAAAGCCCCGCTCCGTGATAAAATACCTTGTAAAACGCCGAATGGCGATACGGAATATCCGGAGGATTTTTCAGGAGGATGACAATGAGGATTGGGAAAAGGATAGCGGCAGGCTTTCTGGCGGCGGCTTTGACGATCGGAACTTTGGCGGGATGCTCTTCTTCTCTGCGGGGAGTGAAGAAGGCGGATTATCCGGCACTTACGGCCGCTGTTTACGGGACGCAGGAGATCAAGCTGGCGGAAGTGAACTATTATCTGCGGAATCTTCAGTACGTTTATGAAATGATATACGGCTCCTATTACGGGGAAGACATGTGGACAATGACGAGCGGCGGCCCGAAAACCATGGAAGCCAGCGTAAAAGAAAGTACGTTGAGCAAGATCTATCAGATCTATGTGCTGAATGAAAAAGCGGCGGAATGGGAGATTGCGCTTACCGAGGAAGATCAGCAGAAGGTCGAAGAGGCGGTGGACAAGTATTTGGAGGATACCTCGGAGAAGATTTTGGACGAGGTAGGTCTGGACCGGGACGGGCTGATTGAGTTATACCGGCGCAACGCCTTGGCGAATCTGGTGTGGGAAGAGACCGTGAAGGATGTCAGCACGGAAGTCAGCGACGAGGAAGCGGCGCAGCGCCGCATAACCGTGATTGCTCTGAACGATAATTCGGAAGAGTTCGTTGCGGAAGAGCTGAAGGAAGAGATATTGTCCGCCCTGGAAGAGGGAAAAACGATGAGCGAGATCGCGGAGGAGAAGAAGCTGGCGGCTTCTCCGTATACGTTGGGCGAGGGCGATTATGCCGATTCGATCGGGCCGGCGGCCATGGCGTTGAAAGAAGGCGAATACGATGCCCTGCATGTAGAAGATTACGGAACCTGGTATGTGATTTACTGCGACAGTGAATTTGACGAGACGGCGACCGAAACGAAAAAAGGTTCCATTGTGACGGAGCGCAAAGCGGCGGCGTTTGAAGAAGTTTATACCGAATGGAAAGCGGCGGCGCAGACGTTTGAAGTGGACGACGATGTGGTTGCGCTTTTGACGATGGATACGGCGATGTATGTGCCGGAGACGACGACGGCGGGCGAGGAAGAAACTTCTTCCGAAGCCGAGGACGAGACGGAGAATTAACCGGACGGAATCTGCGAGCCGAACGACTTGAAGATTATGAAGACCTCTGAGTGGACGTGCAGGGAAGCCGTCCGCCCGGAGGTTTTTTATATCATACGGTTTACGGGAAGGTTTCAAAAGCAAGATGTATCAGAAGGCTTAAGCATCCGGCGAGAAACGGGCAGAGGACGGTGACGACAAAAAGAGGGGGATAACTTTCCCGGTACGTGGTTTGGCAGTGTTTGACGGATAAAGCGATCACGCTGTTTTGAGGAAGCGTGTCGAAAGTCAGAGTTCCCAGGCTTAAGAAACGTCCGATGAAAGGCGCGGAAGCGCCAAATTGAGAAAAAGGCTGCAAGACCTTGAGGGCAAAAGAAAGGGCGCCGCTCGAGGAACCGAGGAGAGCGGCGAACAGCGCGCCGGTCAGGAAGGCGAAAACCAGGGGGTTACCCCCTGAATTTTTTTGCAGAAAAACGAGAAAAGACGACAGGGAAGCGGACGTTTGTAAAACGGCTGCGAAGCCGGCCAGGGCAGCCGGAAGAAAAACGATTCTGGCGCGGATGAGAGAAATGCCGATCAGGGACGCGACCCCTTTTTGGGGCGGGTAAAAAAGCAGAAGCCCTCCGCAGCAAAGAAAAATGGAAATTACCGTGGGAACAGGCAGGAAATTGACGCTGAGAAGAAGGATAAAAATGACGGCGAGCATGGGAAGAAAAGAAACGGAAGAATAAAACGGCCGGGATTTATCGACCGGATGCAGCAAAAACGGCCGGGTTTTTCGGGTTAAATAATAGGCGACCAGAAAAAGGGTAAAAAGGCAGCTTAAAATTCCGGGCGTCGGGGCGGCGAGGCCGGAAATCTGTAAAGCGGCGGTCGGAAGAAGATTTTGAAGCTGCGTAGTCCCGGGCAACATTTGAGCCGGTGTGAGATAACCAAGCAGGCAGGCGGGAAAAAGCGCCGGCGGCAAGCCGGTCCGTTCGGAAAGCAGCTTGAAGAAGGGGTAGAGAGTGAAGATGAGAAAGGCCGGCTTCAGCCCTCCCAGGATCATGAGAAAACTGAAAAATCCCAGACAGAGCAGGCTGTGTCTGCGGCCGAAACGGAAAAGCAGCCAGGAAATAAACCCGTCGATCGCGCCGCTTTGCTCCAGGGTGGCGGAAAAAAGCGCGCTTGCCAGATAAAGCGGGAGAAAGCGCAAAAAAAATTCTTCGAATCCGAGAAAATAATCCCACAAGAAAACAAAGGAGAAGGGTTTTGAACCGAGAAGCGCAATAGAAAAAGAGGCGGCCAGAGTCAAAGGCCACATTTTTTGACTTTTGTAATTACCGGCCGCCAGTAAAAAAATGGAAAATAAAACGGCAATCAAATCTCTCAGCGGCATTCGAAAGCCTCCTTTGCGCGCAGATAAACTTTGTCTGAATTATAACACATATATGGCTGTTTTCACAATATTTTGGTAAAATGGTGGAAATATGATGAGAATACGGTTCCGGAGAAATCCATGATAGAAAATTTCCGGGGCTTCGGTCGTATATCCGGCCGGGAGGAATGGAAATGGCAGAAAAAAAGGCAAAGTCATTGCGGGTTCGAGCTTTTGCGGAAGCGATGGGAGTAAGCGCGGATTTTGTAAAATTTTATCACGAAAGCGGAATATTAGAGCCCTGGGTGGATCCGGAGGATCGATACCGTTCCTTTGACGTATGGCAGGGAAATCGCCTTGTTATGGCAAAATGTTATCGAAAGATGGGGTTCAGCCTGGGAGAGATCGCCCGCTTGATGAATTGCAGTGATTCCGCGGAGATTATCCGGATGATGCGAGAGAAAGAAAAAGAGGTGGACCGGGAACTGCGCCGGCTTTCGAATTTAAGACAAAGTATGTCCGACTGGAAAGAGAGCTGCGAGCGTTGTTATGAAAATGTCAATCAATGGGAGATCGCTTCGCGGCCGGGGTATTATATCGTAGATTATATGGAGGGACCGGAATTTCTGCTGGAGGAGGAACGCCAGGAGATCTTGACGTCCTGGATGGAAAGCCCTTATTTGACGATCCGTCTGCTCCGGACTTATGCGGACGAGGCGTTGGAGGAGGGAAGGGAAATCATATATGGCGCGGTAGCGATTGAAAGGGGCTGGCTGGATATGCAGTTGGCGGCGCCCGCCGCGCGTTATATCTTCACGGTACCTCCCTGTGAGAAGTGCTTTTATTATAATTATGTGGAGGAATGGCGGCCGGGGCGTTCTCATGAGATGCTTCATCTGGCTCTGGATCGTATGCATAAAGAGGGATTTCATGAAGTGCCGGGCGACATTTTAATGTTGAACGTTCTGGAAACGTATAAGGAGGGTAAACGGGATATGAGTTATCGCATTTCCGTTCCGGTCGGATAAAAACGAATCGGGTCTTGACCGGTGGGCAGCTCCCCGCTGTACAATGAAAGCAGTTTGAAGCGGCCGCTTTTGAAACGCAAATTTAAAAACAGGGGGGAATTGAATATGACGGAAAAAAGGAAGCTGTCACGGCGGGATTTTATGAAAGGAGCAGCGGCCGGCGTGGTCGGAGCGGCGGCAATCGGGGTATTGGGAGCCTGTCAGGAGACGGCGCCCGCCAAGGCGACGGCGGATTCGACGTCGGCTGCGCAGACCGCGGCTTTTGCCGGGAGCGGACAGGCGGACGCGGCCGGGACGCTGGATTTCGAAAAATACAGAGATGCGAAGTGGGCTTTTGAGATTCCTCCGGAGCCGATTCCGGAAGCGGATATTGCGGACGAGCAGGAGGCGGAGGTTGTCGTGATCGGGGCCGGAACCGCGGGGCTTTGTACGGCGGTTTCCTGTGTGGAACAGGGGCTGAAAACAATTTTGATTTCGGCCAGCGAATTTCCCGTGAGCCGGGGCGGTTCCAATCACGGTATTGCCAGCAAAATCATGAAGCGGGACGGAATCGAAGCTTACGATATGAAAGCCGTTGTGGGTCGTGAGATGGTCTGCGCCGCCAACTCCATCGACCACAAGAAATGGGTGCGCTTTCTGAAAAATAATGAAGAGGCCATGAATTGGATGGTGGATTTGATGGCTTCAAAAAACGTGGATATGGCGTTGGAGGCCGGACCGCCGGAATCTTATATTCCGAAAGATCATCCCATGTACATTCCGCTGGCGGCGCACAGCGTTGTGAGCGAAGATTATACGGCCGGCGCCGGGCAGCCGCTTCTGGTGCAGACGATGGCGGATATCCTGGTGGAGAAGGGCGGCACGCTCATTTACCAGATGAAAGGTTGTCAGTTGTTACGCGGGGACGATAACAAGGGAAGAGTAAGCGGAGTGATTGCCGAGAATCTTCAGGATCATACGTATCATAAGTTTATCGGAAGCAAGGCAGTGGTTCTGGCTACCGGGGATTTTTCTGCCGACAAAGACATGATGGCAAAATATTGCCCTTCCATGTTGTCCTTGATTGCCGACGATGCCGGAGAGGATTATGATGTGGGAGCGAAAACGACCGGATTGTATAAAGGGGACGGCCACAAAATGGGCATCTGGGTCGGAGCGGCCTGGCAGAGGGATGAAGAAAACTGCCCGATGGTCAACGTAGCTCAGGGCTATTGCGCGCAGCCTTATCTGGGACATTGCGGCCTGGAAGTTAATATTCGGGGCGAGCGTTTCTGTAACGAACTGGCTCTTCATTCTTATACCGGGCATCAGGTGCTGATGCAGCCGGACAAGGTGGCGTTCGCGATCTGGGGAACCAATTATGCAAAAGAAGGCGGCCCCTGGTATAAGAGGGGAACGGCCAACAAAAACGCGATTACGGATGAGGAGTTTATCGAATCCTGGGAAGCGAACGTGGGCGGTAAGTTTGTGAAAGGCGATACCATTGAGGAAGTCTTGCAGCAACTGGAATTGCCCGAGGAAGAAACGATGGCGACGATCGAGCGATACAATGCGCTCTGTGAGAAAGGGGAGGACGAGGACTTTATGAAGCCGTCGCATTGCATGGTGCCGATTAAGGAAGCCCCTTTTTATGGAGCCAGAATCGGAGGACGTTTTTTGACCGTGCTGGGCGGATTGAGGACAAACGTGAATATGCAGGTCTGTGAAGAGGATGATACGCCGATCCCCGGTTTGTATAATGTCGGAACCATGGTGGGCGATTTCTATCATAATACTTATACTTTTATGATGCAGGGATTGAATTTAGGCGCAAACTGTCTGACTTTTGGCTATCTGACCGGAAAGTATATTGCGGAGAATGAATAAAGGCGGGAAGCAGAATGAAAAAGAAAGCGATTTTGGCGGCGTTGTTTTTCCTGATCTGCGGATGCGGATGCGCGCCGAAAACAAACAGTGAAGCAACCGAAGCTTCCGGGCAGACGTCCGGAAAAACGGAAGCGTCTTCCGAAACGGAGGAGACAAAATCATCCGCGGAAAGTGAGACTTTCGCGGAAGAGGCGGCCGGCGATGTGTATACGGCGAGCGGAAAAGGGGCTGTGGGGAAAATCACGGTTACTCTGGTGGTGGCGGATGGCCAGGTAGTGGACTGTGTCATTGACGGATCCAAAGAAACGCCGGATAAAGGCGGCGTTGTGGCGGAAAAGTTTCAGGAAGCTTTTTTAAACGGCGCATCGGTAGATGAATTGGAGGCCGTATCCGGAGCTTCCATCAGCAGCGCAACGATCAAACAGTTGTTGCGGAAATGTTTGGATGAAGCCGGGGTTGTTCGGTAAAAGGCGAAGCCGGGCGATCGCGTCCGGCGGCGGACGGGATTCGGTCAAGCGAAAGCGGGTTTTCAGGGAAAGGGATATCACGGGGGTGATATCCTTTTTTCGTTTTCTTTATGGGGGTGAAGTCAGTAAATAGGTTTATTTGTTATTTTGATTATATTTATCGTAAGGGAAATGATAGCGAGTGCGGCATAGTAGGGTGGGTAAAGAACATATTTCAATTTGTGCTCTCTGCAGAGAGAATGACGGCGGTCGGGCGCAGTTTTGCAGGAAGAGACTTATTTCAATCCACGTTCCCTGTGAGGGAGTGACGGGACTGATCGGGTTAAGAGAACGGGCGGAGGTAATTTTAATTTACGTTCGTCTGCGAGGGGAGCGACGCTACAAAAACAGCACTCGAAACCAGTATCACCATTTCAATCCACGCTCCCCGCGAGGGGAGCGACAGAAGCGTGAAGCACTTACCATTATCGATCGGCTATTTCAATCCACGCTCCCCGCGAGGGGAGCGACGCAGCAATACGGCCGGAGGAGCGGCGCATACGGCTGAATTTCAATCCACGCTCCCCGCGAGGGGAGCGACGTAGCGCACCTGTTCCCGATCACCAACAACACGAATTTCAATCCACGCTCCCCGCGAGGGGAGCGACATTATGTCCGCACCACACTTTTTCATTTCGTGATATTTCAATCCACGCTCCCCGCGAGGGGAGCGACCAGCTCATCAATAATATCATTCCAGACAGAAGGATTTCAATCCACGCTCCCCGCGAGGGGAGCGACATGCGCGCGGATATATATTATATATACAGCTTATAATTTCAATCCACGCTCCCCGCGAGGGGAGCGACAGCAAAAACAGTCAAAAATTCAACCGTTTTGCAAAAGAAAATGCTCAAAACAACCAAAATGATTCGTATTCGTTGTATGATTTTTGCTGTGGTATATAAAATAAAGATGTTTTAAGCTTAGAATACCGTGCGAACCTAAAAGGATTTTCTGGGCGCTTGCTCTTCGCACTTAGAGAATCAAGGTATCTTCGGGCGAATATGTGTTCTTTGCACCAAAATGCTCGATTTTGTTTTCGTAATGATTTCCAAGATAATAAAAGCGCAGGCTGTCTTTTTTCGGATCCATAAGCTTACACAGCTTGTCCTTGAGACTATGGCATTGTGCAGCATCAAGCCAACATTCGAAAACAGAACATTGTACTCTTTGCCCATAGTTGACGCATTGTTTGGCGATTTGCCGCAACCGTTTGCGGCCGGCGGCGTCTTCCGTATTTACATCGTAAGTGATCAGCACTAACATAAGTTTACTTCCATAAAAATGGTGGATAGGCATCTAAATCTCCGCGGAGATAACGTGCAAGCAGCAATGCCTGTACATGTGGAATCATCCCCCAGGAAAGTTTTTCTCCCAGATAAGGATGTGTTAAAGTTTCTTTTTTCTTTTCCTGCCAGTGTTTTAAAAACAGTTTTCTGCCGTCATCCGTCAGCAGTACGGCTCCGCTTTCTGTGTTCAGGAAGTCCGAAGATTTGAGGATGCGGTTGTTGATGAGGGTCAGAACAAAGCGATCCGCCATAGAAGGGCGAAGCTCTTCCATCAGATCCAGGGCAAGTGAAGTTCTTCCGGGGCGGTCCCGGTGGAGAAATCCGACATAAGAATCCAGCCCGACCCCTTCCAATGCGGATGCGCAGTCGTGCGCAAGGAGACTGTAGGAAAAAGAAAGCAGAGCGTTGACGGCGTCCAGAGGAGGACGGCGGCTTCGGGTGCGGAAACAGAACGTTTTTTTATCACCGAGAATCATTTCGTCAAACACGTCAAAATAGGAATTGGCTCCCGTGCCCTCCAGCCCCCGAAGGGATTCCAGAGAAGCGGCCTCTTTTACTTTCGGTAAAAGCTCCCGGATTTTTTGAGAGGAAGCGGCAAGACGTTCTTCGTTTATGTGCAATTTATGATCGCGCCGGGTTCGTTCGATACTCCAACGGGCATTATAGAGCTTGCCGAAAATCATCGTTCGGCTGATCCGGCAGCTTTGATCCGGGTCGTCCGCAGCGCGGTATTGCGCCCGCCGCAGCAGAACATTGCCGTTGCCGCTGCCGCAGGATCTGGCCAGAAATTTTCCGCGCGGGGTGAAGAAGGCGAAGCCGATCCGGCGTTCGGCGCAGGCTCCCAGCAAAGCCGGAGAAGCTCCCGCATAAGAAAACGAGACGATGTTTTGTAGTGTATGCAGGGGATATCGCGCGGCAATCTGTTTGTCCCGGTTCGCTACGATATTTTCCCCGTCCAGAGACAGGTAAATGTCTTCGGACAAAATATAAAGGGTGTTGAGCAGGTGCTTCATGACAATTCCTCCATGGCCCCGGCAAGGTAATCGGAAACCTTTCTTTGGCGGAGCAGTTTCGGCAGGCAGAGATCCTTTAGGGAACAGGACTGGCAGGCTTTTGAGGGCTTGACCTTCGGCGTAAAATGTTTTTGATATAGACCATGCATTTCAGCCAGGTAAAATCGAACCTGCTCGCGCATCGACGGGGTGAAAGAAACCGGCAGCCGACGGCGGGGCGTTCCGTAATACAGGGCTCCGTCCGGGATTGAACAGCAGAGCATTTCTTCCAGACACATGGCCTGTCCGCACAGCTGCAGTTCATCCGCGTTGTTTTCTTTGGGCTCGCCTCGTTTGTATTCGACCGGATAGGGCCGCCATAAACCGTCCCGGCCGGGTAACGAAACGCCGTCAGGATCGCGATGAAACTCTACTACATCGCATTGTCCGGAAATGCCGAGGCGCGCGGAAAAAACGGCCAGTCCCCGGACGGTCAGAAGGTCGCCGCGGCTTTCCCGAAACGTAGGATCGTGTGCGTTTTCATGCAGCAGGCGTCCGTCCGTGGTGTGAAAATTCTCTTCCCATTGATTTTCAATGTGGATCAGGGCCCATTGGCGTCGGCAGAAGGAAAAATGCTGAAGACCGGAGAGTTGGAGATAATCTTCTTCCTTAAATTCCATCAAGGACCTCCGGTTCCAGTCCTTCTAACGGTTCCAGCGTAATCTGATAATCATCGGGACAGGAAGGGAGCTGGTCGGGCGCGTTCGGTTCCGCGTGAACCGAGCGGTGAACCCGGGCGGAAGAGTATTGGCCTTCTTTACAATTATGCTGCCACCAGTAGACTTTGTGAACTTCCATGGAACCGTCGGGGCGCGCCGAGGAAGCGTCGTTGACGAAGAGCGTGCGCAGGCATTCCTTTAAAACGGCGGCGTCCTCGGAAGAGAATCCGGTTTTTTCCGCAAGCTGGACGTTAATGGATCCCTTGATCTTATAAAAGCCGAAACGGATAAAATGTTTCATTCCCATTGTGTCGGAGGTGCGGGATTTTTCTCCGCCGGAGTCTTCGCCGTTTACGCTTTTTACGATCTGCATATCTTCGACCTGGACCGGGGAAAGGCTGACCGCCTGATGGACGGAAACCGGGCCGCGCACGCCGATCGATTGCCCTTTCGTGTCTTTGAAGGCGAAAACCTGTCCGAAAGAGCGGACGTCCAGCCAGGTTTCGCAGGCTTTTTGCGCATATTTCTCCGAGTCTTTAAAATCTTTTGCTTTTCCGAGTCTGGCGGCGGCTCTTGCGCTCAAACTTTTCGAACCGTCGTCCGAGCGGTCGGCGGACTGAACAAAAATATCATGTCCCAGATCCTGCATGCGATTGCGGAGCTTCCGTTTGATGCATACGTCGCTGATTTCGCCCAGGCCGGCGTAATCGGTGCGCGGGCTGTTTCCGTTCAAAGGATCCCCGTTGGGATTCGCCATCGTGACCGAGACAAAGGCAACGAAATCGATCTTGTTTTGTAAAGCAGACATTATTTAATCCTCCTCTTTTTCTTTGATCTCTGTATTTTCCGGGCGATAGGCTTTCTGGTGGTAGTATCCAAGCAGATAAACATCGTCCAGTTTCCGGTTCAGATCTTCTCCCGAAGCGGGCAGTTTGTCCGCGATCTCCTGGGTCAGACAGCGGAAATACTGACGAAGACCGGGTTTGAGCCGTCTGTAATAAGGTTCCAGTTTCTCTTCCAGTATGCGCCAGCCCGATAAAGGGCGCAGGGCAAACGCTTTCTGCATCCGCAGGGCGTTGGTTTCGCGGTTTTCATTTTCTTCGTAGGTTTTCCGCTCTACGGTATCGGCGATCGCCAGCAGGCGGCCGAACAGATAACTGCGATTCGTGTTCTCTTTATCGAGAGCCATATTCCATTCCTCCTTAAAATGATCGATATGATATTTTCGGATCCCCGCGCAGGCGACGAACAGCAAATTTTTTCGTTCCGTTTCTTCGTAAAGAAGAAGTTGGGAAGCCTTTTGCACCAGGGCCCGTTCGATATCCAGGGGGAACTGCATGCGGTCCACCCGGCAGGAGATCAGACGCTGCATCTGCTGGCGCAGGATTCGGGGATCCGTTTCCGGTTTTTGGTTCCGCTGGACGCCGAATGCCCAGTTGACAATGTGATACAGGGAAGGGGACTGGATTCCGAAGGAAGCGTTTTCCCAGCAGCAGCTCTCTTCCCAGTCGTGGAGGCGCTGTAAGAAATCCGAGGCCTGCAGTTCGTTGTAATAGGTCAGGGCGAGGCGGCCCGGGGTCGCGGCGTCGAAAGCGGCGATCACGACGCCGGCCTGTGCCGGGAGGTCTTCTTTCCAGACGTTTAGCGCTTCGGATAACTGGCGGCGGTATTCCGTCGGGGTGGCGGCGCGCGGCTCCTGTTTGCTTCTGCGTCTCATGGAGCCGGTTACCGGGGGCAGGGAAATTCCCTGCGGATTCCAGCAGATAAAGGTTCGATCGCCCCAAATACTTCCCTGATTGGCGATCAGCCAGCGCAGGGCGCAGTGGGCTTTCTGGGAACTGAGATAACCGATCGTCGCGGCCTGTGAAGGATCGTCGAAGCGTCCGCGATAGGTAAAGCCGCTGCCGTCGTTGGCGGAGATCAGTTTGGCGTTCCCGTTGATCGGGGAGATTCCTTTCGGGTGCTGGGCGGCCGGCGGCGATATCCGGCCGGAGATCATACAAAGGCTTTCGGGGAGAGCGCCCGGGCGGGAGGCATAATAGTCGATGAAGCACCGCATCAGTTTCCGGTCGGTCCAGCAGGGGCCGCTGACGTCTTCCCCCAGGCCGACCACGACCCAGCGGACCAGAAGCTTTTCGTCGTTTTCATTTTCCGGGGCGCCCTGCGGGTTTAAGCGAAGGATCTCAGAGCGCGCCAGATCCTGTAAAATGGTTCCGCTCTGAACATAGCGAAGGATCGGCTGCAATTTTGGATGTGAGTATTCCGAGTGATCCCAGTCGGCCAGTTGTTCCACATAAAGCCGGTATTTTTCCGGGTGAACGGGGGCCAGGTATCCAAGCTGTTCGCATAAAGGGTGAGCACAGGGAGCCTGCGTCCTTCCGGCGGAACTTTCCGTGGCCGGAATGAGGATTTTGGGCTCCTTTTTGTCAACCGTCCGCGCGGAGCGGAAGCGGCCGTCCGCGTCCAGTGTGATTTCGATTTGTGCCCGGGTCGTGATGTGGGAGACGGGAGCCAGCGTTTCCCGGTCCGTTATTTCGACGCCGGCCAAATGTTCCATGGCGTCATAGGTTTCACAGGCTTTTTGTAAGAGCCCCATCAGTTCACCTCCTCAAATTCGTCCAGGCCGGAAAAGTTATTTTCCGCCTGTTCGAAAGGTTTGACTTTCATGTCGCGCAAAGTTTTGTTTAAAGAACAGTCCTCCGGGCGCGGGAAAGTAAGGATGCCTTTTTTCATTGTGGGATACCAGAAGCGGGCGGTCATTTTCCCTTTTGTTTCTTCGGAATAGGCTTCATCCGCGTAAGTGATGCCGTGGTACATCAGGCCGAAGCCCAATTCCGGAACGTCGTCGTAGCGTCCGCTTCCTTCGCCGAAAAGGCAAGGCTCCACATATCCCTGGCATTCCCGGGTCCCCAGGAAAATATCCCGGCGGCCGCCTTTGGCGATCATACGCCGGGCGATGTTGTGATGCTTATGTTCACAGCGGTCTTTTGCCAGTTCCGGACGGTTCTCGTTCCATTCGAAGTGGGCCCGCACCTGATAGCGGCAATTTTTTAAATAGGTATAGTAGGATAACTCGTTCTTGTCATCCTGATAATGGATCGGGCGGATTCCTTTGACTTCGGTCTGGATCTGATTCATGACGCGGACGGCGTCGATGAACCAGATAATGGTCGGTTTCCAATAGACCGACATCAGAATCCCTTTCAGCGCTTCGTAAGTCGGGACCTGATAACTGCATTTTTCGCCGCCCACGCGCATAATGGGATCCGAGAAAAGCGCGTAGTCGCCGCTGACCTGAAATTCAACAATATTCGGGTGCTGCATTTGTCATACCTCCAGGAATTCAAGATTTTGTTCGGGAAGAGAAAAACCTGTTTTTTTGTTGTAATGTCCGTTCAGCCCTGTGGCGCCGCCGGCCAGAGGGACCAGAAAACCTTCTTCTTCCAGTTGCCGGATCTGATATTGGAACAGCGAGACGGAGTACGGTTTGGCCTGTTCCAGCAGAGCCTTTAAATAAGAAGGATCCTGTTCGGCCCGGCTGCTGCAGAGATTCTTGATAAGTTCGTTCCCTTCCTGATAAGGAACGATCACGTCACAGGTATTTTGATCAAAAACTTCGAACCGGCGTCCGGCGGATCGAAATGCCTGTCGGAAATAAAAGGAGTCGGTAACGTTTTCTTCGCAGGCGAATGATTCGTTCCTTGCCAGAAGAGAAAACAGGGTGCCGCCCGCGTCGGCGCCGATCGGGTAGTCCGTATGGTCTTTCGGTATTCGGCGGTACAATGCGCGGTAATAATATTGAACGGCTTTGTCGGAATCCAGAGAATTCTGATACTTCTCCGGACGGCGTTCCCATTCACACAGGAGTTCCAGCGTTGCGTCCTTTCCTTTTTGGATGTCCGGCAGCCGCTTCAGGGATTCTTTGCGGCAGGATATCAGGTAAACAGGAGCGTGCACGCCGGGGCCGGCTTCTCCGTTGCGGTTGCATCGGCCGGCCGCCTGTATGACGCTGTCCATTCCCGCTGCGAAACGGATTACGCAGGCGAAAGAAATATCTACGCCGGCCTCGATTACCTGAGTCGAGACGCAGACGGTTTTTTTATTTTTTTGTGAAAGGGAGGCTTTTAAGGCATCCAGTGTGTCCTTCCGGTGAGCCGGACACATGGCCGCGGAAAGCGGGAAGGCGTTCCGGTCGGGATGTTCCAGCCGGCGGAACAGATTTTCCGCTTCGCTTTTTTTGTTGCAGACGATCAGAAGGCTGTCGTGCGCGTTCAGAAGTTCTTCGGCGAAGCCGGCAATTTCTTCGATGGACAGTTCCCCTTTGTTTTCGATGGAAGTTCTCCGGAAAATTTCACGAAATTCGTCGGAACAGGGAACCAGCTCCGGAATCGGCGTGTGCAAAGGATGCGCGAGGCGTTCCATACAGGGCTGAGTGGCGGAACAGAGGACGATGGTCGCGCCGCAGATCTCGGCGAGGAAATTCACGGCGAGGGAGAAAAGGGAAAGCATTCTGGTGGGAACGGTCTGAACTTCGTCGATCACAATTACACTGTTGCAGAGAGAATGAAAACGACGGATAGCGGTCGTTTTTCCGGAAAACAATGTGTTCAGGAACTGAACCAGCGTGGTGAGGATAATCGGCGCTTCCCAGGTTTCTGTCAGAAGTTCCCGGTTATCCAGGCATTCGGAATCGGAGTCGGTCCGGACCAGGTTGGAGTGGTGCTCTAAGACCAGGGAATCGTCCTGAATAAATTCCCGGATCACGGCGGCGTTTTGCTCCAGAATACTCAGCAGAGGCGAGGTGAAGATCAGGCACTGCTTCCCGTATTTTTGTGCGTGCGCCAGGGCATAGCGGAGGGCGGTCAGGGTTTTGCCGCCTCCGGTCGGGACGTTGAGACGGACGATCCCGCCCGGATTTTCGGCGGCGAGCCGGGCGCGGTCGGAAATCGTTTTTCTCGCGCGGTCCAGGTCGGTCTTATCAGGAAAACGATCCAGTTTTTGCTCTACCCGCTCCAGGCATTCACGCCACATACGTTTTCGAATCGGGAGACTTTTTTGAGAGGGAAAGATCGTGCCGTTCATAAATTCGGCCGTATCCCGCCGGTCCCCCTCGATTACGGCGGAGAGGAGCAGGCGACTTAGGAGCCCGCAGTAAAAGGCGGTTTCCTCGTCGTATTGTTCCTTGCTGACGTCGTCGCCGGTCATACAACAAATTCGTTCCAATATGGGAGCCAACTCTTCCTGTGAGGCCTGAAAACGGCGATCCAGTTCTTCCGGGGCCGCGCAGAAGCAAAAAAAGTTGCCAACGGCCTCCTCATAATCGCTCTTTTCCTGTGATAAGCGATGCTGAAATCCGTTCCGACGCCGTTCGTCTACGCAATCGAAAAGGCCGTGATGGGAACCGGCGGCCAGGGCCAGAAGCTCGCTGACAATATCGGAAAAGTTTTCCGGGTCTTCTCCCGGTTTATGGTAGCGGGAGAGGATCAGCCGTACGCCGGCGAAGGTGTGATTGACAGAACCGCGCGAACCGGCGTCGTTTATGAGGTAATTCTGGAATTTTGCGGTAAATTTGCCGCAGTCATGAACAAGGGCCGCCAGATAAGCGCCGGCGGAAAGTCCTGCGGTTTCCATGACCTGCGCCGCGTATTCGGCGGTCTTGCGGCAGTGTTCGGAGACGGTCTGTGCGGTCAGGATTTCGCCGTTTTCATTTTTTTTGATGTGAGCCAGGTGTTGGGTCATGGGGGCTCCTTTCCGAAAGGGGTATTTTGTCAAATATTGGAAATAGTTTAACATAGAATTGCTCTTAATGTAAGTAAAATTTGTGTGTTTTTATTATTTGTTTTAAAATGCTTTGCGAATAAAATTAGATATAAAGATAAATTGTATAAAACTTGCCATATAAGCGCCTCCTCAGATAGCAGCAGGAAAAACGATTTTCTTCCATATTTTAATGGACGCATTTTAACAATCCCTTATCTTCTTCAAAAGACGCTTTATAACATTAGATTTCAAAACAAAAAACGCCGGAAGCCAAAGCCCCCGGCGTAAACTCATCTGATACGGCCTTTATTCCACCGCCTGTACCACATTTCCCTCAAAATCTACTCTCGGCACGTAGTAAACGCCCGGTTTGGTTCCCTCGGCCTCCCGGTAGCGAACGGCGTTTCGTTCTTTGACGGCTTTTGCCACATCGCTGTCCGGGTCTTCCAGATCCCCGAAGATCCGCGCGCCGGCGGGACATGCCTGAACACAGGCCGGCTCTAAGCCTTCCGCCCGGCGGGACGCGCAGAAATCGCATTTGTAGACTTTGTTTCCGGCGAAACGTTCATACATTTGTTCCTCCTGCAGGGTGAACCCGAATTGGGTCGTCAGCGAGATTTCGCTGAAATCGGCCGCGTTGACCCGGTCTTCCGTGGTTGCCAGATTATAACGGGAGAAATAGCCGTCGTATCCGACCGACAGATATTCCCTTGCGTCGTAAGGGCAGGACGGCATACAGTTTTTGCAGCCGATGCAGAGGTCGTGGTCGATGCCCACGGTGCCGTCGTCGTATTTTTTGGACGCGCCGGTCGGGCAGATATCCACGCAGGCCGGGTTTTCACAGTGCATGCACAGCATCGGCATGTGCTGCAAGATCGCGTCCGGATAAGAACCCGTTTCCGCATGGATCACATGGGAGAACAGGATCCCCGGCGGCGTTCCCTGGCTTTCTTTGCAGGCGATGGTGCAGGCGTCACAGCCCACACAATAGTTCAGATCGATCAACATTCCATAACGCATTTTACACCCCTCCTATGCCTTGTAAATTTTTACCCGGACGGAATTGTTCAGGTTGCCCATCATGAAACCGATATCCCGTTCATCGTCGTTGATGAGGCTGTTGTAGGCGACGCCTTCTTTGGCGAAAGGCGTTACGTGAGTCCCTTTGCGTCCCCATTTTCCGCCGACGCCGATCGTCTGCGGATGAATCATCTCCGAAATGTGGATGGGGGCCTGGATCGTCTGGCCGTACTCGGCCTCCACCACGACCTCGTCGTTTTCTTTCAGCTCCAGTTTATCCGCCGCCTGTTTCGGTACCAGGATTTTCATAATATACGGATCGTAAGCGTCCTGTACCTCCTTCAGCCAGGGGTTGAAGCTTAAGCCGGTCGAATCGTTGACCTGGAAATGGCTCTTATACTGGAAGATCTTGAACGGATATTCTTCCGTCGGCTCCATGGATTCGTAGGCGAACCAGGCCGGGGCCGCCGAGTATTGCTGGCAGACCGCCTCGAAGTCGGCGTTGGGGAAGGTCACGTTGTGGGCGGCCATGCCGTCCCGCATGGTTTTTAAGTTTCTTCCCGTGTATTCAAAATAGACCGGGATCCGGTAGGCGTTGTCCGGCTTGTAGAACCAATTGTAGCTTTCCTTAATAGAAGAAACCGAATAGCCTTTGATCGCGCATTCTTTGAAATCTTCCCATCCGGATTCCGCGCCGTACAGAGACTTGATCTTGCGCTCGCAGATCTCGTCGTAGGAGTATTTTACCGTGGGTTCCAGTTTGAACTCGTCGGCCAGCCCCAGCGGTTTGTCTTTAAAGTAAATGCCGAGGAAACCGTTGTTGGCGATCATGTTCAACTTGCCCAGGCAGCCCGTGCGCTCGGCGATATCGATGACGATATCTTCGCCCAACCGGGTGTTGTAGACCGGATCCACCACGGGACGTCTGGCCTGAAGCGCCCTTAGGCCCCTGGTCTTGTCGGTCGTTCCTTTGTTGGAAATAAAGATGGCCGTCCACATGGCCGTTCGTTCCAGCAAATGATGTTCCGGCAGGATGATGTCCGCGAATTGAGTCGGTTCGTCCATCCAAAGGGAAATGTTGAACACAAACGGGATCTTTTTCATGGCCTCGATCGGCGCTTCCGGATTGGAGTTGGAGCGGATGGCGTTGCCGCCGTACACCAGAAGGACCCGGGGTTCATAATCAATATAGTAGCTGGCGGGATTTAACATACTGCGCCAGGCAAGCTGAATGGTGCCCAATTCCATGGGGTAGAAGCAGCCGGCACTGAAGTTCTTCGGAGGAAATTCGAATTCTGCGGTTCCCACGTACTGTTTGGCAAATTTATCGTAGGCCGGAGGGATCAGCATTCCGTCCGCGTCGGAATCGAGAGGGTGGAAATCGGCGGTTTCGATACCCAGGCAGCCTCCGGGCACATCGATATTGCCCAGCATTTCATTGACGATGGAGAGCGCCTTATACATTTCCACGTTCATGGGATTGCCGTTGGCTCCGCGCCCGATGATAACGGCGGCGGGACGAAGCGGAAATTCAAAACCTTCGATGTCGATCGTGGCGCCGATCTGAGCGTTTTCCACCAGGTCGGCGGCGATCTTGCGAGTCTTGGCGGCGGGAATTGTGGTAATTTCTTCCGCCCATTCCGGCGTATAGTCCTTCACATAGTCGCAGACGATCTGGAAGGCCGTTTTCACGGTCCGGCCGTCGACTTCGTAGCTGCCGGTGATGGCGTAATCGTCGCCCCGGCCGGTGTCGAAGGGAACCGCTTTGTTGGTTTTTTCATCCCAGACCAGCGGTTTGCCGGTTTCCGGGTCGCGGACGTAATCCTCATATAAAGTTTTGGTTCCGCGGTGTTCTTCCGGTTTGTCTTCTACCAGATAAGGCGCGTTGGTGCGGATCTTTAAGAAGGTTTCGTCATATTTTTTTACGTCGTAGAGGATCGAGTGAACCAAGGCCCAGCAGAAGGCGGCGTCCGTACCGGGGATCACCGGCACCCATTCGCCTTTCTGTGCGGCCAGGGTTTTCCTGGGGTTGACACAGACGACTTTCATACCGCGGGCCACGGCCTGCACGTAATCTTCGGTGTTGTGGTGGGCCAGCCCCCACTCGTCGCCCAGGCTGCGCCCGATCAGCAGAAGGTAGTTGCAGTGTTCCATATCCACCCGTTCTACTTTGGTGGACTGCAGAGCCATCGGTCCGTAGTGATCCGCACAGAGCGGCCCGGAAGTCGTGATGCTGTTGGCGGAACCGAAAGCGGCTTCCAGAATCAGACGTTTGAAGGCATCTTCATTGCCGAAGCCGGTCTGATAAATAAAGCTGTTGGGATTGTATTCTTTGGCCTCGTTCATTTTCTGCGCGACGGTATCCATGGCTTCGTCCCAGCCGATCTCAACCCAGCCCGGATCCACATCCAATCCTTTCTCCGGGTTCGTGCGCTTCATCGGTACTTTGGCGCGGTAAGGGTGATAGAGCCCGCCTAAGACCGAGAGTCCTCTGGGGCAGAGCTTCCCTTCGTTGGTCGGGCTGTTTAAGTCGCCCATAATCTCCACCGCCACGCCGTCTTTTACCCGAACCTGCGTGCCGCAGATCGGCATGTGGCAGCCGCCGCAGTAGGCCGGTTTCCAGGTACCGCCTTTTTTCTGGGCCTGGGGCGTTTCATAGATGGTCAGATTCTCCGCCGAAACCTCCGCTTCGGCCGACGCGGTTTCCGTAGAGCCTTCCGTTTCCGCGCTCGACGGATTTTCCGTCGAAGCGGCTTTGGCGGTGGTGTCTGCCGTTTCGAAATAAGTCTGGCATCCGGCCAGACTGCCCGCGGCCAGAATACCGGCTCCGGCGGCAGCCGATTTCAGGAAGGTTCGTCTTGTGATTTTGCTCATTCCTTCTCCTCCTTTGGTTAGCGGCATCCCTTATCGGGGGACGTCGTTGATCGTTATCTTTATTCTGAAGGGAATTTGTGACGGAAGCTATAGATAGAAGTTCCTGATTTTCGGGAAATACCTAGATAATTGTTGACACATCAACGATAAAAAGATATAATTATTTTCAGTCGAGAGACAATTCGCCATGCGCGTTACAGGAGGGCAGGATGCTTCATCCATCACAGGAAAACGGGTCAATCTGGGGAAGAGATTCGTGCAGGGGACGGGCCGCGGTCCTGGATTTTAACCCTTTGACCCGCAGCGTATACGGGGCTCTGCTGGAGCAGACGATGGAGCTGCAGGTTTGCGTATTTTCCTCTTCCGAGGATTTATGCCGGAGATTTGATTTTTCTTTTTGTTTCTTGATTCTGGATTGGGAAATGACAGCCGACATAGCGGGGCTGGTCAGAAGATTGCAGGCCGCTTCTCCGAAGCTTCGTCTGGGTGCGATTTCCGATCATTGGGATCAGAGGTCTTTGTCCGAAGCGCTTGGTTTGGGGTTCTCCGGGTTTTTTGACCGGCGCCTGGGCACGAAGGAACTGGCGCATCAGCTATGTATATGGAAAGAATACCGTTCCTGTTTGTCGCCGAATTTGCTGAAAGAAATATTTTTGCTGGCGAAGGGTGCGCTTCCTCTGTGTTCGGAGAGGAAATTTCCGCAGCTGACCAGACGGGAGAGGGAAGTCCGGGCTTATGCGGCCTCCGGGCTTACAAACCAACAGATCGCGGACAGACTTTCACTTTCAAAAAGCACGGTAGACAATCACTTTATCAATATTTATCGGAAGCTGGGGATCAAGAACCGGCGGCAGTTGATCCGGATGGAGCTGCACCAGGAAGAACCGGATTTGATTCCCTACACATTGCCGGAGATTTTCGGCGTTTACCAAAAGGAGGATTCGTATATGAATCAGGAATTTTGTGAGATTTACGCGTTTTTTGCCAATATTTTTATGGAACCGATTCCGGTTCCCGGGGAAGCGTTTGCCAGGAATTTGTCTGAGCGGATTGATTTTCTGCTGGATGCGGAAGTAAAATTGCCGTTCGAGGCGGAGGAAGCTTTTGCGGCGTTTCGGGAGGAATGCCGCAGGGACGAGGCGGCCCGGGTGCAGGAACGCCTGGCGGTGGATCGGACGATGCTTTTTCGAGGGACGCGAAAAGAAGAGGGGCCGTTGCCGCCTTATGAGACTTTTTATCGTTCCGGGGAGCAGAAGGAGAATACGCTGGCGGTTCTGACGGCGTTTTACCGGGAATGCGGGATGAAGATCGGAAGTCAGGTTCATGAGCGGCCGGATTATGCCGGCGTGATACTGGCCTGTCTGTCGGAGCTGTATCGCCGGGAAGAGTCTTCAAAGCTCGGCGATCTCTTTTTGAAAGAGCATGTGCAAAACTGGCTTCCGGCATTCTGCGACGAAATGTTCGCTTACGCAAAGACTCCGTTTTTCCGGGGAATTGCCGTTTTGATGAAATCGGTTATTTTGGAAAGCGGTATGGATTGATCCGGGCAGGATCGGATGCCGTGGAGATTGCCTGACGGCGCAAACGGTGAGACAGGAGGTTCTTATGGAAATAGAAAATATGCCTTTTTCCCGTCGGATGATGAATATGGTCGTGGTATATCAATCGTATATTCAATCCGGAATCGCTCCGCTGAAGCTCGGTTTGAGCGAATATCCGATTCTGTTAAAGCTGGCATTCAGCGGCAAAGATCTGCTTCTTTGTCAAAATGAAATGGCCAGAGAGCTCCATCGTGATAAGGCGCTGATTGCCCGGGCGGTCAGGCATTTGACTCAGATGGGGTATCTGACGACGGCGGCCCATCCTTATCATAAGAGCAAGAAGATTCTTCGGCTGACGGAAACCGGCAGAACGGTTGCTTATCAGGTGCGCGAGATCACGATGCGTTGGGATGATCGTGTGAAGGAGATGTTTGCGGAGGAAGAATGGGAGGCGTTTTTGTCCGGATTCGAGAAAGTAGCGCGGGTTACGGCGGATTTGGAGGAAGGGGCGGATTGAAATTGACAATAGCGGAACAAAGGGGTATGATACAATTAAAAAAATTGACAAACAGATCGGAAAGGTCCATGAGAAGTTAAAGTTTTAAAGCGGAGAACGAGTATAAAGGATGGGAACGGAAGTATGATAAGCGGAATTTCTGGAATGCATTGGTATGGTATCCGGCAGGCCGGGTACGGCGGATATCCGGCCGTGACAAAGGGTAAAATGTCGGGGGTCGGCGCGGCTGCGGACGCGGCGCCGGCCGCAAAGCGGCAATCGACGGCCGGAAGTATCGGGACGCGCGCGGCGCTGGCGAGGGGAACGGAACCGGCGGCGGAAGAAGCGGGAAGTGCGGGATCGCTCTTTCGAAAGGGGATGGATCCGGTGGAATGCGCCGTGCGGATGCGGATTCAGTACCTGGACCCTTCTTCCGAACGTCCGGAGGAGGGGGAGTTGGCTCCTTTGGAGACGGGGGAGCGGATTTTCGGAGGCGTGAGCGCCCGGGAGGCCGGACAGGACGGGAAGTGTCAGACCTGCGAAGAGCGGAAGTATCAGGACGGCTCCGATGATATGGGAGTTTCTTTCCAGACGCCGACGCGGGTCGCCCCGGAGGCGGTGGCGTCCGCGGTCCGCGGTCATGAACAGGAGCATGTGGTACGAGAACAGGCGAAAGCGGAGCGGGAAGGCCGCCGGGTCGTCAGTCAGGACGTAACTTTGCATACGGATATTTGTCCGGAGTGCGGCAGGGCCTATATCTCCGGCGGAACCACCCGGACGGTTACGGCCGCGGATTCATCGCGGTCGGGAACCGGCGGAGAGGAAGCGGCGCCGGAACGCCGGCCGTTTTTGGCGGTTGCGTGATATCGGAATAACAGATCAAAAAGGCACAGAGCTTGCGCGTCGTTGTCAGAGCTCTGGGCCTTTTTTATTTCCTTGCCAAGTGTCCGCGGGGATGATAAAATGAAAAAAAGCTTTTAAAGGAGGCGGAGGCATGGTTATTATCAATGAGGCGCTCTGCATCGGCTGCGGGGCCTGCGAGGCCGATTGTCTGGCCCGGGCGGTCCGGGTGACGGACGGAAAAGCCGGCGTGATAAAGGACTGTTTTCATTGCGGACACTGCGTGGCGGTCTGTCCCGCGGAAGCGGTTCGTCTGGAAGGGGACGGCTATCGGATGGAG
Source organism: Lachnospiraceae bacterium (assembly GCA_022792885.1). Taxonomy (GTDB): domain Bacteria; phylum Bacillota; class Clostridia; order Lachnospirales; family Lachnospiraceae; genus JAAWBX01. Next base: position 94,798 of record JAAWBX010000007.1, read on the forward strand.
GACGTGATTCCCTTTGACCCCGCCGTTTGCCGGGTGTCCCCGGAAGTGATGCTGAATACGATTAAGTGCAGAAGATCCATTCGTCAGTTTGAAAAACGGCAGGTGAAACGGGAGGATGTGGAGCGGATCCTGGAAGCGGGGCGTTTTTCGCCGACCGGGAGCAACTCTCAGAATGTCTCGTATCTGGTCTTTCGTGAACAGACGGAAGAACTGCGGGCGCTTGCCATGGAAGAGTTTCGGAAACTGGAAGGGGATGAGGAGGCGTTTGCGCAGATATTCCCGCCGCCTATGAGCCTGAGTCGGGTGGATTTCTCGGACGATGATTTCTTATTTAAAGGAGCTCCGGCCGTGATCGTAACCGTGTCGCCGCATATGGTAAACGCGGCCGTCGCGTCGGCGAATATGGAGCTGATGGCGGTATCTTTGGGCGTGGGCGTGGTATATATCGGGTTTTTTGTGAGGCTGGCCGCGAAGAACGAGCGGATTCGCGCGTTTCTGGGATTGGGGCCGCAAGACCAGGCCGTGACCTGTTTGAGCCTGGGGTATCCGAATGTTTCCTACCGCCGCAGCGTACCCCGCAAACCGGCGCGGGTTCAGTGGAGATAGATGACAGGTGATTGAGGATACCGGCCACGGAAAAAGGAGAGAGAGATGGAGAATGTTTATTTAAAAAGAGCGAAAGAACTGACGGGCGAATTGACGGATCACAGGCGGACGGTTCACGGCTATGCGGAAACGGAATTTGACCTGCCTAAGACTTTGGCTTTCGTGGAAGCGGAATTAAAGAGTTACGGATACGAGCCGGTCCGCATGGGCCGGGCCGGCATCGCTTGTACGGTCGGAAAGCCCGGGAAATGTATCCTTTTGCGGGCGGACATGGATGCCCTTCCCATGGCGGAGGAGACGGGGTATGAATTTGCCGCGACCAACGGGAATTGCCATTCCTGCGGCCATGACTGTCATGTTTCCATGCTCCTCGCCGCGGCGAAGATGCTCAAAGAGCGGGAGGCGGAACTGAAAGGCACGGTTAAGTTCATGTTCCAGCCGGCGGAGGAAAAGCTGGCCGGGGCTCAGGACATGATCGACGCGGGTATTCTGGAGAATCCGAAGGTGGACGCGGCGGTGGGGCTTCACGTGGCGGTCGGCTGGGACAATTCGGATTTGGGGCGGATTTTGTATGCCAGAGGGCCGGCCATGTACGCGGCCAACGCCATCCGGATTCGGGTGGAAGGGAAATCCGCTCACGGAAGCACGCCGTTTGCCGGCGTGGATGCGATTACGATCGCGGCGCATATTGTGATCGCGCTGCAGGAGATTTTGGCGCGGGAGATCCCCTGCACGGATCATTCGATCGTGACGATCGGCAAGATCAAGGGAGGGGATACGGAGAATACCATCGGCGGCCACGCGGAGATGTGGGGCGCAATTCGGACGACCTCTTATGAGAATCTGAATTTCCTGTTAAAGCGGGTACAGGAGATCAGCGCCGGTGTGGCCGAGACTTATCGGGGGAAGGCCGTGGCCGAAAAGGTATACGGTATCGGGCCTTTGTACAACGATCCGGCTTTGAGCGATCAAATCGGAAAATACTGCCGGGAAATGATGGGCGAGGATAAAGTGGACGATATCGGGACCCGGTTCGGAACGGAGGATTTCGCGGTGATCGGAGAGCGGATTCCGGCGGTGATGCTGAACATCGGAGCGGGGAACATTGCGGACGGGTGCGACCGGACGCTTCATCACGCGGGTATGACGCTGAAGGAAGAGGTATTGCCTCTGGGCGCCGCCGTGTATGCTTACTGTGCGGAGCGTTATCTGAGCGAGGCGGAGTAGAACGGAGGATCGGAATCGGAACAACAGAAGGAAGAATCTGTGTTGCCCTGTCGGGAAAATACCGACAGGGTTTTCTTTTTTTCGGGTTTTTTCTGATAGAAAAAGAATGTGAAATATTAGATAATATAAACAAAATACCGCAGGGAAACGTCTGCTGCAGAGCGCGGGGGTTTGCGGCAGGAATGGAAATTACCGACGGTAGAAAGAGAAGGAGGACGGGTATGAAATTAAGCAGAAGGGACTTCCTGAAATCAGCAGCCGCGGCGGGAACGGCGGCAGCCGTAATCGGCGTATCGGGCTGTGCTCAGGACAGCGGCAAAAACAAAGAGCCGGGAGCGACGAACGCAGCGGGCAGCTCGCCGGAAACGGAGAGCGGCAAAGATGCGGAAATCGGTACGCAGCCGGAGGCTATGGAGGGAAATCCGGCCGTAAAACCGGGAGAAGGCGGAAAATGGGTCTGCTCTTCCTGTCAGGGATGCACTTCCTGGTGCTCCGTACAGGCATATGTGGAGGACGGCCGGGTGACGAAAGTGAAGGGGAATCCCAATTCCAAAGGTAACCGGGGCTATATTTGTCCCAGACCGCATCTGGCGATTCAGCAACTGTATGATCCGGACAGGATCAAAACGCCTTTAAAACGAACCAATCCGAAAAAAGGAAGAAACGAGGATCCGAAGTTTGTTCCGATTAGCTGGGACGAGGCCATGGATGAGATCGCGGAACGGATGATGGAATTAAGGAACAACAGAGAGAGCCATAAATTTTCTCTCTGGAAGGGACGTTCTACCGGTGTGGCGGATGTTTTTTATCATGCGATACCGGCTATTTTCGGCAGCCCCAACAATTATGGACATGCCTCTATCTGTTCGGAAGCGGAAAAACTGGGAGCCGGCATCACGGAAGGTTACTGGGATTATCGGGATTATGACGTAATGAACACGAAATATTTTCTGATGTGGAGTACGGATCCCATTGCTTCCAATCGGCAGGTGTCCAATATTATCAATCATTACGGAGACATGCGCAGCCAGGCAAAGATTGCGGTTGTGGATCCCAGGCTTTCGGCGACGGCGGCCAGGTGCGACGAGTGGCTGCCGGTGATTCCCGGGCAGGACGGCGCTTTGGTATCGGCGATTGCGCATGTGATTTTAACGGAAGGTCTCTGGTACAGAGATTTTGTCGGTGATTTTAAGGATAAGAAGAACCGTTTTATAAAAGGGGAAACGGTGGCCGAAGAAGATTTTGAAGAAAAATATACCTATGGACTGGTAAAATGGTGGAATCTGGAATTATTGGATAAGACGCCGGAGTGGGCGGAAAAGATTGCCGGAATACCGGCGGAGCAGATCCGCCGGGTGGCGCAGGATTTTGCGGCGGCTGCGCCGGCCGCTACCTCCTGGATGGCGCCGGGGGTAGCCATGCAGGTGCGCGGCGGTTACATCGCCATGGGGGCCAATGCTTTGAACGGTCTGGTCGGATCTGTCGAGAATATAGGAGGGCCGAACCGCGCATCCGGCGCGCCGGTTGCCAAACTGCCGGATACATCGCCCTATACGGATGAAATCGCGGCGGAAGGCGCGAAACAAAAGAAGATCGATCATCGGAACGATATTCGTTTTATGTCGGCAGAAAAAGGGAAAATTCATAAAAATGTCGTGACGAACTATCTGGCGGACGCGATTTTGGAAGGCGACCCTTATGACCTGAAAATGGTTGTCAGTTACTGGAACAACTGGGTATATTCCTGCACAGGCGCCGACCGCTGGGAAAAAGCGTTGGCAAAACTGCCTTACTTTGTACATATTACGTTGAATCCGTCGGAGATGTCCCAGTTTGCGGATATCGTTCTGCCGGCCAGCCATCCCATGTTCGAACGTTGGGGATTTGTGACGAATAAACAGGATCTGCACACCTATGTCAGCCTGGAACAGCCGGTGGTGAAGCCGGTTTGGGACAGTAAGGCCGACGAGACGGAAATCGCCTGGCTTTTGGCGGAGAAGCTGGCCGGGAAAGGGTTCCCTGCTTTGCTGGATTATTATAAGAAGGAATTTTGTGACCCGGAGACGGGGGAAGAGCCGGCGGACGGACAGGAATTCGGATTGTATGTGACGAAGTATTATACGAAAGGGATCTGGATGCCGGAAGAGAAACCGTCCGGGGACGAGATCGGCGGCTGGGAAGAATTTGTAGAAAAAGGAATTTGGAACAGCGAGAAAATGGGGTATCAGAAACACTGGGATGATTTTGGGACGGCTACCGGGAAATTCGAGTTTTACAGCGAAACATTAAAAGGGATGCTGGAGGAACACGCCGAAGAGTACGAGCTGAGTGTGGATGAAGCCCTGGAGCAATTAAATTATCTGGCCAGAGGCGAGCAGGCGTTTGTACCTCATTACGAAGAACCGGTTCGATACGGCGACGAAAAGGAGTATCCTCTGATCTTCAGCGAGCATCGCTCGAGATTGAACCGGGAAGGCCGTTCGGCCAATACGGTCTGGTATCAGGAATTTAAATTTGCAGATCCCGGCGATGAGGCGTGGGAGGATGTTCTCAAATGCAATCCGGTCGATCTAAAGGCTTACGGTCTTACGGACGGGGACCGGGCGCGGGTAACGTCGGTTCAGGGTTCGATCGAAGTAACCGTAAAGTCCTGGGAGGGCACAAGACCCGGAGTGGCCGTGAAGTGTTACGGACAGGGACATTGGGCCTACGGTCAGGTGGCGGCGGAGGATTACGGAAAGAAGATCCCCCGGGGCGGCAACAACAATGAAATTCTGCCCTGCGATTGGGAACGTCTCAGCAGTTCTACCTGCCGGCACGGCGGTATTGCGCGGATTCGGATCGAGAAAATATAGGAGGAACAAAAATGGCGAAATATGGGATGGTAATCGACCTTCACCGCTGCGTCGGTTGTGCGGAATGTCTGATTGCCTGCAAATCGGAGAATAATGTAGATGAAGGCATTTTCTGGTCCTCGGCGATTCGGAATATGAGCGGGACGTTTCCCGATGTAAAATATGAATTTATTCCCACGCTCTGCAATCACTGCGAAGCGGCTCCCTGCACGATCGTGTGTCCGACCGGGGCCATGTTTAAAGATGAGAACGGTCTGACTATGCATAATCCGGAACTTTGCGACGGCTGCCAGGCGTGCCTGGAGGTCTGCCCTTACGGAAACATCAGTTATAATGAAAATGCCGTGCAGGCTTTCTGGAACAGCGAGAAAGCGGCGATTCCTGAGGGGACGGCGACCGGACGGGAGCTTCAAGAATTGACAGGGGAAACGATTCCTTATTATAATCCGGACAGGGAGGCTACGTATGACGGAATCCGTCGGCCGGGCGTTGTGGAGAAATGTACTTTCTGCGACCACAGGCTTCGGGCCGGGCTGGAACCTTATTGTGTGGAAGCCTGCCCGGCGAAAGCGCGCGTTTTCGGAGATCTGGATGACGAAAACAGCGAAATCAGCCGCCTGTTGAAAGAAAACCAGGCGGAGGTTCTGAAGGAGGAGGCGCAGACGAAACCCAAAGTTTATTATATCGGACGTTAAGCGCTTTTCCGGTGTGAGAAAGTGGGAAGCCGGATGAAAAAAGAATACCGATGGTTCTGTGCGGGAGCCCTGTGCCTGTGCCTCTGGTTTATTGCGGCATGGGCCGTCGGCTTCCGGCGGAACGAGGAAGAAAAAATACCGTTGTTTGTTACTTCAGACGCGGGAACGGAAAAAGCAGCCGGGCAGGAGGGAAAAATCTGGTCGGTTGCTTTTGCTGCGCTGGTATCGCCGCAGGAATCGTACGATAAGTATCGGGATTTGATTGCTTATCTGGAGGAACGTATGGGCGGACATATTGAGATTGTGTTGAAGCAGACCTATGATGAAGTCAACGATATGCTGGCGGCGGGAGAAGTGGATTTTGGCTTTATCTGTTCTTTGTCTTATGTGATAGGAAAGGATGAGGGAGCTATCGTGGGTATTGCGACACCGGTGATCCGAGGGGAGAAATTATACCGTTCTTATACCATTTGCCGAAAAGGGGAAGGGATAGAAACTCTTCAGGATTTAAAAGGCAGGGTTTTTGCATTCACGGATCCGCTTTCATACACGGGACACCTGACTACGTTGAGCCTGTTATGGGAGATGGGAATCGGCCCGGAGGAATATTTTACAACAACCTATTATACGTATAGTCACGATTATTCGATCCGGGCCGTTCATCTGGGCATTGCGGACGCGGCTTCGGTGGACGGGCTGATCTATGACGAAACGGCGGCAAAGGATCCGGACGCCGTTTCCAATTTGATGGTCTTATATGACAGCGACAAGGCCGGGATGCCTCCGGTGGTAGCTTCCGGGAAGACGGACGAGGACAGCCGGGAAGCTTTTCAGAAGATTCTGTTTGCGATGGATAAGGAGGAGGAAGGGCGGCGGATTCTGGCCGCGCTGGGAATTGATCGTTATGAAGAAGTGGAAGACGCGGATTATGATATTATCCGCAGAGCGCAGGCCGCGCTTCCCGAAAGCTGGATAAAGCAGGAGGAGCGGCCGTGAGTGAAGCGGAGAAAAAAGGGTGGTCGATTAAAAATAAGATTCTGCTGCTGGTGTTGGGGATCGCCGTGTTTTTATCGGCGGCGATTCTGATTTGGGTCAGGACGATTCTCACCCGGGTGATGGAGGAGCAGTTGGAAGACCGGGCGCGGGCGATCGCCATAGATCTGGCCTCGCGCAGCGTGGATCTGGTGTTGACTCACGATATTTATCGCCTGAATTCCCTGATGAAGGACACCATGGAGAATTATGAGAATCTGCAATATATTTTTGTTCGGGACGTAAACGGCGGCGTCTTGTTAAGTTCCCGTCCGGGGCAGGAAGTAAGCGCTCAGTTGGAGCGGGCGAATGAAAGCCGTTCGGCGGACGGTTATGTGACGGCGAACATCCGGGTTTTATCCACAGAAGAAGGAAGAATTGTGGATTGCGCGGCCCCTTTGTTCCAGGAGATGGGGATGGAAGTCCGGCTGGGGATGAACTACGACAGCGTGGAGCAGGTGCTTGGAAATGTGACGCTCAGAATCGGTCTGATGATGTTTTTTGTCTGCGGGACGGCGATGCTGATGGCCGCTTTTATCATGAGTATTTTACTGAAACCGATCCGGCAGCTCGTGGAGTTGACAAAAGAAGTATCCGAAGGGAATTTAAAAGTGCGAATCCCGGAGTTTCGCCGGGATGAGATCGGGCAATTAACGCAGTCTTTTCATGAAATGCTGGATGAACTGACTACAAAAGAAGAGATCCGCTGTCAGCTTCTGAGCAAATTGATGCGGGTGCAGGAAGAGGAGCGCAAGCGGATCGCAAGGGAGCTGCATGATGAAACCAGCCATTCGCTGACGGCGATTCTGATGGAGGTCAGTTTTCTGAAAGATAAAGAAAGTGAAGAATGGGAGGAGCATCTGATCCGGATTAAAGCGCTGATATCGGAAACCCTGGAGGATGTCAATACCATGGCATGGAATCTGCGCCCCAGTGTATTGGACCGATTCGGATTGAAGACGACGTTGGAGCGATACACGGAGGAGGTGGTGTCCGGTCAGTCTTTTACTTTGGAACTGATCATGGAAGGCCGGCTGGAAGTTTTGGAGCCGGACGTGGAAACGGCAATTTTCCGCATGGTACAGGAATCTTTGACAAATATTGTGAAATATGCGTCCGCTTCGGTGGTCAGTGTGATTCTGATCGTCAGTGAAGCGTTTGTTTCCGTGGTAGTGGAGGACGACGGAGTCGGTTTTGACACGACATATTTCGGTACGGCGGATTGGAGCCGGAGCCATCTGGGGCTTTTAGGTATGCGGGAGAGAGTGGAACTGCTGGAGGGAGTCTTGCGGATCGAGAGCAGTCCGGGTGAGGGAACCGCAATTCTGGCCCGGATTCCGCTTCCCTGTAAAATGCCGGGCGGCGATGCGGAATATCCGGAGGGTGAAAAAGGAGGCGTCCGATGAGAAAAAAAGGATATTACTGGCGGATGACCATGCGTTGTTTCGCAGCGGGTTGAAAATGATTCTCAGCCGGAGCGAAGAATTTGAAGTGGTGGCGGAGGCGGCCGACGGCGGGGAAGTGCTGGATTTTCTTTCGCGGAGCGGCGGTGACGTTGATTTGATTATTATGGATATCCGTATGCCGGGGAGGGACGGATTGGAAACGCTGTCCGAGCTGAGAGGCCGGGGGTTTGATATGCCGGTTTTGCTGCTGACTATGTACAGCGACGAGGCTTTTTTGCGGACCGGGATGGAAACGGGAGCGAACGGTTATATTTAAAAAAAAGCGGTGGATTCCGAGCTTTTGACGGCTGTGCGGACGGTGCTCGGGGGAGAAGCTTATGTCTATCCTACGCTGGTGCCCCTTCTCTATCAAAAACGGGCGGAGGATGAGAAGCCCCGGGGGGAGACGGAAGCGTTAAGTTCCCGTGAGATTGAAGTGCTCCGTTACATTGCGCTGGGTTACACGCAAAAAGAGATCGGAGAAAAATTGTTTATCAGAGGAAAAACGGTGGATACGTATAAGGCCAGGATTCAGAAAAAGTTAAACATGGAGAAACGGTCTCAGTTGGTGCGCTATGCGCTGGAACAGAAGATTATTTCATTGTAGGAAACGTATCCTTATCAGGCGGCGGTATTCGTAAGACGGCGCCGGGATTTTTCATGAAAATGTAAAAAATAGTTGACAAACGATCAGATTTCTGTAAAATAAAAACAGAAATTACCATAAATAACACGTAGAAGAGGAATAGTAAGCTTCAGGAAGAATGCAGAGAGCTGCCGGCGGGTGCGAGGCAGTATTTGGATGGAAGCCGAACTGGCCTTGGAGTGGTGAGCTGAAAGACGTCTGGTCCGTAGGCGGCACCGGGTTCGACCGTTATATCGATGAAGATATCGGCATTCTGCCCGTATCGGAAGAGAGTATTCCGCGAAGCGGAATGAATGAGAGTGGTACCGCGGGAGTTTCAGGCTTTCGTCTCTTAACAGGAGACGGAAGCCTTTTTTTGATTTTTCGCGAAAAGCTCCCGAAGTTCAGGGTTCTCTTAAAAAGATAAGGAGGAAACGAATATGGGAATGACAATGACCCAGAAAATTTTGGCCGCGCATGCGGGATTGGAAACGGTCAGCGCCGGACAGTTGATTGAGGCCAGGCTTGATATTGTCATGGGAAATGACATTACGATTGCACTGGCCGTGCCGGAATTTGAAAAATCCGGCGCGAAAAAAGTGTTTGATAAGGATAAGGTGGTCGTGGTTCTTGACCATTTCGCGCCGAATAAGGATATCAAAGCGGCGACGAACTGCAAATGCTGCCGGGAATTTTCGCGCGAAAACGAGTTAAAGCATTTTTATGATGTGGGCGATATGGGGGTAGAACACGCCTTGCTGCCGGAAAAAGGAATCGTGGCGCCGGGTGAGGCCATTATCGGCGGCGATTCCCATACCTGTACATACGGGGCGCTGGGGGCTTTTTCCACGGGCGTGGGGAGCACGGATCTTGCCATGGGTATGGCCCTGGGTGAAAATTGGTTCAAGGTTCCGGCGGCCATTAAGTTTGTTCTGACCGGGAAGCCGGGCAGATGGGTCTGCGGCAAGGACGTGATGCTTCACATCATCGGGAAGATCGGCGTGGACGGCGCGCTGTATAAATCTATGGAATTTACCGGCGACGGCATCCGCTACCTGACGATGGACGATCGCTTCACGATGGCCAACATGGCGATCGAGGCCGGCGGGAAAAACGGAATATTCCCGGTGGACGAGACGGCAAAGGCGTATTTGGACCGGCATTGTAAGAAAGCGTATACGGTTTACGAGGCGGATGAGGACGCCGAGTATGAGCAGGAGATCGTGATCGATATGAGCCGGATTCGTCCGACGATCGCTTTCCCGCATCTGCCGTCGAACACTCGCACCATTGACGAGGTAGGGGACATTCCCGTTGACCAGGTGTTTATCGGTTCGTGTACGAACGGGAGGATGCAGGATATGGAGACGGCGGCCCGGATTTTGGAGGGCCGGCGCATTCACAAAGACGTGAGGCTGATCGTGATCCCCGCGACTCAGGATATCTATATGGAATGTATGGAGAAAGGCTATCTGGCGACGTTTATCAAAGCCGGGGCGGCAGTCAGCACGCCGACCTGCGGTCCCTGCCTGGGCGGCCACATGGGACTTTTGGCGGCCGGCGAGCGTTGCTTATCCACGACGAACCGGAATTTTGTCGGTCGTATGGGTCATACGGAATCGGAAGTGTATCTGTGTAATCCGGCTGTCGCGGCCGCGTCGGCGATCGCGGGGAAGATCGCGGATCCGGATGCGGTCGCCTGCGGGGTAAAAAACGGCGGTACGGGATGCGCCGCGAATTGACAGGAGGGAAGGAAGAATGCAGGAAGCAAGAGGAAGAGTATTTACTTTTGGTAATGACGTGAATACGGATGTTATTCTGCCCGGAAAATACCTGAATGTAACGGATCCGGCGGAGCTGGCGTCCCATTGTATGGAATCGGAAGATCCGCAGTTTACCCGGAATGTGAAGCCCGGCGACATTATGGTTGCGAAAAAAAATTTCGGGTGCGGAAGTTCCAGAGAACATGCGCCTTTGTCCATCAAATACGCGGGGGTTTCCTGCGTGATTGCGGCGACGTTTGCCCGGATCTTTTTCCGCAACGCCATCAACATCGGATTGCCGATTCTGGAATGCGAGGAAGCGGCCGAAGATATCGCGGCCGGGGATGAGGTTTCCGTAAACTTCGATACGGGCAGGATTACCAATATCACGACCGGAAAAATCTACCAGGCGGCGCCGTTTCCGCCGTTTATGCAGAATCTGATCGCCTGCGGCGGGCTGGTGAATTATTCCCGTGAAAAGATTGAAAATATGTAAGGGAAAAGAGGGAGAAAATTATGGATAAAATTTCACTGCTTGTATTGTTGGCCGTGATCGCGCTCGGTTTCTGGAAAAAGAAAAACGTCGGCCTCCTGGCGATGGCGTTTGCGTTTGTGCTGGGACGTTTCGGGGGAATCGCCGACAAGACGATTATTGCCGGTTTCAGCTCGTCTACGTTTGTCAGCCTTCTGGGTATTACGTTCTGGTTTGCGGTTATCAACCAGACCGGCGTGGTGGATCTGCTGGCGAAAAAGGGCGTGGCGATCGCCGGAAAACAGCAGTGGGCCATTCCGTTTCTGATGATGTTTTTGGGCTTTCTGGTGTCCTTTATGGGCCCCGGCGCCGTGCCTGCCTGCGTGGTCTGTATTTTGTCCATCCCGTTGGCTTTTGAAATGGGCGTAAGCCCCATGCTGTACTGCCTGCCTGCTTTTGCCGGACTTTGCGCCGGGCGCGTGTCGCCGTTCACGACGGAGGGCGCCTGGCTGGCCGGCGAGGAAGTGGCGGTGGCGCAGGGTTATACGCCGGCTCTGACCACTTATGTTACGGTGTCGGGGATCGTGGCGGCTCTGGCCTGCACGCTGGTCGTATACATATTTTACAAAGGCTGGAAAAAGGCGCCGAACGAATATAAGGCGTCGGAATTGCCGGCGTTTGATGCAAAGCAGAAGTATTGCCTGACTTCCATTGTGGTGATGGCGGTCCTGGTCGTCGGTTTTTCCCTGACGACGGCTCTGGTCTGCCTGCTTTTGGGCGAAATCCTGCTTCTGCTCGGCGTCGGTACGGAGAAGGAAACCCTGCGCACGATGCCCTGGGGAACCATGGTGCTCGTCTGCGGCGTGGGCCTTCTGATGACGGTGATCAACGCCTTGGGCGGCATTGAATTGCTCTCGAATATCCTGTCTTCCGTTATGTCGGGCCGGACGGCGGCCGGTATCATGGGAATCGTGTCCGGTATGATGAGCTGGTTCAGCTCCAGTTTCGGCGTGGTGTGGCCGGCCCTGATCCCGACGGTTCCGGATCTGGTGCAAACGCTGGGCAGCGGAGCCAACGGCGCGGCGATCATTTCCGCGATCGCGTTTGGCGCTTCGATTGCCGGCATCAGTCCTTTCTCAAGCGGCGGTTCCATGTGTATCAGCGCCATGTCCGTAGATTCACGCTTCGACGAGAGCCAGACGAACAAATGCTTTATCCAGTTTTTTGCCTGGGCGGTGGCGTTTCTGGGTATCGCGGCAATTTTGTGTTTCCTCGGAGTGTTTGATTTGCTGGCCGGGATGATGTTGTAGGCGCGCGTTCGGAAATAAAAATCAGCGGTTGTTATCGGAGGACACCATCTGTCAAAAAACGGGCAGATGGTGTTTTTGTTACCGTAAAATTATTACGCATAGGATTCCATTATTTACAGATACTACCTGATAGCAGTACAGCAATTTGTAAATTTGGAGGAGAGCAGAATATGAAGGCAACAGGTATAGTCAGGAGGATTGATGACTTGGGAAGGGTTGTGATTCCGAAAGAGATCCGGCGGACGCTTCGTCTGAGGGAAGGATGTCCGCTGGAGATCTTTACCGACCGGGAGGGAGAGATTATTCTGAAAAAATACTCGCCGATGGCAGAGCTGGGAATATTTGCCAGACAATATGCGGAAGCGCTGGCGGCCGGCTCCGGCCATACCGTTGTGATCTGTGACCGGGATCAGGTCATTGCCGCTACGTCCGGCGCGAAAACACTGATGCAGAAAAATATCAGCAAAGCGCTGGAACAGTTGATTTTGAATCGGGAGAATCGGAACACGGTCCGGGAAGAGAAGAATTTTGTCCAGGTATGCGATGAAGGAGAAGAAGATTACGCGGCTCAGATGGTCGTGCCGGTTTTGAGTGAAGGGGATGCGATCGGGGCGGTGATCTTTCTGAGCAAAGAACCGAAAAAGAAGATGGGAGAAGTGGAACAGAAGCTGGCGATTACGGCCGCCGGTTTTTTGGGCAGACAGATGGAGAGTTAAGGGACGGATATGAACAAAACGGGAAATACAGGGGCGTAAGGATTTCCTTGACAAACAGGGAGGAAGCGTTTATAAATAGGTACAGAGGGCAAACAGGCCCGGATTTAGGAGGATTAAAATATGAACAAGACAGAATTTGTAGCAGCTGTGGCGGAGCAGGCCGGGTTATCGAAAAAGGATGCGGAAGCGGCAGTGAAGGCTTTTACAGATGTAGTAGCGGCCGAGATGGTAAAGGGCGAGAAAGTACAGTTGGTTGGTTTTGGAACTTTTGAAGTAGCGGATAGAGAAGCCAGAATGGGAAGGAATCCGAAGAGCGGCGAGCCGATGGAGATCGCGGCGTCCCGGATGCCGAAGTTCAAAGCGGGCAAAGCTTTGAAAGATATGGTGAACGCTTGAATCGAAGACTGGGGCGGCCGTTGGGCCGCTCTTTTCAATTTTACCGCCCGGGTTTAGGGAAAAGAAGGAGAAGACGATGAGACTGGATAAATATTTGAAGGTATCCCGCTTGATCAAGCGGCGTACGGTGGCGAACGAAGCCTGCGACGCCGGCCGTGTGGCCGTAAACGGCAGGACGGCGAAAGCGTCCGTTGAGGTGAAAGCCGGGGATGTGATCGAGATCGGTTTCGGGAATAAATCGGTGAAGGTGGAGGTCCTTGCCGTGCAGGATACGAGTAAGAAGGAGGAGGCGAAAGAATTGTTTCGCTATCTGTCATAAAATCGTCATAATGCCTGGCTTTGTTTCATAGAATGTACCGTGAACAAAAAACGGAGGTTCTGGGATGGAAGAAACCAGACAGACGAAAACACAGGCGGCAAAAGGGCATAAACTGGCTCTGAATAATCGCTCCGCCGGTACGGTCAGCGGGGTGAAAGATGTAATTTCTTTTGACTTGAAAGATATTTTACTGGATACCGACGCGGGAATGCTCGCGATCAGCGGGGAGAATTTACATATCAGCCGTTTGACGCTGGAAAAGGGCGAAGTGGATATTGAGGGGCAGGTTGACAGCCTTACTTATTCGGATTCGTCAAAATACGCCCGCCAGGGAGAATCGATCCTGTCCCGGCTGTTTAAATAGACGGATGGGATGATAAGTACAAATCTGACGGAGGAGGCGCGCCTTTTTTTGTATTCCCTTTGTTACGGGGGCATATGGATGGCGGTTTATGATATCCTCCGGGTTTTCCGTAAATTGGTGCGTCATTCTTATACGGCGGTTGGCGCGGAGGATTTTGTTTACTGGATCTGCACGGGAATCGGAATTTTCCGGTTTTTGTATCGGGAGAATGACGGAACGATCCGGGGATTTGTCCTGGTAGGGATCGGATTGGGCATGCTGTTGTTTTCAAAAGGGATCAGCCGTTTCAGCGTACCGGCGGTGAGCTGGGTGCTTTACAGAATCGTCGTCGTACCTCTTAAATGTATAAAGCGGTTTTTAAAAAATCTTTTGCAGCCTTTTGTGAGGATGTGCAAAACTTTTGGGAGGGCGGTTCGGAAAAGGGCAAGAAAGAGATTGAAAAAAGAGGAGGACTGTTCTACAATAGAAACAGAATCCGCTTTTGAGAGAAAGGAAAAACATGTCGGCAAAACGGAGAAGACAAAAAAGAGCGTCTCATAAGTTGGGCATGGCTGCGGTTACATTGGTCGTGGTTGCGATGCTGTGCGTTCTTTCCGTGAAAATGTCGGCATTGAGGGAGCGGGATGAAACCTATGCGGCGAAGGAGAGCGCCCTTGTTCAGCAGCTTGAGGCGGAGAAAGAGCGAAGTATGGAACTGGAGGAGCGGCGTGTATATGTCCAGACGAAGCAGTATATAGAAGAGATGGCAAGGGAGCGATGGGGCCTGGTGAATCCGGGCGAGATCATTTTTGAGCCGGGCGAGTAGTCAGGACGGCGATACAGGCGGCGGAATAAAAGAAAAAGAGTGAGCGGTGGCAGTCGGAAGAAGGGATTGCACCGCTTGTTTTTTACCCGGACGGACGGAGGAAGAGCTGACAAAAAAGATACCGACAATTATGGTGGAGAATTGTCGGTAGTATCTTTTTGACCTTGGAAAATAATCCCATTATATAGTTACTTAGGAAAGTAAAACAGAGGAGGCTATATAATATGGGGACATATGATAAGGAAATTCGGGAAATACTTTATCGTTTGGGGGTGAACAGTACCTATCTGGGATTCTCTTATGTGATGGATTGCGTCGGTATGGTACTGGAGTATGAAGAACGCAGATATTCTATGAAAGCGCTGTATATTGATGCGGCGCGGATAC
This sequence comes from Lachnospiraceae bacterium, assembly GCA_022792885.1. Classification (GTDB taxonomy): domain Bacteria; phylum Bacillota; class Clostridia; order Lachnospirales; family Lachnospiraceae; genus JAAWBX01. Next base: position 109,815 of record JAAWBX010000007.1, read on the forward strand.
ATAAAACAACGGATCGGTGTGTAGAGAGGGATATCCGCAATCTGGTCAAAACCGTCTGGAAAAGCGGAAACCGAAAATATCTGGAGGAGATTGCCGGCGCCGAGTTGAAGGAACGGCCGAAGAACAAGTATTTTATCGGAATACTGGCGGATTATGTCAAAGAAAAGGCGGATAACGCTCCCGTATGATTTTATGCGCGTTCCTTCATCAAAATTGATTAAGAAAATAAAAAAATTTGTTGAACTTCTGCTAAAATTGTTATAAAATAGAAATACTCTACTCAATGGAAAATAAATCAAAAGGAACATTTCTTGTAGAACATTTACTCTTTTTTTGAAGCAGGATTTTGTGAAATTATTATGCGAAAGCTTAATAATAAAAAAGAAAATGGAGGAATCTGACATGAAAAAGAAACTTTTGGCCGCTGTTTTGGCGGCAGCTATGGTCGTATCGGTGGCGGCCTGCGGAAACGGCGGAAATGGTGGAAGCGGCGGAAGCAGCGGCGGAAGCGCCGCTGACGCGAGCAACGGCGGCGGGAAGGCGGAGCTGTCAAGCTGATCTTCTCCAACGTTACGACGGACGCGGCTGAGAATGCCGGCGACGTTTTCTGCGAGAAGGTGGAAGAGTATTCGAACGGCACGATTACCGTAGATCATTTCCCGGACAACTCCCTGGGTGATGACAAGACCGTGATCGAGCAGACTCAGTTGGGCGATATCGATCTGTGCGTAAGTTCGACTTCTCCCTTGGTAAACGTGTATCCTGACTATTATGTGTTCGACGCGCCTTATCTGTTCCTGAATCGGGATCACGCTCTGAAGGCGATGGAAAGCGAAGAGGGAACCGCTATCCGCGAGGGTATCAAGGACGCGGGAACCGGTCTGATCGGTCTTGCCTGGTGGGAGAATGGGTTCCGTAACATTACGAACAACAAGGTTGCCGTCAGACTGCCTGAGGATATCAAGGGAATGAAGATTCGTACTATGGAGAACGACGTGCATCTGGCTGCGTTCAAGGCTTTCGGCGCGAACCCGACTCCGATGGCGTTCTCTGAATTGTATACGGCTATGCAGCAGGGTACGGTAGACGGCCAGGAGAATCCTCTTGCCATTATCGTAGGCAACAAGTTCTATGAAGTTCAGAAGTACATTTCCCGCACAGAGCATATTTATGTTCCTTTCTGCGTGGTTATGAATGAGGATAAGTTTAATTCCCTGACGGCAGAGCAGCAGGAGGCGGTTCTGAAGGCGATGGAAGAAGCGACCGAGTTCCAGCTTCAGAACAACATGGATCTGGAAGCGGACGGCATCAAGGCCTGTGAAGACGGCGGCGCTGAGATCATTGAGCTGACGGCGGACGAGAAGGCGGCCTGGCAGAAGGTTATGACCGATGCCGACATTTTCAGCATGGTTCAGGATAAGATGGATCACCCGGAATACCTGGATGCGATGCTGGCCATGGGCAAGTAATAACAGGGAGCATTCGGATCTGAGTAAGCTACATAGCGGGATAGAAAGGGGCGCGCCCCTTTCTATCCTCTTTTCAGAAGAAAGATTCCGCTGTTTGTATGGGAGGTATCAGTTTGAAGAATGTGTTGAAATGGCTGGATGATTATCTGGAGATCAGCATCTGCGTTGTCTTGATGTCTGTCATGACGCTGCTGATTTTTATACAGGTTATCATGCGCTATGTATTTTCCAGCTCGCTCTCCTGGTCGGAGGAGTTGGCGAGATATCTGTTTATCTGGCTGATCTATCTGGGGATCAGTTACGGATGTAAGATTATGAAGCATATCAAGATCGACGCGGCGCTGCATCTGTTTCCGAAAAAGGCGAGACCTTATGTTATGCTTATCGGGGATGTGATTTTTTTTGCGTTCGCTATTTATATTACCGTGACGGGCTTTCAGCTGTGCGGAATGCAGATCAAGCTGACCAAGACGTCGCCGGCCATGCAGCTTCCTCTGCAGTATGTATACGCGGCTCCCATGATAGGAATGGCTTTGTCCGCGATTCGGGAAGTGCAGACGATCCTCTATCGGATCAAGATGATAAAACTCGGAGAAGATCCGGAGAAAGGAGAGGACTTCTAAATGGTAAGTGCGGCTTTGTTTATTAGTTTGGTTATATTCCTGATCCTGAACGTTCCGGTCGGGATCGCGATCGGATGTTCCTCTCTGGTGGCTGTTATCGCCAGCGGGACCTTGTCTCACACTTATATCGTATCGACGCTGGTTTCCGCTTCGGATTCATTTCCGATCATGGCGATTCCGCTGTTTATTCTGGCCGGCGAGCTGATGGGCGCCGGCGGCGTTTCCAAGAGGCTGCTGAATGTCTGCAACGCGTTTTTGGGTCGTGTGACCGGCGGCGTTGCGATCTGTACCGTTGTCGTGTGTATGTTTTTTGCGGCCGTGTCCGGTTCCGGTCCGGCTACCGTGGCGGCGGTGGGCGCGATGGTGGTTCCCGCCATGATGGAGAGAGGTTACAGCAAATCGTTCTCTTTGGCGCTGATCGCCTGCGCCGGCAGTATCGGCGTTATCATTCCGCCGAGTATCCCGATGGTTATTTACGGCGTCGCGACGAGCACGTCGATCTCCGCTCTGTTTATGGCCGGTTTTCTGCCGGGCTTTTTGATCGGCGGCGTGTTGATTCTTGTCTGCTATGTCTATTGTAAGAAGATGGGCTGGAAAGGCGACGATAAGAAGTTTTCGGCGAAGGAAAAACTGGCGGTGATCTGGGATGCCAAGTGGGTTCTGATCAACCCGATCATTATTCTTGGCGGTATTTACGGCGGTATTTTCACGCCCACCGAGGCGGCGGCCGTGGCGGCCGTATATGCTTTCATCTGCGGCGTATTCATTCACCGCGAGTTGAATCCGAAGCAGTTGTTTAACGTAATTGCCAACGCCTGCTCCACGACCGGTACGACCATGGTTATTATCGGCTGCGCTACGGCATTTACGAAGATTCTGACGATCCAGCAGATTCCTCAGATGGTAACGAACGCGATTTTGAATGTGTCCAGCAATATGGTCGTGGTTCTGATTCTGATCAATATTCTGCTTTTGATCGTGGGATGCTTTATGGATACGACGCCGGCTATGATGGTATTGGCGCCGATCCTTCTGCCGATCGCTCTGGAGTTCGGAATGAGCCCGATTCACTTCGGTCTTATTATGGTAGTGAACCTGGCAATCGGTTTTATCACGCCGCCTTTGGGTATCAACCTGTTTGTGGCGGCCCGGGTGGGCGACGTTAAGCTGGAAGTGGTCATCAAGGGAATTATTATGTTTATCCTGGCGATGATCTTCTGTCTGCTTTTAATCACTTATGTCCCGGCAATCACTTTGACGCTGCCGAAACTTTTTATGGGGTATTAGGGGCGTTGTGTTTTTAAGGATTTGAGTCGGAAGCTGCCGTAAAACATGATATTTCACAATCTGTTGTGGGATTTCTGCCTTTTGCGGCAGCTTCTTTTCCGTATAAGCCGAGAGTATGAAGTTCCCGGGCGGTGATACGACGGAGTTTGGGTATGTCGGTTCCGGGAAGATATAGAAATTGACAGGAGGAACGATATGAGAGCAATTCAGGTTCAGGCGCCTTTTGAGGCGAGAGTTACGGAGCTTCCGATGCCCGTTTTGGAGGAAGGAAAGGCGATCATCAAGATCCGGGCGATGGGTATTTGCGGCACGGACGTATCGACGTATCGGGGCGCGAATGTGAATGTAAAGTCCTATCCGATCGTGATCGGTCATGAGACGGCCGGCGAGGTGTATGAGATCGACGAGAACAACGCCTATGGAATCAAGAAGGGGGACAAAGTCGTTTTGGATCCTTATGTATTCTGCGGGCATTGCTATCCGTGCGAACAGGGGAAAACAAACTGCTGTGAAGACATGCATTGTCTGGGCGTTCACTGCGAAGGTTCTATGTGCGAGTATTTTTCCCATCCTATTTCCATGTTGAGAAAGGTTCCGGATGATATGTCCTGGGAGACGGTTCCTCTGGCGGAACCGCTGGTAATCAGTATGCACGGTCTGCACACCTGCGGGTTGAAAGCAGGCGAACATATCGCGATTATCGGCGCCGGTGCGATCGGCCTTCTGGCGGCAATGGGCGCGTTGGCATACGACGCGGTTCCGATCGTGGTGGATCCGGTGGAAGAGCGATTGGAGCTGGCAAAGAGTTTCGGGATCGCTCATGTGATCAATCCGGTAAAACAGGACGCTGTGGCGGAGATCGCAAAAATCACGAACGGACGAATGGCGGAGTGCGTGATGGAAGCGTCCGGTTCGATCCCCGGCGTGCGCAACACGATCGATTATGCCGCCTACACCGGTCGGATCGCTTTGACAGGCTGGCCGAAAGGCGAGGTTACGCTTCCGACGAATCTGATTACCAAGAAGGAGTTGACGGTTCGCGGATCGAGAAACGGCGCCGGTGAATTTGAGGAAGCGATCGATTTGATCTATTCCGGCCGGGTGCCGGCTCAGAAGATCATTACCCGCAAGGTACCTTTTGAAGAATTGCCGCAGGCTCTGGCGGATTTGGCGGAGCGGCCGGGAGACTTCCTGAAGGTGATCGGCGTGATCGAAGGGTAATAAGAATACGAAGAGAAAAACTCATGACAAAATCCCGGAAAGGATTTGCCATGAGTTTTTTCACGCAAAAAGCAGCCGGGGATGTTTTTCGAATTTCCTGTTTGTGCTCCCGGTACTGTTTGTGATATACTTTAATGCGTCGGTTTGTTGATGTGTGGAAACCATCCGTATTTTGTGCAGCGTATTCGGAGAGGACGATTATGAACATTCTTGTAGTGGACGATGAAAAAGCCATAGCGGACCTGGTGGAAGTCTATCTGAAAAATGACGGATATCAGGTGTACAAATATGACAGGGGAGCGGATGCGCTTGCCTGCGTGGCGAGGGAGCCGATTGATTTGGCGATCTTGGATGTCATGCTGCCGGATATCGACGGCTTTGCCCTATGCCAGCGGATCCGGGAAGAGCATTTTTTTCCGATCATCATGTTGACGGCAAAAGTGGAGGATATGGATAAGATTATGGGCCTGGCATTGGGGGCCGACGATTATATCACGAAACCTTTCAATCCGCTGGAATTGACGGCCCGCGTTAAGACTCAGCTCCGCCGATATAAAAAGTATAATCGGATGGGGACGGAGGAGGAGAGCCGTTTTTATGATTTTGCGGGGCTTATGATCAATCAGGATACGCATAAGTGTACGCTGTACGGGGAGGAACTTTCTCTGACGCCGATCGAGTTTTCGATTCTCTGGTACCTGTGCGAGCATCGGGGAAAGGTGATTCCGTCGGAAGAATTGTTCGAGGCGGTCTGGGGCGAGCGTTTTATGGACAGCAACAATACGGTCATGGCTCATGTGGCGCGGCTTCGGGAAAAGATGAAAGAACCTTCCCGCAAACCGCGATTTATCAAGACGGTATGGGGGGTCGGTTATACCATTGAATAAGAAAAATTTTGTCGGTCGGAAGCTGACGGTTCAGATACTGGTTCGTTTTTTCGCGGCGGTTTTCGCCTACAGCGGCTTGCTTTTAGGCGGGCTGTTAGTCGGTTTTTTTGTTTGTGCCAATATAAGGTGGCAGGGGACGGAACCGATTTACCGTCTTCTGAAATTGATCGAGGAATATCTTCCGCTGGTGCTTATCGTTGGCTGGGTGGGAGGCGTTATTCTGATTTTCGCCTGGTACTGGAGAAAAACCCTGGGCTATATTGATCAGATCGCGGAGGCGGGGAACGAGCTGATTTCCCAATCGGATGAACCGATTGAGCTGCCGCCGGAACTGGCTTCCATAGAATACCAGATGAATGAGATGAAACGGACCGCCCGGCGCAATGAGAGGGCGGCGAAGGAAGCGGAAGCCCGGAAGAATGATTTGATCGTATATCTGGCGCATGATCTGAAAACGCCGCTGACTTCGGTGATCGGTTATCTGACCCTTTTGAAAGACGAACCGGAGATTTCCCGAGAACTGCAAGAGCGATATCTGGGGGTTGCGCTGGACAAAGCGGAGCGCTTGGAGGATCTGATTAACGAATTTTTTGATATTACCCGGTTTAATTTAACGCATATTACGCTGGAGCCTTCCCGCGTGAACTTAAGCCGGATGTTGGAGCAGATCGCTTATGAATTTAAGCCGGTGCTCGCGGGGAAGGGGTTAAGCTGCGATCTGACCGTGGAGCCGGACATGATGTTTTATCTGGACGTGGATAAGATGGAACGGGTTTTTGACAACCTGTTTCGAAACGCCGTGAACTATAGTTTCCCGAATACGGAGATCCGGGTGATCGGGCAGAGAAGAGAGGACGGCGTGGAGGTGATCGTCCGGAATCATGGGAATACCATCCCGAGGGAGAAATTGGACCGGATTTTTGAACAATTTTTCCGACTGGATTCTTCACGGGGAAGCGCGACCGACGGGGCCGGACTGGGGCTGGCGATCGCCAAAGAGATCGTGGAACTTCATGGCGGGATCATTACGGCGGCCAGCGAGGCGGAGACGGTGACGTTCATTGTTTTCCTGCCGGAAGAAAAAGGGGGGCGTTATGTGTAAATATAAGATTCTTGTAGTGGAAGACGATACGGATATTAACAATCTGCTGGCGCGGATCCTGGAAAAAGAGGGTTTTGAGATCCATCAGGCTTTTTCCGGGACGGAGGCGGAACTAAGGTTTTCCATGGAAGAATACGATCTGGTTTTGCTGGATCTGATGCTCCCCGGAATGAAAGGCGAGGATGTGCTGGCGAGGATTCGCCGTAAGAGTCAGGCGCCGGTGATCGTATTGTCGGCCAGGGTCGGCCTGAAAACAAAAGTAGACGTGCTGAATCTGGGGGCGGACGATTATCTGACGAAGCCTTTTGAGAAGGAGGAGGTCGTGGCAAGGGTTCGCGCCGCCGTCCGCAGGTATGTACATTTTGAGGGGAAGAAGGGGGCGGGTAAGGCGGAGGAACGCGCGGAGAATCCGGAGTACCGGCATCGGGATCTTCGGGTCAGTCCGGATACGAGAGAAGTATGGATGAAGGGCCGGGAAGTGGTTTTGACCGGTCATGAGTATGATATTTTGCTGCTTCTGATAAAGAATCCCGGTACGGTTTTTTCCCGGGAGCGCATTTATGAGCAGGTCTGGCAGGGCGGTTACTATGGGGAAGATAATACGGTAAACGTTCATGTGAGCAAGATCCGCAGGAAATTGGAGAGCGCGGGAGCCGAGGAGGAGTATATCCGGACCGTTTGGGGTATCGGTTTTAAGTTGGTATAAGAGCTTGCGCCGGGCGGTGATTTTATGATTTCTTTAAACTTTCTTGCGGACTTATTAAAAGGCACGGCGGTATAATAAGCCCATAAAACGCAGAAAGGATTTGGAAAGATGAAAGACACACGAATCGTAAAAGGCGTAAAGCTGGTGAAACAGTACGGCGCCACCAGGGCGTTGAACGCGGTCGATATCGACGTGAAGGCCGGAGAGATTTACGGCCTGGTGGGTAATAACGGAGCCGGGAAAACGACTTTTTTAAAAATACTCACGGGGCAGACCATGGCGGACGCCGGGGAGGTCAGCCTTTTCGGATACACGGGGGAATCGGAGAAAAACCGCGCGAGAAAACGGATCGGGGCATTGATCGAAAGCCCCGGTTTCTATCATAAAATGACGGCGGAGCAGAACCTGGAATATTATCGAATCCAGCGCGGCATTCCCGGAAAGGATATGGTGCCCCGCGCGCTTGAGGAAGTTGGTCTGCTGGAGCAGCGGAAAAAGAAGTTTGATAAGCTGTCGTTTGGTATGAAGCAGAGGCTGGGTCTGGCCCTGGCGCTGATGGGAGATCCGGAGCTGCTGGTTCTGGACGAACCGATCAACGGTCTGGATCCGGCCGGTATCATCGAGATCCGCAACCTCCTGCTTCGCCTGAATCAGGAAAAGAACATTACGATCGTTATTTCCAGCCATGTGCTGGCAGAATTGGAACATATTGCTACCTGTTATGGATTTCTTCATCACGGACGCTTGCTGGAGCAGATTTCGGCGGAGGACCTGAAGGCAAAATGCAGATCTTACCTGGAAGTTCAGGTGTCCGACCGCGAGCGTTATACGGCGCTTCTGGAATCGAAGCTGCATTGCCGGGATTACCGGGTCATGCCGGACGGAGCCATCCAGATTCTGGATGAATCGATTTTTGCGGAAGACTGCGGGCGGCTGGCGGCGCAGCATGAGATTGCGATCACTTCGCTGGCGGAGAAGAAGATCGAGTTGGAAAACTATTACATGCGTTTGGTTGAAGAAGCCAACTGACGGGAGGAATGTGAGATGTTGAATTATATCAGAAGTGAACTGTATCGAAATTTTCATCAGAAAGGCAGTTATCTGCTGATCGGTGTCTGCGGCGGGCTGCTGGTTGCCATGCATGTGCTTTTGGGTGTGGTTGAGGCTCAGGCTCAGGGTAGTTTTAATTATGGAAACTTGTCGTTTACGTTTACAATGCTTTTGGGAGCCGGGCCGCTTCTGGTGGCGGTCGCTTTGGTGGCGGGTTCCGTTGCTTTCGGGGAAGAATACAAGAACGGGACGATGAAGAACACGGTTGCGTATGGTTTTTCACGGGTGAAGATATTTTTCGGAAAGCAGATCGCGGCTCTGATTACGGCGATGATCTGTTTTCTGGCGATCATTGCGATCTTTCTGGTAAGCGGCCTGATATTTTTACAAAATGCGTCGGCCGCGGAGTATCAGGAATTGTTAACGGGAATGATTGCGATCATACCGAATCTGATGGGTGTTCTGGCCCTGACGGTATCTTTGCATCTGATTATGGAGAGCGGGGCGGGAGCTCAGTGGATCGGTCTGGGTATTGTGTTTGTTCTTCCGCCGGTTTTTGAGCTTCTGGGGATCAAATTTCCGATCTTTGCCGAGCTATTGAATTGGATTCCGAGCCAAGCGATCGGAAATGTTATGACAGAAACCGGTTATGTCTGGGATACGGCGGAAGGGATGTTGCACTGCGTGAGCGTCGGAGCCATTTGGCTGGCCTTCTCTTTGGGGTTTGGCTGTATCGGTTTCGCGAGGAAGGAAATCAAATAATCTGAAAAAGGAGGCGCGGGAAAATATGCTTTGGGCAATCATTGCGGTACTTGCGATAGGGGAGGTATATTTTGCCGCGCGCTATTTCGGGCTGCAGAACGGGCTGGGGCAGGCGGCGGAAGATTTGAAAGAGATTCGGGAAAATCCGGAGGCAAACCGGACTTTGAAGATAAACGAACCGAACGGGAAGCTGGAATCGTTTTTGGAGGAAGTCAACGACTGGCTCAGACTGGCACAGAAAGAACGAATCGAGGCTCGGAGAAGAGAACAGGTTTTCTGCCGGGAGATCGAGCACATCAGCCATGATCTGCGCACGCCCCTTACATCGATTCTGGGCTATGTGAATTTGATGGACCGGGATCTTCTTCCGCAGGAAGCCGGGGAATATCTGGAGGTCGTGGAGAGGAAAGCGAAGGAGCTGGAGAAGCTGACGGAAGATTTCTACGCGTTGACCCGCCTGGAAATAGGCGAATATCAACTGGAAGCGGTTCGGCTGGATATAAACAGGGCATTGAATGAAAGGGCGCTGGATTATTATCCGGCGTTTGAACGGAGGAATGTGGAGGTGCTGATGTTCACAAAAGAAGAGCCGGTCTGGATTTTGGGAGACGAATCGGCGGTAGAGCGGATTTTTAACAATCTTCTTCACAATATGACCAAGTATGCCAGGGGGCTGGCGGAAATCTGCCTGCGGACGGAGGGCGCTTTTGTGAACATTGAGTTTGTCAATGATGCGGGAAGCATAAAAGAGGAGGAAGCGAACCGAATTTTCGAGCGTTTTTATATGGCGGATGTTTCCCGGACCGGGCACAGTTCCGGCCTGGGACTTCCGATCGCCCGGAGTCTGGCCAGAGAGATGGGAGGGGATATCACGGCTGTCGTGGAACGCGACTATCCGGAGGAGATGGGTGAGACGAAGAAGTTGAAAATCGTCGTGCGGCTGCCGAAGGCGCAGGCGAGGGAATGAATATAATATAGACGCCCGGCATCGTAGGTATGCCGGGTGTCTTGTTCGGTACGATTATTTTTTCACGGCCGGCAAAAGCGCCAGAAGTTCCTCCGGGTTTTCGATCAGATAAGCCGCGCCGTTTTCTTCCAGTTCTTTTGCGGCCCGGAAGCCCCAGGTGACGCCGGCGCAATCCATTCCGGCGTTACGTCCGGTTTCCATGTCGGGGCGGGAATCCCCGACGAAGAGGACTTTTTCCGGGAGCAGCTTCATCCGGGAGGCCAGCGTCAGCGCGGCGGCCGGATGCGGCTTCTTCGGAATTCCGTCTTTTTCCCGTTCTCCGTAAACGCCGGTGAAAGGAATGTCGGGAAACCATTTTCGGATCAGGATGTTGGTATAGTCGTCCCGCTTATTGGAATCGACGGCCAGACAGATTCCCCGCCCGGCAAGGGTTCGGATCAACTCCGGAATGCCCGGGTAGGGAGCGGTCTTACGGGCATAATTGCGTGAATAAGCTTCGTCGAAAAGGCGGAGCCCCAGAGCGATTTTTTCTTCGGAGCGATGCGCTTCCGGCAGGGCCCGGGTAATCAGGTTCCGAAAACCGCTTCCGACCAATTTCATCACTTCTTCGGTTGAAAAGGTCGGATATCTCATGGCGGCCATGGTTTCGTTTACGCTGTCCGCCAGGTCGTCGATCGTATTGAGCAGGGTACCGTCCAGATCAAAAATAGCGCCCCGATACTGTGAGGGAGAATTTTTTTTCAAAATTTTCATCATATAAAATCCTTTTTTGTGTTCTCATATTTGCGCCGTTCGATGCGGTTGGCCAATAGCGTGACGGTCAGTGCAATGACGAAAGCGACGAGGATACAGATTAAGTAAGCCATTCCTTTGCCTTCGTTCGCCACGCCGGGGGCCGAGAAGATCGGGACGTAAGCGGTGCCGCGCACGCCGAGCGCGCCTACAAGTCCGCCGGATACGGCGGCGGCCAGCAAAGCGCCGGCGAAGACCAGTTTATTGGAAAACATAAACGGGTAGGAGGCTTCGACAAAGGTTCCGAAGAAGACGTTGATCAGAAGCCCGGGCAGAGCCAGGGAGGAATCGCTTCGTTGTTTTGGATAAATGACATTGGCCAGGGTGATGCCGGCGGAAACCACGACCAGCCCGGTCATGTCAATCGCCCCCAGGAAGGAGGTTCCGGCGGCCTCCATCTCCAGAAGGACGATGGGAAGGATGGCCGCGTGATAAACGCCGCCGATAATGGAGGGCCAGATCAAAAGCCCGGCAACCAGGCCGGCGACCATGGGGTTAAAGGCCAGGCAGGTATCGATCAGGTCACGGATTTTGTTGCCGAGTATGAGGGCGGCGGGGGAGATCAGGTAGAGGCAGATCAGACCCGCGGCCAGTCCTCCGATTCCGGCGGCGCAGATATTGGCTGTGGTGCCGGGGACTTTGTGCCGGAAACAGAAGACGATAATATAATAAGCAAAAATACCCGAGAAAATACCGGCGCACAGGCCTCCGATAATGCCGCCGTCCACCGAGAGAATGCCGGCTGTAACGCCGGCCACGATACCGACTTCGTCCAGCCCGGAGATCTGTTTGGCGGCGACGGCGCTGACAACGATGGGGAGAGCGCCGATCAGGGTGTTAAAGACGTCTTCCAGGGCGCCGAGGCCGGGGATTTTACCGAGAGCCAGGGCCAGAGCCATGGCGATGAAAGCCGGCAGAGACGTCATCATGATCCCGCGGAAGCGGATTCGCTTCCAGATGTTTGCTTCTATTTTACCGGCGGCCGACGCGCCTGTGTTGCCGATGACGGGCATGTATTTCAGTCCCCATTCTTTCGCGAGGGCCGTCGTGAAGGCGACGGCTCTGGTTCGGCTGGTGGTTCCGGTCGTGCCCGAGGCGGATATGATATGGGCGCCCAGATTCTGGGCGGCCGCGATGGAAGAGCCTCCGGTGCCCACCAGGGGGATCTTTTTTTCTGCGGCGGCCATGATTGCCTGACGGTTGACGCCGTTCGGGTCCGCGCTTAACAGCATCATAGTGTCGATTTCTCCGGCGCGGATCCGTTCGGCCAATTCCAGGTCGCTTGCTTCCGCCTGTTCGTTGACCTTATTTAGAGAGCCGGAAAACCGTTCTTTGACCTTCCCGTTTTCCAGGCAGAAGAGGGAAGCGGGAGAATCTTGCCCGATCGTATCCATGGAACCGGAAGCCCCGACAAACTGAAGCCAGACAACTTCCATACCGGCGGATTCCGTCTGCATGAAGATCTCCTTCATCATCCCGTCAATGTTGTTTCCTCCCTGGGAATACAGATTCCCGCCGCTGCTTCCGATGACTGCGATTCGTTTCATATGTAAAACCCCTTTGTGATATCGAATTAGCGCACTATTGATTTAGTGAACTAAAATTATTATAGCCGATAATCTCTAATAATCAAGCTTTTTCTGCACAAACTAAAATCGTGCGGCGTAGATTGCGGAAAATCCGGAAAAATTCATGCGGCGCAATATTGAGAGAAACGGGAACAGGAGAATTTTTATGGGAAAGATTGCGTTTTACGGAACCAAACCGTACGATCGGGTCTGGTTTGAACCTTTGGCGGAGGAATATGGGTATAAAATTCGTTTTATTGAGGGACTTTTGGATGAAGATACGATTTCGTTAGCGGCCGACTGTACGGCGGCCTGTGTGTTTGTCAACGATCAGATCGGCAAGAAGGAGATCGACGGGTTGGCGGCGTTGGGCGTCCGGGTGCTTTTGCTTCGCTCGGCCGGTTATAATCATGTGGATTTGAAGGCGGCGCGGGACAAATTAACGATTTTGCGGGTGCCCGGATATTCGCCGGAATCGGTGGCGGAGTTTGCGACCGGGATTCTCTTAAGCCTGAACCGGAAGATTCACCGGGCTTATGTGAGGACCCGGGAGTTTAATATGAATATTCAGGGGCTTATGGGGCGAGATCTGTACGGAAAGACGGCCGGCGTTGTGGGAACCGGGCGGATCGGGCAGGCGATGATCACAATTTTAAAAGGGTTCGGTATGGAGATCCTGGCGTACGATTTGTATCCTCAGCCGCTGGAGGGAGTGACCTATGTGGAACCGGACGAATTATTCGCCCGCTCGGATGTGATCAGTCTGCACTGTCCGCTGACGCCTCAGACGGAACACCTGATAGATAAAAAAGCGCTTGAAAAAATGAAGGACGGCGCGTATCTGATCAACACGTCCCGAGGCGCCCTGGTAGATTCCGCGGCTTTGATGAAAGAACTGAAGAAAGGGCGTTTAGGCGGTGTGGGACTGGATGTTTACGAGGAAGAGGACGGTGTTTTTTATGAAGATAATTCCGAGCGTCCTGTGGCCGATGATATTCTGGCGCGGCTTATGTCGTTTCCGAATGTGCTGATTACCTCTCATCAGGGATTTTTTACGGAGGAGGCCATGCGGGCCATCGCGACGACAACCCTGGAGAACCTGAGAATGTTTGAGGCGGGAGAACCGCTGGTGAATCAGATCCGCTGATCCGGGATGAAAAAATAAACTTCCTTATTCGTCTGTTTCGTGGTAAACTGTAGAATAAGGAAGTTTTTTGGTGCCTTCATGTATGCGGCCGAAGCGCGTCGGCGCTTTAATAAAGAAAGGATGGAACATATGAGTTTTTGGGATTATTTGGAAATTATCGTGTTCGCGTTTATGTGCGGTTATTTTCTTTGGACCGCGGTTCGCCTGGCAAAAGGGGAGAACGCCAATATACCCGGATTTTATTCTATGACGGAGGCGGATCAGGCCTGTTACGACCTTCCGAAACTCAGGAAATTTTACTCGATCGGGAATGCGGCGGCAGCCGTCGCGGCGGTGCTGCTTTTGGTCGGACAGTTTGGCGGGAACCGGGTTTTGATGTTTATCGGAGTGGCCTGCTTTATTTTCGGTTATGGCATTCCTTATCAGTTGTTTAAAAGATCGGACTTTTTTATTAAGAAATAAGCGGGAGGAAGAACATGGTTACTTTATGGAAAAACGGTGCTTATCTGTTTGCCGGCAAAGAGCTGGCGGAAGCGGACGGGGGTGTGGAGGCCAGGCTGGCTTCGGCCGGCATTTCAGGCGAGGGAGAGGCCTGCCGGGCGGCCGGGCGGAAGCGGACGATGGCTTACCGGATTTTGACGGAGCATAATACGTCCGGCCAGGACGAGAATTTGAAACTTCGTTTTGATAAGCTGACCTCCCATGATATCACGTTTGTGGGGATTATTCAGACGGCCAGGGCCAGCGGGCTGGAGCGGTTTCCGATGCCTTACGTTCTTACGAATTGTCATAACAGTCTGTGCGCGGTAGGGGGAACGATCAATGAGGACGATCACGTGTTTGGTCTGACCTGCGCGAAGAAGTACGGCGGGATCTATGTGCCGCCGCATCAGGCCGTGATTCATCAATTTGCCAGGGAGATGTTATCCGGCTGCGGGAAGATGATTCTCGGCTCGGACAGCCACACCCGTTATGGGGCTCTGGGGACCATGGCCGTGGGTGAAGGCGGGCCGGAACTGGTAAAACAGTTGTTGAACCGGACTTATGATATCAAAATGCCGGAGGTGGTTGCGGTTTATCTGACCGGGAAGCCGGAAAGGGGGGTGGGCCCTCAGGATATTGCGCTGGCGATTATCGGGGCAGTGTTTGAGAACGGTTATGTCAATAATAAAGTGATGGAATTTGTCGGTCCGGGCGTGGAGAATCTGAGCGTGGACGAGCGGATCGGCGTGGATGTGATGACGACGGAGACGACCTGCCTGTCCTCTATCTGGACGACCGATGAGAGGGTGAAAGAATTTTATGAGATTCACGGGCGGAGCGGGGATTATGAGGAATTGCGGCCGGAGGAAGCGGCCTATTATGACGGCGTGGTGGAGGTTGATTTGAGCCGTGTGAAGCCGATGATCGCGATGCCGTTCCACCCCAGCAATACGTATACGATCGAGGAACTGAACGCGAATCTGGAAGATATTCTGGCGGAAGTGGAGAAGAAAGCGCTGGTGAGCCTGGGCGGCAAGGTGAATTACCGCCTGCGGGATAAGATCCGGAACGGCCGTCTGTATGTGGAGCAGGGCGTGATCGCGGGCTGTGCCGGCGGAGGTTTTGAGAATATCTGCGCGGCGGCGGATATTCTGGACGGAAGAGATATCGGAGCGGATGAATTTACTTTGAGCGTATATCCGGCCAGTCAGCCGATTTTTATGGAGCTGGTGAAGAACGGGAACGCGGCAAAATTGATGGCGGCCGGGGCAGTCCTCAAGACGGCGTTCTGCGGTCCCTGCTTCGGCGCGGGCGACGTGCCTTCCAACAACGGCTTGAGCATTCGCCACTCTACGAGGAATTTCCCGAACCGGGAAGGGTCGAAGCTGACCAGCGGACAGATTGCGTCCGTGGCGCTGATGGACGCCCGCTCTATTGCCGCGACGGCGGCGAATAAAGGTTATCTGACGGCGGCCACGGATCTGGATATCCGTTATACCGGGCCGAAGTATTATTTCGATAAGAGCATTTATGAAAAGCGGGTCTACGACGGGGTTGGGAAAGCCGATCCGTCCGTGGAGCTGAAACTGGGACCGAATATCAAGGACTGGCCGGCTATGATCGGTCTGACCGAAAATCTGATATTGAAGGTAGTTTCCGAGATTCACGATCCGGTTACGACGACGGACGAACTGATTCCGTCCGGGGAGACGTCTTCGTATCGCTCCAATCCGCTGGGGCTGGCGGAGTTTACGCTGTCCAGGAAGGACCCGGAGTATGTCGGGAAGGCAAAAGAGGTTCAGGCGCTGGAGAAAGCCAGGGAAGAGGGAAAGAAGATGTGCGCGGTAGCGCCGGATTTCCATCCGGTAATGGCGGCTGTCAAAGAAAAATTCCCGGAGGCCTGCATGAAGAATACCGGTATCGGAAGTACGATCTTCGCGGTGAAGCCGGGCGACGGTTCTGCCAGGGAGCAGGCGGCTTCCTGCCAGAAAGTGCTGGGGGGCTGGGCGAATATTGCCAACGAGTACGCTACGAAGCGGTACCGTTCGAATCTGATCAACTGGGGTATGCTGCCTTTCCTCTATTCGGGGGAGGAGCTTCCTTTTAAGAACGGAGATTATCTGTTTGTACCCGGGATCCGGGAGGCGGTTTTGAAGGGCAGCGACGATATCCGGGCTTATGTGGTCGGCGACGGAATGAGGGAGTTTGAACTTCATCTTGGGAATCTGACGGAGGACGAGCGGAAGATTATTCTGGCCGGTTGCCTGATCAATTATTATGCCCTTGACATCGAAAGCCGGTTGCGATAAACTACCTGCAAGATAGAGAAAAACCCGTGACCGGGAATAGTAGCTGTATGGAATGGAAGAACAGAGAGCCGCCGTCGGGTGGAAGCGCGGCCTTCCGGAATACAGGGAATGGCCCCGGGAGGGCGGCCCGAACCGCGCAGGCGAAGTAGGCGCCGACGGACATCCGCGCCGTTACCGCGGAGGCATATGTCGGTATGCGTTTGGCTGCATTGAGGTGGCTGTAAGAGAGATGTTTGGCTCTTATCCTTGAAGGGGTAAGAGCCTGTTTTATTTTGGAAAGAATGGGAGGAGAAAAAATGGGAAAAGTAATTTTAACCGGCGACCGGCCGACCGGGAGACTTCATATCGGTCATTATGTGGGCTCTTTAAGAGGACGGGTAGAGCTTCAGAATTCGGGGGAATATGAGAAGATTTTTATTATGATCGCCGACGCGCAGGCGCTGACGGACAATGCGGATAATCCGGAGAAAGTGCGTCGGAATATCATCGAGGTGGCGTTGGATTATCTGTCGGCGGGTCTGGATCCGAAGGTTACGACGATGTTTATCCAGTCCCAGATTCCGGAATTATATGAGCTGACCGCTTATTATATGAATCTTGTTACCGTGTCCCGGCTTCAGAGGAATCCTACGGTGAAGTCGGAGATCCAGATGCGGAATTTTGAAACCAGTATTCCGGTGGGTTTTTTCACGTATCCGATCAGCCAGGCGACCGATATTACCGCTTTTAAAGCGACGACCGTGCCGGTAGGGGAAGATCAGATGCCGATGTTAGAACAGACCCGGGAGATCGTGCATAAATTTAACAGTGTTTACGGCGAAACGCTGGTAATGCCGGAGATCCTTCTGCCCGGCAACAAAGCCTGTCTTCGCCTGTGCGGCACCGACGGGAAAGCTAAAATGAGCAAATCGCTGAATAACTGCATCTATTTGTCGGATTCGGCCGACGAGGTGAAAAAGAAGATCATGTCCATGTTTACCGACCCGAATCATCTGCGGGTGGAAGATCCCGGTCAGGTGGAGGGAAATCCGGTATTTTTATATCTGGATGCGTTCTGCAAAGAGGAGCATTTTGGACGTTATCTGCCGGAGTATGCGGATTTGGACGAATTGAAGGCGCATTACAGTCGCGGCGGTTTAGGCGATGTGAAAGTAAAGAAGTTCCTGAATCAGATTCTTCAGGAAGAGCTGGAGCCGATTCGGAAGCGGAGAAAAGAATGTGAGAAGGATATTCCGGGCGTTTACGCGATGCTAAAAGAGGGGACCGAGAAAGCCCGTGCGGTGGCGGCGGAAACGCTGGCGGATGTGAAGCGCGCCATGAAGATCGATTATTTTGAAGACGCGGAACTGATCGGGGAGCAGGCCCGGCAATACAGTTGTTAAAAAATACGGCGGCCTTGAGAGAGCGGCGGCCGGAAAGAGGGGGTAAAGGATCGGAAAATATGAGAAAAAAACAGATCACATTTCGGGAGAGGCTGGAGGATTTCCGCCAGAAGGCATTGGAATCTCTGCCCATCCGGGTATTTCTGTATAAATTTATCAAGACGTTTCATAACGCCTGGGGACGCCGGCATGTCCGGCAGGTGCTGCGATATTCTGAGATGTTTATTTTGGGCGTTGTCGCCTCGTTGGTAGGGAGCGAGTGTTACCATCTGTGGAACAGGCGCAGAAAGCGGCTTTCTTAAGGTGTTGGTTATGCATTCCTTCTCCATCGTAAGAAATGTTATCCAGATGAAGAAGACGACCGCCGTTAAGGCAGGGTATTCTTAACAGAGAAAACCAAAACCGAATAGGATAGAACAAATAAGCGATATTGCACGAAATCAATAAAAAGACCGCATAGCAGACTTAATGTTTGCCGCGTGGCCTTTTACTTCTTTATTCAATGTTTTTCAGCATGATTTTTTCTGCTAAAGCGGGATATCGGAGGCATAAGCTTATATGCTATCTATTTTCCAAAAGTGCATGGCACCGGTTGACAAAAAAGAATAAAAGTAGTATAACAAATTAAACAATAAAATATCATTGGTCACCGGAGGACAGTGTGCCGTAGCACGGGGGATCGTAAATCTATATGGATTTGCAGGCCGCCTGTCAGATAAGGTGTCGAGTGCGCTCGGTTTTTTCATAGTAATGCTATGGAAGAATCGGGCTTATTTTTTAGGCAAAAATTATGTGAAAGGCTTGCTGTGTGCCGTGAAGGTTTTTTAATGAGTTTATTTCCCTTGTTAAAAATCCGGACAGCACTCTGAAATATGAAAATACTTATCAATATGCCGTTTTAAAAAAGGAATGGAAAAAAATGAGTAATACAATGAATTCGGAAATATTTAGAACACTACCGCCTACAAAATTATTCTTCCGCTGTGCGGTACCGTCGGTAATAACTATGATATTCAGTTCGCTTTATCAGATGGCGGACGGTGTATTCGTAGGCCGATTTATCGGTCAGGACGCACTTGCTGCAATAAATATCATTATGCCAATTATTATGATGGTGTTTGCTTTTTCAAATATGATTGCCACCGGTTCATCGGTTAATATTTCGATCTTGCTTGGAGAGGGCAAACGTGAAGAAGCATCAAGGGTATTTACCTTTTCTGTTAAAATAATTATTTTTATTTCTTGTGTTCTTGGCGTTTTAGGGCTAATATTTGCCAAACCGTTTATCTGTTTAATTTTTCCAGGCGCATCTGAAATGTCAATTCTTTACGGCGTGGAATATCTTCGTATATATGCATTATTCTCGCCGTTATTACTCGTTTACTTTGCAGCGGATAATTACCTTCGTGTGTGCGGAAAAGAAAAGCTGAGTATGGATATCAATGTCGCGACACAAATGGTTAATGTTGTATTGGATATTATATTTATCGTGTTTTTAGGTCAGGGGATTTGGGCGGCGGCATTCACCAGTTGTCTAGCAATGGCAATAGGTTCGGTTATAACTTTATTACTTTTTCGTAATAAACGTTTAGACATTTATTATACACATAGCAAAATTAAAACATCAGAGTTTGTTCATATACTTGCCAACGGATCGAGTGAATTTTTCAACAATATTTCAATGTTTGTTATGTCGGCAGTTCTGAATCTGTTTTTGCTTAAATACGGCGGAACAACGGCAGTCGCGGCATTTTCGGTTGTAATGTATGTTGACAGCATAGTTGGTATGTTGAATTTCGGTATGTGTGACGCTCTGCAACCAGCAATCAGTTATTGTTACGGTGCCGGACTTTTAGACAGAGTACGTGCTATTCTTAAACGCGTTTTGTGTTCGGTAATTATAACATCTCTTTTTGCTTTTATGTTTATGCTGTATTCGGGGACGTTTGCAGTTAAGTTGTTTATAAAACCTGATGATACGGAATTGTTAGAGGTTAGCCGAGTAGCGATTAAACTATTTTCCTTTTCCTATTTGGTGGGGTGGATAGATATGTGCTTTTCATCGTTTTTTACGGCGCTTGATAAACCGGTTTGCTCATTTACAGTGGCATTTTTTGGTACGCTTATATTTCCGATATTGTTTCTATTTATTTTATCATCAATTTGGGATTTAGACGGGATTTGGTTGATGCCTGCCATATCGGGAATGGCAAGCGCTATCCTAACACTAATTTTGTTTTTTAATATAAGTTTAAAGAATCATAAGAAAGGAAGTCTATTATGAGGTATACGGTATTGATAGCGGATGATGAAGCGGATATTATTGATATGTTATCATTATATATGGACAGCAATGACTTTTGGGTGCTAAAAGCAAATGACGGCGAAACAGCACTGAGGCTTCTCAGAAACAACAAGGTAGATATTGCTCTTGTTGATATTATGATGCCTAAAATGAATGGTTATGAATTTATTCGGAATGCAAGGAAGGAATACAATCTGCCTGTTATCGTATTATCTGCCAAAAGCGAGGATACTGACAAAGTTATGGGATTAAACATAGGGGCAGATGCTTACATCACGAAACCCTTTAACCCTTTTGAGGTTATTGCGTACTTAAAAGCCATGCTTCGTAGATATTACGAATTAGGCGCTTCCGAAACATCTCATACTTTCTCAGAGGTGTTAACCGTGGGTGAATTAGAATTGGACATGGAATCTTTCACTTTAAGAAGGAACGGACAAATGGTTTTATTAACATCAAGCGAATTTAAAATATTATCTTTGCTTATGCGTTCTCCCGGAAGAGTATATACAAAGCCTCAGATATACGGATGCATCAACAGAGATTATTACGAAAGTGATGATAATACAATTATGGTGCATATTTCTAATATTCGGGCAAAGATAGAGGAAGATCCGTCGAATCCGAAATATATTAAAACAATTCGTGTTAGAAAGAGCATTTAGTAAGCAACCCCCCAAAATTGTTATACTGGAAACGAACGCCATTTATCGCGAACAATTAAAGAAAAATATTTTGTTTACAAAATTGTGTGAAAAATTTTCTGTATTCAGATACCATACCGTCGCTTGACAAGGACACACACGGTCGAAAAAGGATAAAATTCAGCCCCTGCTGCGTTACTTTCACTTCGCGTACGTCCAGTACGCGTCGCTCAAGTGCCTAGCAGGGACTGAATTTTATTCCTTTTCGACTCTCCGACCCTGACC
>JAAWBX010000008.1 GCA_022792885.1 Lachnospiraceae bacterium
CGAAGTGCCGCCTGTGCCGCGGCTATATTGGAGCTTTTTTATCATAATGGCATTTCCATATTTGCAGATTACCGTTATTATCCGAATCAGTTAGTATTTCATAAGGTATTTGACGCATTGAATAGTCTGCAAAATGCAAACCTGACTTCGCTTGACAGGGACACCCTGTCAAAAATAAGACAACAAAAAACGGGCGGGAAATCTGTCGATTTCCTGGCCCGCTTCCGGGAAAACCCTTTTTAATTTATAACCATTCCCGCTAACGATACCTGCTCTGCGCAGGCAATGTAAGCGGTTGGAAAATCACTTTGATGATTCAGTCCAAACCCGAAACACGCAATCATATAATTCAAAATCATGAACAATCCATTATACTCCAAAACATTTTTAACCTATCTGAATCCTTCCCATAAACTTCATAACATCCGTTCGGTGTGACAATTCGTGACTCGTTTACGCGATAAACATCCCATATCTCTCCGCTTTTCAAACAAAAGAATACAGCCTCCTCCGTATCTGGATAAAAATACTTACTCCTTGATCCGCAATAAGAAAATCTGCATTCCGAAAAAAGAAACCACCATTTTTCTATTTCATCTTTTTCCAAAATCGTAATATCAGCTGTTCTTTGATATTGATAAGGCAATGGTTTATACACCTCTATATACATAATATCATCCTGTGCAAAATCTATATTTTTTATTTTATGAGGCCACTTATATACTAATAACCACACACAAAAAACGCCAGCAGCAATAAAAAAAAGTAAACCTTTTTTACTTTCCCTACTTTTCATTCTAACCGCAGCTATTCCTTTCATTCATAATATATTTTCAATATTCCCACCGAAAAGGTAAAACCTGTTCCGGTGGGAAAACACTTTTTGACATTAACCTTACGATTTTTCTAATAGTGAAATCTATCTACTCAAAGCAAGAAACCCCTGTCTAATTTACTAAAATAGGCAAACTTAAGCCTGGATTCGATTGTGTTATATATTTATCACTAAATGCCACTGCTCCTCGTCCTGCTACCGAACTTATTACTGTGCCAATAATACTTGTTTGATAATAATCATCTAAAAGAACTACTCGTCCGCTGCTTATGGATACCAAAGCTCGATTAAAATCCCGATATCCTATAGCTGTATCAATACCGTTAAATACCGTCTTTACATATATGCGCATAGTTGTATAAGATACATCACTTACAAAATAGTCAGCAACTACACCTGCCGATATTGATACTCCCATCGAAATCAATGTCTTTATTGTAATAGCTTCTGCACCAGGAACTAATCCGATTAAAAGCGATACAGCTGTTGATACTACTGTCCCTACACTTATCGTCAGACGTTTTCCACCTGTACGATTACCTATTTCATAAGCCCTGTAATAATTTGTTGCCTTTAATATAGAGCCATTATAAGTATAATTCGTATTAGTAGTATTATAATATGTATATGTACTTGTTGGATTAATCACTCCAAATGGAACAGCCGTGTTTTGATTTAATTCTTCATCAGAAACATCCTGCACAAAATCACTCACATAACATTTAGAAACCTTAGAAGTATTCCCCTCATAAACTGTCACTTCCATCTCTCCAGTATTTTTATCTGTAACAGTTTCATCGCTCAAAACCCCATCTATATATACTTGTACACGTCTCCAATTATCCGCCTCAACATGCAATACTCTATTTTCTACTCCATTTTCATCTACATAAACTTCTTCGTATTCCTGCATTATTTCCTGTGCAAATCCGGTCATTCCACTCGACATAATAAAACTACATGATAACAACAATGTAAGCAACAATTTTCTTGTAATTTTCATAAAATACCTCCTAAACTTTTTAACTTTTCCAAAAATATTTTTACGATCTTCATACACAATTTTATTACTACACTATAAGCAAGATTTCATCTCCCCCTTCATTACCACATTTTATTTTAAAAGATTATCCTTATCATCCCCCTTTACAAATATTATATATTTCTCTTTTTTGCACTTCAGAAACTTGTAGTAATTTAATTCTGAAGAGCGAGGGGAATTTCTCCCCTCTCCCACTCCTACTGAAGAGAATATCCTCCCCATACTACTATCTCCTCCCCCTCAAGGTTCTGGACATAGATCTGGTAAGCGCCGTATCTCGTCACGGCAAACGTATGATAAACCGCGCCGCTTCCCTGGACATAGCGCTTATTCCCGCCCGGCTCGACGATACCGACCTGCACTCTCTTATTCGAAGGAATCGTTGTCACATTGATCGTAATACTCTGTCCCGCGTTCGCCACAAAAGTCGGAGAGTGCTTCGCACTGGATTTCGCGAGCGTCCAGGAAAACTGTTTCGCAATCCCTCTGGTCTCCAATAACTCTCCTTCTTCCACGATCACGCCCTCTTCCCAGTCCGTTTTCGTATACTCCTGCAGCTCAGGCAGCTCGACCAGAGTCTCTTCCGTCGCTGTCTCCGTGGCCTTGTAAACCCACATGTACGCTTCCGCCATCCTCACCGAGGCAGCCTGAACGCTAAGCGTACTTGCCAGACACATGACCGCACAGAGGGCGGCGCTTAACATTTTCGGATACTTTTTCATCTTTCGATACCTCCCCAATCTTTCTATTCTTTTCGCAAGCTCATGTTTGTCTTCCCGGAAGGACGCCGTCAAAGGCTCATTCCAATGCCGTTTCTTCCGTATACTCTTCACAAGCACACTGGCGTAATATTTCTCATCCCCTATGTAACGGCACGCCTGATAGTCGCAGGCATACTCGCTCCACTTTTTCAACGTGGAAGAGAGACACCACACCGCCGGATTAAACCACTGTACGCAAAGAAGCAGCAATACCAGCCATTTAAACCACAGATCCTTCTGTTTATAATGCACCAGCTCATGAACAAAAATAACCCGCTCTTCCTCCTCCCCACAATCGTCGGGCGGCAGAACGACCCTCGGCCGCAAAAGTCCGATAATAAAAGGCGTATCGGCTGCACCCGAATATGCAAGCCGAATCCGTTCCCGCCGAATCGCCATCTCCCCGCAGACCTGACGAAACCGCTTTTGCCTCTCCGTCTTCTCCGGCACCGTCATACGGCATTTGCGGTGAGCCTCCCTCGCGGAAAAGCCCATCCAAATCGCCATGACCGCCGCGCCGACCAGCCAGATGAAGAAAAGAATAAACGAAACTTCCGACACATACGGAGTCCGTGAAAACAGCCAGCCTCCAAACATCCCCTTCTCACGATCCATATACTGCCAGAACCAAAACGGCAGAGGGACGGCAAAAAACAAAATATTGATCTGCAAAAAGCGATACAAAATATTCACGCACCCGACCCGGTCCAGAAAACATCCGATCCCGTACCAGACGGCCAGCATCACGCTTCCGCAAAACGTTGTCATGATAAGTCCGCACAAAAACTCAGTCGTCCATTCCATCTATGATCTCCCTGATCTTCTCCCGGTCTTCTTTCGTAAGCTGTCCGGAATCCTTCAGTGCCGCGAATAGCTGATACGATTTCCCCTGAAACCAGAGATTCAACTGTTTTCTCGACAACATGTCCCGATACTCTTCTTCCGGCTTCTCCACATGGACATAAGAAAGACGCCCTTTTCGATACATGGAAATAAACCGCTTATCCGACAAACGCAAAAGAAACGTTCCTATGCTCGTCCGCTTATAATCCTTGCCGTACCGCACCCGCATAACTTCCATCAAATCCGGAACCGAAATGTCTCCTTCCGCCTCCCAGATCGCCTTCATAACCATCGTTTCGCTCGCGCTCAACTCCCGTTCTTCCATGTTTACCTCCGTCTCCCATCCTGCCGTCCGAAAAAGAAGAGCTTCTTTGTCAGACAGCCTGAATTTTTACATTCATTACTAATTTACTCTGAATTATTTTTGATTTTACTATATTTCCCTAAAAAATGCAAGATTGAACTTACATTTTCTTCCACCGATCTTTTTTGATATCACTCTGACATCTCTGTGAATCCATTCCATTCCGGTTGCTTTTCTCTTTTTCCGATGTGATTCGCCAGAATCCAAATGAACTCCTGACAGGTCGGCCGCTCCTCCAGATTTTTGCCGGCCAATTCCGCAAGAAACTCCCGGTTTCCGTTTTCCCAGATTACCCGAATCAAGGTGGTGATATCCCTCCGCACATTCTCTTTATCCGTCTTATTCTTTTTCGCCACATCAATATAAACGATCTTCATGCAGCTCTTGAGACTCTCGTCCCGCTTCGCCAGTATGGCCGCTTCCAACGCCGATCCGAATCCCCTGTACGTCCAATTTACTCCCAGATGAAAAAGAAGTCTCTGCGCAAAGCTCCATTCCGCGTAATGATACTCCGCCCGTATTCTTTCTTTCGTTCCCATATCGTAACTCTCTCCTGTCTATTCTCAAGTTACTGTAATCTGGAAACATATTTCTCGGGCACCTCGGATATCGCAGCTCAGCAAAAATATTCCATTTTTGTTAAATACTAATTTTTGCTTTTTTTACTTTACTATATTTTTCGAAAGAAAGCAGTATTTTCTTTTCCTTTTCCTCACTTAATGTCATTTTGATGTCACTATGATTGCATACAGTTTCCGGGTGGTGACCTATACTAAATACGAATTTATTAAAAATAAGGAAGAAAACATATATGGCAACTAATAAACGACCCTTTACCCTGCGTTTAGACGAAGAACTTTACGCCGAGATCGGAAAGCTTTCCGTGGAAGACAACCGCTCCATGACGAACTATATTGAGCATATTCTTCAACTCCACATCAAAGAAATCGAAAAACAAAGGAAACTCACGGACGCATCCGGTAAAAATCTTCCTCCCTGCTAACGATTTTTTGCATATTGCGATTCAAAAGGCGGGCCCTGTGCGAAATTCACACAGGGCCCGCCGCTTTAGGGAAAAGGGAATTCTAACATAATAAAGAGAATTATTCTTCCGACGCTCATGCCGCTCATTTTACGATTAATTCGACCTTTTTAAATATGTCTCACAGCGGAACATCTTTTTAATCTTTTTTACCCTTCCAAATTCGCTGTAATAATCTCAGGAATAGTATAAAAAAACAAGCGATTATCAAAAGAATAGAAAACTCTTCAAAAAGATGAAGTTTCATACATAACAGCCGAAAAATCAACACGAAAACAACGGCTAAAAAAATTATTATCTCGCTTTTCTTCATCATCTGTCTCTCAAAATTTTGCTAATTTGTTAATTTGTCCCTTATTTTTTCAAAAATTACATATATTATATATATTTATAATCATTTTACTTTATATTAACACAAATCCTTAAATTATACAATCCCCTATTCGTCTCTTTTTATTTTTTCTCTCCCCTTTACCGCTGCTTTCCAAACAAATAAAAAATAGCATTATCACCCATTAACTCCTTTGCCACACAATTCAAAAAGACGGGCCCTGTGCGAAATTCACACAGGGCCCGCCGCTTTAGGGGAAAGGGAATTCTAATATAATAAAGGGAATTATTCTTCCGCCGCGCATAAACCGGCCCGGCGTCCGGTGATATAACCCCAGCCGACGCTCATGCCGCTGCAGTACATCTGCCAGTCGTTGCTGCCGCAAAGCTGACCGGACGTATTACCCGCCGCATAAAGTCCGGGAATCGGTTTCTTCTCCGCATCCAGACACTGGCACTTCGTGTTGATCAGAAGGCCGGAATCGATACTGGATACACGGATATGACGATGAATGCCCCAGAAAGGAGCCGTCTTGATCGGCTTCATATATTTGCCGCTCTTGCCGAAATCGGCGTCCTCGCCGCTCTCGCACAGCTCGTTGTAACGCTCCACGCTCTTCACCAGGGCGTCCGCCGGCAGACCCATCTCTTCCGCCAGTTCTTCCAGCGTATCGCAACGATGCGCGTTGATCAGCTCGGCACGCAAACCTTCCGTATCCTCGGTGAAGCCGGGGATATAGCGCTCCAGAGATTCCAGCTTGGTCGGGTTCATACCCATCTCCGTCACCTGAGCTTCATAGTCGCTGTCGAAAATATGGCTGTACCAACCCGGATTCGGCTGATAACGAAGCAGGTTGTTTACCCAGATATGTTTCGTCTCCTCGTTCATGAAGCGTTCGCCGTTATCATTCACAGCCAGGAACGGAACGCTTCCCATAGGGCCGGAGTCAAAGTCATGCATCATGTGAGTATGTCCCACCGGCTCCATCTGAGCGCCTACCAGCATTCCCATCAGATGGCCGTCGCCGGTCTTCTGGCTCTGCTTCTTATCAAATTCCATAACGTCCGGGCAGAACTGCTTCACCATCATAGCGTTGTTCTGATAATCGCCCGTAGCCAGAATAACGGCTTTCTTCGCGTTAAAACGAATGTATTTGCCTTCGCTGGTCTTACCGATCACGGCACAGACACGGCCGTCCTCTTTCACCAGTTGTACGCCGGGCGTTTCATAGAAGAATTCCACGCCTTCCTGTTCCGCATAATCCGCCAGCGCACGCATGGCGTCGCCGCAGTCCTTCGGCTTGGGACCGTAAGAGATTTCTTTATTGTAACAGACGTATTCTCCGTCTTTGTTGTCCTTCCCGTCCTTATCATATTTGAAGATCTGCTCGCTGGTACGATAAGGCGTCATACCGCCTTTTCCTACCCGATCCTCAATCCAGTCGATCGTCTCGCCGGAAGTCTCAATGTACATTTTCAGAAGGTCCATACCGGCGCGTCCGCAGCAGTCGTTGTTAAATGCCTGCATAAAACGAAGAACGCCGCCTTCATTGCTCTTATCCAGATAAAAACCGGAACCGTTGTTGCCCTGCGCAATGGCAAATCCCTGCTTCTGCAAACAGGCTACCTTGCACCCGCTCTCAAAAGCCGAAAGCGCCGCGGGAACCCCCGCCGTACCTGCGCCGACTACCACGATATCGTAGTCTTTTTCCTCGTCCGGCTCAATAACCACATACTCTGCTTCGGATTCCTCAAACGCCTCCTCCGGCAGAACGTCCGGAAGCTCATACTGCTTGGTATCCGCCTGCGCCTGAGCCGCCGCCGTCGTTGCAGCGTCGGTTCCCGCCATCGTAGTATCCGCCTCGGTCGCCGCCGCGCTGCTCGCCGCGCCGGTCGTAGAAGGCGCTGCCGTCGTGCCTTCCGTGCCGGCCGTCTGGCTCTGGCACGCGCCGAGAGCGCCGATCGCCGCTACACCGACCGCACCGGCCGCCGCGGTTTTCAGGAAATCCCGACGGGACATGTTGTCCGCTTTTTTCATAATGTTTTCTCCTTCCTTTTCCTTTCGGACCGGAATTGGTTTCCGGATCCCCCTTCGTTTAGATTGTACCATCCCTTTCGAAAATGCGAATAAAGAGTCAATAAAGGCCGGTTAAAAACGAGAAAAAATTCCCATGCTTGTTTATCTTTTATTTTAATGGTATACTATCCGTAAATAACAAAAGCCGACACGGATAAAACGGCCCCGGAAAGGACACATTCCCATGAGAGAGAGAAACCAGACGCTGCTGACGGATCTCTATGAACTGACCATGATGCAGGGATACTACAAAGAAGGCATGAACCGAACCGTCATTTTCGACGCTTTTTACCGCACGAACCCAAGCGGCAACGGTTTCGCCGTGTGCGCCGGTCTCGAACAGGTCATCGATTACATCAACCACCTGCATTTTCAGGAGAAGGATATTGATTACCTGCGCGGCACGGGACTTTTTGAGGAAGATTTTCTGGATTATCTGAGACATTTTCATTTTTCGGGAGACATCTATGCCATCCCGGAAGGTGAACTCGTATTCCCCAGAGAGCCGCTGGTCAAAGTGATCGCTCCCATCATGGAAGCTCAGCTTGTGGAGACGGCTATTCTGAATATTATCAACCACCAGTGTCTGATCGCCACCAAAGCCTACCGGGTCGTTCACGCGGCCAAAGGCGACGGCGTCATGGAATTTGGACTTCGAAGAGCCCAGGGGCCCGACGCCGGAATTTACGGCGCCAGAGCCGCCATGATCGGCGGCTGCGTCAGCACTTCCAACGTTCTGGCCGGCCAGATGTTTGACGTGCCGATCAGCGGTACGCACGCTCACAGTTGGATCATGAGTTTTCCCGACGAGCTGACCGCTTTCCGCACTTACGCCAGACTCTACCCGAACGCCTGCATCCTGCTGGCCGACACCTATAATACCTTGAAGTCCGGCGTGCCCCATGCCATTCAGGTGTTCCGGGAGATGCAGGAAACCGGTATTTCCTTGAAGACCTACGGCATCCGCCTGGACAGCGGCGACCTGGCCTATCTGTCCAAAAAGGCTCGGGAGATGTTGGATGAAGCCGGTTTCCCGGACGCCGTTATCGCCGCTTCCAGCGATCTCGACGAGCATCTGATCACCAGTTTGAAGAATCAGGGCGCCGCCATCACTTCCTGGGGCGTAGGCACCAATATGATCACTTCCAAAGACTGCCCGGCATTCGGCGGCGTATATAAGCTGGCCGCCGTCTGGGATGAGGAAGCCAACGACTTCGTCCCGAAGATCAAATTGTCTGAAAATTCGGAAAAAGTCACCAACCCGGGCAACAAGACCGTATTCCGAATCTATCAGGAACCGGAACACAAGATGGTCGCCGACTTAATCGCCCTGGCAGACGAAACTTACGATATCACAAAACCGCTCATGATTTTCGATCCGGTCGAAACCTGGAAGAAGACCCTGCTGACACCGGGTTCCTACTCCATGCGGGAACTTCCGGTTCGGATATTTGACAACGGCCGCTGCGTCTACCGCTCGCCCGGAGTGATGGATATCCGCGCCAAGCTGAGCCGGGAGCTGGACACGTTCTGGGATGAGGCCAAGCGTCTTGTGAATCCCCACAAAGCCCATATCGATCTGTCCGAGCCGCTGTTTGAGATGAAACGGCAGCTCTTAAACGACCGGGAAGCTTTCACCGGAGAGATCTGACCGCCGATTCTACTTTCATCAAGGAGGTTTTTGCATGATTCGTACTATCCTCACCCTGATACCGGCCATTCTGTTTTTATATCCCTTATGCCCGATCCTTCTGATCGAGGCCGCTGTCGGGCATTTCAATCCGAAAGCTATGAGCTCCAGCTCTTTAAAGCTGGTCCAGGGAGTTTTTAAGATCATGCTGTTTACTTCCGGCGTCAAACTGACGGTCCTAGGACGGGAAAAAGTTCCCGAAGACCGGTCGGTCCTGTATGTGGCCAACCACCGCAGTTATTATGATATCCTGATCGGTTACACGCTCGTCAAGGGCGAGTGCGGTTTTATTTCCAAAAAAGAAGTGAATAAGATCCCGTTTTTAGGGCTCTGGATGAAGCGCCTTCACTGCCTGTTTCTGGACCGCGACAATCCCAGACAGGGACTGACCACCATCTTAACCGGGATCGAACAGCTCAAAAACGGGATCTCCATGTGGATTTTTCCCGAAGGTACCCGCACGCCCGGCGACGAGATGCTTCCCTTCAAGGAAGGAAGCCTGAAGCTGGCCTCCAAGAGCAACTGTCCGATCGTTCCGGTCACTTTTATCGACACGGAGCATATCCTTGAGAATCATTTTCCCTTTATCCGCAGAACAAAAGTCACCGTGATCTTCGGCGACCCCATCGAGACGGCGGATATGAGCCGGGAAGAGAAAAAGACACTGGCGCCTCTGTGCCAGGAGATTATCCGTAAGACACTGGAAGAACAGAGCTCCGGTTCCGAAAAGGAGTAAACATATATGAGTCTTGTTTCAAAATTTATTGTAAATAATCTGATCGACGCAACCCATCCCACGTTCAATTCTCTCCGCTGCTCCAACCGAAAGCAGAAGCGGGAACCCTGCACGATCTGCAAAGATATCTGCCCGGCGGGCGTTTTCCAGCAAAAAAGAGGCGAGCCTCCGGTATGGTCCCGCTGCACCGGCTGCAATCTCTGTATTTCCGCCTGTCCCAGCCGCTGTCTCACGCCCTCCGGCGACACGCTTGAGAAATATCTGGAAGGATATGACCAGTCCGGCGTCGTTCGTCTGGGCTGCCGAAAAGAGGAAGAGTTCTGCAAGATTAAAGAAGCCTGCGTAGGCGCGATTCCCTGGGAATTTATCGCCTATCTGGCTCTTCAGATGAAAGTGGATATCTATGTCCGGGGCTGCGTCGACTGCCCGAATCAAGCCGGTCTCGCCATTCTTCAGGACAATCTGGTCCACGTGTTGAATTTCCTGGGCGAATCGGTATTCAACTCGCAGGTCACCGTGATTCAGAGCGACGAAGATATTCCGGTACGGCAGGAACAAAGCGTATCCCGCGGCGAACTTTTATCCATGATGAAAAAGGGAATGACCCGCGCGGCTCTGAAGCTGGTCCCGACACTGGAGGAAGAGGATTTCGACGGTCTGCTGTACCGGAGGCTTCTGGCCAATCACGTACAGAAGATTCGGGAGGAGCTGGCCGCGGCCGGGAAAAAAACTTCCTTCGGCGTGGAGCTCCCCCGTTTCACCGCCAATTGCTACGCCTGCGGCATCTGCGAACGCATCTGCCCCCAGGACGCCATCTCTTTTACCGAAGAACAAGACGGCAAACGCGGAATCCGCATCACCCCCTGGAAATGTACCGGATGCGGGATCTGCTCGATCGTCTGCAGGGAAGGCGGCATCCAGGGCACCGATTACATCAAGGTACCGCATTTACAGACGCTTCTGCTCACCCGGGTTCCCTCGACCTCCTGCGAATCCTGCGGGAAGCCTCTGAATCCGAAAAACGGCAAGACGCTCTGCGCCCTGTGCGAAACCAAGCGAAAAAAGAAACGTTAGTATCATTTTCTCGATTTATTAAATTTATCGAAACTTTTCTATTTTAAAAGACAAGAAATTGGTTATATGTTATAATATTACCTTAGTATTATTAAGGGGAAAAGAGGAATTTTCATGTTGACTGCTATTAACGAGACGAACGTAAAGACGCTGAATAACGTTCGTTTTCGAGATTACGAAAGGCTGTATCTGGACATCCAGAAACAGTTTTATGAACAGGTGGAGGCGTTCGGTCTTCCCTTTGACCGGGAGAACAGCGAACGCTACCGGACCGAAACGGAGAAGATCATTGAAGAACTTCAGCGAACCGGCAAGGTCGATTTTTACAACGACAGCAAAAGCCTGTGTCTGGGGAACAAATCTACGGCCTGCAAAGCCTGTGCGAAGGGAATCGGAACGGCGACTCTGTTTATCTCTTTCCATTGCCACCGGGACTGCTACTTCTGCTTCAACCCGAATCAGGCGAATTTTGAGTATTACAACTTGCATAAGAATGACTGGAAAGCGGAACTGGATCACATGAAAGCCTCCGGCGAGAAGATGACCCACATCGCCTTAACCGGCGGGGAACCGCTGTTGCACAAGGACGACGCGGTCGCCTTCTTCCAGTATGTCAGCGATAATTTTGAGGACGTCCACACCCGATTATACACGGCGGGCGATCTTCTGGACGCGGCCCTCTTAAAAAGACTTCAGAAGGCCGGACTGAAGGAGATTCGTTTCAGCATCAAGCTGGAAGATACGAAGAAAGGCCAGAGTAATATTCTGAGGAAGATGGCCACCGCCCAGAAGTATATTCCCGACGTTATGGTGGAGATGCCCGTAATTCCGGGTACTCTGGAGGAGATGAAAGAGCTTCTGGACAAACTGGAGGAGATGGGGATCTACGGCATCAATCTGCTGGAATTTTGCTATCCGCTGAACAACGTTGAGGAATTTGCCTCCCGCGGTTTTAAGATCAAGTTCCCGCCTCATCAGGTCCTCTATAATTTCTGGTATGCCGGCGGGCTTCCGATCTCCGGCAGCGAATATGAAGCGGCGCAGCTTCTCGCTTACGCCGCAGAAAAAGATATGAAACTGGGCGTTCATTATTGCTCCCTTGAGAACAAACACTTCGGCCAGATCTACCGTCAGAACACGACGCCGCCCTGCCAGGACAAGACCATGTTCTTTTCGGAGAAGGATTTTTATCTGAAGACGGCGAAAGCGTTCGGCGACGACGCAAAGAAGGCGAAGGACATTCTGAAGAAGAACAAGATCGAAGATTTTGAATGGAACAATGACTATCATTTCTTTCAGTTTAATCCGAAACACATCCCGATATTGTCCGGCGCGGGATTGGAGATCGGCATCTCCTACAACGTACAGGAGGAGCGGGACGGCTCTTACGTCCTGCGGGAACTGAAGCTGGACGCAACCACATCGGAAAGTTTCCGTTTATCAGACCTGTAATTACAAGGTCTTGTAAAAATAAATAGGGAGTCTATTGTAAAGGGGAAAAACAAAATGGAAAATCAGAAAGAGAGCATTGAGATCTTATTGGCCAACCGCGTGTATCTCTACGAAATGCTTCACGTCGTATTCAGCGGGGTTCCCAATGAAGAGCTCATCCACATTCTCGCCGGCGAGAACACTTCCCAGGCATTCGAGATTTTAAGCGAGAACGAAGAGGATATGATGGCGAAGATGTCCCGCTTCGTTCAGAAACTTGGGAAAAAACTGGACGAGAATCCGGCCTTCCTTGAGGAGGTAAAAAGCGAGTACACAAAACTCCTGATCGGTCCGGGACGTTTGGTCGCGTACCCCTGGGAGTCCACCTACAACGGCAAAGAGAATCTCCTGTTCCAGGAGAGCACACTGCGCGTGCGTCAGTTCTATCGGAAATACGGATATCTCCCCCAGGAATATCCTCATGTGGCCGACGACCATATCGCCCTGGAGCTGCATTTTATGTCCAAACTAAGCCAACGGGCGCTGGACGCCTTCCAGAAGGACGACCTGAAAGAAACCCGCAGCCTCTTAGACGGCCAGCAGGTATTCTTAAAATTCCACATGCTGAACTGGATCCCGAAATATGCGGAGAATATCAAAAAATCCAAAACGGCTCATATGTATCCGCAGTTCGCCCAGGGCGTGGACGCCTTTATCCAGATCGACAACGAATTTATCGGAGAAGCCATCGAATGGATCGACGGCCTGACCGGGGATGCGGACGGGGAAGCCGCAGAATAACATCACACTTCCCGCATTCACGTTGACAACCACAAAAAACGCGGCCTGACGATGCTTCAGGCCGCGTTTTTATTATCTCATTTTAAAAAAGATACGTGCTCACCCGTCATTCCGACGCCGCGTCCTGCAGCTCGTCAAAAGCCTCCATACACGCGTCCACCGTCGCTCCGTTCAGCAGCTCCCGCACGATCAGACAGGTATTTCCCCACTGCTCTACCTTCATCCCCGCGTTGGAGCCCAATACATAAACGCCTTCCTCGATTCGGTCATTGAGAGGCTGCAAGGCGGGGATGCACTCGACCTTTACATTCTTAGACGGGGAGATAACCCGGTTCGTCTCCGAATAAACCTGTAGCGCCGGATCGGAGGTTATGATCTCCAGAACACGCATGGCGTCCTCCGCATGTTCCGCATTCGCACCGACGCCAAATCCGGTCACGGACATCACCGGCATTTGCCCCCGGCTGCTGGGAAAACCGATAACCTGCATCTCAAAATTCGTTTTTCCGTAAGCGGTCTCCGTATTCGCCGCTCCCCAATAAGCCATAACAATGGGCGTTTTTCCTGCCAGAAAATCTTCTTTTTCCCCTTCCAAAGCTTCACTGACAGTCGCCTTCTCCGCATCGATATAACCGCAGTCGATCAGTTCTTGAAGAAACTCAAAGCCGGGGCGCATATAATCGCTGTACCTGGCTTCTCCACTGTTAAGCGCCGCGATCTCCGCCTCCGTATTCCCTCCATTATATAAATCCGCATAAGCCTGAGCGAATACAAAAGTTTCCAGCCACCAGCGGTTGGCTCCGATCGGCGTCTCAATCCCGTTTTCCTTAAACACACGGCAGCATTCCAAAAATTCTTCCGGCGTCTCCGGTAAATCAAGCTCATACTTTCGAAACAGATCCGCATTGACAAACAGACCGTAGGCAACCACCTCCTGAGGAATCGCCACCAGTTTCCCGTCCACCGTATTGGCGATGCGAATGATGTCCCGCAGATTTTCTGCGCTCTCAAGCCCCGATAAGTCCATCAGTTTTCCTTCCGCGCCCAGCTTCAGAAGAGTATCCGGGTTGAGCAGGTACAGATCGTCCATATCGTTGCGAACCCTTTCAAGAATCACGTCGTCGTAACTTTTATCCTGATAGTCTTCCGCCGTATAAGTCCGGTAGGCCACATTCACTCCCAGTTCTTCCTCCGCCATGATGATCGTCCGATCCGACGCGCTTCTTGCGATATTTTCCGCATCCGGATCGATCTTCTCCATGGGACTGAACAGATTTACAACCCGCTCTTTGCTCTCTTCCTGCGAAATCAGATTCTTAGGGCCTTCCTCGCGTCCGCAGGCGCCCAGCGACAGAAACATCACCCCTGCCAGACAGGCGGCCGCCCATCTTTGAATCCCGTTTTTTTTATGTCTCTCCATGATAGCTCCTTTTATTTGATACATTGTCTGACCGCATTCTTTAGCGCCTCCATATTCAGCGGCTTCGCCACATGGACGTCCATTCCCGCCTCCAGCGCCGCCTTCTCGTCTTCGGCAAACGCATTTGCCGTCATCGCAATAATGGGCACGCTCTTCGCGTCGCCCCGATTCAGGGCGCGAATCGCCTTTGCGGCGTCATGCCCGTTCATTACCGGCATCTGAACGTCCATCAGAATCGCGTCGAACTCTCCTTCCTCCGAGTGAAGAAAACGATCTACCGCCAAACGGCCATTTTCAACGATCTCACAGGAGGCTCCTTCGATTTTCAGAAGCTCCGCCAGAATCTCCGCATTGATAACGTTATCTTCCGCGGCAAGAAAATGCAGCCCCTTCAGACCGTCGGATTCCCCGGGCTTCCAAATATTCTTCCCGCCGTCCGGCTCCTCCCACATCTCGGCAATCTTCTTTTGAAACGCAGAAACAAAAAACGGCTTTGTAAGGATACCTGCATGTTCGATCCGAGAAGCCTCTTCCAACCCGTCCGCGTCACGCTCCGCCAAAAAAAGAATCGGCGTCGCGCCGGGAAATGCCTCCCGCAATCCTTCAGCCGTTGAAAGGCCGCAATCCTCCCAGTCTATCAAAATCAACTGACATTCCCCGCCGTTGTCCCGCATTCGGCTCACAGCCTCTTCCCGGTCGGCGGCGGCTTCCAGACGGACGCCCGTACCTTCCATGAGAACGCAAACGTTCTTCTGCCTCTCCCGGTTCCCATCCACCGTCAGAATGCAGGAAATACCCCGTTTTTCCCAAAACTCCCGATCCGCCTCCTCTTCCAAAATACGCAGTTCCACGTCAACCCGGAACAAAGAACCCCGGTCCACTTCACTGAAAACTTCAATGGTTCCGCCCATCAGCTCCACAATGCTTTTGGTAATGGCCATGCCGAGTCCGGTCCCCTGGATCTTGTTCGTCATACTGTTCTCCGCTCTGGTAAACGCATCAAAGATCGTTTTCAGATATTCCTGCGTCATGCCGTAACCGTCGTCCTCCACCTCGATCCGGATATGTTCATACTGGTCGGACCGCTGTTTGAGCCCGATAATCCCCAGCCGGATATGCCCTCCTTCCGGCGTATATTTCACGGCGTTCGAGAGCAGGTTGATCAGAACCTGATTGAGCCGCATCTCGTCCCCCATCAGGCACTCGTGCCGGATACCCGTCACTTCCAGACGGAACTCTTG
This sequence comes from Lachnospiraceae bacterium, assembly GCA_022792885.1. GTDB lineage: Bacteria > Bacillota > Clostridia > Lachnospirales > Lachnospiraceae > JAAWBX01. The sequence goes on from JAAWBX010000008.1 coordinate 15,688, forward strand.
CCCCTTCGACTTGGCCATCGGCTGAATAATCGCTTCCACCGAAGATATCACGTCACTGAGAACAAACTTTTCATAATTCAGAACGACCTTTCCGCTTTCGATCTTGGAAACGTCCAGAATATCGTTGATCAGACTGAGCAGATGCTGGCCGGAGGCCATAATCTTCTTTGTATATTCCCGCACTTTGGCCGGATTCTCCGCATCCATGGTGAGAAGAGTCGTAAATCCCAGCACCGCGTTCATCGGCGTGCGAATGTCATGAGACATATTGGAAAGGAACATGGTTTTGGATTCGCTGGCGATCCGGGCGGCCTGCAGCGCCTCCGCCAGTTGCCGGTTGTGAACTTTTCGCTCCTCTTCCCGCTCTTTTCGGATTTTATCCTGCTGCCTCCAGCTAAGATAGTACAAAGTAATACAGGCAAAAAACGCTACCAGCATGGAGAGCACAACGATCAAAATGCTCTGATTAACCGCCCGTCCCTCCTGCTGAATGGATTCGACCGGCACATAACCCACCAGAAAGATCGTCCCGTCATTCACCGACCACATATAATTGAGCGCCTGTACGCCTCGGATGTTATGATAAAATAAAGCATCCCGCCCGCTGCTTAAGCACCTCGCCACCTCCGCCTGAATCTCGGCATCCTGGATCTGATTCGCCCGATAAAAATCGCCCAAATTCAGATGGCCGGCGTCCCGTTCCCCCATCCCCTTAGGCTTCAGGACAAAACGTTCGCTCTTGGAATCCATAATATACAGCGTCGCCTGTTTATTATAGAACCCCTCCGGAAGAGATTTATCGATCGCATCATAAATGTATTCGGCATAGAGGGTTCCGATCTCCCTCCCGTCGCGCTCAACAGGACATTTTATCGTATAGGACCATGTCCCCATATAATTCACATAGGACTGGGAAACCGGCAATCCCTCAATCGTTCCGCCTGCGGAAAAGTCTAAATCTTCCTCTGTAAACCGTTCTCCGGTGCTGGACACCCCTTCGGCCTCCCCGGACAAAATTAACGACAGTTTTGCCATGGTCCGATTTTTTTCATAGGTCCGAACATACTCTTGCGGATCTTCCGCCTGTGCGACCTCCCGGGCAATCAGCATCTGGAACTCCGCTTCGCTCCGCAGGATCGCCTCAATGGTACACTGCATCAGGCTCAGGCTCTCGCTCACATTCTGAATGGCGGCCTCGGACATCTTTCGGGATATCTCTTGCGACACCGCGTATACAATCGCCCCTAAAACACAAAAAACCAATAAAATAGAGAAGAGCAGAGACGATGCCCTTCGTTTTTTTCGTTTGTCTGACTTTCCTTTCATTGGCATTCTCCATTCTGACACTTTGAGAAATTCAACTGTGCGTCTTACACAGCACTGCCATAAACGACTACTATATCATAGTATACAGCATGATTTCCGTTTTGTTGTTATGCTGCCGCCGCTTAACCTAACGGTATCTTTATTATACAAAAACAGACGAAAGTTTTCCAGCAATTTTAAGATCATTTTTGAGGAAACCGGCAGCGAACGCAAAAGCTCTGTCGTTTTTTCGGGAAGCTGACTTGAACAAATTTATTTAAACCACTATATTTAATATAAGGAGTTATCGCACAATTCAGAACGGCTGCTTTGTAAAACGCCGAATCTTGACATCGTTCAAAATTTTTTTGTCACACGGACAAGCCGGCGTTATCTAATTAACTAGGAGGTGAAAATCTATGAAGAAAAAAACGAATGAAGAACTACAGATTCTGGTCAGCCAGGCCACCGCTGGGGATAAAACCGCCCTTGAAACGCTTGTCGCAGGCGTACAGGACATTGTATTCAATTTATCCCTGCGGATGCTCGGCACATTTGCCGACGCGGAAGATGCCACGCAGGACATCCTGCTGAAAATGATCACGCACCTATCCTCTTTCAGAGGCGACAGTTTATTCACGACATGGGTATTCCGCATTGCGGTCAATCATCTGAAGGTTTACAAGAAACATATGTTTGCCCACTATCCGTTAAACTTCGATTACTATGGAGATGATATCGAAAACGGAAACATACAGGACGTGCCGGACCTGACCCAGAATGTGGAAAAAGAGATTCTGGCCGAAGAGCTGAAAATGTCCTGTACCAACGTAATGCTGCAATGTCTTGATACGGAGAGCCGATGCATTTTCATATTGGGGACGATGTTTAAGGTTGACAGCCGTATTGCAGGGGATATTTTAGAAATGACTCCGGAAGCGTATCGCCAGAGACTTTCCCGAATACGCAAAAAAATGGCGGATTTTCTTGGACAGTATTGCGGAGAATACGGCGGCGGCAGATGCAGGTGTAAAGACAGGGTGAATTACGCAATACAAAACCATCGGATAAACCCGCTGCAGTTGGATTATACGGCCGCCGCGGAAATTCCCGTTCAAACTATGCTTAACGTAAAAAATGCCATGGAAGATATCGACGGCCTGTCGCAGGATTTCTCTTTCTGTAAGTCTTATCAATCTCCCGAACACACGAAGTGCCTGATACAGGAATTTTTAGATTCCACGCAGTTTTCCATTATCCGAAATTCTTAAAAAGGAGAAGAACCATTATGAACACGCAAATAATCATGAATTACTTGTCGGCGCTGAGCTCGAATAACAACCGTGAATGGTATCATGCAAATAAGAAAGATTTCAAAAAAGCAAATGCCGAGTTTGAAGATCTGTTACAGGTTTTAATAGAAGAAATCGGAAAATTCGACGACAGTATTTTATACAACAATCCGAAAGACCTCACCTTTAAGATCGTAAGGGACACCCGTTTCAGCCACGACAAATCACCTTATAATCCTGCGTTCCGCGCCCATATCTCCTCAAAAGGGAAGCTGCCTGTCCCCGTCGGATATTATCTTATGATAAAGCCGGATAATCAATCTTTCTTAGGCGGCGGGCTGTTCGCAGATATGTTCAAGGACGCAACGACGATGATACGGGACTACATTGTCCAAAACGGCGAGGAATGGGAAAAGATTATCCATGAGCCGGAATTTGAAAAACATTTCACGGTAAAGGGAAGCGCATTAAAAAACGTTCCCGCAGGATACGACAAAGAACATCCGCAGGCGGAGCATCTAAAATACAAGAGCTGGTATCTGGAATATCCGTTAAAGGATGAGGAAGTGAATCAGGCAGACGCATTCCTTGCCAAGGCGCCGGAAATTTTCAGAATCATGAAACCCTTTAACGACTATTTGAACAGGGCGCTTGCAGATTTTCAGATGCCGGCAAGATAACGAAATATTTAACTTTACCGGCGTCCACTTTGTATTTTTATTGTATTTCAAGTAACACTTTTCGATTTTTTGTACCTTTAAGTAACATTTAATCCTCTTTTGTCCCTTGAAATTTTTCTCCAACTATACTACTTTTTTATCCGGAACAGGTAACTCATCTGATAAGTTGCCTCAAAAAGTATACAGGAGGAATTGACGATGTCCAAATTTATCGAAAAACTGGCCAGCGGCCAATTCAGCCGCCGCGACTTCTTAAAAGGAAGTGCCGTTGCGACTGCCGCAATCGCCGGTTTATCCCTGGCCGGATGTCAGGAGAACAGTGTACAAGAATCCACCACCACTGCCGCCGCTACGACTACCGCTGAAACCACCGCCGCCCAGACTACCGCTGCGGAAGGTACCACGGCGGAAGCTCCGGTAGAACATGCCAAACCGGCGGATCTGGAAGAGGGCGGAACCTGGATCACCGCCGCCTGCTGGCACAACTGCGGCGGCCGCTGCCTGAACAAGGCCCTGGTCAAAGACGGGGTCGTCCTTCGTCAGAAAACCGACGACAATCACGAGGATACCCCGGACTACCCTCAGCAGAGAGCCTGCCAGAGAGGCCGTTCTCAGAGAATGCAGGTATTCGGCGCAGACCGTTTAAAATATCCGATGAAGAGAAAGAACTGGAGCCCCGAAAATCCCAACGGCGAACTCCGCGGCGAGGACGAATGGGAACGTATTTCCTGGGACGAAGCCTTTGAACTGGTCGCCGCCGAGATCAAAAAGATCTACGACGACTACGGTCCGGAATCCGTTTTCGTGCTGGGCGGTTCCGCCATCCCCCGCGTATTCCAGTTAATGGGCGGTTATACCCCTCGCTGGGGTCAGGTTTCCTGGGGCGCCTGGCCGGACGCTTACCAGATGGTCATGGGCAGCCCCGGCTATTCCAGCGACGCTCCCGACCGTTTCACGTTAAGAAAACAGAAACTGGTGATTCTGTGGGGCGCCAATCCGGCGGTTTCCTCCGCGGGTCTTCCGGAATACAACTATCTGCAGGCCAAAAAAGCCGGCGCCCGGTTTGTTGTGATCGACCCCCGCTACAACGAATCCATCCGCGCTCTGGACGCCGAGTGGATCCCGATCCGCCCGTCCACCGATACCGCGATGGTTCTGGCTATGATGTATCACATCATTTCCAATAATCTGCACGACAAAGAATATCTGGATAAATATACGGTCGGTTTCGACAAGGATCATATGCCGGCCGCCGACTATCCCGAATATACCTATCAGCCTCTGGAGAGACTGGCTTTCACGTACACGGCGCAGGCCGTCGATCCGGCGGACAACTTCTACGATTACATTATGAGCAAAGGCAAATTCGCCGATGAAGTAAAGAAAACGCCCGAGTGGGCCGAAGAAATCTGCGGCGTACCGGCCGGCACCATCAAAGCGCTGGCGGAAGAATACGCCACCACCAAGCCGGCTACCATCTTCGGCGGCGGCGCGCCGGCCCGTATCAACGAGGGCGAATGCTTCGTTCACGCGATTCTGACTCTCGGCATGGTCTGCGGCCAGATCGGACGCGACGGCGCCTGTATCAGCGGCACCATGCACAATACGGCTTCCAACGGCGGTTCCGGTCTGGTTTCCGCGGGCGGCGCCGGCGTTAAGACCGAACTTCCGGCCAATCCTTTCCCTCAGAAAGAATTTGCCATGAACAACGGCGAGATGTGGAACGCCGTCCTGGAAGGCAAGCATACCAAATACAAAGGCGAGATGCGCGACGTCAACATCCAGATGCTCTACCAGGGTATGGGCGGCGCTCTGAATCAGCGCCAGGCCATGACCCAGGGGATCAAGGCTTACCGGAAAGTGGAATTTGTTCTGACCCTGAACTACGTTTTGAACACCAGCGCCAAATACTCCGACGTGGTGCTTCCGGTCACGACCGAATGGGAACGCCCGGGCACGCTTCTTACCGGTAACCGTGAGATTCTGATCTATGCCCAGCACATTGTCGATCCGATGTACGAAGCCAAGAGCGACCAGGAAATCGCTATCGGCATCGCCGAGAAACTCGGCTTTACCAGGGAACAGGTCTACGACATTGACGAGACTCAGCAGCTCTTCAATAAACTGGCCGGCTGCAAATATGTGGACGAAAGCGGCGAAAAGCAGACGCTTCTGACCATCACCGCGGACGATATTCAGGAGATGGGCGTAACCGGCGAGCCTCAGGAAGGCAAGATCACCCTGGCCGAATTTAAAGAAAAGGGTATCTATCAGGTAGAGCGCAAAGAAGGCGACAGCTACGCGAACCTGCCGTTTAAGAAATTCATCGACGATCCGGAGGCCAATCCGGTGAAGACTGCCAGCGGCAAATTCGAGATCCACTGCCAGTCTTTGTCCAACTACATCGACCATGTCGGCTTCACACAGAAAGACCCGCTACCGAAGTATGTGCGGATCACGGAAGGCTATGAGGACGGCGTGGAGAACAACCGCCCGTATCAGCTCCTGACCCAGCATTATCAGAGACGTTCGCACCACGTGTTCGACAACGTGAACTGGCTGCGCGAAGCATTTCCGCAGGAACTCTGGATCAACGCGGATGACGCAAAAGAACTCGGCATCAAAACCAACGATATCGTGAAGCTTTCCAGTCCTTACGGCACGGTCGCCCGCCCGGCTTTCGTAACCGAGCGCATCATGCCGAAGACGGTTGCTCTGGGCGAAGGCGCCTGGGCGCAGTTAAACGCGGACGGCGTCGACGAAGCGGGCGCTACCAACACCCTGTCCTCCCCGGTACCGACCGGACAGGGCCACACCGGTTTCAACTCCAACAACTGCATCGTTGAGAAGTATGACGGTGAACTGCTGCCCGACTGCGAATGGCCGCAGAGAATCATCTTTGACTAATAGGGAAAGGAGTGTAAAAACATGGCACAGAAAGGTTTTTATTTTGATATGACGACCTGCATTGGCTGCCACGCGTGCGAGATCGCCTGCCGTGACCGCAACAATCTGTACAATGTAGGCGAATTGTTCCGCCACGTGACCACGACGGAAGGGGGCAAATTTCCGAAGCCCTATTATTACAATCTTTCCATCGCCTGCAATCACTGCGGCAATCCGGCCTGCGTGGCCAACTGCCCGACCGGAGCGATGTATAAAGATGAGGAGACCGGCCTGGTCTTACATGACGACGACATGTGCATCGGCTGCGGCACCTGTACGGAAAGTTGCCCTTACGGCGAACCGATCCTGATGGACCGCGACGGCAAGACCGTTTCCCAGAAATGCGACGGCTGCTATACGCTGGTCGCTAAAGGCGAGAACCCGGCCTGCGTGGACGCCTGCCTGATGCGCTGCTTAAAGTTCGGCGATTATGCGGAGCTGGCTTCCGAATACGAAGGTACGGCGGATATTTCCATCCTGCCGGATTCTTCTCAGACGACCCCCGCGCTGATCATCAACGCCGTGGAAGAAGCGCTGTAAAAATTCCCCTCTCTACATAAAAAATGCCCGTCACCTGCCGAATCAGGCAGGAGACGGGCATTCTGTCAATTTATTCCTGATCTTCATCCGCCGGCAGCTCTTTTGGCTTATGCACCTGAGGCGTATCGATACCGGCGGCGGGAAAAATATCGGCCACCTCATTGATCGCAATGTAGGCCTTCGGATCCTGTTCATGTACCAGGTTCTTCATTCATCCTATCTGAAAACGATTAACTACAAAATAAATCATGATTCTTTCCGAATCCGAATAATAACCTCTGGCGCGAATCGTCGTAATACCGTTCTCAAATGTATCCGACAAAACCCGGCACACCTCCTCGGGCTTTGTCGTAATAATAAAAGCCGCCTTGGCCCGCTCAAAACCTTCCACACAGAAATCAACCGTTTTTGACGCCGCCGCGTATGTAACGATCGGGTAAAGCGGCAGGATCCAGCTCCCCAGGACTATCCCGCAAATTATATAAAGAAGCACATTATAGATCATGACAAAACTTCCCAGGCTGAGACCGATTTTTTTCGCGAATATAACGCCGACAACATCAATACCGTCGATCGCGCCTCCGAAGCGAACCGTCAAACCGCTCCCGCATCCGGATATGACACCCCCGAAAATCACGCATAAAAACAGGTCCGTCTCCGCCAAGGGCGACGCGATCGTCACGTCTACCGGAAAAACGTCCGTTATCAACCACGCCGTTACGGAATATACCAGGACGGCATAAATCGAATAGATCGTAAAAACGCGCCCCTGCTTTTTTAACCCAAACAAAAAAATCGGTATATTCAGCAAAACTAAAATAAGAGACAAACTGCACCACTCCGGCGTCTGCTGCGAAACCAGCATGGCCGTACCGGATATACCGCTGTCAAACAGTTTCACAGGCGCCAGAAACATGGTGACCCCGAACGCATTGATAATCCCGGCAATCGTCAGAGCCAAAAAATAGACTAAATTCAAATCCTGAAATCTGTGCAACCGTTTTTTTTGCACGTCCCGTCCCCCGTCATATTGTGATTTTATCGTCGCCTGCCAGACGACGGTACCTATTATATATAAACGCAACGTAAAAAGCCATGAAAATTTCAAAACATTTCTATAAACTTTTAATGGGTAACACCTTTCCTTCATATGTACCGTTAAGTAACAGTTCCCACAATTCTGACCATTGTCATACAAGTTTCTCCTTTGTTATAATAATGTAACCTTTATGCAGACCGCAAGAGGAAAGAACGAAAAGGAGGAACTTATTCCATGTCCAAGTTAATGAAAAGACTGGCAAACGGCAAGATCAGCCGCCGCGATTTTCTAAAGGGAAGCGCCGCCGCTACCGCCGCCATAGCCGGTTTATCTCTGGCCGGTTGTCAGGCCTCAAACGTAGCCGATACCACCGCCGCCGCCACAACGGAAGGCGCTGCGACTACCGCCGCCGCGACGACGGCCGCTGCGACGACCGAAGCCGCGCCCACCGCGGAGGCCGCCGTTACGCACCCGGAAATCGTCGATATCGAATCCCAGGGCAAATGGATCACCGCTTCCTGCTGGCATAACTGCGGCGGACGCTGTTTAAACAAAGCCCTCGTTGTCGACGGCGTCGTCGTCCGTCAGAAAACGGACGATACCCATGAAGATACGCCCGATTACCCTCAGCAGAGAGCCTGCGTCCGCGGACGCGCTCAGAGGCAGCATGTATTTAGCCCGGATCGTTTAAGATACCCGATGAAGAGAAAGAACTGGAATCCCGGCGACGGTGAAAAGCACCCCGAACTCAGAGGCCAGGATGAATGGGAGCGCATTAGCTGGGATGAAGCCGTCGAGATCTGCGCCGACGAGATCCACCGCATTCTGCAGGCGAACGGCCCGGAATCCGTTCTGATCCCCGGAGGCAGCGAATGTATGATGCTGATGTCCAAACTGGGCGGCTATCGCACCTGCTGGGGTACGAACTCCCGGGGCGCCTATACCTCCACCCCCGGCAAAGTCGGCTTCTGGCCTCAGGCCAACGAAGGTATCAACGACCGGATCGAGCTGAGGAATTCCGATATCGTAATCCTGCACGCCTGCAATCCGGCCTGGTCTTCCGCCGGCAATCCGACTTACCATCTGCTGCAGATTAAGAAGAATAACCCGAACGCCGAGTTCATCTGCATCGATCCCATGTACACGGACACCGCCGCTTTAACCGAAGCCGAGTGGATCCCCTGCCACCCTTCCACGGACATCGCGTTCCTGATCGGCCTGGCCCACACCGTATATACATTAGACGAAGCGGGCGAAAGTCTGATGGACTGGGATTTCCTAGACAGCCACGCTTTGGGGTTTGACGCGGAACATATGCCGGAAGACGCCGAAGCCGGCGCTCCCTGCTTTAAAGATTACCTCCTGGGCGAAGTGGACGGCGTTGTCAAGGATGCCGCCTGGGCTTCCAATGTCTGCGGAGTCCCCGAAGACAAGTTTGAATACCTGGCCAAAAAAATCGGCAAAGACAACAAAGTCGCCTACCTGACCGCCTGGGCGCCGGCCCGTACCCACAACGCGGATAACCTGCCTCAGATGGTCATGACCTTAGGCGCCATGACCGGCCACTACGGCAAATCCGGCCACTGCTGGGGCGTAAGCGCGCACAGCCGTAATATCAACGGCGGTTACTACTTCATGGGCTCCGGCGGCGCGGGCAACCCTTCCGCCAAAAATCCTCTGGAAAACGCCGCGTTAAACGACACCGAAACCTGGGAAGCCTGCAAAAAAGGCGAATATGTATACAACTACTACGGAGCTGCCGGCGTAAAAATGCCGATCGATCTGAAAATGGTGTACTGGGGCTACTCCTCCTTCTTACAGACCCGCGACGGCGCCAGCACCGGTATTGAAGTGATCCGGAGCCTGCCGGAATTTGTTCTGTGCCAGGCGCTGTTCCGCACGACCAACGCCAAATATTCCGATATCGTTCTGCCGGCCGTCACCCCCTGGGAAAAAGAAGGTTCGTTCTTGCAGGGCAACCGGGAAGCCCTGATCATGGCTACCAAAGTCACCGAGCCTCTCTATGAAGCCAAAAACGACCAGGAGATCGTAAACCTGATCGCAGCCAAGATCAAAGAAAAATACGGCGATTCTTATCCCGAGCTGACCGACGAAGCACTGTATCCGCTGGATGAAAAACAGCAGTTTATGAATCAGGCTATCGGCGCTTGGTATATGGAGCCGAACTCGACGGAGAAGAAGACGCTGATCACCATCACGAAGAAACAGAAAGCGGATTACGGCGTGGAAGGCGACGACCAGGAAGGCGCGATCACGTTCGACGAATTCATGGAGAAGGGCCTGTTCCAGATCCCTCGTTCCGCGGGCGACGGCTATGATTACATCGCATGGGAAGATTTCAGAGAAGATCCCGCCACCAATGCGGCCGCCGCCAACTCGGCCTCCGGCAAGATGGAGATCTACAGCCAGGGCTTAAAAGACATGGTAAACGCCATGATGTTCTCCGAGATCGAAGCCTACCCGACCTATATTCCGCCGGAAGACGGTTACGACAACACCTGGAAGGACGGCAAGATCGGCGGTGAAAAAGGCGAATTCCCGCTTCAGGTTTATAATCCTCATTACTTAAGACGTTCTCACTCCGATTTTGACAACGTAGGCTGGTTAAGAGAAGCCTGGCCGAATCCGGTATTCTTAAGTGAAGAAGACGCGAAAGAGATCGGCGTAAAGGACGGGGATACCGTTCAGGTAACAAGCCCTCACGGAAGCATCTTGAGAAACGCCTGCGTAACCGCACGCATCATGCCCGGCGTTGTAGGTATCCCTCACGGCTCCTGGATCGATATGGATGAGGATTCCGGTATCGATATGGGCGGCGCGGACAATATCCTCTGCGGCGGTATCTCCACCGGCGCCGGCGTTTCCGGCTGGAACACCGGCCGCTGCAACATCCAGAAGTATACCGGCAGCCAGCTTCCGGCCGATGTGGAACGCAGCGATATGAAGGAAAGAATCTTATTTGATTAAAGGAGGAGAAACCAATGGCAAAAGCATTTTATTTCGATATGACATCCTGTATTGGATGTAAAGCCTGCCAAATGGCCTGCAAGGATAAGAACGACCTGGCCGTCGGCACGCTGTTCCGCCATATAAACGGGTATGAAGTCGGCTCCTATCCGACCCCCGGCATCTACTATATGTCCGCCACCTGCAACCACTGCGGCAACCCGGCCTGTGTGGCCGCCTGTCCGGTGGGCGCCATGTACCGGGACGAGGAAGAGGGCGTCGTATTACACGACGACGAACTCTGCGACGGCTGCGGAAACTGCATCACGGCCTGCCCCTATGCAATCCCGCAGATGCTGGAAGACAAGAATATCGTCGGCAAATGCGACAGCTGCATCGGTATTCGCAAAAACGGCAACCAGCCTCAGTGCGTAGCCGCCTGTCCGATGCGCGCTCTGGATTTCGGAGAAATGAGCGACCTGATGAAAGATCATCCGGACGCCGTATCCATCACCGAACTGCCGTTTATGCCGGAAAGCGAAACCGTACCCGCCACCCTGGTAACGCCCAAAACCATCGTTTCCAAGGACGCGACGGAAAAACATTTCTAAACATAAAAGCAGCCGCCGGAAACCTTCCGGCGGCTGTTCAATCTTCACTATGATTATGGATCACTTTCGGCGGCTTTACATAGCGAAAAACATTCGCCATACTCCGGTTCATCAGACGGCAGATAAAATGCGCGCCGTCCCGCACCGAATAATCTTCCTGACTCAGCCACCAGTAAATCCAGATCACCATCTGAGAAGTAATCATGTCCAGATACAGTTTAAAAGGCACTTCCCCCTCTTTCTCTCCGCCCTCGCTCGCGTCAATCCGAAGCATCAACCCTTTCCGCTTGGAAATAATCACGTTCTCCAGAATCGGATACCACACATAATTGATTCTCGGGTTTAAAAGAATCAAGAACTCTTCCTTGTATTGTTCCAGCACTTCCACAAAAGCCGTCGCGTCCGCTTCCAAAACATCGGCGCTCAATTCCTTCGTGGGTTCTTCTTTCAGGTACATCACCGTCTCACACAGCGCGTCGATGATCTGAAACGCCATCGCGTCATACAACTGCTGCTTCGTGCCATAGTGAGCATAAAATGTCTTATGGTTTATCATGGCCTTCTCCGCGATCTGAGTAACCGTGATCTCCTCAAAAGGCTCTTCCCGCATCAAATCAAGAAACGCATCCTGCAAAAGTTTTTGGGTGCGCCCTATCCTTAAATCAATTTTTCCATTTTTCCCTGTTTTCCCCTGTTTTCCGCGCGAAAAAATCCCCCTTGCTCCGTCCGCTATTGTACTATATTCCGCTCTGTCTGTCAAATAATCTCATCCCGGATAAGATTCTCATAATCCTCCGGCGTATTGATGTTATCCAGGCTGTCCGGGCGAAGCCCAAGCTCTTCGAAATCCAGAAACTTCACCCTCGCCCGTTCCAGTACGCTCCGCATCCGATAATTTTTCTTCCGTATCTGTTCCTTCAGCCCGGGCAGCAGTTTTTTTGAATAGACGGCGCCGGTCATATACAGACGGCCATTCTCTTTTCTCACAATCACCGCGTCCGTATCCTCATCCAGATAAACCGTCAGTTTCCGGATCAACTCCGCCGTAACCTTCGGCATATCGCAGGCGCACACGAAAAGCGCGTCCTCGGAAATCACTTCCAGGGCGGAAGCCAGCCCCCCCATCGGGCCGATGGCCTCATATCGATCCTCAATAACCGGAAACGAACACGCCGGCACATGTTCCTTTTTATCCACCGAAATATACACCGGGCCGCAAATACGCATTTCCTCCGTAATCCGCTCAAAAAATGTTTTTCCCCGCCAGGTCAAAAGAGCCTTCGGCCTCCCCATCCGGCTGTTCTTCCCGCCCATCAATAAGAGCTGCGCCACTTTCATCTCAACGTCCCTTTCTCATGTCAAAAACAACAGATTGTCCGCCGTCACCCGAATCCGCACGGTTTTTGCCCCCGCCGGCAGGCCTCCCATATGCTTTTCCATGTCAAAACGAAGCGGTTTTCTCACTCCCTCCTCCGCGCCGAGAGGTTCCAGTATATAAATATGATAAAACGCTTCCTCCATCACCCGGACAATCCGACACTCCGCTACATTCTCCGCCTCCGCTTCTTTCGCTACCAGAATATCCTTGGCCCGGACGCCTACATAACGAACGTCCTGCGGCACTTCCTTCTCCGAGTAAAACCGAAGCCCCCAGTCTTTTGCAAACACTTCGTGTTCCGAGAGCCGCGTCGCCCCGGATATATTCTTGCACCCGGAAAGCAGAGCCGCCGAACGGGTCTTCGGATTCTGAAACATCTCCCGGACGGACATAACCTCCTCGGAACGACCCGCGGATATCACGCACACCCGGTCGCATAACCGGTGAACCTCGTCCCTGTCATGAGACACGAAAAGCGTCGTGCCTCCGAACTCCTCCAAAATCCGGACCAGCTCCAGTTCCAGTTCCCAGCGGAGAAATCCGTCGAGCGCCGAAAAAGGCTCGTCCAGCATCAAAAGCCCCGGCCGGGAGACCAGGATCCTGGCCAGAGCCACCCTCTGCTGCTGCCCGCCGGAGAGCTCGGCCGGCCGGCGTTTCTCCAGGCCCGTCAGATAAAACGCTTCGATCGCCTCGCCGGCTTTCTTCCTCCTGATCTCTTTATTCTTTTCCCGGGACAACCCCGTCATAATATTCTGATACACCGTCATGTTGGGAAACAGCGCGTAATTTTGGAACAGCAGACCTACCCGGCGCTCCTGAGGCGTCAGATTGATTTTTTTTTCCGAATCAAAAAGCGTAATGCCATCCAGAATAATATGCCCTTCGTCCGGCTTTTCAATTCCCGCGATACATTTTAAGGTCATGCTTTTACCGCAGCCGGAAGCGCCGAGAAGACCCAATACCTCATTCCCCGCCTCAAAACGAACGTCCAGCCGGAAGCTTCCGAAGTTTTTCCTGATGTCCACCGAAAGACTCATCCGCCATACCCCCTCTCCCGCAGCGCCCCACGGTTCGGCGCTTTATTCCTGCGTTCCAGCATGTTCACCGTCAAAAGCACCGCCGCGGAAATCGCCAGATTCACCAACACCCAGCGAAAAGCCAGCGCGTCGTTATCGGTCCGCCAGAGCTGATATACCGTCGTGGAAATCGTAGCCGTTTTGCCCGGCGTATAGCCGGCCACCATGCTGGTCGCTCCGTACTCCCCCAGAGCCCTGGCAAAAGCCAGTACCGTTCCCGCCAAAATCCCCTGCTTACAGGCCGGCATCCGGATTCTCCAGAAAATATAGAAGTTCGACAGGCCGAGCGTTTTTCCCGAATAAGCCAGCGTTTCGTCAAAGCTCTCAAAAGCCCCTCTCGCCGTCCGATACATCAGAGGAAACGCCACCACGGAAGCCGCAAAAATCCCGGCATACCAGGTCATAACCAGCTTGGTCCCGAATGCGGACAATATCCAGGCTCCGAAAGGATGCGTCGGTCCCAGCAAAAGCAGCAGAAAATAGCCGACCACCGTCGGCGGCAGCACCAACGGAAGCGTCAAAAGCACATCCAGCGCTCCCTTCACGATCCGGTTCAGCCTGGCCACATAATAGGCCGCAAAAATCCCTGTAAAAAACACGATCGCGCTGGAGATCAGCGCAATCCTCAGCGAATTAAAAAGAGGATACCAGTCCATTTCCTTTTAGCCCCCTTTCGGTCGGAAAAAGGAGCGGAAATCTCTCCGCTCCTGAGCTTTATTATATCCTATTTTTTCAATGCTGTAAACCCGACCCCTTCAAATACTTCCGCGCATTCATCCGTCGCCAGATAATCGAGAAACGCCTGCGCCTCCGTCTCGTCCTCCGTCGTGTTCAGCACCGCCGCTGGATAGATTACCTGCCCGCACATTTCCGCCGTCGCCTCCGCCACCGGCGTAAGCCCCGCCGAAAACGCGTCGGTCGCGTAAATGATCCCGCAGTCCACCGTGGCTTCCTTCACCTGGGTCGTCACTTCCTTCACGTTCGATCCGTAAGTGATCTTATTTCCCTTCTCCAATTCTTCCGCCGAGGTTCCCAGGTAATCCAGAATCTTCAGAGAATAAGCGCCTACCGGGACATCGTCGTTGCCGAGGCAGATCAGATTCAGTTTATCCGACGTAATGTCCTGAAACGCTTCGATCCCGGCCGGATTCCCGTCAGGCGTTACCAGCACCACCTTATTTTCCAGAAGGTCGATCCGGGTTCCCTGTTTTACAAAATCCAATCCGTCCTTATTCACTTCCGGGTCCGCTTCGATATCCAGCTGGTTCATCTGTTTCTGAGCCGCGGAAATGAAAACATCACAATCCGCACCTTCCTCGATCTGAGTCTTCAGCGTTCCGGACGAATCGAAGTTAAACGTAATCTTCACATTCGGCGCGACATTTTTGTAATTTTCCGCGATCTCCGTCAAAGTCTCCGTCATGGAGGCCGCCGCAAATACAATCAATTCCACGTCTTCACCTTCGGTTCCCTGAGCCGTCGTCCCCTCTGTTGCGCCGGCCGTCGTCACCCCGCTCTCAGCCTCTTTCCTGTCGGTTCCTTCTGTTGCACTCTTCTGACCGTTTCCGCAGGCCGCCGCCGAAAACGCCATCGTCACACCCAGCAACAACGCCAACCCTTTTCTCATTACTCCCACTTTCCTCATCGTTCCTTCTCCTCCTTCTATTTTTTCTGTTTTTATCGGATCACCGATAAAGCAGTTTCGAACCGGTCAAAACCTTCTCTTTATTTTTTCAAAAATATATCGCCTTTCAAAAGAAACCGCTTCAATGCATTTCGAAGCGGTTTTTCACCTTCCTCAGCCCAAAGGCTTTCTTCCGGCAAACTCTTCCGGCCCGCTCAGCTTAAGGCTCTTCCCTCGTAAATTCATCGCCTTCCCGAATCACGCCGCCCTTCCGCACACGGCAAAACACGCCTTCCCTCGGCATAATACAATCGCCCATCTTCTGATAGATCTCACATCCGCTATGGCATTCTTTCCCGATCTGAGTCAGCTCCAGTTCCACATCTCCGCACAAAAACCTCGTTCCGACCGGCAATTTCTTAAAATCATAGCCGGATACCACGATATTCTCGCCAAAAGCGCCAAATTCCACCTCCGCGCCCCTGGCCCGAAATTCCTCGATCTTCTCATAGGACAGAAGGCTTACCTGCCGATGCCACTTCCCGGCATGCGCGTCTCCCTCGATGCCCCAATCCGCCAAAAATTCGGCCTCATGCACATTCTGTTTCTGGGTTCCCTTCGCCACACTGGTACACACGGCAATCACTTTTCCCATTCTTTGTTCTCCTTTATCTTTTCACAAATATATCGCATTCTCAAATTTTTGTCAAGCCTTGTCCACTTCTTCCGCATAAAATGACCGGTAATAGCGGTAGATTACCTCCGCCAGCCCTTCCGCATCATTCAGATCATATACCGGTATCCGCGGCGGTTTCGAATCCTTCCGGCCTTCCGAAGCTTCCCCGGTCGGCGCTTTTGGCCGCTCCGGCCTAAGCTGCCCCGCCCCCTTTAAAGAGGGCAGATCCGTCGCCAGCGCCAGCACCGTCGCCGGATCGCAGACCGGACGCTCGGAATTTCCGGCCCGGACGAGTTCGATCTTCGGATAGTCCGTCCACTTAAACCCTTCATACAAAATCAGATCCGCTTCCGGAAAAAAAGCCGCCATGTCGCTCTCGTTCAGACCTTCCTGTCGTTTTACCACGGAAAATTTGCTCCCGGAGTAGATTGCCGTACCCAACGCCCCCGCCTGAAAATGCCGGTAGCTGTCCGTGCCCGGTACGTCCGCGTCAAAATCATGCCCGTCATGTTTTACCGTAGCCACCTTCAGCCCTTTCGCCGCCAAAAGCGGAATCAGTTTTGTCACCATCGTGGTCTTCCCGGAATTTTTCACGCCGCTGATCACAAAGGGGATCGGCTTTCTCCTTTTTTCTTCCATCTTACTTCCTTCCGCCGCCGGACTTCTCCCCGTTCGTTTTCCCTGCCGGGACGGCTACCGACAGGTCATAACCACCGAAACTTTATCGCCCGGCTTCAGGCATTCGGTTCCCGGCACGATATCCACCAGACAGTTGCATCCCCGCATGGAAGCCAGCACCCCGGACGAGTGAAGCCCTTCGGGCAAGTATACCCGTCCCTCCCGGTAGATCGCCCGGATAAAACGCCTTCCATGGCTGGCCTTCCCGAATTCCGCCGCCATCACAGCTTCCCTTCTTACCGGAATCAGGCTTTCATCCCGGCAGAGTTTCGCTAGCATCGGCCGGATCAACAACTCAAAATTTGTCAACGCGCCAAAAGGATTGCCGGACAGACTGATGATCGGTTTTCCCTTGTATACGGAAAAAATCACGGGCGTTCCCGGTTTCATCGCCACACCCCAGAACTTCCTCTCCGCCTGCAAAAGCGGAAGAGCGTCGTGAAGAATATCCTTTTTCCCCACGCTGACGCCTCCGGTCGTAATCACGACGTCCGCGATCGCCAGAGCGTTGCGGATCTCCTCCGCCACCGCCGCGCCTTCGTCCCCGATCTGTTTTGCCAGAATCGGCCGGAAGCCCAACTCCTGCATCCGGGCCGCCAGCCCCGGCAAATTGCTGTTATAGATTTTCCCGGGGCGCAGCGGTTTACCCGGCATTACGATCTCGTCGCCCGTGGTAAACAAAGCGACGGCCGGTTTGTCATACACGGGCAGCGTCTCCGCCCCCATGCTGGCCAGCACCGCGATCTCCACATAGGTGAGCCGGCTCCCGGCCTTTACCATCAACTGGCCCTTCTTAAAATCCTCGCCGGCATAACAGTAATTCTGGTATGCCGCATATTCTTCATAAACCCGTACGAACTCTTCGCCGTAATCGGTATCTTCCTGACGAATGCAGACATCACAGCCGGACGGTATCGGCGCGCCGGTCATGATCCGGACGGCCTCACCCGGTCCCACAGTTCCCTCGAAATATCCGCCGGCATCGATCTCTCTCAAAACCTTAAGAACCACCGGTTTTGCCTTCGAAGCCTCCTTTGTGTCAAAAGCGCGGCAGGCATAACCGTCCACCGGCGCCCGGTCAAACGGAGGATTATCGATCCCGGCATACCGGTCTTCTGCCAGAACCCGGCCGACGCACTCCAAAAGAGGCAGTTCCAGTATCCGCTCGATCGGAGACACCGCATCTAAAATCCGTCCGACCGCTTCCTCCACGGAAACGCCGTCCCTTTTTCTCTCCCGCATGTTAAACTCCTTTTCCGAAACCGCAGGCGGGATAATGACACTCTTTACATCCCAGACACAGACCGCCGTTCCCCATGCGGGCAATATCCTTTTTCGTAATCTCCACACCGGCCGCCACGCGCGGAAGCACCAGATCGAACACCGTCGCCTTCGCATACATCACGCATCCCGGCAGGCCCATGATCGGCGTCCCATCCTCCATATATGCCAGCAAAAACATGGCTCCCGGCAGAACCGGCGCGCCGTAGGTCACGACTCTGGCCCCGGTCGCCCGAATCGAACTCGGCGTCAGGTCATCCGGATCCACGCTCATCCCGCCGGTGCAGACGATCATATCCGCGCCGTCTTCCTTCAATTTTAAAATCGCCGCCGTAATCTTCTCCTGATCGTCGTTGACCGTAATGTGACCGCTCACCCCGATCCCGTAAGCCGCCAGTTTCCCTTCAATGACCGGCGTAAATGTATCCTGTATCCTTCCGTAAAATACTTCGCTGCCGGTCGTCACAATGCCGCAGCGGATATTTTTATAAGGAAGCAGCTCGGCCAGCGGCTTATTGCCCGCAACCTCCTTTGCCCGCGCCATCTTCTCCTTCTCGATAATCAGAGGAATCACCCGCGTTCCGATCAGCTTGTCCCCCTTGTGCACCGCATAATTCGTATGGCGGCTGGCAATCATGATGTCTTCCAGTTCGTTGATGGCATCCAGACGTTCCACATCAATCCGAAACAGGCCGTCGCAATCGGCGATCAGTTCGATCTTCCCTTCCTTGACCGGCGTGGGATGCATATTCTCATTCCTGCAAATCTCATAAAGAATTTCCGCCGCTTCGTTCTCGTGGTACATATTCTCATTCTTTTCCCACACATACAGATGATCCTTGCCTAGAGATAAAAGAAGCGGGATATCTTCCTCCGTCACAACATGGCCCTTGCGGAAAGCCGCGTCCTTCACAACATCTTTGACAATCCTCGTGATGTCGTGGCAAAGTACATGGCCCACGGCATCCACCGTCGCGATCTTCTTCATCGTTCTTCCCCTTTTCCTATTTTCTTGCGCAGTTGGAAGCGGCCCCGGTCAGGATCTCCAGGCCGTGCCCAAGCTCCGGTATCACATACTCCAGGCACTCCCGAACCGCTTTCGGACTGCCCGGAAGATTCACGATCAATGTAGATTTGCGGATCGCGGCCGACGCCCGCGAAAGCATCGCCCGCTTCGTAAAGCGCATGCTGTAAGCGCGCATGGCCTCCGGAATCCCGGGCACCATCCGCTCCGCAATATCCGCCGTCGCCTCCGGCATGCAATCCCGCGGCGAAAATCCGGTTCCTCCCGTCGTCAGAAGCAGCTCCGCCACGTTCTCGTCGGCGATTCGCTTCATCTCCTCCGACAACATCTTCCGGTCGTCCGGGAGCAGCCCCGTCCATACGACCTCGTAACCGGCCTGCGTGACAATCTCCTCAATCACCGGGCCGCTTAAATCTTCCCTCTCCCCGGCATAGCCGGAATCACTGGATGTAAGAATGGCAACTCGCATTTCAGCCTCCTATCTGCGACATGGAGCGGCACTCCTCCGGCGCGATTTTTTCTTCATTAAAATTATGACTGATCGGTTTGCCGGCGATCGTCCGGCTGATCACTTCCTCCAGTTCCTCGTCCGTACAGCCGTTCCTCAAAACCGCGCGCAGATCGTTTCCCGTCTCGTACTGCAGACAGGTCTTCAAAAATCCTTCCGCCGTCAGACGCACGCGGTTGCACTGCTCACAAAACTTGTGGCTGATCGAACTGATAAAACCGATCTTCCCCCGGAAGCCCTCCACACTGTAATAATGGCTCGGTCCGTTCCCAAGAATCTCATGACAGGGCGTAAACGCGCCGAACTCGCTCTCCAGAACCGCCCGGATCGAATCCTCATTGTGAAACTCGAACTGCTTTCCGTATCCGATCGGCATGATCTCGATGAAACGGACATGCACCGGATAATCCTTCGCCAACCGGGCCATATTGACGAAATTTTCTTTCTCCGACGTTACCGGCACGCAGTTGATCTTCACCGGAATCTCCGGATAGGACAGAGCCGCCTTCAATCCGTCCATCACCGCGTCGATCCGTCCGACGCGGGTTACCTGCGCAAACAATTCCGGATCCGTGGTATCCATACTGATATTGACCGCGTCGATCCCGGCGGCTGCCAGATCGTCCATCCGTTCCGCCAGCAAAACGCCGTTGGTCGTGATCGTCACCTTCTCGATCCCGGGAAGCGCTTTGATCGCCCGCACCAATTCCGGCAAATCTTTTCGAACCAGCGGTTCCCCGCCGGTCAGTTTGATCTTCTTCACGCCGAGCTTCGCCATCGCCCGGCAGATCCGTTCGATCTCATCGTATGTGAGGATCGCCTCATGAGGCAGCACCTTCACCCCTTCTTCCGGCATACAGTATACGCAGCGGAGATTGCAGCGGTCGGTCACCGAGATTCTCACATAATCGATCACTCTTCCATAACCATCTTTCATATTCCCCAACTCCTTCCGCGTTCCCTATCTGCGATTGTAGAAATCCCCGCTCTTTCCTCCGGTCTTCGACTCAAGATGGATGTCCGAGATCTCCATTCGCTTGTCAATCGCCTTGCACATATCGTAAATTGTCAGAAGCGTCACGGAGACGCCGGTCAACGCCTCCATCTCGACCCCGGTCTTCCCATCCACCTGGGCCGTACAGATCGCCGTTACTTCACAATTTTCCTCATCCACCTCAAAATCCACCGCGCATTTGGTAATCAAAAGCGTATGACACATGGGAATCAGTTCCGGCGTGCGCTTCACCGCCATGATGCCGGCCACCCGCGCCACACCCAGCACATCCCCCTTCTTCGCCGTTCCCCGGACGATCGCGTCCATCACCGGCCGGTTTACTTTGATCTTCCCTCTTGCCACCGCGGTCCGATGGGTGACGTTTTTCCCCGAAACATCCACCATCACGGCGTTGCCCGCCTGGTCGAAATGTGTTAATCCATTCTCCACAGCTATTCCCCTTTTTTTACAAATCTATCACCGTTCCGCCGCCTCTTTCACGGACTTTTATGAAGTCCCGGACGTCCGGAAGGTATCCTGTCTTTTCTTGTTATTTTTTACTAAAAATAACGCTCGGACAAGTATGGTTATTATAACAAAAAAGACAATATTCGTCAAGGGCTCGTGATTAGACCAAACTAACCTTGTTGCCGTAATTCATGAACTTTCTGCGGCACTATTGATAATTTGAGAAATTTGTGGCATACGATACAAGAAAGTAACGACGCATTCGTCGCAAGTACGAAGTGATCAGGATGATTAAACGGGATTCTTATTTGAATCGTATCATTCATAATATGTGGAACGACGAGGTTAAGGTAATTACCGGCATCCGCCGCTGCGGAAAGTCGGTATTGCTGTTTGGCTTGTTCTATGAGTACCTTCTCTCACAAGGCGTTCAGGAAGACCACATCATAAAAATCGAATTGGGCCAGAGACGTTACTATAAGTTCAGAAATCCAATTATGCTTTGTGAATATGTCGAGGACCTTGTTGCGAAGAAAAAAGATGAGAAATTTTATCTTTTCATTGACGAGGTCCAGCTTACCATAAAAGTTATCGACAAAGAAAACGGCGGAATTGAAGTTTCCATCTATGATATGCTGAATGAACTCAAAGCATATAAGAATTTAGATGTATATGTGACCGGCAGCAACTCAAAAGGACTGTCTAAAGATATTGCTACGGAGTTCCGTGGCCGTGCCACCCAAGTTCATGTATTCCCTCTATCCTTTAAAGAGTTCTACTCTCATGTGGGCGGTGACGAGCGAAAGGCTCTGGACACCTATATGCTTTATGGCGGCATGCCGCGTCTGCCGGCATTAACAGATGAAAAGGATAAAAAAGATTATCTGTCCTCTTTGTACAGCGAATTGTATGTAAAGGATATTGTTGAGCGCAATGGTATCGAGCGTGAGGATATTTTGAATGATATTCTGGATTTCCTCGCTTCACAGATCAGTTCTCTGACCAATCCTACGAATATTGCCAATGCGCTGACCAGTATAAAGAGCGAAAAGGTCAACTCCACTCTGGTTTCAAACTATGTACAGCATATCATCGATTCATTCCTTATTTCGATGGCAAAGCGCTATGATGTGAAAGGAAAAGCCTATTTCAAGTATCCGAACAAATACTACTACACAGATATTGGCCTTCGTAATGCCAGATTAAATTATCGTCAATATGATCCCGGCCACATTATGGAGAACCTCATCTACAACGAACTTCTGCGCCGAGGATATTCCGTTGATGTTGGTGTTATAACCGACCGTACCGTCGCTTGACAAGAGCACACACGCCCTGAACCGTGCCGATGACCCGATCTTCTGCGTTACCTTCGATCGGCGTACTCCACAGTACGCCTCACTCATCTGCCTGGAAGATCGGGCCATCGGCATCGGTCAGGGTCGGAGAGTCGAAAAGGAATAAAATTCAGTCCCTGCCAGGCACTTGAGCGACGCGTACTGGACGTACGC
>JAAWBX010000009.1 GCA_022792885.1 Lachnospiraceae bacterium
AGCCTGCAAATAAAAAGTCAATAGTAAATTGATGATTTTAGGCAAAAAGTTTTACGCGAGATTTTGAATATTGAAATAAGACCACCGATATTCGCTGGTCTAAAATAAGGGTAAGTATAGCTGGTTATTCTGAAAGAGTTGAAAGGTATTCTTTCACTCTGCCATAGTAGATGCGTAGGAACTTGTTTGCGCCAGCGGTCATGTAGACGTAGTAAGGTTTTCCTTGTGCCCGTTTTTTATCCATAAACAGGTAGACTGGGTCATCCTGTGGTTTTGTCTTGATAAGAGCATCCATGACCTGAAACAGGGTCTTTCGGAGTGCGCCCGAGCCTCTCTTAGAGGCATGAACACTTTTCTGTTCATAAGAACCGGATTCATTGACTCCAGGATCGACGCCTGCAAAGGCTGTGATGGCTCCTTTATGTGTAAAGCGGGAAACATCCCCAATCTCAGCCATGAGCTGTGGACCAAGGGACTTACCAACCCCTTTCATAGCCATTACTACAGGATATTCCGGCAGCTTGGAAGCGGCTTCATTCATCATGGTTCGAAGCTGCTCAACAGTCTGGGAGGCGGTATTTAACTGGTCAATCGCCTGTTTGATGATAAGCTTTGTTAAATCATCCTTAGGAAGTACAGAAACAAGCTCCTTTGCTTTTCCATAGATTTCTTCGGCTTTCGACTGGCTGAAGTTGTACTTCTTTCTTTTGCACCACTTCTGATAGTGGTCTACAAAGACTTTTAGAGAAATTTTGCGAACACAATCTACATGCCAGAAAGTAGCTGCGAAATCCACCCATTTTTGGCTTCCGTCTTCGCGGGCGGGACTGTCAAAATAGGTGTTTGCACCCGGATACGTCTGATCAAGGATGCTGATGAGGTTGTTTTTCATGGCGGTTTTGTGTTTCATGTAAAAATCAAACTGGCGGTTCATGGTCTTTAATTGATTACGTATTTCGTCCATAAGACAATACTGTTTCAATTCCGTCCAGCTGTCAAGAGTATAGCGGGCGATTTTTACCGCATCTGCCTTATCAGATTTAACCTTGCGAAGGGAATTGTCGCTGAAGTCTTTGATAAGTTTGGGATTTACGGCACTGACAAAAAGCCCGGATTTAGAAAGTTCATGGATGAGAGGTTCATAGTAACGTCCCGTGTGCTCCATGACAATACGGGATTCTCCGTCAATGGATTTGATGTGCTCAATTAGAGAATAGATACCACTGGCTGTGTGCCTGACTTCAAATGGCTTTGAAACAATCTCGCCATATGGGCGAAGGATAGCCACCATGCTTTTACCTTTGGAAACATCAATACCTACTGCGTTCATAAACTTGCCACCCCTTAAAATTTGATAATGCAATGGATAAATACCAGTTTTACTCATTGCCTATTCCATCTACTGTGGCGTGACACGAACGTACCAGGAGGCAGTTCAACCTGCATAAAACGAACGCTGCGAATGAGGAGCTGGTTATCAGTCTATCAAACGGACGCGAAGTCCAAGATTGGAAGCCGATATACCGATTGCTCCATCATTATAACAGCTTAAGCAACAAGATGGATAATTCCTTACTGGCTGTAAGGGGTATTAACCATAAATACATTGTAGTAGGTTGGAGTTGAAGAACTTTAAATGTTTTGATGGGGTTGAATGGAATGGGGAAATCTTCCGTTTTGCAAAGCCTGTTGTTGCTCCGTCAATCTTATCAGGTGAATCAATTGTCGGGTTTAAAAATCAACGGAAAATATTTAGAACTTGGAAACGGAAGCGATCTGTTGGCGGAGCAGGCGGAGGAGGAGATAATTGAGATTGCGGTAGAAGGGGATGAAAATGCCCGGACGCGCTTCTCTTATTCACCGGATTCGGACCTGTTGAAAAATCAATTTTATCCGGATGGAATTTCGAACCAAAGCGTTTTATTTGGAGAACATTTCTTCTATCTTTCCGCTTACCGTATTGAACCGCGCGATTTGTATCATATTGCGGAGGAGGGGGAACTGCGCCGAAAAGAATTTGGAAATACCGGTGAATATGCGTTGCATTATCTGAATGTTTATGGAAAACAGCCGATAGTCAATGAGACGGTAGTCTTTAATTCGGTGGAAAAACCCGATTTGGAGCAACAGACGGAACAATGGATGTCCCTGATTGCGCCTGGAATTCTTCCGCAGGTTTTTGTGAATCCCGGACTTCGTACGGCCGAATTGAAATTCAGTTTCCGTCAGGGAAAGGAAAAGACGAATACCTACAAAAGCGTCAATGTAGGTTTTGGTATTACTTACGTACTTCCGGTTGTGATTTCGCTGTTGTCGGCCGGGCCGGGCGATTTGCTTTTGCTGGAAAACCCGGAAGCTCATATTCATCCGGCCGGGCAAAGATGGCTGGGGGAATTGATAGCCAGAGCCAGCGCGGGAGGAGTACAGATTCTTTTGGAAACGCACAGCGATCATGTGTTGAATGGGATTCGTTTGGCGGTAAAAAAGAAATATCTGGATTGCGGAAAAGCAGGGGTGTTCTTTTTCTATAAAGATGAATATAAACATAAAGTGATATGTCCAGCTTTTGATCCGGAAGGAAATCTTGACGTCTGGCCGGAAGGTTTCCTGGATGAATGGGATCGCGCATTGTTAGAATTGTTGTAAGAATTGCGGAGAATAGAAGTTGCATGAGAGTAGTCGTGAACGATCTGGCATTTTGTTTCCCCTTTTATGAAAAAGCGAAGTTGATGGAAGCGATAAGGAAGCTTATTTTTATTTGCAAAGAGTTGGAGTCTGTTCGATGTCACAAGGTAGATACGGTTGTGAGGATTCATTTGGATAAATCGAAAGAACTGGCGCCGGGTTACAGTATTTATCGGGTGGTGCAGGAAATAAAAGACAGGAATGAAAAGACATATTTTTTATCTCTTTTGGCGAACAAAGGTGTTGCTTTTCCCTGTCCGGCGCATTCGTTTATTTATAAGGATCGGGATCGCGGTTGTGCGCCTGGGCCAGGGAAGAGGCAGTGGTCAGTCTGGAATCAGAGGAAGGGTTAAAAGAATCGGAGCTGGAGGGTACGATCCGGGGAGAAAAGGTTGTGATTCGAAATATTTCCCGGGAAGAACATTTATACTGTCATCGATTACAGTTAGGAATCCGTATTTACGAAGCCAGCGAAGAAAAACATAAAAAAGATAAAGAAAATCACTATGGAAAGGGCAAGGTGGCCAGTCCGATGGATCTGGCAGGTAAGGAGGCTCAGAAACTTTTAGATCGCGCCATATGGATAAAAAATCGTTTGTATGCCCGTAAGGGAAAAAAGAATTATGCATTTCAGAATACACGAGACTGCGTTTATCACGGTTACATAGCAAAAGATTTGAGTGATGATATTTTGAGCAAATTATATCAAGTGAAATGGGATTGAATCTAAGAAGTATGACAGCGGATTCCGAATCAAAACAACCGCCTGCCGGCAGGTTTCCCTGCGGCGGGCGGTTGTCTGATTCTTACGCTTCTATGGTTCTATCTCTCGTGCAGCTTCTCCGCGTAGGCCAGATATTCTTCCCGGCTTAAGGCGGGTTTAAAGTCCCGGACGGTTGCCTTGGCTTCCGCGGCGCCGTCCTTTAACAGCCGGTAAGCGGTGATCGCCATCATCTTGGCCGGCATGATGTGCGCCTTGTAAGTGTCGGTGATACGGAAATCCTTGCTGTGCAAGGAACCGGCGGTTCCGCCGAAGGTGAAGTTTAAGACCGGCATGATGTGGGTTAGGTCGCCTACGTCGGTGGAGGCGGTGTTGATCATGTCGGAGGCGACGGTTTTGACGCTTAAGTTTTCCCGCTCCTTTAGCACATCGGCGGCGGCTAAAAGAACCGGGTCGGCCGGCCGCATGATAACCGGAAGAAAGCCCTGATCGTCAATGATCTCGGCGGTAGCGCCGATGCTGTAGGCGCCGCCTTTGTAAGCCCGGTCTACTTTCTCGGAGACTTCTTCAATGACCGGAAGAGTCAGGGCCCTGAGCAGCATCTCAATGACGACCCGGTCGGGAACCACGTTGACGGCGCTTCCGCCCTCCGTGATAATCGGGTGTACCCGGACGCAATCTTTCTCGCGGAAAGTCTCCCGAATCATGCCCAGGGCGCTGAAGCCTAAGCTGGCGGCGTTTAAGGCGTTGATTCCGTTGTGAGGAGCCTGGGCGGCGTGCGCGGCCTGACCGTGGATTACGATGGTCTTTCCGATGAAGCCGGTGCAGGCGCAGTTGCCCAGGAGCAGGTCGGAGTCTTCGTTGTTCAGCATGTGGACATGGGAAGTGAGGGCCATGTCGATATCGTCAAATTCGCCCCGTCGGATCAGTTCGCTTTTGCCGCCGGAATACCGGACGCCCTGTTCGGCCAGCTCCGCTCTTACGTTGGCCGAGAGGAACTCTTCCGCCGGAACCGAGAAAATCGCGGCCTTACCGTCCAGAGCTTCTTTGACTTCCGGGTCGGAGAGGGCCAGGGCGGCGCCTAAAACGGCGGCCATCTGAGCCTCATGTCCGCAGGCGTGGGCGATGCCGGAAGGGGACGCGTCCGGATGAGCCGGGCAGGTAATGCCGTCCAGTTCGCCGATCAGGGCGACGGTAGGACCGTCCCCTTCGCCGATGTCGGCCCGGAGGCCGGTCAGGGCCAGCCCCTCCCGCGGTTTCAAACCGATCCGGGTCAGATATTCGGCCGCGATCTTCGCGGTTTCCGTCTCGATAAACCCTCTTTCGGCGTGATGGTAAATATCCATGGCGACCGCATTCAGTTCTTCCGCGTGCGCGTCGATAATATCCAGAATTTTTTGTTCCAGTCGGTCCATAAAAGACTCCTTTCTTTTTGCGTAGCGTTTAAAATATGTCTCTTATTATAGCGGATGGAGAAGAAACCTACAAGTATGAATTATTTTTTGGAGAAATTCCGAAAAAAATCCGGCATCGAACGAAACGTTTCGATGCCGGAGCGGGACAATGGAGTTAATTAAAGAAGGAAGTTTAACCGGCCTTGGAAGAGGTTTCTTCCGGCATTTGTTCGGCCAGCCAGTTTTCGAAATATTTGTTGATGACCCGGAAAGAACAGCCGCCCATATCCAGGATAAATTTGTGGAAGTCTTTGAGGACAAATTCTTCGCCCAGGGCTTCTTCCGCTCGCTCTCTGAGAAGCAGGATCTCCAGGTAGCCGATGTAATAGTTCAGATAATTGGCCGGTTCTTCCACCATGGCGTAGTAAAATTCCTCAACGGTTTCCTGATCCTGGATGCCGAAATACTGATGGATGAAGCTCGCCGTGTCTTCCAGCGTCCATCCGTCGTAATTGATGCCGATATCAGCCGCCGCGTAGAAACCGAGGGTAGCGGAAGAGTTAAGGGACATGATCTGAGCCAGCTGGGGATCGATGCCGTCGTCTAAGCCGTACGAATAATGCTCCACATAGGTGGCCCAGCCTTCGCTGTAACCGGAACAGGAGAGCAGGGAGAGGAGCGGGCATGCATCCCGCGAAGCCTCATAAACCGACTGATAAAGATGGCCCGGGTAGCCTTCGTGGGCGAGCGTGCTGTACAGAGAAGAGCCGTCCACCTGGCTGTTGTTGATGTAGATCACGTTGTCCTGCGGGGCATCTAAAGGCGGCGTCAGGTAAAAAGCAGGGCTCAGGGCGTCTTCCAGCGGTTCCGGCACGTATTTGATCGTATAATTCGTGTCGGGAATCTCGGGGAAGTCTTCGCTGAATTTTCCTTTGAGATCTTTCAGGATCTCGGCCGGGTCCGATAACGAAAACGAAAAATTCGTCAGATCGTCTTCCGTCAGGCCGGAGCTCATGAAGAGGATGGAAAACTCGGTGAGCTGCTGTTCCACGCGCTCGTTGATCAGGGTTTTTAACTCTTCTATGGTGTGGCCGGTTCCGGTGCCCATGCGGACGAGATATTCGTAGTAGGCCTTGCCTTCCGGATAACGGCACAGGCCGCCTTCATACTGCCCGGTGCCCTTTAAAGCGGTCAGGCCGTCGATCAGCGTGTGGTAAGCCGGTGCCAGGGAGGAGGCGAAAACCTCCCGGTTTTTGGCTTTATATTCTTCTTTCTTCTCGTCGGAGATATCGGTCAGCGCCTGGATCCGTTCATCGAAAGTCTGGATCAGGTAATGCGTTTCCGGGTCGGCCAGGAACGAGTTGCAGGTTTCTATGATGTCGTCCACGGCCCGGTCGCTCATAAAGAGGCCGTTTTCTGATTTCACCTGTTCAAAGGCGATCAACTGCTCATAGTAAGTCGGGATCTTCTCCAGAAGAGCCAGGTAATCCTGGACGTCTCTCTCGTCGTAAAAGCTGTACTCGGCCATCAGGACCGGGAGCTGAGACGGAGTTCCGGTAAGCGGGCTGAGTTCTTCAAAATAAAGCAGGAGGTCGCGGCTTTCCAGGGAGACGGTGAGATTATCATGAAGGATGTCGTAAGTCATCTTCTGTTGGTCCGTCAGTTCTTCGTAGGAGAAACCTTCCAGTTCGTCCAGGAGAGCCTGTTCCAGTTCGAAGCTCTCTTTCATGCTGTCCGGCGTGGCGTCTCCCAGGGAAATCTCGTAGTCGTCAATACCGAAATTCTCCGGTTCTTTCAGGATGTAATGCAGATTCAGGGTGTTTTCAACGATTTCCTCGCGGAAGACCTCGTCCGTGAAATTGTCGAAAGCCTGCTGCGTTTCCGTTTTCCCTGACGCTTCAAAACTTTCTCCGCTGCCGGGGGTGTTCTCCGGCGTCCGGCAGCCGGCCAGACCGTTTAAGATCAGACTGATTCCGAGCATCAGGGCGAGGGTTTTGCGGTAAAATGAATTCTTCATAATAAACTCCATTCTTTTTGAAAGGTATCCGGTGTCCGAATATTTCAATATATGCTTTTCGGGAACTATTTTAGCACAGGCGGACGGATTTGAAAAGCCGGGAATAAAAACTTGACCTTGACCGGGCTCCAAGTGGTAAAATAAAGCAGGCGTCGGAATGTCCGGGAGAGATCTTTGCCGGGGCGCGGCGATTTACGGATGGAACAGAGGAGGGAAGAACATGGTATACCGGGAACTGGGCCGCACCGGCCTGAAAGTAAGCGAGATCGGGATGGGCTGTGAAGGTCTTATAGGGAAATCCTGCGAACAGGTCGGGGAATTTGTGGACGCGATGGAGGCCGAGGGCGTGAATGTGATCGATTTGTATGCGCCGAATCCGGACATGAGGTCGAATCTGGGAAAAGCGCTGGCCGGAAGGCGCGGGCGTTTTATCCTTCAGGCCCATTTATGTACGGTCTGGAAGGACGGTCAGTATAAGAGAACCCGCGAGATTTCCGCGGTCCGGGAGGGGTTTGAGGATCAGTTGAAACGTCTGGGAACCGATTATGTGGAGATCGGGATGATTCATTACGTCGATTCGGAGGACGACTGGGAGCGGGTAGAGAGCGGCGAGGTCATGCGCTACGCAAAGGATCTGAAGGAGAAAGGGATTATCCGGGCGATCGGAATGTCCGGTCATAATCCGGCGGCGGCGCTGAGGGCCGTGAACAGCGGCCTGGTGGATGTCCTGATGTTCAGCGTCAATCCCTGTTATGATCTGCAGCCGGGGAATGAAAATCTAGAACTTCTGTGGGCGGAGGAGAGCTATGAGAAGCCTCTGGTCAATATGGACCCGGAGAGGCAGAAGCTGTATGAAGCCTGTCAGCGGCTTGGCGTGGGCGTCACGGTGATGAAAGCTTTCGGCGGGGGAGATCTTTTAAACGGGGAACTGTCGCCGGCCGGAAAAGCGTTAAGCCCGTATCAATGCCTCCACTATGCTTTGACCAGGCCGGCCGTGGCCTGCGTGATGGTCGGGGCCAGGACCGTGGAGGAGTTAGAACAAAGCGTCTCTTATGAGACGGCGTCCGAATCGGAGCGGGATTACGCGTCGGCGTTTTTGTCTTTTCCGAGAATCCGCTGGCAGGGTCATTGCATGTACTGCGGTCATTGCGCGCCCTGTCCGAGAGGGATCGACGTGGCGAACGTTACAAAGTTTTTGAATCTGACGATCGCGCAGGGAGAAGTCCCCGAGACTGTGCGGGAGCACTACGCGCTTTTGCCTCACACCGCTTCGGAGTGCATGGCGTGCGGGGCCTGCGAATCCCGCTGTCCTTTCGACGTGCCGATCCGGGCGAATATGAAAAAGGCGGCGGAAGTATTCGGGAAATAGGAACGGCGAAAGCCATTGAAAAATAAAAAAAGCAGAAAAAACAGGGGGCATAAAGAAAAATATGCTCCCTGTGTGCGTTTTGTATCCGAAATCTGGATATATTTTAGAGAGAATCAATAAAAAGGTAACAAGATTCGCTCGAAATTTTTGCGGTACTATGTTATACTTTTATTATGTATCACTATGCTTACCGTTTGTGGACAAGAATCGGATAGCGAGCTCCGGCGAGAGGGGACAATATCGGTTTTTGGATCGCGTGGGCAGGAAAGGCTTTCGTATGTTAAATCCGAAGAAGATCCGATGGATGACAAAGGCATCCGCGTATGAAGAAAAAGAGCAAAGAGGCGCGCTGAGGATAAACCGTTATTTCTGCGGGGATTATATCTGTTTCGGGATGATTAAAGCGGCCGTCGGCGTCACCCTGGGAACCGTGATTATTTTTCTGATCTGGTTTTTGTCCTGCGCGGAGGAGCTTTTGACGACCAGAACTTATGAGGAATTGGTTCAGATCGGGATACATGTGATTTTTTATTATATCATAGCGCTGATCGCTTATTTATGCCTGGCGTTTTTCGTTTATCAGATTCGATACCGGGCGATGCAGAAAAGTTTGAAAGGGTATCTGGATGCTCTAAAACAGGTGAAAAAAATTCAAAGTAAAGAAAAACAGACGGCGGAAACCGTTCGGGAGGAACAGTCAACATGGTAGGATTATTGGAATTCAGGCAAAAACTGAAAGCGTTTTATGGAAATTATTCGACTTATATTATTCCCTGCGTCCGGTTTTTCACGGTGTTTCTTACGTTGACCACGATCAATTCTCATATCGGATATATGGCCAGGCTGGACGGTATGACGATCGTTTTGGTGATGTCTTTGATCGGCGCGTTTCTTCCGGCGGGAGCGGCCACGTTTTTTGCGGCGGCATTTACGCTGGCCCATCTGTTTTCACTGTCCATGGTAGCGGCGGGGCTGGCCGCGGCCGCGTTTCTTCTGATGTTTTGTGCATATTATATATTTGGAACGAAAGACGGCGTTCTGCTGTTTTTGGTGCCGGTCCTGTTTGTGTTCCGCATTCCGTATCTGGTGCCGGTCGTGATGGGGCTGATCGGAACTTTTTTCAGCGTGATCCCGGTGAGTTTCGGGGTGCTGATCTACTTTATGCTTCACTGGGTAAAGGATAACGCTTCTCTGATGGCGTCCTCAAGTTCTCTGTCGTATCTTCAGCAGGTTTCACAGATGACGTCCGGCGTTTTGAAGAATCAGGAGATGGTCGTTACGATCATTGCTTTTGCGGCGACGCTTTTTGTGGTATATCTGTTCCGGAGGATCGCGATGAAACACAGTTGGGAGATCGCAATCGGGACAGGTTCGCTGGTGAATATCATGATTCTTCTGATCGGGAGTTCTTCGCTGAAGCTGAATATGTCTTTGATGCCGGTTCTTTTCGGTGTTTTGATTTCGGCGGGACTGGCTCTTGTGCTGGAGTTTTTTATCTTTCTGGTGGATTATAACAGCATGATCCGGACTCAATTTGAAGATGACGAATATTACTATTATGTGAAGGCGGTACCGAAACTGAGCGTGGCGCCGAAGGAGCGGAAAGTGACGAGCATTATTTCTCCGAAGAAGGCCATGGTAGCTCAGATGGAGGAGGAGGAGGAGATGCGGCGCAGAAAGGTGATCGCGCAGGCTCAGGCGGAGGCTCTTCGGAATACCGGCGAGTTTCGGGTGAATCTTCAAGTGGCCGAGTACCCGCTTTCCCGGGCCGGGGAGGAAGCCGGGGAAGCGAATCAGAAAGAATAACAGACCGATGTTCCCATTGACGGTATAGAAGAGTTGGGGGGAGAAATATGGGAATTTTAATGACGGCCGGGTTTTTGGAGAATTTTTCAGAACTTCTGAAGTTTCCCAATATCGGTTTTCTGGATGTTATTGAGATTACGATTATTGCTTTTGTTCTATATAGAGTGATGCTTTGGATTCAGACGACGAAAGCCTGGAATCTGCTCCGGGGTTTTATGGTGCTGCTTCTTTTGTATACGCTGGCGAATTTGTTCCAGTTGAAGACGATTGTCTGGATCATCAACCGCACGCTGAATGTGGGTATCCTTGCGCTGGTGATTCTGTTTCAGCCGGAACTGCGCAAGGCGCTGGAGCAGCTTGGGAATCGGAATATTTTATCTTCGATGGTGAATTTGCCCGACAATGGGAATAAGATGCGCCGTTTTGACGAGACGACGGTCAATGAGATTGTCCGGGGATGTGTGGAGATGGGAAAGGCAAAGACAGGGGCTTTGATCGTGATTGAGCGTAACAATTCCCTGCAGGAGTATGAACGGACGGGGATCGGTATTGACGGGATCGTGACAAGCCAGCTTCTGCTGAATATTTTTGAACATAATACGCCTCTTCACGACGGGGCCGTAATCGTGCGGGGGAACCGGGTCGTCTCGGCGACCTGTTATCTGCCGTTGTCAGACAATATGGCGATCAGCAAGGAGCTGGGAACCAGGCACAGGGCCGGATTGGGGATCAGTGAAGTGACGGACAGTCTGACTGTGATCGTGTCGGAAGAGACAGGGCATATTTCGATTGCGTCCGAGGGGGCGCTTACCAGGAAACTGTCGGGCGACCAGTTGAAGAACGAATTGAGGAAGCGGATCGAGCCTCGGGAAGAGCGAGGGCGGATCAAGTTGCTGAAAGGAAGGCAGAGGCATGAGAGAAAAACTGATGAATAATATCGTGTTAAAGATCGGCGCGGTATTATTTGCTGTTTTGGTATGGCTGATGGTGGTAAATACCGACAATCCGATTACGTCGAAGCGGATTTCGAATATTCCGATTCAGTTTATCAATACGGAGGTTTTCACAAACAACGACAAGACGTTCCAGGTGGCGGACGGGACGAACAGCGTGACGGTGATCGCCTATGCCCGCCGGCTGAATCTGAACAGCATTCAGGCTTCGGACTTTACGGCGATCGTGGATTGCAACAAAATTACGGATTTTAACGGCGCCGTGAAAGTGGAATTGTCTTACAACGGACCGGCTATGGCTTTGGAGGAGGCGCGTCTGGTCAATGATACGATCCAGATCACCACGGAGGATATGCTGACGGAGCAGAGAGATATCCATATTGATGTGGAAGGGACGCCGGCGGAAGGGTATTCGATCGGCGAGGCTTTTCTGAATCCGAATACCGTGACGATTCAGGCGCCGGCTTCGGTTATGAATTATATCGCGTCCGTCGGCGTTATCGTGAACGTGGAGGGGCGGGACGCGGACGTCACTCAGATGGCGGAATTGATTTATTACGATGTCAGGGGAAAGACGATTCTTTTGTCGGAGGTAGACCAGGTGACGGTCAGTTCCTCGGTGACTTCCGTGACGGTGCCGATTTTGAAGACGAATCAGGTGGCGATCGTCTGTTCGGATGTTCTGGGGACGGACGCGGTGGCTCCCGGTTATCGCTACGTGGGCGTGGAGTGTGATACGGTCAGCGTGCATCTGAAGGGTCTGAAAGCCGCCATGTCCGGACTGAATAATATTACGATTCCTTCCGAGGAGCTGGACGTGAGCGGAGCGACCGGCGATGTGGTGAAAGAGATCGATATTACGCCGTATCTGCCCGGTAATGTGGAGGTGATCGGGAACAATATCGTGAAAGTTACCATGAAAGTGGAGAAACTTGCCACGAAAGAGTTTACGCTTCCCCGCAGCGCCGTTCACCTGGAGAATCGGGACGATGAAAAATACGAATATGAGATTCTTAGCGGGACTGCGGGTTTTCGGGTGACGATCCGGGGTCTGGCCGACGATCTGGATACGCTGTCGGCCTCGGATTTGTCTCTTGTGCTGGATGTGAACGGATATACGGCGGGAACGCATGCCCTGGAACCCCGGATCGAATTAAGCGAAGGGTTTGAATGGGTGAGTCCGAAAACGATCACGGTAAGCATAACGGAGTTAGAACCGGAGACGGAGCCGGAAACCGAACCGGAAACGGCAGGTATTGACGAAATGCCGGACGGGAATCACGCGACTTTCGGTGCGGAAGAATAAGAGAACCGGTATAATTGGACTTTCCAGAGGGATAATAAATATGGTTAGTGAAAAAGTGACGATTAAAAATCAGTCGGGCCTTCATTTGAGGCCGGCCGGAGAATTGTGCAACCGGGCGATAAATTACAAATCCAAAATATCTTTTCAGTTTCGGGACGTGACGGCAAACGCGAAGAGCGTATTGAGCGTACTCGGCGCGTGTATTCAGTGCGGAGACGAAATCACTCTGATTTGCGAGGGGGAAGATGAGGAGGAAGCGCTTAAGGGCATGCTCGGGGCGGTGAACGAGGGCCTGGGGGAATAAGGAGGTCTGCCCTATGTATCAGGGAACGAAAGCCTCTGCCGGCATCGGTATCGGCAGAGCCGTCGTATTGAAAGAGAGAGAAGATGTTTTTTACCGGAGATCCGAGCGGAAAGAGGAAGAGCAGGTCCGGTTGGCCGGGGCGTTTGCGGAAGCGGTCCGCGTGACGGAAGAGATGGCGGAGGAGATGGCAGGCCGCGTGTCGGAGAAAGAAACCGGGATTCTTGAGGCGCAGGCGGTTCTTTTGCAGGATCCGGCCATGAAAGACGCGATGGAGCGGGAAGTGGAAGGCGGCGCCGGAGCGGACGAGGCGATTCGGAAGGTCTGCGGGGACTTCGGCGACTTGTTTGCGGCGATGGAAGACGAGCGGATGAGGCAGAGAGCCGCGGACCTGGCGGATATCAGAGAACGTCTTCTGGACGCTTTGACCGGTCGAAAGGCCGTGGATCTGTCGGCTCTGGCGCCGGGGAGCATCCTGATCGCGAGAGAATTGACTCCTTCTATGACGGCGGGGCTTTCCCCTGAGCGAACGGCGGGGATCGGGACGGAACTCGGGGGAAGGACTTCCCATACGGCGATTCTGGCCCGGGCGATGGGAATCCCGGCCGTCGTGGGGGCGGCCGGTCTGTGCGCCGGGATTCGGGACGGGGATACGGTGATCCTGGACGGAACGGAAGGACTTGTCCATGTGAATCCGCCGGAGGAGAAGCTGGCGGCGTATCGAAAGAAGATTGAGGAAGAGACGGCCCGCAGAGAGGGATTGAGACGGTACCGGAAAAAAGAGACGAGGACGGCGGACGGACGTAAGGTTCTTGTGGCGGCCAATATCGGCCGGGCCGAGGAGGCCGGGCCGGCCGGTGAATGGGGGGCGGAAGGGATCGGTCTGTTTCGGACCGAATTTTTATTTATGGGGCGCACCCGAATGCCGGAGGAGGAAGAGCAGTATGAAGCGTATCGCAGCGCGCTGGAAGCTTTTCCGGATCATGAGGTGATCGTCCGCACGCTGGATATCGGCGGGGATAAGGAGATTCCCTTTTTGGGGCTTGTGAAAGAGGAGAATCCTTTTTTGGGCTATCGGGCCGTGCGCCTGTATGAAGGAAGGCCGGAGCTTTTGAGGGTACAGTTTCGGGCGCTTCTTCGGGCCGGGGTATACGGGCGCCTGAAGATCATGATTCCGATGGTGATTTCTCTGGAGGAGCTGCGGGAATGCCGGAGGCTTTTGAGGGAGACGGAAGCGGAACTGAGCCGGGAGGGAGTTTTGCACGCAAAAGAGATACCTCTCGGTATCATGGTTGAAACGGCCGCTGCGGTTTGTCTGGCGGATGTGCTGGCGAAAGAGGCGGATTTTTTCAGCATTGGGACGAACGATCTGACGCAGTATATGCTGGCGGTGGACCGGGGAAACGAACAGGTGGCCGGGTTGTATTCTCCGTTTCATCCGGCGGTGCTTCGGAGCATCCGCCGCGTTATCCTTTGCGGAAAGGAGGCAGGGATTCCGGTCGGTATGTGCGGCGAAGCGGCTTCGGATCCGCGTCTGATTCCGCTTTTGATCAGTTTTGGCCTGGATGAGTTCAGTACGGCGGCCTCCTTGATCCCGGAGACCCGGAAGCGGATATCCGAATTGAGTAAGAAGGAGACGGATACCCTGGCGGAGAGGGCAATGGACGCGAAGACGAGAGAAGAGACGGAGAGGATCGTTTCTGATTTTGCGAGACGGCAGGGGGAGAACGTATGAGAGAAAAGACAGGAATATCGGTAGCAGTGATTTTCGGCGCAGGTTTTTTCGGCGCCTTCCTTTTGAGCCGGGCCGGAGTTTTTATCCTCTCCGGCCTTTGTTTGACGGCGGCCGCTGCGGGTTTGTATTTTGTGTTTTACGCAAGGAGCGGGAAGCTTTTGGATATGGAAGCGTTGTTTTCGCTGTTTTGGCTGGGGGGCGTCGGCATCTCCTGCCTGAAGCTGAGTAAATTGGCCGTTGCCTGGGCTTTGACGACCTGGCTTTGCTTCGGGCTGGCCTACGTGGGCTTTTTGCTTGGTTATGAGCTGTTTTTGCGTCGGGGCAGAAGGCCGGGGGAAGAGGCTGCCCGGGTGGACGAGGCCGTGTGGGAGAAACGTCTGCGCCTTTGTCTGATCGGGCTTACGGGGATCTCGCTGGCTTGTTTTTTACTGGAGGCGGCTCTTCTCGGTTTTCTTCCGATTCTGTCGGACAAGCCTCATGCCTATTCGGAGTTTCATATTTCCGGAGTTCATTATTTTACCGTAAGTTGCGTGCTGGTGCCCGCGCTGGCTCTTTTGTATTTTTATCAGGAGAAGAGGCGGGGTAAAAAGCTGTCGCGGAAGCAGTGGGGACTGGTCGGAGGTTGTGCGGGGATCGCGTTTCTGATTCCGATTCTGTGCGTGTCCCGTTTTCAGTTGATTTTTTCCCTGGCTTTGGCCGTGATGGTGTGGATCCAGGTGAGCGGAAAGTTGAAGTTAAAGTATATTCTGATCCTGGCAGCCGTGATGGTGCCTCTTTATGTAGGACTGACCGTGGCCCGGAATCATGACGTAGCTTATTTGAACGGCATTTTCGAGATGAAGAACGAGCGGACGCCGATCTTTGTGACGCAGCCTTACATGTACATAGCGAATAACTATGATAATTTTAACTGTCTGGTGACGGAGCTTCCGGCGCATACGTACGGCCTTCGGATGGCTTACCCGCTGATTGTTTTTTCGGGTATGAAGTTTTCTCATCCCGAGTGGGTGAATTTCCCCCTTTACGTGACGAAAACCGAGCTGACGACGGT
This sequence comes from Lachnospiraceae bacterium, assembly GCA_022792885.1. Classification (GTDB taxonomy): domain Bacteria; phylum Bacillota; class Clostridia; order Lachnospirales; family Lachnospiraceae; genus JAAWBX01. Next base: position 15,339 of record JAAWBX010000009.1, read on the forward strand.
GACGATTCTCTACGACGCCTATTATGATTTCGGGGTTTGGGGAGTATTTTTATTTGCTTTTGCTCTGGGGCTGTTCTGCCGGTGTGTAGCGTATCTGACGGACAGGCTGAAGAATCCGGTCGGGTATTTGTTCTACGCGCAGGCGGCCATGTATCTGGTGCTGTCGTTTTTTACCACCTGGTACAGCAATCCGACAACCTGGTTTTGGTATGGCGTGACGTTTTTGTGTTACCTGACCGTCATGTGGCCGGGGCGGGAAGGGGCCGTTTTCTGGGTGAAGAACTGGTTAAAGCACGGTCCGGCGGGAGGGTTTGGGGCGGTTTACCGTCTGCTTCGCCGGACAAAAGTATCGGAGAAAGCGGAGGCGCTGCGGTTGTACCGGGAGGGACTGGCTTACCGGGACGGTAAGAGGCCGAGGGAAGACGCGGATTTTTGTCGGATCACAGGCGGCGCATATGACTATACGTTTTTTAACGTGTGCTTCGCGGGCGATATGATCTCGGCCGGTCTGGATGTGATGTCGAAGGGGGAACGGCCTCTGTTCGACGTCCGCCATCCAAAAACCGGTGAAAATTTATGGGAACAGTTTTTTCTTCAGCCTTTTAATGCGGATGCATCCGGGCCTGGGAAGAATGCGAAGCCGGTTTCCTATGCGAAGCGGGCGGCCTTTCACCCGAATTTCCTGAGTGTGAGGGATCCGGAGGAATGTGAGATCTGGAGCTGTTTGTACCGGGATTTTCTGCGGCTTAACCGGGAGACCGAACATTATGTTGAGGAGGAATATCGAAAGATCTTCCCGGAAGGGACTCCTGTGCTGGGGGTTTTATGCAGGGGAACCGATTACACCGGCACAAAGCCGAAAAACCATCCGATTCAGCCGGGGCCGGAAGAAGTGATCGAAAAAGCGAGGGAAATGCTGGGCGCGCGCTGGAAGGGGGAGAAAGATTTCCGAATTTACCTGGCCTGTGACGAGAGGAGGGTGGAGGAAAAGTTCCGGGCGGCTTTTCCGGGAAAGATTCTCGTGAATCAACGGGTTTATTATGATGAAACGTATCGTTCGGCGAGAGACGCCGGGGTGATCGGGGAGATTCATCTGGACCGGGAGAGGGACGATTATTATCGGGGGCTGGAGTATTTGTCCTCTCTGATTCTGCTATCCCGCTGTCAGGGGTTGATTGCCGGAAACTGCGGCGGAAGCAACGCGGCCGTTTACTGGAACGGCGGGAAGTATGAATTTTGTTATCTGTTTGATAAAGGGTTTTATTGAGGATTTTTTAACGGCCAAGAAGTCCGTACAGGCGCAGGATGCTTTTTTTCAGCCACATCGGGCTTTTTGTCAGGATCCATACGGTCAGCCGGATTCCGAAAATTTCCCCTTTCGGACGGAACGGGGAAACCTGAGGGTTTCGGCGATAATCGGGAACTTCTTTTGCGAGCCAGTTGTAGTAATCTTCGCAGGTGCGGGAGACAAGCGGCCAGGCCGTGCTTCCGGCGATGAATGTCAGATGCCAGACGACATATTTAATAAGGAAGTAATCGAATAATTCCGGTGAGATGTGTCGGGGCGGCCGCACGTTCCGACACAGCCCTTCTAAGAGAGGCAGGGCGCTGGTGATATCGCTGCGTTTCTGCGCTGTATTGGAGACGGAAGCGGGGCGGTCGACCCAGTGGTAGCCGATATAATCGGTGGTGGCGATGTGAGGCGAGGCATTGTAGGAGCTGATTGTAAAATAAGAATCTTCGCCGAGCCGGTAGGAGCCGAACCGAAGTCCGTTATCCCGCACGAAATCCAGGCGCATGATCCGCCCCCAGGGGGCGACCGCCCGGAATTTTGCCCAGGGGTCTTTTGTCAGGCGATGTGTGAATCGGATTTTCCCGTCTTCCGTTACCCGGTTGAAACCGCCGACCAGCATGTCGGCCCCGGTTTTCTCCAGTTCTTTTACCATTCTTGCCACGTAATCGGGTTCCATGATATCATCGTTGTCCGCAAACATCAGATAGGCGCCGTCGGCCAGCGAAATGCCCAGATTGCGGGCTGCCGCGACGCCTTTGTTCTTCTGATGCACGACCTTCAGCCTGTCCGGACGGGCGGCGGCCAGCTCGTCCAGGAGCTGAAAAGAGCCGTCGGTGGAGCCGTCGTCGATGAGAAGGCAGGAAAGATTCTCATAAGTCTGGGAAAGCACGCTGTCGATGCAGGCGTTAAGGTAAGGTTTCCCGTTGTAGACGGGGATGATTAGGGTGACTTTGGGTGGCATGAAGAAGTTCCTCCTGTATTTTGCTGTTCTGCCGTTTCAGACGCAGGCCTTTCGGAAAAGCTTCCATTTGATCCGAACCCAGCTTTGCCAGGCGAAACGGGTAAAACGGACGCCGAAAAAAGATACCAGGCTCAGGCATCGATGATCGAAACCTGCGTTTTTATCGCGGAGGCACCGGCCCCGGTAACGGCGGATTCGGGCCCAGGCTTCCCGCACGGCTTTTTCCATCTCCGGCTGGCGCCGATCGGTTTTCTGAATCACTTCAAAGGCGGCCACGCAGACCCGGTATTCGGCGGCCGGTACCAGTTCCGGGAACGATTTCCGGTAAAAGGCCAGCATGTCCTCCGTAAAATGCAGGGCGTCCAGATGGCGGAGGGAAAAGCGTGAGTGCATAATGCTGTCGGTGCGCTGGAGGTAGCGATAAAACTGAGCCGTGTTCACGGCGACGGCCGGGCTTTTGGCGGCCAGCCGATAGAAAACGCCCAGGTCTTCATAAAGTTTCCCTTTGGGAAAGCGGATATCGGAGAAAAGGTTCCGGTGGAAGAGCTTTCCGCAGGCCGAATTTGTCAGTTCCCGGTTGTAGCAGAGGGCCCGCAGGGCTTCCGTGCGGGGGAAGACCCGGACGGACTTCTCCCGGCTGACAAGGCCGACGGCCCGTCCGTCTTCATCGACGGAGAGAAGTCTTACGGAGGTGATGAGCGGTTTTTCGGGAAGCTTCGTCATCCGGTACAGGGTTTCGACGTAGAGAGGCGCGATCGTGTCGTCGCCGTCCACGAAGGTGATCCACTCGCCTCCTGCGGCTTCGATCCCTGCGTTGCGGGCGTCGGAGAGGCCGCCGTTTTTTTTGTGGATAACGCGGATTTTCGGTTCCGCGGCGGCCAGTTCGTCGCAGATCATGCCGCAGGAATCCGGCGAACCGTCGTCCACGAGGAGGATCTCCAGGTTGGGATACGTCTGTGCGAGAGCGCCGGCGACGCAGGTTTTTAAATAGGTTTCTACCCGGTATACGGGGATGATAATCGTAATAAGAGGGGTCATGAAAGCCTCCTGGAATTTTGTGCCGTACGGTCGTCCGGCTTCCGGTGTCCGGACCGGGCGCGGTATTCGGCTGAATTTAAGTATATCAAGATTTGATCTGGTTTACAAGAGATGGGAAAAATGTTATTATAAATCCAAATGCAGGTTATGGAGACGAGTATGGCGTGTTTATTGTCGGTGATCGTACCGATCTTCAACGGGGAACGTTTTCTGGAAGCGTGTCTGAATTCTCTGAAAAGTCAGCGGTATCCGGATATGGAAATTCTGATGGTGGACGACGGGTCCGTGGACAAAAGCCCCGAGATCTGTAAACGGTTTGCCGTTTCGGATTCCCGTTTCGTGTACTTGCAAAAAGAGAACGGGGGCGTATCTTCGGCGAGGAATCTGGGACTTGAAAAGGCCGCCGGAGAGTGGATCGCTTTTCTGGACGCGGACGATAGGGTGGAGCCGGAGTTGTATGCGCGGCTGGCAGGGATGCTGGAGGAGGGCGCGGATCTGGCGGTCTGCGGTTTTTACAGCGGGAAGGAACCGCCGTCCGGGCGGCAAGGATGCGGGGAAGATACGGTGAATTTGTCCGGGGAGGAGGCCTTGCGGAAGCTGTTTACGGATTACGGGTTTCAGATGGCGGTGTGGAACAAGCTGTATCGCAGGGAGATCCTGGAAGCGGGAGGAATCCTTTTTGACGGCGATCTGACGCACGGGGAGGACGGGGTTTTCCTGTGCCGCTATCTGTGCCGCTGCCGTCTTGTCGCCTGGACGAAGGAGCCTCTTTATTACTACCGTCTGACGGAGGAATCGGCCATGCGAAGCGGCGTCGGGTTCAACCCCAAGCGTTTAAACGTGCTGGAGGCCGATCGGCGGATGATCAAGACGGTGGAACGGGCGGTTTCGGGAACCGGGGCGCTCCGGGCCGCGCGCGCGCACGGCGTTTCCGTGGCGGCCGGTCTGATGGCGGCCGCCATGGACGGCGATTATCGGGAGCGGGCCGCCATATTGGCCCTGCGGACCCGGATTCGGACATACCTGCCGGACTTTTGGAGAGAGAAGACATATTCCGTTTCCGAACGTTTATATGCCCTGCTGGCCGGAATAAGCCCCGCATGGTTTCGCGCCGTTCGGAAGCTCTTAATGAGGAAGCGGTAAGACGGTTTTCCGGGCGATAAAGGATCCGTGTTCCGGAAATACAAAGCGCCTTGCCGGGAAAAAGGAGGGAGTAACGTGTCGGAGAAAAAACCGATTCTGGTAACGCGGTCGTCGATGCCGCCGTATGAGGAATTTATCGAAGCGATCCGGCCGCTCTGGGAGAGCGCCTGGCTGACGAACATGGGATGTTTTCACCAGGAGCTGGAAGCGCGGCTGACCGAATATTTGCAGGTGCCGCGGATGAAGCTGTTCGTGAACGGGCATCAGGCTCTGGAAATGACGCTGCAGGCCATGGAACTTCGCGGGGAAGTGATCACGACGCCGTTTTCCTTCGCTTCCACCACGCACGCGATCGTGCGAAACGGTTTGACGCCGGTGTTCTGTGACATCAATTCGGAAGATTATACGCTGGACGCGACGAAGCTGGAGGAGCGGATCACGGAAAAAACTTCCGCGATCGTGCCGGTTCATGTGTATGGGAACCTGTGTCAGGTGGAAGAAATAGAAAGAATCGCAAAAAAGCACGGTTTGAAAGTGATCTATGACGCGGCGCATGCGTTCGGAGTAAAAAGAAACGGCGTCGGAGTCGGAAATTTCGGCGACGCCTCCATGTTCAGTTTCCACGCCACGAAAGTGTTTCACACGATCGAGGGCGGCGGCGTGGCGTTTTCGGAAGAGAGCCTGGGAACCCGTCTGGATTATCTGAAAAATTTCGGGATTGTGGACAAAGAGACGGTCAAGTATGCCGGCGGGAACGCCAAGATGAATGAATTTCAGGCCGTGATGGGGCTGTGCAACCTGCGCCGCCTGGACGGGGAGATCGCGAAGCGAAAACGGGTGGCGGCGCGGTATCGGGAGCGCTTATCCGGCGTGCCGGGTATCCGTTTGACGAGGCCCCAGGAGGGCGTGACGGGGAATTACGCGTATTTTCCGGTGATTTTTGACGGGTATTCGGCCGGTCGGGATGAGATTTATGACCGCCTGGCCGCGGCCGGGATCGGGGCGAGAAAATATTTTTATCCGCTGATCAACCGCTACGATTGTTACCGGGCGCAATATGATTACCGGGAGACGCCGGTGGCCGCATATCTGGCGGACCGGGTGTTGACGCTGCCTTGCTACGCGGAGCTGGAAGAGATTGAGGTGGACCGCATCTGCGACGTGATATTGGGAGAACAGGAATAAATTGGAAGAGAAGAAGCCTTTGGTCAGTATCTGCGTACTGGCCTATAATCATAAGAAATATATCCGACAGGCGCTGGACAGTTTCCTGGAGCAGAAGACGGATTTTTCATTTGAGATCGTGATTCATGACGACGCGTCGCCGGACGGAACGGCGGATATTATCCGGGAATACGAGGAAAAATATCCGGATCGGATCAAACCGCTTTTGCAGACGGAAAACCAGTATTCCCGAGGGATTGCCAATATCAGCGGGGCGTTTAATTTTCCGCGTGCCTCCGGAAAATACATTGCTTTCTGCGAGGGAGACGATTACTGGCTGGATCCGGACAAGCTTAAGAAACAGGCCGAATATATGGAGGCCCATCCGGAGTGCCATTTGTATATCCATGGGGCGCGGGTCGTGGCGGAGGACGGTTCTTTTCTGAGGGAATCGCGGCCTTACCGGGAGGACCGGGTACTGCGCGCGGAAGAGGTGATCGACGAGCGGGAGCTGTATCCTTCCGCTTCCATGTTTTTTCGGACGGAGGACGTGCGAAAACTGCCGGAATTTTACTGGCAGGCGCCGGTGGGGGATATCCCGCTGCATCTGTATCTGGCCAGCCTCGGCACGACTTTTTATAAGAACGAGTTGATGTCGGCGTATCGTCTGGGGGCCGTCTCCTCCTGGGTCACGACGCACGGGGCCGGGAGCCGCGAGGAGCGCGTGGCGCGTTCGCTGTCGCACAACCGGGCCATGCGGCGGATGTATCGGGATTTTGACGCTTACACGGAGGGAAAATACCATGCCGCGGTAGCTTACACGCTTCTGCGGATGGAGCTGGGGTATGAGCTGGATGCGGAGCATTACCGGGAGGCTCTGGCGCCCAGATACAAAGAGATTCGAAAAAAGGAACTGTCGTGGAAAGACCGGGCGTATATCCGTGCGCGCCGGATCGTGCCGGCTTCGCTTTATCGCGGGATCCGGCGGATAGGAACAAGATTATGTCGGAAGAAGAGAAGCGTTTAAAAACGCCGGGCGGCGATGAGGGATACCCGGAGGGGATGAAAAATAAAGTGTTGTCCGGGTTGTTCTGGAAAGTTATGGAGAACGGGGGCGTCCAGGGCGTTCAGTTTGTCGTGTCGATCGTGCTGGCCAGACTGTTGTCCCCGGATGAGTACGGGATTATTTCCCTGATCACGATTTTTATCACGATCGCGAACGTTTTTGTGCAGAGCGGCTTCAACACGGCGCTGATTCAGAAACGCGAGGCGGACGAGGTGGATTTTTCCTCCGTGTTTTATCTGAGCCTTTTTGTGGCGGCGTGCCTGTATGCGCTTCTGTTCCTGGCGTCGCCGGCCATCGGGGGTTTTTATGACAAACCGGAACTTGCGCCGGTTCTCCGGGTTTTGTCCCTGATCCTGTTTTTCGGGGCGTTTACCTCGATTCAGACGGCGGTGGTTTCCCGGAGGATGCAGTTTCAGAAACTGTTTTTCAGCAGCCTGGGGGCCGTGGCGGCCTCCGGCTTTCTGGGGATCGTCTGCGCGGCTATGGGGGCCGGGGTCTGGGCGCTGGTGGTTCAGCAGCTTTCCTATCAGTTGATATCGGGTGTGATTTTGTGGTTTACGGTGCGCTGGCGGCCCGGGCTTTTATTTTCCTGGGAGCGGGTAAAGGTCTTGTTTTCCTTCGGCTGGAAATTGCTGTGCTCGTCTCTGATCGATACGGTCTACAATAATGTTTACGGACTGATTATCGGAAAGATATACAATTCGGAGATGTTGGCTCATTATGATAAAGGAAATCAGTTTCCGCAGCTTCTGGTAAACAATATCAACGGGGCCATTCAGTCGGTCATGCTGCCGGCGCTGTCCACAAGCCAGGACGAGAGGGGGCGGATGAAAGCGATGGTCCGCCGCTCGATCACGACCAGCTCGTTTCTTGTGGTGCCGATGATGGCGGGACTGATGGCGGTGGCCGAACCGATGGTATCGCTGCTTTTGACCGATAAATGGCTGCCGTGTGTGCCGTTTTTGCGTTTGATGTGCCTGTCGTACGCGTTCTGGCCGATTCATACGGCGAATCTTCAGGCGATCAACGCGATGGGGCGCAGCGACGTGTTTTTGAAGCTGGAGATCGTGAAAAAGATCATCGGTATCGCGGCGCTGTTTATCAGTATTCCGTTCGGCATTTTTGTGATGGTGGCTTTGAAACCGGCAGTTTCGCTGATCTCCACGTTTGTCAACGCCTGGCCGAATCAGAAACTTCTCGGCTACAGCCTGAAAGAGCAGTGGGCCGACCTTCTGCCGTCGTTTCTTTTGTCTGCGGTTATGGGAGCGGCCGTTTACGGCCTTTCCTTCCTGGGGTTTGGCGCTTTTGCGACTCTGTGTATTCAGGTGGCGGCGGGCATGATTTTTTACGCGGGGCTGGCCTGGCTTTTTAAGATTGAGACGTTTCGATACCTGACGGATACGCTTCGGGAGCTAACGAAGAAAACGCGCAGGTGAATCGCTTCCGCGCCTGCCTTTGCGATTCGGAGAGGAATGGAATATGTGTGAAAAAGAGAGGGAAAACGCGGAAGCTTCGTTTGGCAGCCGGATCCATTGTCTGGAAAAGGAGCGGGCGGGGAACCGCATTTTTGTAAAACACGACGAGGAGATCCCCCGTTACGGCGGCGGCAATAAAGTACGGATCGCCGGGGAACATTACAGGCGGGCCGTCCTGGAAGGGAAAGACGTGATAATCTCTTACGGAAGTCCGTCTTCCAACCTGAATCGGGCGGTGGCCGAGATGTGCCGGGCTCACGATATGGCCTGCGTGGTCGTGGAGGCAGGGGAAGAGGGGGAGGAAGGCGTCAGCCGTAACGGAATCCGGGTCAGGAAAAGCGGAGCCCGGATCGTGCCCTGCAAAAAGAGCCGGGTGGCGGAGACGCTGGGGGCCCTGCTTGAAGAACTGCGGAGCGAAGGCAGGAATCCTTATTACGTGTACGGCGACCGATACGGCCGAGGCGGCGGAGGCGTGGCGGCCGAGGCATATCGCAAGGTCTGGCCGGAGATACGGGAACAGGAGCGCCGGCTGGGGATTTCCTTTGATTATCTCTTTCTGGCGACCGGCACGGGGACGACGCAGGCCGGACTTCTTTTAGGGCGGGAGCGCGATGAGGGAGGTCCGCGCATCGTAGGGATCTCGGTAGCCAGGGAGAAAGAGCGGGCGATTCAAAAGATCCGGGAAGCGATCGAAGAGAACCGGAAGCTGCGGGGGGAGGCCGGCGTTTTCAGGGGAGAGATCCGGTTGGAAGACAAGTACCTTCAGGGCGGTTACGGGAGAAGTTTGGAAGAGGAACGGGACTGGATCGAGAGGATGTACGCGGAGGAGGGCCTCAGGCTGGATCGGACGTATACCGGCAAAAGTTTTTACGGGATGGTACGTTATTTGGAGGAAAATAAGGTTACGGGGAAGCGGATCCTGTTTCTCCACACGGGAGGACTTCCGCTGTTTGAGGAAGAGCATGATCTGTGAGAGGAGGAGATACGATGAATCTGCTGCTGACATCGGCGGGGCGAAGAGGCTATTTGGTGGAATATTTTAAGGAAGCGCTGGCGGGGGGCAGGGTGTATGCCGCCAATTCGGACGGGCGGGCGCCGGCTTTTTCGGCGGCGGACGCCCATGTGGTGACGCCCTTAATCTATGAGGAGAACTATATCCCTTTTCTGATTGATTACTGCCGGGAACATGAGATTTCGCTTCTGATCTCCCTGTTTGATATCGATCTGCCGATCCTGGCGGCGAATAAAGGACGTTTCCTTCGGGCGGGGGTCCGCGTGCTGGTTTCCGATCCCGGGGTGATCGCGGTCTGCAACGACAAATGGAAGACGTACGCCTTTCTCTGTGATAACGGTTTTCCGGCTCCGCGGACGTTCCTTGATCCGGAGGAGGCTTCGGCGGCCTGCCGGGAGGGGAAGCTGTCGTGGCCTCTGATCGTAAAACCCAGGTGGGGTATGGGGTCCCTCAGCATTTTTGAAGCGGAAGATGAAGAGGAGCTGCGGGTTTTTTATAAAAAGGTGAAGCAGGGAATTCAAAACTCTTATTTGAAATATGAAGCGGCAAAGGATCCGGACGCCTGCGTACTGATTCAGGAAAAGCTGGTCGGGCAGGAGTACGGCCTGGACATCATCAATGATCTGGACGGACGTTACCGGAATACGATCGTAAAAATGAAATACGCCATGCGCTCCGGGGAGACGGATTGCGCCGTTACGGTGGAGAATCCGGAACTGGCGTTTTTGGGCGAGCGGGTTTCGGAAAAACTGGGTCATATCGGGAATCTGGATATGGATGTGTTCCGGGCGGACGGGAAGTTTTATGTGCTGGAGATGAACGCCCGCTTCGGCGGCGGCTATCCGTTCAGTCATATGGCCGGCGTGAATCTGCCGAGGGCGATCGCGGCCTGGGCGGCGGGAGAGGAGGCGGACGCCGGGTGGCTCCGGGCAAAGCCCGGCGTGATGTCCCAGAAGGATATTCGATTGATTCGGTTAGAGGGGAGCGATGAGCGATGAATCAGGGAAAGTCTGTTCGTCCCAGCGTTGACGTGATCGTGCCGACTTACGGTCCGGGCGAGAAATTCCATATTCTGATGCGGATGCTGCGCAGGCAGACGTATCCGATCCATAAGATTATTATTATGAATACGGGTACGATTTTGCCGGAAGAAGGCCATTTTCGGAAACATCTGCGGCAGGAGAATGCCGGTGGCCATGTTCCGGTTTTTGAGGTGAACCATCTCAGGCCGGAGGATTTTGATCACGGCGGGACGCGGAACGCGGGCGCGGCCTGTTCCGACGCGGATATCTGCCTGTTTCTGACGCAGGACGCGGTGCCGGCGGACGAACATCTGATCGAGCGGCTGATCGCGCCTTTCGGCGAGATGGAGATTGTGGATGAGGATGCGCCCCGCAGCGATTATACGGATCAGGGGAGGCGGTTTAAGCCGGGTAAAGGTCGTCCGGTGACGGCCGTGTCTTACGCCAGGCAGCTTCCGACCGAAGACTGCCGTCCGGCCGAGCGTTTTACCCGGATTTTCAATTATCCGCCGAAGAGCCGGCTCAAAACCAGGAAAGATTTAAACGCGTTGGGGATCAAGACTTTTTTTGCTTCCAATGTGTGCGCGGCTTACCGGATGGATATTTTTCGTTCTCAGGGCGGGTTTGAAAACCGGACGATTTTCAATGAGGACATGATTTATGCGGGTCATCTGATCCGGCTCGGCTATGCCGTTGCCTACGTGGCGGAAGCCCGGGTGATTCATTCCCATAATTACAGCCCGAAAGAACAGTTTCACCGGAATTTTGATCTGGCGGTTTCCCAGAAGCAGCACCCGGAGGTGTTCGCCGGGATCCGTTCGGAGAGCGAGGGAATCCGCCTGGTGAAGAAAACGGCGGTTTATCTGGCTCGCCAGGGGAAGCCGTATCTCATTCCCGGGCTGTTTGTGACGAGCGGCTGCAAATATATGGGGTATTTGCTGGGAAAGCGCTATGACAGGCTGCCGAAAGCGCTGGTTCGCCGTCTGAGCTGGAACAAAAGGTATTGGGAGGGGTAAGGAAGAATGGAAAAACCTTTGGTGAGTATCTGTATACCGGCCTATAACAGCGCCCGCTACATTGAGAAAACCGTGAGGGCCGCTCTGAAGTCGGACTGGCCGAATCTGGAAGTCCTGGTGGTGGACGACGGATCGGAGGATGAGACGGTGCCGGTTTTGCGGAGGCTGGCGTCGGAGGACGGGCGCCTGCGCGTGTTGGTAAACGAGACGAATCTGGGGATGACGGGAAACTGGAATAAGTGTGTAAAGGAAGCGCGGGGCGAGTATGTCAAGCTGATACCGGCGGATGATCTGGTTTATCCGGACTGTCTGAAAAAGACGCTGCCGCCTCTGCTTAAAGACCCGGAGGTTCGTCTGAGCATATGCGGGACCGACCTGATCAACGAGGAGGGGCGCGTGACCGGGAGTTATGCGCATTGGCCGGCGGCGGGCGTTCATGACGGCGCGAAGGTGGCGAAAGCTTCGCTTTTGTTCAATAATTTTTTCGGAAATCCGGTCTGCGCGCTTTTTCGGAAGGCGGATTTTGAACGGGTGGGAGGATTCGACGAAGAGATTGTTTATATCCTGGATTTTGATCTGTGGTTGAAGTTGGCTTCTCTGGGGAAGGTGGCTTTCCGCAAAGAAAAACTGTCCGGTTTTCTGGTTCGAAACGATTCGAACACGGGTCGGATGATCGGTTCCGGGAGGCGGATTTATACGGCGGAGCATAGGCGCTTGGTGGAAAAATACCGCGAAGGCGGCGCGTTTTCTCTGAACGGGGCCGAGGCGGCGTTCAGCGTATTCTGGCGCGCCGCGAGGAACTGGATTATTCTGGGGTATATGAAAATTTTGGCGCGGAGATAGGTTAAAAAATGGAAAAATGGAAAGCTCTTTTGAAATCGAAAAAGGCGGTCGGGATCGCTGCCGGTGTGATCGTCCTGTTTTTGGGGATTTTTGTGGAATTGTGCCTGAACGGGAAGGTGATGTCCCTTCCGGCCGGGGAGAAGGGTATCACGGAGATTCCGGTCTCTTCGGACGCGGTGCGGGTGGAGCGCGATCTGTGTCTGACGGATAAGGGTCTGGTACTTTACGGGGAGGAGGGCTGGGTAACGATCACTCTGAACCGGTATGTGGACAAGTTCGGGTACGATTTCAGCGCCGGCGGAACCATGAGTGCGGAACTGATCGTGACGGCGGAAAACGTTTACGGCGACGAGGTGACGGAAATCATTTCCGACGACAACAGCGCGATGCTTACGTCTTCGGTTATCAGCCTCCGGAAAAACGTGAAGGAAATCCGGATTCATGTGACTTCGGGCAGCGTGATGGTGCTGGAGGAGGCGGAGCCGAAGATCGAGGAGGTCACGAGCCGCGGTCCCTTCGCAATCTCCCGCTTTTTCGTGAAAAACGAGGCGTCTTTTCACTGGACGCGGGCGCTTTTTATCTGGGTAATCGTCGGCCTGGCCGTTTTTTATCTGGTGTGCGCCGACCGGATCGGCCAACGGATCGAGATCGGTTTTCTGGTGACGGTACTTTCCGTGGGAAGCCTGATCGTTTTGCTTTTGCCGGCGACGAAGGTCGGCTGGGATGAGGAGATGCATTTTTTCCGCTCCTGGCAGACGTCGTATTTCCCGGCTTCCACGAAGACCGACACGGTAATCGAGGCTTATATGACGTGCGGCCGGATGACCTGGCCTTTGAATCTGCCGGATACCCGGGAGGAGAGGGAAGAGCTGCACGATTTTGTGAACCGCCACTGCGACCCTTACGCGGGGGCGACGAACCGGGGCGTGGCGGCGGCCGGGCAGTACACGCCGGCGTATCTTCTGCCGGCCCTGATGCTCAGGATCGGGCGTCTCCTGCATCTTCCTTTTACGGTGATTTATCAGATGGGCCGTTTCGGGAATCTGTTCCTGTATGCGGCGGTGATGTATTTCGCAATCCGGATGATTCCGATCGGGAAACGGATCCTGACGATGATCGGCCTGATGCCGACGACGCTGTTTCTGGCCTGCACATACTCGTATGACGCCACGGTGATTGCGTTTACGGCTTTGGGCCTGGCGATCACGCTGAAAGAGATTTTGACGCCGGAGGAAGCGTTGTCCTGGAAGACGTTTTTCCTGACCGGATTCGTGTTTTTGTTCGGCATGATCAGCAAGGCGGTTTACGCGCCGCTGGTCCTGACGGCTTTGGCGCTGCCAGCCGGGAAATTTAAGGATAAGAAGCAGGCCCGGCTCGTGCGGGGCGGCGTGGTGCTGGCGTTTCTTTTCCTGGTGGCGACTTTTGTGCTGCCTACGCTGGTGGCGGGGCAGGAGGTGGCGGATTTCAGGGGCGGCGATACCAGCAGCGTAAGCCAGATGAGCTATATCCTGGGGAATCCGGTGGCTTACGCGAAAGTCTTGATCGCCAATATCTGGAATACGGCGCCGGATTATCTGGCCGGAATGTCGGTATTCGGCCTGATGGGGCATTTGGGAGGCGTGCCGTTCGCCCACTGGTTTTATATTCTGGCCGCGGCGGTCGTGTTTACGGACACGTATCGGGACGGACGGATTTTAAAACCGGAGAACCCGGCCGTGCTTTGCGCGGGCCGCAAGGTCTGGATGTTTTTACTGTGCGGCGCGTCGGCGGCTCTCGTGTGGACGGGGCTTTATATGGCGTATACGGAGGTGGGGAAGACCGTGATCGCCGGCGTTCAGGGGCGTTATTACCTGCCTTTGCTCCTTCCGCTGTATCTGATTTTGAATCAGCCCCGGCTGAAGAATACGTTCAGCGAGAAGGCTTATAACCGCTTTTTGCTCCTGACGCTGGATCTGGTGTTGTTCGGGGCCGTTTTAACGATGATCGTGCTCCCTTCGTGTTTTTAAGAGGATGATTTCAATGGAAAATAAAAAAATTGCGGTGCTGATACCCTGCTATAATGAAAGCCTGACCGTTCAGAAAGTCGTGTCGGATTTTCGCAAGGCTCTGCCGGAAGCGGATATTTATGTCTATGACAATAATTCGACGGACGGGACGGACGTACTGGCGAAGCAGGCCGGTGCCGTCGTCCGTCACGAATATAAGCAGGGAAAAGGAAACGTGATCCGGGCCATGTTCCGGGACGTGGAGGCGGATTGTTATGTGATGGCGGACGGGGACGATACCTATCCGGCCGAGAATGCCAGGGAGATGTGCGATATGATCCTGGCCGGAAAGGCGGATATGGTCAACGGCGACCGGCTGTCGTCCACGTATTTTCAGGAGAATAAGCGTCTGTTTCACAATTCGGGGAACGTGCTGGTAAGACGCCTGATCAACTGGCTTTTTCACAGCGACGTCCGGGATATTATGACCGGCTACCGGGCTTTTAACCGCCGGTTTGTCAAGACGTTTCCGGTGTTGTCCAAAGGGTTTGAGATCGAGACGGAGATGACGATACATGCGCTGGACAAAAATTATTTTATCCGGGAGGTGCCGGTGGCTTACCGGGACCGCCCGGCCGGCAGTTATTCCAAGCTGGACACCGTATCGGACGGGGTCCGGGTCCTGGGGACGATCGCGGCCCTTTTCCGTGACTATAAGCCGATGTGGTTTTTCTCCGTTTTTGCCGTTTTGTCTGCCGCCGCCGCGGTTATCCTGTTTATTCCGGTTTTTACGGAGTACATTCGAACCGGCCTGGTGGGGCGGTTCCCGACTCTGATCGTGGCGGGTCTGTTGATGGTCGTGTCTCTGCTCATGCTGGTGTGCGGCGCGATTTTGGAAGTGATCGTGAAGAAGGACCGGCAGAATTATGAATTGATGGTGAATCTGATCTGCAAGGAGGAGAGGAAGTAGGAAATATTTTTGTCTTATGGCTGGTACCGTCGCTTGACAAGGGCGTGTATGCTCTTGTCAAGCGACGGTAGAGTTGTCTAAATATTCGATTTCTTTATAATCTGTAATTCATACCCCAGAGCGTTTAATATATTGCAGAATGTTCTTAATGACGGACTGTTTTCTTTTTTTTCGATTCTTGAAATAACCTGTTGCTTGTTGCCTGTAATTTCTGCGAGTCTGCTTTGAGTGATCTTTTCTTTTTTTCGTAGACGAATCATTTCACCAATCAGTTTATATTCTTCTCTGCTTTCGTCCCATGCTTTTTTAAATGAGGCGGATTCTTTGCAATGTTTTTTTATTTCTTTTTCGATGTCAACTTGTATAAATGGCATACTGTCATCTCCTGAATATTATATAAATGTTTTCTCTAATATTTTTCCGATTTCCTTTGCCCGTTTCGTAACGATTTCTTTGTCCTTTTTTTCGGTTTGATTTTTTTGCTTTCGACATGCGTGAAGCAGATACATATTCTCCCCATCCGCTACTACATAAAATATACGGTTACTTTTATAAAAGTATACTTCATATATTTTCTTATTCCAACGCTTAAATTTTATTTTATCTATTTCATCATTTTCTAAAGCTTCCAGTACGGAAAATCCATCAATCTGTTCATTGTCCGGCAGTGATTTTATATACTCCAAGATGAGGTCTTTTCCGGATTTGGATTGATAATGATGCAATATCAAGGGTTTCACCTCCTCCTTTATTTTGTAATAATACAACTTATTTATTGTAATGTCAAGGCATTGCGAAGCTGTTCCTGGCTGTCTACGGGAGGTGCTCCGTTCTCGATTTTTCGATAAGTTCCGTCCGGCATAAGGAGCCGGGCTTTTTGGTTGTCGTTTTTTAACAGCGTAAGGAGCCGGAGCAGATTCTTTTTCAGATCCGGATCCAGGACGGGGCAGGCGACTTCCACCCGGCGGCTCATATTCCGTCCCATCAGATCCGCGGAGGAGAGATAGAGTCTGCAATCTTCGTCCGGGCCGAAGCAATAGATGCGCGAGTGCTCCAGGAAACGTCCTACGATGCCGGTTACGGTGATATTGGCGGTTTTTCCGGGGATACCGGGGCGCAGGCAGCAGATGCTGCGCAGAAAAAGATGGATTTTTACGCCGGCGTTGGAGGCTTCCGACAGTTTGTCGATCAGCTCCCGTTCGGTCAGGGCGTTGGCCTTGATTCGGATAAGCCCCCGTTCGCCCTTTCGGATCTCCCGGTCAAAAAGGTTCAGAAGAGCCGGCTTTAAGGAGCGCGGGGATACCAGGAGCTGCCGGTAGGAGGCGTTTTGAGGGCGCTCCATGTTTCGGAAAAATCTGGCCGCGTCCCGGCCGATATCCCGGTTGGCGGTAAAAAGGCAGAGGTCGGTATAGAGAGCCGCGGTTTCTTCGTTATAGTTGCCGGTGCCGGTTTGGGTGATATATCGTTTTTTTCGCCGGTTTCGGAACGTGATCAGACAGAGTTTGGCGTGGCATTTTAAATATTTTGGTCCGTAGAGGACGCGGCATCCCGCCCGCGAGAGTTCTTCGGCCCAGCGCAGGTTGTTGACTTCGTCGAAACGCGCCCGCAACTCGACCAGCACCGTGACCCGTTTGCCGTTTTCGGCGGCCAGGCAGAGCTCGCGGATTACCCGGGAATCGGGGGCCAGCCGGTACAGGGTGATCTGGATGGATGCGACGTCCGGATCCGAGGCGGATTCTTTTAAAAGCCGCAGAAAAGGTTCCATGGATTCGAACGGATAGAAGATCAGGCGGTCTTTTTGGCGGACCTGCTGTTTGACGGGTCTGTCTTTTAAAAACCAGGACGGTTCGCGGGGACAAAAGGGCGGGTAGGTAAGGGTCGGACGGCTGTGGAGAGCCGCTGGGAAAATGCTTTCCGCAAGAAGCGGGCAGCGGCAGTAAAAGACCTGTTCGGGTGAGAGTCCCAGCATTTCGCGTAAAACGGTTTCCAGTTCCGTATTTCTTTTGCCTCCGATCTCTAAACGGACCGCTT
This sequence comes from Lachnospiraceae bacterium, assembly GCA_022792885.1. Lineage (GTDB taxonomy): Bacteria > Bacillota > Clostridia > Lachnospirales > Lachnospiraceae > JAAWBX01. Next base: position 32,359 of record JAAWBX010000009.1, read on the forward strand.
TTTGATCAGCGCGCGTTTTAAGGAGGCGGACGATTTCGTTCCGGGAATCCTCCGTTTCTTTGGCTTCACCGCAAAGGGGGGCGCGGTGGGTGACGGCGAAAACGGCCCGGTTTTCGATTCGGTACGCAGGGAAGAGTTCTTCCATATGGGAGGAGACCAGCTCTTCGGTGCGGACGTAACGGCCGGGTGCGTCCGGCAGGGGAAATACGGCCGGGAGACCGGCGGGGACGGCGGCGACGCCCAGAAAACGCCGGCCGGCTTTGTCTTGCAAAAAGGCCGCTCCATAGAGCGTTTTGCCGGCGAAAGAGGGAAACGTCGTCCGGTTTTCGGGTTCGTCCGGGCATAATATGGAAAGAACAAGCCGCGGTTCGACGAAGGTTTTGAAATCGTTGTTAAGGGAAACGTCGTCCTTTTCGCTCCGCTCGAAGGAGGATGGGAAGGCGAGATCGTGCGCCCGGAGTTCCCGGATGATTTCCCGATAAAGGCGGTCCCGTTTTTTTAGCAGGGGCAAAACGGCCCGACAGACGGCTTTTCGCTGCTCGCCGGGCGTGCGGCCGCTTTTGTTGTCCCGTGCGTCCGGTTTTGCTTCCTCGCGCGCGGCGAGTTTCCCGACCCGTACCATAAAAAACTCGTCCAGATTGCGGGTAAAAATAGAGATAAATTTTAAACGTTCAAGAAGAGGCGTCCGCGAGTCGCCCGCTTCCTCCAGGATTCTTTGATTAAAGGTCAGCCAGGAGAGTTCCCGGTTTGCGGTGTAGGTCAGGTCCGGGCCGCCGGGAAGAGCCGTTTTTGGCGGTTCGCCGGATTTTATTGACTTTCCTTGGACATTTCGAGTTGTTTGCATAGATACCCCTCCCTCACGCCGAAGCGGCTGACCGTGACGCGGCGCCCGCCGGTTTTCTGGACGAGCGTGTCCAGAATCAGGAGCCCCGGGAGAATCGTATGAACGCGGTCCGGGCAGTGGCGCAGGATTCGGGTTCGGGCTTCTTTGTTCCGCAGGCATAATTCCTCGGTGAGCGTGTGAAGTTGCCTTGCCGTGAACTGCCGGTTGTCGTAAGGGAGCCGGTAATCGGTATTGATCAGTTTTAGGGCGGCGCGGACGGTCCCTCCGACGCCGCAGATTTCCGGTTCATGCGGAAGAAATTCGGATAATCGGCTTGCGGATTCTCCGTCTTTTAACCGGTTCCATTCCTGCTGGATTTTTTTGCGAATCCGGTTTTGTTCTTCGGCATTGGGGAGGAATTTCCGGACATACTGAGTGTGAAGGCTCAAAGAGCCGATGGGAAGGCTTTCCGCGAGCCGGATTTGTTCCTGTTCAAAAACGGCGAGTTCCGTGCTGCCTCCGCCGATGTCGACGAGCAGGCCGGACGGCAGGCCCTGGTCGTGAAGACTTCCCCGGTAATCCAGAATCGCTTCCTCCCGGCCGGAAATCAGATCGACGGAGAATCCGGTCTGCGCGTGAATCTGCCGGAGCGCTTCCTCGGTGTTTGTGATGTTTCTCAAAGAAGCCGTGGCAAAGGCAAAGATATGATCGATGTCAAATTGTGTCAGGAGTTCTTTGAAACGCGTAAGCGCCGCGCAGGCCCTTTGAATACCGGCCGGGGAGAGAATCCCCTTTTTCACATAACCGGCCAGGCCGGCCATGGCTTTTTCCGAAAAAAGCAGATGAAATTGTGTTTCTTCTATTTGGTAAACGCACAGGCGAATCGTGTTGGAGCCTATGTCAATCACTGCATATTTCAATGCGGGTCCTCCTTGTCAGTGGATTTGCTTATAGTATGCGCAGAGAAACGTTATTTTTGCATGATTTCCGACGGTTTTGAGGAATGGGACGGATCTTTGGGCGGCTTTCGCTTGACAAGGCGGGGGGGAATGCTAAGATTGACTCAAGAGTAAAACGGGAGAATTAAAGGCGGCGGAAGGGAGACATGTTCATATGTTTGCGACAATAAAAGCCCTGTTAAAAGAGGAAATGATCAGGATTCGCGTCTGCGGCGGGCGGGATACGCTGGCCCGGCTGTCGGGAAAAGAAAACAGAGCTTACAGGGAATGGTATCGGAAGACGGAGACAAAAAGGGCCGAAAAGCAAACGGGGTCCGCTTGGCGGGATACGGTTTTTTGGGACATTATTTATATAGAAGAAAACGGCGCCGGCGCCGGTCGGCGCAGGAGGCGGCTGCGGCAGTGGGGACGCCAGACGTATACAAATTGGAGACTTTTGTGTGTCAAAACATTAGAAGAGGCCCGGCAGGCTGCCTCGGGCGATTACGCGTTGTTTCCGGCGGACGGGGACGTGCTGGCGGCGGACGGCCTGGAGATTTTGACTGGGGTCATAGAAAAAGATCCTTCGGCCGATTTTTTGTATACGGATGAGGACGAACGGACCGTGTGGCGAAGACTTCCGGTCCGGCCGCATTTTAAGCCGGATTATAACGAGGAACTGTTTGCGTCCTGCGATTATATCCGCCGCGCGTTTGCGCTGAAACGGGAGCTGTGGACGAGCGCCGTGCAGAGGCCCGGTGAGAAAGAGCAGGCGGAAAAAAAATGCGGGATCGCCGCCGCCGGGGCCGGATGGACTTACGGCCTGCTCCTTTGGTGTACAGAGCGGGCGGAAAAGATCCTTCACATTCCGCGGATACTCTATCATGATCGGCGCCGCGTTTTCTGGAAAGAATGGAAAAGAACGGCGGAGGCGTGGCGGGAAGGCCCGGTGTTACTGACCGAACATTACCGGAGGGAAGGCCTGCCTGCCCGGGCGGTGAAAGGCCGGTGGGCGGGCACCTGGCGGACGGAATTTCACTGGCAGGGCCGGCCGCTGGTGTCGATCATCATACCGAACAAGGATCATGCGGACGACTTAAACCGCTGTGTGGATTCCATTCTGCAGAGGTCGGAATACCAGGATTACGAGATTATAATTGTAGAGAACAGCAGTGAGAGAGAAGAGACGTTTGAAAATTACCGGCGTCTGCAAGAAAAGGATGCCCGCGTCCGTCTGGTGACCTGGGAGGGAGAATTCCATTATTCAAAAATCAATAATTACGGGGTCGGATTCGCGAAGGGGGAGTATCTTCTGTTTTTGAACAACGATACGGAGCTGATCAGCCCGGCCGCGATCGGCCGGATGGCGGATTACTGTCGGTGCCCGGGCGTGGGCGCCGTGGGGGCGAAGCTGTATTACGCGGACGGAAGCATTCAGCATGCCGGGGTGGTGATCGGCTACGGCGGCACGGCCGGGCACGCGTTTATCACGATGCCGGGCGCATACGTCGGGTATGAGAGGCGGGCCGTGCTGGCGCAGGATGTCAGCGCGGTGACGGGGGCCTGTCTGATGAGCGGCCGGGATGCGTTTGAGGAGGCCGGCGGTTTTTCCGAGGCCTTCCGGGTTGCGTTCAACGATATTGATTATTGCCTGAAAATAAAGGAGAACGGGAAAAGAACCGTCTATTTGCCGGATTCGGAATGGTTTCATTTTGAATCGAAATCCAGGGGCTATGAAGATACGGAGGAGAAACGGCTGCGTTTTGCGGAGGAATCCGCAAAGTTTCGCGAGAAATGGCGGGACATTCTGGTGGCGGGAGATCCCTGTTACAATCCGAATCTGTCGCTGGAGCGGGCGGATTTCGCGAGGAAAGCATAAGGCGGAATGCCGTGGCGCGGCCGGTCTGGCACGGATTCACAATCTTGTAAAACAAAGGTAAGTATGATATACTAAGCCATATTATGGGTATTTATCGGTATTTTTGAATGATTTTTAAAGTAGGAAGGATAAAAAAATGGGAAAGATTAAAGTAACGAGATGCGGGATCGAAGGACTTTGCGTGATTGAACCTACCGTGTTCAGGGATGAGAGAGGTTATTTTGTCGAGACGTATAACTATAACGATATGAAAGCGGAGGGTCTGGACATGCTGTTCGTTCAGGATAACCAGTCCATGTCCGTGAAAGGGGTTTTAAGAGGGCTTCATTATCAGAAGCAATTTCCGCAGGGGAAGCTGGTACGCGCGGTCAGGGGGGCGGTATTCGATGTGGCGGTGGATTTAAGAGCCGGTTCCGCGACGTATGGGGCATGGTACGGCGTGGAGCTGAGCGCCGAGAATAAAAAGCAGTTCTATATCCCGGAAGGGTTTGCCCACGGCTTCCTGGTATTGTCCGACGAGGCGGAGTTCGCTTATAAATGCACGGATTTCTATCATCCGGGCGATGAAGGCGGGATTGCCTGGAATGACCCGGATATCGGAATCGAGTGGCCGGTTGAAGCCGGGCAGGAACTGATCATTTCCGAAAAGGATCGGAAATGGGAAGGCCTGAAAAGCGCGTTTCAATTTTAAAATCGCAGGGGTTCGGATATATGGATAAAAAATGGAAAAAGATCTGCGGCTGTCTGCTGGGAATCTACGCGCTGTGCGCGGTTGTCTTCTGTCTGTTGGCCCATGAGCATATCAATTACGCCGAGACGGGCGAGCAGGGGATCGCGACGGTGGCCGAGGCCCGCACGGAGGCTTTGACGGAAGAACATTACGCTCTTCAGAATTTTACGGTGGTCAACGACCGGATCAATGAAGTCTCCCTGCGGCTGACAACGTTTGGTTATCCGACCAGAAGCGGAAGCGACGTTTATGTGGAACTGGTCGTGCCGAAGACCGGGGAGATTCTGGCGCGGGCGACGTGCGAGGTTCAGAATCTGACGGACGAGGCATGGCGGAGTTTCCGGCTTGGCGTCGATGTGGACGCTTATAAGGGACAGGAGCTGGCTTTGAAAGTGTATACCGACGCGCAGGCCGGGCGGGAGGAGAATCAGATCGGACTGCTCTGTCAAAACGGCGACGCGCCGGGTGCGGGAACTCTGACGGTAGGAGGGCAGGCCGGGCCGACGGCTCTGAATTTTACGGTGAGCGGGGCGGATATTTCGGGCGGCGCGGTTCGTTATTATATTGGATTTGGTATTGGCTTTGCGCTTCTGTTTCTGTATTGTGCGGGCCAGCTGGCGGCCGGGAAGAAAGGCCGGCAGACATTAGGACTAAAGTTTGCCGGGACCGTGGAGCGGTACTGGTTTCTGCTTGACCAACTGATCGCCAGGGATTTTAAGACAAAGTATAAGAGATCCGTTTTAGGGGTATTTTGGAGTTTCTTGAATCCGCTGTTGATGATGTTGATTCAGTACGCCGTATTTGTGAATTTATTTAAATTTCGGGTAGACAACTACGCGGTCTATTTATTGACGGGTATTGTGTTATTTAACGGGATGTCGGATACGACCACCCAGGCCATGAGCTCGATCACCGGGAATGCGTCCCTGATCACAAAAGTCTATGTGCCCAAGTACATTTATCCGGTATCCAAAGTATTTTCCACTTCGATCAATCTTCTGCTTTCCATGATTCCCCTGCTGATCGTGGCGCTGATCACCGGGCTGGTTCCTCACTGGTCGTGGTTGCTGATTCCTTACGATCTGGTGTGCCAGATTATGTTTATGATCGGGGTGGCTTTTATTCTATCCAGCCTGATGGTGTTTTTCCGGGATATGCAGTTTTTGTGGGGCGTATTCACGACGGCCTGGATGTACGCCACGCCGATCATGTATTCGATGGATATCCTGCCGGAGTTTTTAAAACAGTTTGAGAGGGTCAATCCCATGTATTATTATATCACCTTTATGCGGACGATCATTATCGACGGGATGGCGCCGAGTCCCAGGCAATTCCTGGCCTGCGCGCTGTTTGCGGGCGTCACGTTGCTGGTCGGGAGCGTGGTATTCCGCAGGACCCAGGACAAATTTGTCCTGTATATTTAAGGGGGAGACGTATGCAGATGATACAGGTGGAGCATGCGGCGATGCGTTTTAATATGGCGAATGACCGGATCAGCAGCATTAAAGAATATCTGGTGGCCGTGGCGAAAGGAAAACTGGAGCGCAAGGAGTTCTGGGCGCTGAAGGACGTCAGTTTCGATGTGGAAAAGGGCGAGGTGGTCGGGATTATCGGCCGCAACGGAGCGGGGAAAAGCACGCTCTTAAAAATGATTTCTGGCATATTAAAGCCGACAAAAGGAACCATTCAGGTGAACGGCAATATCGTTCCCATGCTGGAGCTTGGATCCGGTTTTGACTATGATTTGAGCGGCCGGGAAAACGTATTTTTAAACGGGGCGATCCTGGGATATTCGAAAGATTTCCTGGAATCGAAGTTTGAGGAGATTCTGGCCTTCTCGGAACTGGGGGAGTTTATCGACGTGCCGATCCGGAACTACTCTTCCGGTATGCTGATGCGCCTGGCTTTTTCGATCGCCACGGTGGTGCAGCCGGAGATCCTGATCGTGGACGAGATCCTGGCGGTGGGCGACGAGAATTTTCAGGCCAAGAGCAAGGCCCGGATGCTGGAGCTGATGAGCGGGGGCACGACCGTGCTGTTCGTGTCGCATATGCTGTCTCAGATTCGGGAGATGTGCCATCGGGTCGTGTGGATTGAGGACGGCGTCGTGAAGATGTTTGGGGACGCGGAAGAGGTGTGTGAGGCGTATCAGATATAGAGGAGGCCGAATAGCGGGTATCTTTATGTGGTGGAATGGACTGAGACAAAAGGCAAGAGCGATAAAACAGGAAAAATTTATCGGATATCGTTATAATCTGGAATTGTGCGAGAAGGACGGGAATTGCTTTTTGTGCCGGGGATGGGTGGCCGGATATGAAGAACCGATTAGGGAAATAGAAATCGTTTACACGTCCGGACAGGAGTGCCGAAGAAGAAAGTTATCCTGGATCCAACGGTCGGATGTAGAACAGGCGATGGGAACCCGCAATGCCCTGTGGAGCGGTTTTTCCGTTCAGGATAAGATCGATTCCGGGGAAACGGTTCGGGCGGAGCTGGTTTTTCGAATAAAGGGGAAAGAAAAAACCATTTTTTTAGCCGAGTTTTTGAAGAATTCGGGAGAGAAGGAAACCGTTTTTTGTATCCGTCCGCTTCATGAGAACGGACCGGAGCTGAAAGAAGTCGTAGAAAAAAGAATGATACGGTTTTCGACGGATCGACTGGCGCTCCCGGAAGAAATGATCGACGTTATCGTCCCGGTATATAACGGGATGTCATATTTACCCGCATTGTTTGCGACGATCCCTAAAACAGGGATGGATTATCGGCTGATCGTGGTAGACGATTGCAGTTCGGATCCGGAGGTACAGGAATATCTGAAAGATTTGGAGGAAAAGAATTTTTCTGTAATCTTAAAAAGGAATCCGGAAAATTTGGGATTCGTCCGGTCGGTAAATATTGCGTTGTCTCTGGCGAAACATCCGGTCGCTCTGGTGAACACGGATGTGGAATTGCCGGAATTTTGGCTGGAACGTCTGATGTACCCGATTCTGAAGGGGGAAAAAGTGGCGTCTTCCACACCGTTTACAACTTGCGGAACGATATGCAGTTTTCCCAGGATCAATGAAGACAACAAGATGTTTCAGGGATTATCTCTGGAAGCGGTCGATTCTGTATTTCGAAGTTTTCGGCCGGCTTATGCAGAATTGCCGACAGGGGTTGGGTTTTGTATGGGGATGAGTTTAAAGGCGATCCGCGATGTGGGTTTGTTTGACGAGGAAACATTTGGGAAAGGATATGGAGAAGAAAACGACTGGTGTCTGCGGGCGGAAAAGGCCGGATATCAGAATGTCATGGTGGAGAATTTATTCGTTTATCATAAACATGGGGGAAGCTTTTTATCGGAGGATAAAAAAAGGTATCTGGAGACGAACGCGAGGATCCTCCAGGAGCGTTATCCGGATTATTCGCAGAAACTGGCCAGACATTTTGAACGGGATCCGGCGAAAGAGTTTCGGGATCTGGCGATCTGGCAATTAAACACACTTTTTTGCATTAAGAGAACAAGGTTTTATCTGGACCATTCGATCGGCGGCGGCGCAAGTCATTATCTGGAAACGCGTGTCCGCAGGGAATGGGAGGAGGGGGATGCAAGCTGGCTTCTCCGGTATTCGGTGGAAAAAGGATATCTGCTGTCTTATCGGTGCGGGGAGATTTGCTTGAATTATACGATGAATCATCTGGAAGACTGGGAATTGCTGTTTCGATACGGCCGGATCAAAGAGATCGTGATCAATGAACTGGTAACATATCCGGAACTTCCGGCGTTGATAGAAGAGATTTTGCGGAAAAAGAAAGAATACGGTCTTATGCTTACCATGTTGCTGCATGACTATTACGCGATCTGCCCTTCGGTCAATCTTTTGAATGAGGAATTTGCATATTGCGGATTGGAGGATTTCAGTCATTGTAACGAGTGCCTGGCGAAGAACGAAGCGAATTTGACGGCATGCCGGGATATTGATGAGTGGAGGCGGCTTTGGGGGCGGCTTTTAAAATGCAGTGACCGGATCGTTGCCTTTTCCGAGAGTACGGCGGGGTTGCTTCAGAGAGCGTATCCGTTTATAAAGGAAACGTCGTTAGAAGATTCCGGGTTGGAAGCGGATGCCTGGAAACGGGTTCAGGTTCTGCCTCATAAAGTGGATTATCTGAGGAAACTGGGAGAGAGAAAGAAAAAGACGAAGACCTTTAATATAGGAATTTTAGGCTTGATTAATCGCCATAAAGGTCTGGACATTGTCCGGGAAGCGGCGGAAGAGCTGGCGGAGAAAGAGAAAGATTTTCGGATTATTATTCTTGGGAGTACAACGGAAGAGATTTTGAGCGACAATGTAACGGTAACCGGGCCGTACAGGAAGGAAGAATTGGGAGAATGGATACAAAAGTATGATATCGATGTTATCTGGATACCGTCGATTTGCCCGGAAACTTTTTCCTATACAACGGAAGAGGGGATTCAGATGGGACTTCCGGTTGTGGTGTTTAATCTGGGCGCGCAGGCGGAGCGGGTGAAAAAGTATGAAAGAGGAGTTGTGATTCCGGAAGTGACGGTTCAGGCGGCGCTGGAAACATTCAGAAAATATAAGAGAGAAGAAGCCGGGAAATTGCAAAATTGATTTTATGGAAGAGGAAAGGAACAGCAGGAAAGGTATGGGAGAACTGGAATTACTGCAGTTAGAAAACCAGAAGCTAAAAGAGGAGAATCGGATTCTGAAAAGCCAGTTGCGGGGGGAACGTGAAGATCTTCGATTGAAGGATAATCATATTTATAATTTGGAAAATATCATAGCGCAGCAAAATCAGCAATTACGTTTACTGCACCGGATAAAAAATATTCCCGGAGTTCGTCCGTTGATTAAAGGAATAAAAAAGCTGGTGCAGGGAATAAAGAATTTGCCTAAACGGATTATGCCGAAAGGTTCCAGAAGAAGGCGTGCAGTCGGCACGGTCCTGCGGACGATTCGTTATCCGGGAAGATCCTACAGGCTCTGGTCGGAGATTAAGCAGAAGAAATTTTCGGCGGGCGACGGCATTTTGGATATTTTGTATATCAAACATGGTTTATTGACATTTCCGGAGCAGGAGAAGCCGCTGGTTTCGATTGTGATACCGGTTTACAATCAGATCGAATATACGTTCGCCTGCTTGAAATCTATTAAAGAAAATACCCGGGACGTGCCATATGAAATCATTTTGGCCGATGATGTTTCGACGGATGGGACCAAAGAGATTTCTCTGTATGTAAAAGGGATACGCGTCGTAAGAAATACGGAAAATATGGGGTTTCTTCGCAACTGCAACCATGCGGCGGAACAAGCTGAGGGAGAATATATTCTGTTTTTGAATAATGATACGCAGGTAACGGAGAACTGGCTGTCTTCACTGGTGGAGCTGATCGAATCCGATGATCGAATCGGAATGGTCGGTTCGAAATTAGTTTATCCTAATTGGGTGCTTCAGGAGGCAGGCGGTATCATTTGGCAGGATGGTTCCGGATGCAATTACGGGAGAGGGGACGATTGTGAAAAGCCTCAGTATAATTATGTGCGTGAGGCGGATTATATTTCCGGTGCGTCGATTATGCTTTCCGTAAAATTATGGAAAAAGCTGGGAGGCTTTGACGAGCGTTATGTACCGGCGTATTGTGAAGATTCGGATCTGGCGTTTGAAGTGCGAAAAGCAGGCTATCGGGTGATGTATCAGCCGAAGTCGGTGGTAGTCCATTTTGAAGGGATTTCAAATGGGACGGATGTGAACAGCAGTGTCGGTTTGAAAAAATATCAGGTAGAGAATACGGAGAAGCTGGAAAAGAAATGGCATGCGGAGATGCTTCAGCTTCCGCAAAAAAAATTACGTCCGGCTAATATCCTGTGCAGAGACCGAATCCGTGGACGTAAAGTGATTTTGGTTATTGATCACTATGTGCCTGAATTTGACAGGGATGCAGGCTCCAGAACGACGTTTCAATATCTTAAAATGTTTGTGAAAAAGGGATATCTGGTCAAATTTCTGGGAGACAATTTCTATAACAGGGAGCCTTATACTTCCATGCTGGAGCAAATGGGGATTGAGGTGTTATATGGCGTGGAATACCGGGAAACTATCTTTGACTGGATTTTGGAGAACCGCGATAATATTGACATCGTATATGCGAATCGTCCTCATATTACGGTAAAGTATATTGATTTCATAAAAGAGAATACAGATATCAAGATAATTTATTATGGCCATGATCTTCATTTTTTGCGGGAAAGAAGAGAATATGAACTGACGGGGGACGTAAAACACAAAGAAAACTCCGATTATTGGAAATGTACGGAGCTGGAGATCATGCGGAAGGCGGAAGTTTCTTATTATCCTTCCCATGTGGAAGAGGAAGCGATTCATGAGATCGATCCGTCTATACGGGTAAAGGCGATTACCGCTTATACCTTTGATCGATTTATTGAAAATGTTAATTTGAATTTTGCCGAGCGCGAGGGATTTTTGTTTGTGGGGGGCTTCGGGCATCCGCCGAACGCAGACGCGGTCTTGTGGTTTGTGAATGAGATTTATCCGCTTATCTGTAAGGAGGAGAGGATACCGTTTTATATTGTAGGTTCTCATGTCCCGGAGGAGATCCGGGCCCTGTCCGGAGACGGTGTAGTCGTAAAGGGTTTTGTGAGCGATGAAGAGCTGGCGGAGCTGTATAGGAATTGCCGTATGGCGGTGGTGCCTCTCCGTTACGGCGCCGGAGTGAAGGGAAAGGTGATTGAAGCGATTTATTACGGCATACCGGTGGTTACGACGGCGATTGGGGCGGAAGGAATTTTACATGCTGAGAATATATTGACGGTTCAGGACGAAGCTCAGGGATTTGCAGAACAGGTATTGACTTTGTATCATGATACGGCAAAGTTGGAACGGATTTCGAGAGAATCTCAGGTATTTATTCGAAAATACTACAGTATGGATGCCGTATGGGATATTGTAAAAGAGGATTTCCAATAATGCTATTTTATACGAGTGTGAATGCGGCATATCTGCCGAAAGCGAGGGTGTTGGGATATTCTTTGAAAAAGTGGAATCCCACGGCAAAGCTTTATATTGTATTGTCGGATGAGATACCGAGAGGATTCCGGATAGAGGACGAGCCGTTTGACGGGATTTTGTTGTCGGAGGAGATCGAACTGACATTGGATATGTCCAGAGAATTCTGGATTTTTCTTCATGATGTTACGGAGTTATGCACGGCCGTTAAAGGCTGGGCGGCATTGGAACTTCTGCGGAGGACGAATGCGGAAGAAATCATATATTTAGATCCGGATATGCTGGTGTGCCATTCTTTGGAACCGCTAAAGGCGTTTTTACGGGAGCATGATATTGTAGTTACGCCGCACAGACTGGCGCCGGAACCGCTGTTTGACCAAATGTTTTACGGGGATCAGCAGTTTTATACCAGAGGAGGGTTTAATCTGGGTTTTCTGGCCGTAAAGAACAGCGAAGAAGGGGTGCGGTTTTTAAAGTGGTGGGCCGGTATGCTGGAAAGATATTGTTATGTCGATGACCCGGAAGGCCTGTTTACCGATCAGAAACTGATGGACATCGCCCCCTGTTTTTTCGGAACTCTTTTTATTTGCCGGGATGAGACATATAACGTATCCTGGTGGAATCTCACACAGAGAGAGGTCAGCGGAGATGCGGAAGCGTTGTATGTGAATGGGAAACGGGTACGATTGTATCACTTTTCCAATGTTGAGAGCGGGCTTCATGAAGAGATAATAAGAAAATATTGTGCGGATAATGTAGCATTGAGAGCGCTCTATAACTGGTATTTGGAAGAGCAGAAGAAAATGGGGTATCAAAAAGGTATTGTATGGGACTGGAAATTTGACCATTATGATAATGGGGAGAAGATCCGGCCGATCACCCGTGAAATGACCAGAAAGCGAAAGGACATGATTGAAAAGTATAAGAACAGCAATCCGTTTCAAACGGGCGAAGGAACTCTTTTTGCCTGTTATCAGAAGGATTGGCCGGAGTATTTGGAGGCAGATACCGGGAAATACGAAAAATATGAAAAAAAACATGAACGTATCATGCTCTTGACGGCTTATCAGGAGAAAGAGAGATTATTGGAACTTGTAAGGGAGAAAGAGAAATCCTGTAAGATTAAAACGTTGGCAATATATGATGAAAGAAATTATCTGCGCAAAAAATTAAAGGAAACAGAGACGGCTTACGGGGAAGTGATAAATTCCAACTGCTGGAAATTAACAGGGCCGATCCGGAGGGTTCTGGATTGGGCAAAGGGGTATGGGAGGAAATAAAAGTGCAGGCAATATTGTTAGCGGGGGGATTGGGAACACGTTTGCGGTCCGTGGTAAAGGATCGTCCGAAACCGATGGCTCCGGTCAATGACAGACCGTTTTTAGAATATTTACTTCATTCTTTGACGTCTCAGGGGATACAAGACATTATATTTGCCGTAGGGTACAAAGGAAGCATGATCGAGGAATATTTCGGAAACGGTACTTTTTTTAATGCGGATATCCATTACGCTTATGAAGAGACTTTATTGGGAACGGCGGGAGCGATTAAGAATGCCGTTCCTTATGTGAAGGAAGAAAGCGTTCTTGTATTGAATGCGGACACTTATTATTCTATGGAATATAGAAAACTATTTTCTCTTTGTGAAACGCATTCATATGAGATGGCGTTGGTACTTCGTGAGGTGGCGGATGTGTCCCGTTATGGAGAAGCGGAGCTGAGGGGGAACGAGCTTGTCCGATTTAATGAAAAAACGGAGGAAAGCCGGCCGGGAACGATCAATGGCGGCGTCTATTTAATGAGAAGCAGTTTGTTAAATGAAATTCCGAATGGGAAAGTATCGTTGGAAAATGAGATTATTCCCAAACTGCTGAGAGAAAGCCGGAAAATTGGCGGGATTATAAATGACGGATATTTTATCGATATCGGCGTGCCGGCAGATTACTTTCGTTTTATTGAGGACGTGAAAGGCGGGGTGATCGCCTGTGGATAGGATTGTTTTTTTGGATCGGGACGGTACGATTAACGTTGAAAAATGTTATCTGTATAAGCCGGAGGAATTTGAGTTTATTGAAGGTGTGCCGGAAGCAATCCGATTATTGAACGAAGCGGGCTATAAGGTGGCTGTGATCACCAACCAGGCGGGAGTGGCCCGGGGCTATTACGCGGAGGAGGATGTAGAAAGGCTTCACAGGTACATCAATGAACGGCTGGCCGAGAAGGGAGCCCATATCGATGCGTTTTTTTACTGCCCGCATCACCCGGAAAAGGGGATTGGGAAATATAAGAAGGAATGTGGCTGCAGGAAGCCGGGGATCGGTATGTTTTTGCAGGCGGAAGAATTTTTTGATGTAGATAAAGAAAATTCCTGGATGATCGGGGACAAGCACGCGGATATCGAGGCAGGGAAAAATTACGGCGTGCGAACGATTCTGGTGCGGACGGGATATGGGAAAGAGGAGGAAAGATGGCGGGAGTATGATTTTGTGACAAGAGATTTAATGAGTGGGGTTATAGATGTGATATTTCGGATCCGATAGTGTAAAACAGGAGAAAAATGGTGGGTGGAAGCGATATGAAACCAAAATTATATATAATTATTCCTTGCTACAATGAAGAAGCGGTCTTACCGATTACGAGTTCATTGTTTCTTTCTAAAATTTATCAGTTGGTGGAAGATGGAAAGATCTCGGACGACAGCAGAATTATGTTTTGATGTTGTATCATTTTAGTTGCCACCTAATACACAAGGATTTGATGTATAATCAAAGAGAAATAAGGAGGCAACTAAAATGGCAAAAAAACAACGGAAAAACGACATGGATAACAAGATTAAGGCAGTAAAGCCGGCAAAGGAACTTGGCGGCGCAAAAGCTGCTTCTGAACTGGGCATCCCTGAAAACACCATGTATGCATGGACGAAAGCGGCAAGGGAGGGACGGCTGGATGTTGGCTCCGGCTCGCACACGCCACAGACGGCAATGAGTCTCGCAGAGGAATTGTCAATCCTGCGCAGACA
>JAAWBX010000010.1 GCA_022792885.1 Lachnospiraceae bacterium
GTCGGATGTACAGGACTTAAAAACCGAGATGCAGGTTGTGAAGTCGGATGTACAGGGCTTAAAAACCGAAATGCAGGTTGTGAAGTCGGATGTACAGGACTTAAAAACCGAGATGCAGGTTGTGAAGTCGGATGTACAGGACTTAAAAACCGAGATGCAGGCAGTGAAGTCGGATGTACAAGATTTAAAAACCGAGACACAGGGGATGAAAGACAGATTGGAGATTTTGGATATCAAGCAGGATCTGACTCATAAGAGATTGGATAATTTGATGCTGGATGTTAAAGTGTCCGAACGATCCGTTCGAAAAGATATCAAGTTGCTGCAGGACGCCCAGGAGACATTGATCACCGTATTGGAGAATCAGGGTATTTTACCCGCGGCAAAGTAAGCGGTTACAGAAAAGAGCGTGACGCCCATGATCGGAGCGTCACGTTTTTTCATTTTGATTACGGAGTAGACAAAAAGTAAAAAGATTTTTATAATAAGAAATAGGATAAATTACAGAAATTGGGAGGTAAGACTCTTCATGGAAAAGATCGAGTGGGATAAAAAGTTTAATATCGGAGTGGGAGTGGTGGATAAGGCGCATGTCAAGCTTTTTCGGATCATGAAAAAGCTGCTTGAGATTTCAGAGGATACCGGAACGTATCCGCACATTTATCAGGAAGGAATTAAATATCTGGAAGCTTACTCCATGACGCATTTTTCGGAGGAAGAAGAATATATGCGTTCCATTCGATATGGAGGATACGCCAGGCATAAGCAGATACACGACAATTTCAGGGATAAGACGCTGGTTTCTCTTAAGAGGGATTTGGAATTATCAAGTTATTCCGGGGTAGCGGTTCAGCGCTTTGTGGGAACCATGAGTAATTGGCTGGCAGAGCACATTATGAGGGAAGATCAGGCGATTGTGGGGAGAGACGTCGGCCGGAAGGGGTATGATTTTTCGTCCCAGGCGGCTACCATATCCAAGGCGCTAAATCGCACGATGCAGGATGTATTTCAGGTCGAAGCAAAACTTGTCAATACGGATTATAAGGGTGAAAATATAGGAAACGGATTTTATTGTTATCAGTGTTATGATATTGAAGGCGGGATTCGCTTACAGCTCCTTCTTGGAATGGAGGAACCTCTGTTTCTTCGCGGGGTGAGCCGGATTTTTGGAATGCAGACGATACAGCAAAGTGAGGTGAATCGGGCGGCATGGCTGATTTTCCGGTCGCTTTTTCAGGATATGGGAAAATTGTTTCAGGCTGAGGCGGAAGATGAATTTAAGAAAGAAAATCTGCTGACGAAAGATGAATTTCGTAAGGATTTTATGAAAGGATATCCTTGCAGTTTGCTGTTCAGCACCAAACTCGGATATTTTGTTTTTTGTTATCGCAGTTGGCGGGTAAGGAATCCGAAAGCGGAGAATGGGAAGACGAAAGGATAACGGCCAAAGAACGGTTAAGGAGGAACGGGGAGCGTGCAAAACAGGAAAACGATTGCGGATCTTCAGAAGGCTTTGGGGCATCTGAGAGATGTTATGACGGGACTCGAAGGCGACATTTCGGAGCTGACGGGAGTCATTCGTACAGGGGAGTGGATACCGGATTCTCTGTGCGGGATGGTAATGGAGAAATTAAAGGAAATTGAAACCGGGCAAAAAGAATTTGCGGAACGGTTCTCGACATTGAAAGCGGGAACTTTGCCTTCCAGGATAGCGGATGTTTGCGATATGCTGGATCGGTGGAAACAAAGGGCGGAGGACAGGGACCGATACATAAAAGCCGTTTGTTTTTTTCTGACGCTGCATTCGGATGAGGAAGCGACGCAGGAATTGCTGGAAAAAAGGAAAAGCGAACTGACCGCTCTGGATTTTTCGGAGATGGACGAACAGGAAATAAAGGAAGTTGCCGGGAGCTATGTGTGGTTATTTGACGCGTACCATGAGCCGGTTCCGGAGAAGCGGTTTTCTCTGATTTATAAATTGGCTCCTGTTTTTGAAGAACCGATCGCGATGGGGATTCAATTTGGGACCTTGAAGAGTCTGGCGCCTGAGGATGTGGAAACGGTGTGCGACGCAGACGTGCAGGGCGAGGCTGCGTGTGCGGAAGAGGAATCGAAGGAAAACGCGCAGGAGGAAGAGACGCAGGAGGAAGAGGCGCGTGAGGAGAGCTCGGACGATCTTTGGCAGGCGGTCGGGATCGAGCAGCCGGAAGGAATCGTTGCAAAAGAGGACCGGAGTCTAAGAGAAGAAGTTTCTTTGCCGGAGAGAACGAAGACGTCGGCCGGCGGATTTTTGGAGGGAGAAAAGGAAGAGCAGGATTCGGTATATCGGAATATGTTGATATCCCGTAAATTCTACGCTGCGACCGCGTATGTAAAAGCGCTTTCGAAGGAAGATGCCCGCTATGAGACGGTGTATCGCCAGTTATCTTATGCTTTAAACGATCCCATGGGCGGGTGCGGTTATCATTCGGACCGGATATTCGAAGTCTTTTACGGCGAGGAGAGCCCTCTGCCGGGGCATTATGCGGTTGCGGCTGCCCTGAGGAATTATTTTCTGGATCAGTTTTGTTACGATCATTCGCTGCAGCAACTGCAGATGATGTTGGCCGGGAATCCGGTTTTGCGGGAAGAGCCGGTTTTGAATCGGATCGCGTATACCTTGCTGACCTTTAAGACGGATTACCATAGAGGGATTGACCGCTATGCGGATTACCGGGAAAAAGCGAGGGTCGCTCTGGAAGTCCGCCTGGAAGAGCTAAAGAGGGAGGCGCAGGGGTATTATGCGAATTACAGCGAGAATGCGCCCAATAAGCAGGTGGTTGAAACCGGTAAGCTGTTGTTCGGGCCGGGGAGCGATCTGAGTGAGTATTTAAAGATTTTAATTGATGATAACCGTGAAATGACGGAACTCCTGGAAGGTTTTCTAAAAGAGCGCTATGTAAAAGACCAGGCGGAAGTCGGCAGGGAGAATATCGATCCGGAGAAAGTGGATGCCGCGCTGGACGAACACTGGGATCTTGCGGGGCAGAAGATGAAAATCTCGAAAAAACGAGAGAATTTCGCGGGAAGTTTGCGGATGCATTTCTTTAAAAGAACCGTTAAGATCGTCGGCGTTTTATGTGAGTATGTATTTTGGCTGCGGTCGGCCATGGTTCAAGACGACGATCCCGCCCTCAGGGAATATAAAAAGATTCGGGTGCCGCTTTTGAAAGATATGGATGACGCCATGAAAAAATTATCCGAATCCGGTAACGGAGATCCGGTTCTTGCGGCCGGTAACGCGGTTCTGATTGAAACGCTGCGCGAGATGAAAGCGCGTTTGGAAGGAACGTATCAGGAAGAAGAACACAGGTATTTTTACATCAATTTCCTGAGAAGCGATCAGGTTTTGCTGGATGAGGATTATCTCCCGATTTTGGAGGACGTCCCGGAATTACCGGAACTTTCCGCCAAGAACCGGATTTTGGAACATGATCGGTCCGAGGAAAAAGAATGGTATCTTCGTCTGTATGAGATTTCCAACAAAGGCGACGGCGGCGACGATTACGGGTCGGCCGGCCGCATCCTTCAATATCTGAGGGAGCGGGGCGTTACGCTTTCCGGAGTAAAGCTTCAGGAAGATTCTCTGGAGGAAGCCGTTTTGTACCCGCAGGAAGAAGCGAAGGATGAGCGCAGCCGGTTTGTGGAGGACGTGGAACTGGCCCAGAGTTACGGAAAGATCGACAATACGGTCGAAAACAGCAAAGAAGCGATGCTTCAGATTGTGGACGCCTGGTTTAGCTGGGCGAACGAGACGAAAAATTATGGCTTCTTTAAAAAAATACTGAAGGGCTTCCGCAGGAAGATCGAGGAGGACGCCAGACTTCGGGGCGTTGAGTTAAAAGAGAATCTGAACGCATACCTGGAGAAAAATGCGGATTGGGAGAAGGACGACCGGATTTTGGGCGTTGTATCGGAGGTGAGGAACCGGATCGAGCAGCAGAATTACGCGGCGGCGGAAGATCTGTTTAACCGTCTGCTTATGAATGATCTGGAACTGAATTTGGATCCGGGCGAGACGGATCATCTTGCCGGTTTTTTGGACGAGTACGAGATTAACTACAGGAAAACGGCCGCGCCGGGCGTGACGCTGATGTCTTTGATTGACATGTCCCGGATCAATAAGGATACCAAGGGGGCTCACAGGCTGCTGGAGAGCTGGCCTAAGAAAGCCGGCGTCGGGGAAAGCTCGATCCGATCTTTGCTGACGGCGTTGGGCTTCGCCCCGGATACCGTCAGGGCGGAACCTCTTATTCAGGATAAGATCGAGAGTTATTTTGTGGTGCTGAAGCGTCCGCAGAATGGCCGCAAGAGTAATTATACCCATCCGATCGCCGCTTTTGGATCGGAAGCGGAGGAGAAGGGGTTCCGCGTTGTTTGTCTGTTCGGGAAAACCGACGCCTCGCGTCTGATCGATACCTTCCGCGAGATCGGGAACGCCAGAAATACGATTGTTTTTCTGGATTACGCGCTGACTCTGGCGGACAGAAGATCGCTGGCGCGCAAGACAAAGAAGGATTTAAGCGGCAAAACGTTTGCGGTTATCGATCGTGTCGTGCTCTTATATCTGGCAAAGCATTATGCCGAGACGGCCGTCAACCGGATGCTGATGTCCCTTATTATGCCGTTTGCGTCTTACCAGCCTTATATCATTAAATCCGCGGATATTATGCCGCAGGAGATTTTTATCGGAAGGAAGCAGGAGCTGGAGAAGATTGAATCGCCCACAGGGGTGAACATCGTCTACGGAGGTCGTCAGTTGGGGAAGACGGCGCTTCTTCGCATGGCAAAAAAGGATATTGACCGGAATGAAAACAAAGACCGCGCGGTCATTGTGAACGCGCTGGAAAAAGATTACAGAGAAACGGCCAAGGCCGTGTCGGAGGCCCTGTATGATGAAGGGATTTTAAAGAAGGAGAATGTCACGGAGGACTGGGACGAACTCGCCAGGGATATCAAGAACCGGCTTCGGGATAAGGAAGATGAGATTCCGTATTTCCTTTTGATGATCGATGAGGCGGATGCTTTTATTGAAAGCTGTGAAGCCGTGGGATATCAGCCGTTTAACGCCTTAAAGGATATTCAGAGCATCGGATCGGGACGGTTTAAGTTTGTCGTCGCCGGTCTGCGCAACATCGTAAGGTTTAAAAGGATGGCCGCTTTAAGCAACAACAGCGTGCTGGCGCATCTGGATTCTTTGACCGTCAAACCGTTTAAGTCTATGGAAGCGAGAGAATTGCTGGAAGGTCCGCTGTCTTATCTGGGTTTCCGTTTCCGGAAAGATGACGAGACGGAGGTGCTGATCTCCACGATCTTCGGGACAACGAATTATTTTCCTGGATTGATCCAGTTGTATGGTACGAAACTGATCGAAACCATGAAACGGGATTACGCGGGGTATTCCGAGAGCGAGACGCCGCCGTATTATGTGCAGGAGGCGCATATAAAAAGGGCGCTGGCGGATCAGACGCTGCAGGAAGATATCCGGAAAAAGTTCTTTATCACGCTCCGGGTGGGCGCGGATGATTATTATTACATTATTGCTTTGCTTATCGCCTATCATTATCATCAGAATAAATCGCAAAACGGCTGCGACGCTTCGGACCTGTTAGAATTGGCCAAAGCGTTTTCCGTCAAAAAACTTGTCTCGTTCGGGGAGGACGGGGAGGAAAAACTGGGAGCTTTGATGGAGGAAATGCAGGAATTGAACGTGTTGCAGCATGTAGGGGGCGGGCGATACCGTTTTACCAGACACAATTTTTGTCAGATGATGGGGACGGAGCAGCAGATCGACGACGAACTTATGAACTATATGGAGGATTGACATGGACAAGCTCTGGTGGAATCACATTACGAAGGCTCATAAGTTTATGGAAGATATCGTTTCGGCGGCGGCATCGGGGACGAGTATGGTCCTGGCTCTGCCGGAGAATATCCCCTGGCGCATGACTCTGATGGAGATGGTGGAGGAGCGGCTGAGGCTGGAGAATCCGAAAAATTCTTTCGAGGCGTTTTCGTGCCCGGAGGAAGAGGCGGGGCTGTTTCTTTTGAACCGGTATTGTAAGAAAGAAAGGAGGGCCGCTTATCGCTATGGCACGACGTACGCGGCTTTTCTGGGTCAGTGCGAAGATACGGTGCTGAACGACCGTTATCTCTGGATTTATGATGTACCGGAGGAAAGGTACGGGGAATGGCTCGATTTTATCGTGGAGTACCGCAAGAATGTGGAGAATAAAGCGCCTGCGGTTTTTATTCTTGAAACGGACGGGAAAAAGGCGGCCCATAAAGGGCGAAAAGGGATTAAGACGCTTTGTTTTGATCAGAATATCGGGGCTTATGATAAATTCGCGTTCTGCGCCCTGGCCGCGACGGAAAATAACTGTAAAGATTATATGCGCCCGTATCTGGCGGAACTGGTTTCGACAATATGCAGGGAGGACGTGGAGCTCTGCGCGGCGTGCGTCGGTCTGGGAAACGTTTTTGTGACGGAGCCGGCGGGTGCGATCGATCGCATCGTGAGAGAGAAGCGCAGAAGCGACGGGGAAGTTTATCGCTTTTCGAAAACGGAGGAAGAGATCCGGAAGCGGATCTGGGAAACGCAGGTAAAGCATATCTTTCCTGTAATAGAAAAATATCGAAGCGATTTTATAAAGAAACATCACGAAGCGATTATGAGGGTTCTGCCCGTCGGTAATTCTTACGGGGAAAGTATTACGATTCCGGAGGACGTCGAGATCGGAACGCTTCTGTATATGGCCGGCTGCGGAAAGATCGTTTTGAGCGAGCAGGAATACGGGGAACTGCAGCAGTATCGGGAAGCCAGAAACCGGCTGGCGCATTTAAATACGCTGGAGCTTTGCATGGTAGATCGGATCTTGAAAAGCGAGGGGTAAGTTTTTGGCGTGAAACTGCTGGAGTTTTGGGTGCGTCATGGGGGGCGTTTCTCGTAGGTCCACATGAACACATTCCTCCTTCCCAGGGCCAGGGCCTTTCGATCCAGGTCCATTTGTTCGTATCGGTTACATCCGCGTAGGCTAAGGGGCCGACGTTCGCGATATAAGCGCAGCGGGCCTGCTTCCAGGCTTCACGGGTTTCCTCGTAATAGGCCAGGGCTCTCTGATCTTCCGGGTGGGTATCCAGATAGAGCAGGATGTCGTCCATGGCGAAACCGGTTTCATATACGGCTTTTTCCCATTCGTTCATCATCGGGCGCACCTCCCTATTACAAACGGTTTATCCAGTTCCTGGAAAATGCTGCCGACGCACAGGGCTTTTTCGTAGGGATATAAATTTCGGAAAGTCTGCCACGGTACGTAAGCCATGGCGATCGGAAATTCGTTTGAGTCGGCGCAGGTAGAACGGGCCGGATCGTGGTTTTTACAACTGCATTCCGGCAGAGGCCGTGAAAAGCGCCGGTTTCCGGTCGGGCCGGAAGGATTTCTGGCAGGGCGGTTTCCCCCGCAGCCACAGTAAGTTTGACTGTAATGATCCACTTGGTATCTCCTTTCTTGATTATGCGGTTTCCATTATCATTTTATGAAAAAACGTAGGAATGGTGCATGGGGGATGTCCGGCCGGTAACGGACGGGTAGTCTTTCGGAACGAAAAAATGTAAGAAAAGGGGACGAAAGAGAAAAGACTTTCGGAAAAAAGAAAAGAGTGATATAATAGTCGGAAAATACCGTGAAGGCATGGATTTTTGAGAAAAGGAGGATGTGTGATGGAAAAGAAGAGCCTGGATTGGGCCAATATCGGATTTCATTATATTCCTACGGAATGGCGATACGTAGCGAATTATAAAGACGGCGCCTGGGATGAGGGCGGCCTTTCTCCGGATCCGACGGTTGCGATCAGCGAGTGCGCCGGTGTGCTCCAGTATGCTCAGACCTGTTTTGAAGGACTGAAGGCATATACGACGGAGGACGGAAGGATTGTGACGTTCCGGCCGGATCTGAACGCGGAACGTATGACGGATACCTGCAGACGGCTTGAAATGCCGGTGTTTCCCGCAGAGCGTTTTCTGAATGCGTTGGATCGGGTTGTGAGGGCGAACGCCGCTTTCGTACCGCCTTACGGTTCCGGCGCTACGCTTTATGTTCGCCCTTACATGTTTGGTTCGGACGCGGTGATCGGAGTCGCGCCTTCGAAAGAATATCAGTTCCGGCTGTTTTGTACGCCGGTAGGACCTTATTTCCGGGGAGGCGTCCGTCCTCTGACGATACGGGTAAGTGATTTTGACCGGGCGGCTCCCAACGGGACCGGACATATCAAGGCGGGCCTGAATTATGCCATGAGCCTGCACGCGATCGTGAATGCTCATGAGGAAGGGTTTGATGAGAATATGTATCTGGATCCGAAGACCAGGACAAAAGTGGAGGAGACCGGCGGCGCGAATTTCTTGTTTGTTACGAAGGACGGCAGGGTGGTCACGCCGAAGTCGTCTTCGATTCTTCCGTCGATTACCCGCCGCTCGCTGATTCATGTGGCGAAAGAGTACCTGGGGCTTACGGTGGAAGAGCGGGAAGTACTTGTCACGGAACTGGAGGATATGGCTGAGTGCGGCCTGTGCGGTACGGCAGCGGTGATCTGTCCGGTCGGAAAGATTGTGGATCATGGGAGGGAGATCTGCCTGCCCAGCGGTATGAGCGAGATGGGGCCGGTTACGAAGAAACTGTATGAGACTTTGACGGGTATTCAGATGGGACGTTTGGAAGCGCCGGAAGGCTGGATCCGCGTGATTGAGTGAGAAAGAGGAGAGAAGGCGTTTTTGATCGGCTGATGTGAGAAGGAGGAACCTGCGCGTGGCACAAAAGATACGTCTCATCGGATTCGATCTGGATGGGACCGTGTTGGATAAAGAAAAACGTATGTCGGAGAGGACCCGTCAGGCGATCGAAGAGGCGATCGCGAAGGGGATTCTGGTGATTCCGGTTACCGGGAGGCCGCTCTGCGGTATTCCGGAGGTGATTCGCGAGATCTCCGGGATCCCTTTTTATATCACGGCCAACGGCGCCGCCGTGTATGACGCAGAGAGCGGTGCGTGCCTGTATGAGGACGGTTTCAGTCCGGAGGAAGCGGGGGAGCTGCTTCAAAAGATCGGAGAGCTGCCGGTTCTTCTTGATGTTTTTATGGACGGACAGGGCTGGATGGAAGAAAAACGGAAGCCCTATGTGGATCAGGTCGGTTATGCGGAGGCAGTCAGGGCTTATGTCTGGCGGACCAGGCACTGGGTACCGGATCTGGCTGCATACGTTTCCGGCGCCGATCGGGTTATCCGGAAGATTTCCGTGAATTTTCCGGCCGGGGAAGATGCCTGTCGGGAGAAGATTCTGAATTTTTTGAAGGAAAGGCCGGAATTTGCGGTTGTTTCCGGCGGCGGCGGGAATCTGGAAATCACGAAGGCGTCTGCCAATAAAGGGGCGGCTTTGGCCTGGATTTGTGAACGGCGCCATATAAGGCCGGAGGAAGTCCTGGCGATCGGCGACAGCGAGAATGATCTGGCGATGATTCGCATGGCCGGTATCGGCGTCGCTATGGGGAATGCGGAGGACTGTCTGAAGGAGGAGGCGGACTACGTGACGGCTTCGAATGAGGAGGATGGTTTTGCAAAGGCTCTGGCGCATTATTCGGGAGAAGAGGAGGAAACCGTTGCGCGCGCTTTGTTTCGGATTTTGCTTCATCCCAAGGAAAAACTCTTTTCCCCCTGTGTGTTTGCGGTGCTTACGGGCGTGTGGGCGTATGCGGCCTGGGTGCTGTTTTGTTCTTTGCTGGCGCCTCTGGATACGGAACTGCTTGGCGTCCGCATCAGCGTGCCCGTGATCCGGGAGTGGTATCTTCTGGCGTTTTTTATGAATGTTCTCTATTATATATGTTTGACTCCGATTTATCTGTCGGGGCCGGGACTGGCTTTGTTGGCGGCGTTTCCTCTCTGTCTGTATGGAGCGGCCCGGTTGTTTTGCCTGGGCGGGGCGGGATTGTGGCTGACGGCAGCCGGAGCGGCCGGGATTCCGATTGGCCTTTTTTTCATGGTTTACCGTTATAAAACCGGGAAAGATCAGGAAGGAAAAGAAAGCTTTCGAAGATTCCAGATGTTTCTTTTTCTCGTGCTGCTGGTTTTGAGTCTGATTTATGTCGGCGGGCAGGAGCTGCAGAAGCGTCGGGGGGCGAAGGCTTTGATGGAACGGGGACAGAGAGAATATCTTCTGGATGGGAACTGGGAGACGCTTCGTCCGTTTCGGCAGGAAATTTTTTCGACGCTGAGCGAGGAGGAACGGGTGAAGGCCATGAATGAGCTGGCGCTCTGGGAGACGACCTATCTGGGGCTTGAACCGGTTATTGTCGTGGACGAAGTGTTTCGGAAGGAGGATACGAGTTCGGTTGTTCTGGGGACGTATCGGGATGCGGACCGCCTGGTGCGCATCAGTCACGAGGTGATCAAGGCCGGAGACCGGGACGAGTGTCTGAACGTTCTCTGCCACGAGCTGTATCACGCATACCAGTGGGCCCTTTCGGAGGGGAGGATCGGAAACGGGATCGCCCCTTTGTCGTCCGTCGAGCGATGGACGGAAGCCCTGATCGGGTATAAGCCTTCGGATGTTTCCGAGTACCGGGAGTATTATACGCAGGATGTGGAAGCTACGGCCAGGGGCTATGCCGCCGCTCGGAGCGAACAGTTGGCCGTGATGGCGGATTGCTTGAAATAGGACGGGAAAAATGCCGGAAAAACAAAAAAGGGATTGCAATTATCGGTAAATTGTGTTAGATTAAGAACAATATTTTTTATCAGCGAGAGGAATCTATATGAATACCACATGGTTATTTTCCAATCTTCTGCTCCTCGTCGTCGTTGGTGTCGTCCTTCTGGTCTTAGAGGGAGACAGCAGCGTTTTGAGTGATGCCAAAGTTTGTAAATGCCAGGTGGAGGAAGAAGAGCGGTGACAGAGAATCGTTTCATTCCGCTATAGCCATCGCAGTACATTTCCGGCAGCACTCGCTGCCGGTTTTTTATTTTCCGCATGCGACGGCGGCGGGGATGCCGTCTGCCCGGAGCATGGACGAAGAAGGAGGAATAGCCTAATGGAAATGACAGGTGCGCAGATCTGGATGGAGACCATGATTGAACAGGGGACCGAGGTGATTTTCGGTTATCCGGGAGGGACCGTCCTGGATCTGTATGAACAGATTTATCAAAATGAAGGACGGATTCGCCATGTATTACCTTCCCATGAGCAAGGGGGGATCCACGCGGCGGACGGGTACGCCAGGGCTACCGGGAAGACGGGCGTTGTGCTGGCGACTTCGGGACCGGGGGCGACCAACCTGGTGACGGGGATTGCCACCGCCTATCTGGATTCCACGCCCTTGGTCGTGTTTACGGGCAATGTTCCCAGTCATGTAATCGGGCAGGACAACTTTCAGGAAGTGGATATTGTGGGCGTGACGTTGGGAATCGTGAAGCACAGTTATCGAATCCGCTGCGTGGAAGAACTGGCGGAAACGATTCGGGAGGCGTATGCCCTGGCATCCTCCGGCCGTCCGGGTCCGGTTCTGATTGATATTCCGAAAGATATTCAGCAGGCAAAGACGGAATTTACCTCCCAAGAAGAGCCGGCGGATATAAGAAAGACTTCTTTTTTTGAACGGGACGAGGAAGAACTTTCAAAGATCGTCCGCATGATGGAGGAGAGTAAAAGGCCCTGTTTTTACTGCGGCGGCGGCGTGGCGGCTTCGGGAGCCGGGAAGGAACTGGAGGAGCTGGCGCTTCGCCTGGATGCTCCGATCTGTTTCAGCCTGATGGGACTGTCCGCGGTACCGGCTTGTTTTCCGGGATATTTGGGGTTGTCCGGTATGCATGGGCATTACGCTTCGACGAAAGCGATTGCCGAAGCGGATCTCCTGATCGTGGTGGGCGCCCGTTTCAGCGACCGGGCAGTCGGGGATAAGAAAAAATATGCGGCGGGCGCCCGGATCGTTCATGTGGATATCGACGCGGCCGAGATCGATAAAAACATAAAGACGGAGGCCAGTGTGACCGGAGACGCCAAAGCGGTATTGACGGAACTGCTGGGACGTGTGAAAGGATGCGCCAGGCCGGAGTGGCGAAAAGCCGTGGAGGAGATGAGGGCTTACGGGACGGCTCACGGGGCCTCTTTCCGGGGGAAGCTTACACCTTATGAAATTATAGATCAGGTCTGCGCGAAGATGCCGAAAGATACGCCGGTCGTCACGGATGTGGGACAGCATCAGATGTGGGTGGCGCAGCGTTATGCGTTTGAAATGCCGAGGACATTTCTGACCAGCGGCGGCCTGGGAACGATGGGGTTTGGCATGGGGGCGGCTTTGGGGGCCAGCCTTGGCACCGGGAGGCGTTCGGTCCTGTTTACGGGGGACGGAAGTTTTGCCATGAATATGGCCGAGCTGGGAACCTGTGTGACGGAGGGGCTTCCGGTGACGGTGGTTCTGATGAACAATCAAACGCTTGGCATGGTGAGGCAGCTCCAGCATTTTTTCAGTCAGAAGCATTATTCTCAGACCGTGACCAACCGCAAAACCGATTTCGCGGCGCTCGCGGAAGCGATGGGGGCCAGGGGATTTTCGGCGTCCACGCCGGAAGAATTTGCGAAAGCTCTGGAGGAATCCTGCCGGGCGAGCGGTCCGGTACTGATCGAGTGCCGGATCGAGGCGGAGGAACTGGTATACCCGACGGTGCCGCCGAATCAGTCCGTGGATGAGATTATGCTTCAGGAGGGAGAGAACTAAATGGGAAAATATATGATAGGGCTTCTTGTAAATAATAAGTACGGTGTTTTAAGCCGCATTTCGGCTCTTTTTGCCAAACGGGGGTTTAACATTGACAGTCTGGCGGTGGGCGAGACCGATAACCCGGATATTTCCCGCATGACCATTACAATCGCGGGAAATGAGCATGACAGAGATCAGATCATCAAGCAGTTGGGGAAACTTCATGACGTGCTTCATGTGGGGGAGATGAAGATGGGCGAGTCGGTTTGCCGGGAACTGGTGCTTTTAAAAGTGTCGGCGGATAAGAGCAATCGTCAGGAGATTATGGATGCGGCCAATGTGTTCCGCAATAAGATCATTGATTATTCGCCCCGTTCTATCACGCTGGAGATCACCGGGGAAACCGGAAAACTGGAGGCTTTTATCGAATTGATGAAGGAATACGGGATTTTGGAAATGTGTCGGACCGGAATCGTCTCTCTGAAGCGGGGAGATGAATGCCTGGCTCAGTTTGCGAAAGAGGAGGACGAGGCGGTCGAGATCTGAATCCGGCCGGTAAATTTCTTGCTCTTCCCGGCTTTTGGCAGGGAAGAGCGGAAGATTCTTTCAGAGGCGGACCGCCGTATACTCGTGGCGGACGGCCGGAAGGAAGCGGGTCAGAACGTCTTCCGTGGAAAGCCGGATGCTGGAAGTGTTGATACAGGGATGGCATCCGAATGAGGGAGCGGCCAGCACGTCCTGATCGATCAGAAGACGGACGCGGTTGCCGGTATCATTCATCAATCCCATAATGCTGACGCTGCCCGGGGTGATGTCCAGAAACCGTTCCATATATTCGGCCGGCGCGAAGGAAAGCCGGGCGGCGCCGATCTGTTTTGACAGATCCGCCGTCCGGAATTTTTTTGCGCCCGGCATGAGAAGGAGATAGAAATCCGTTTTTTGCGTGTTGCAGAGAAACAAATTTTTGCATATTTCGGTGCCGAGGATTCGGTCGATTTCTTCACAGCCGGCGATGGTGTCGATTCTTTCGTGATCGATTCGAAAATAGGGAATGCGCAGGCGATCCAGCAGATCGTAGGTGCGAATTTCTTTGGGGAGGCGGCCGGTTTCGTCCGGAGGCCGTCCCGGGTATTGGCGCATGGGTTCCTGTATTGGCATAAAAAAACCTCCGATGGAAAAAATTTATAGAAAGATGAGATAAGGCAGTATCTAAATTAAAAAAAATGTGCTATATTATTCGGAAATAAGCACGCCCTCCGGGTACGCCGTATTGCCATTCGGACGACTGTTTACAGTATAGGTGCGGCGGGGGGAAACGTCAATAGGAGATCCGGTGTTTTTGATGGGAGAGAACAGGATGGGAGAAGAAAAAAGAGCGGAGGAGATTCTTTTGCAGATAAAAGCTCCTCTGCTTTCGTGGTATCGGGAGAACGGGCGGGAGCTGCCGTTTCGCATCGGTCGGAATCCTTACCGTATCTGGATTTCGGAGATTATGCTTCAACAGACCCGAATCGAGGCGGTAAAGCCTTATTTTGAACGTTTTATGGCGGAGCTTCCGGATATTATTTCGCTGGCACAGGTTTCGGAGGAGCGGCTGATGAAGCTCTGGGAAGGTCTTGGCTACTACAGCCGTGCCAGGAATTTAAAGAAGGCGGCCGATATTTTGGCGGAACAATATGGGGGCCGGATGCCGGCGGATTACGAGGCGTTGAAGAAACTTCCCGGCATCGGTCCCTATACGGCCGGGGCGATTGCTTCCATTGCGTTTTCTATTCCGGTCCCGGCCGTGGACGGGAACGTGCTCAGGGTGTTGACGCGCCTTCTCAGAGACGATCGGGATATCATGAAGATGTCCACGAGGAGGAGCGTGGAACTTCTTTTGCGGGATACCATGTCGAAGGAGTACCCAGGGGAATACAACGAGGCGGTGATGGAGATCGGCGAGACGGTCTGCCTTCCTCTGGGAACCCCTTTATGCGGGGCATGTCCTTTGGCCGGGTTTTGTCTGGCGCATGAAGCGGGGAAAGAAGAAGACTTTCCGGTTCGGGCGGCCAGGAAGGAGAGGCGGCGGGAGGAGCGCACGGTTTTCCTTTTGAAATATCGGGACAAGCTTGTGCTGGACAAAAGGCGGGAGGAAGGGCTGCTGGCCGGGCTTTATGAGTTGCCGGGAATCGAAGGGCATCTTACCGAGGAGGAGAGCCGGGCGTATTTGCAAAAGCGCTTTGAAGTTGCCGCAGGAGAGGACTTGTGCCTGAACCGTCTAAAAGAATCGAAACATATATTCAGCCATGTCGAGTGGCATATGATTGGATATAGTGCGATATTGCCGGAAGCGGCGAAGGAACCTCCTATCCTGGCGGGAAAGGAGGAGCTGGAGGAAGCTTATCCTCTGCCAAATGCGTTTCGGGCGTACATGAAAGAATGGAACGAGGGTATCTGACATGTCGAAAAACGTTTTGTTTGTATTTAATCTTCAGGCCGGAAGGGGAGCCCTGAAGGGGAAGCTGGCGGAGATTCTGGATTGTTTTATAAAGGCGGATTACCGGGTGGAAGTTTATGTGAGCCAGCATCCGGGCGATCTGGTAGAGCAGGTGAAAGTTTTGGGGGCGGATAAGGATATCGTGATCTGCAGCGGCGGGGACGGCACCCTGAATGAGGTGGTTTCGGCGATTATGACGATGGAAAAAAAGCCGCTTCTGGGATATCTGCCGGCCGGGACGACCAACGACTTCGGGGCCAACCACAAGATTCCCAAAGATATGATACAGGCTGCGAAGATCGCGGCGGGGGATCGGGCGAGGCCCATTGATATCGGAAGTTTCAACGGAGACCGGTATTTTGCCTATGTGGCCGGTTTCGGTTCTTTTACCAACGTCCCCTACCGCACGCCGCAGGAATTGAAGGCGTTTTTCGGGCATCCGGCGTATCTGATCGAGGGGGCGAAGGATCTGGTGAATCTGAAACCGACTCACACCTGGGTGACCTGGGAAGGGGAGACGCGGGAGATGGAGGTTTTGCTTGCACTGGTCAGCAATGCCAGCCAGGTAGCGGGCTTTAAGAATCTGGGCGGGGAGGACGTGAGCCTGGACGACGGGATATTCGAAACGCTTATCATTCAGAATCCGGAGAATCCCCTTCAGTTTACGGAGATCATATCGGCCCTTTTGCAGGGAAACGAGTGTCGGTTTGTATGCCGGATCAAATCCGCCGAGATCGAGTTTCGCTTCGAAAAACCGGTGGAGTGGGTGCTGGACGGTGAATATGGAGGGGAGCAGACTCACGTTTTCATCAAAAATCACCAGAAATCGATCTGTTTTCTCAAAAAAGATTAAAAAGTATTTGCTTTTTCGACCGCTTTGTGTATAATATTAGGTTAGCGTGGGTCAGTAGCGGCATTTATCGGCTACACGAGAAGAAACAGAGGGAAGTCACGGGTGAAGGGGACAACGTTAGTGGAAAAAGAAAAGTTTTTGGAAAACCTTCAGAAGCTGGTGGATCTGGGCAAAAGCAAGAAGAATACGCTGGATATGAACGATATCAACGATATGTTTGTCGGCGTGGATTTGTCCGTGGAAGATCTTGAGAATACTTACCAGTATCTGGAAAACAAAGGTATTGACGTACTGCGTGTCATGGATGACGATCTGGTCATGGATGATGTTCTTCTGCTGGATACGGATGACGATTTTGTGCCGGGCGAAAACGAGGAAGAGATTGATCTGGAAGCCATTGATTTGCTGGAGGGCATCGGAACGGAAGATCCGGTCCGCATGTATCTGAAAGAGATCGGAACGGTACCTCTTTTGTCGGCCGAGGAGGAACTTCGTCTGGCGAAGAGAAAGGCGGAAGGAGATCAGGCGGCCAAGGAGAGGCTGATCGAGGCGAACCTGCGTCTGGTGGTGTCGATCGCCAAGCGCTATACCGGCCGGGGCATGAGTTTTCTGGATCTGGTGCAGGAGGGGAATCTGGGGCTGATCAAGGGCGTGGAAAAGTTTGATTATACCAAGGGGTATAAGCTGAGTACCTACGCGACCTGGTGGATTCGCCAGTCCGTGACGAGGGCGCTGGCCGATCAGGCCAGGACCATACGGGTGCCGGTACATATGGTAGAGACTATCAATAAGATGTCCAAGATGCAGAGGAAGCTGACGCTGGAGCTGGGCTACGAGCCTTCGGTCGCGGAGCTGGCCGCTGCGCTGGATATGACGGAAGACAAAGTGATGGAGATCATGCAGATTGCCAGAGAGCCGGCTTCTCTGGAGACGCCGATCGGTGAGGAAGACGATTCCAACCTGGGGGATTTCGTGGCGGACGGTAATGCGGTCACGCCGGAAGGGAATGTGGAGTCCGTGATGCTCAGGGAGCATATCGATACGTTGCTGGAAGACTTAAAAGATCGGGAGCGGGCGGTCATTGTGCTTCGATTCGGCCTGGAGGATGGCCATCCGAGGACTCTGGAAGAAGTGGGTAAGGAATTTAATGTCACCAGGGAGAGGATTCGTCAGATTGAGGCGAAAGCGCTGCGTAAGCTGAGAAACCCTGTGCGCAGTAAGCGGATTCGGGACTTTTTATAAGAAGAAACAGAGCGAAAAAGCGGAAGGCAAAGACAATTTTGATTCCGCTTTTTCGATTCGGGCGGCGCGCCGTACAGGATATTGAGATCACGGTGTTTTTGTCGGATTTTTCGGGGAAAGGATTTTTTATGGAAGTAAAAAGAAATTATCAGAAAGAATTGGAAAAACAGATAGAAAAGCAGAGACGGGAGGAAAAGATTTATACGCTTCTGCTTCACAGCTGCTGCGCGCCCTGTTCGAGTTATGTTCTGGAATATCTGAAAGCGGAATTTGCGATCACGGTATACTATTACAATCCCAATATATGGCCCGAGGAAGAGTATCATAAGCGTGTGGAGGAACAAAAAAGACTGATCGGACGGATGAATCGGGAACTGCCCGGGCATAAGATTTCTTTTCTGGAGGGTGTTTATGATCCGGAGCGTTTTTATCGGATGGCGGCCGGGAGGGAAACCCTGGCGGAGGGGGGCGAACGGTGTTTCGGTTGTTACGCGCTGCGTCTTTCCGAGGCGGCAAAACGAGCGAAGGAGGGGGCGTTTGATTTTTTTACGACGACGCTTACGATCAGCCCTTTAAAGAGCGCGGCGAAACTGAACGAAGTCGGGGAGGCGGCGGCGAAGAAGGAGGGCGTTATATGGCTCCCCTCGGATTTTAAGAAGAGGGACGGTTATCGCCGGTCGGTGCTTTTATCCCGGACGTATGGGCTTTATCGCCAGAATTACTGCGGTTGTGAATTTTCCCGATAAGAGATCGTCGCCCGGCGGGCAAATTGTACAAAAAGGAATCCTTTTTCCGGAGCTTATCCCTCTTTACAGAAAAATATTCCGGAGTTAGAATAAATTAACGGGCGTCTGCAGCGGTACGTCGGCGGATGCGAATGAGAATTCAGGAGGGAAAAAGATGAAAGTTCTGGTAATCAACTGTGGGAGTTCGTCGTTGAAATATCAACTGATCGATTCGGACAGCGAGGAAGTTCTGGCAAAGGGGTTGTGCGAAAGGATAGGGATCGACGGGCGTCTTACCCATAAACCGGCCGCTAAAGATAAAGTGGAGATTGAGGCGGACATGCCGAATCATACGGCGGCGGTAAGTCTGGTGCTGCAGTATCTGACGGATCGGGAGCACGGCGTGATCGCTTCTCTGGATGAGATCGGCGCGGTGGGACATCGGGTGGTACACGGAGGCGAGAAGTTTGCCTGCTCCACTCTTCTGACGGATGAGGTGCTGGCGGAGATTGAGAAGTGCAACGAACTGGCGCCTCTGCACAATCCTGCGAATCTGATCGGGATCAACGCCTGCAAAGAGCTGATGCCCGGCGTTCCGATGGTAGGGGTGTTCGATACGGCTTTTCATCAGACCATGCCGAAGAAAGCTTTTCTGTACGGTCTTCCCTATGAATATTATGAGAAATACGGCGTGCGTCGTTACGGTTTTCACGGAACGAGCCATTCGTATGTTTCCGGGAGAGCGGCCGAGATTCTCGGGAAGGATAAGAAGGATCTGAAAGTAATCGTCTGCCATCTGGGAAACGGAGCCAGCGTCTGTGCGGTGGACGGAGGCCGGTCGGTGGATACCTCCATGGGATTTACGCCGTTGGAAGGGTTGATTATGGGCACGCGTTCCGGCGATATTGACCCGGCCATCATTGAATATGTGGCGGGGAAGGAGACGATGAGCGTAAGCGAGGCGTTGACGGTGCTGAACAAGAAGTCCGGTATTTTCGGCCTGTCCGGCGGTTTGTCGAGTGATTTCCGTGATCTGGACGCGGCAAAAGAAGAGGGTAATGAAAAAGCGGCCATGGCGGTTTCGGCATTCTGTTACCGGGTAGCCAAATACGTCGGCGCTTATGCGGCGGCCATGAACGGCGTGGATGTGATCGTCTTTACCGCGGGCGCGGGCGAGAACGATACGGTGGTCCGGGCGGAGATTGTTTCTTATCTGGGTTATCTCGGAATTAAACTGGATGAAGCGAAGAATAACTGCCGGGGGAAAGAGCAGATTATCAGTACCGATGATTCGGATCGAATCGCGATGGTAATTCCGACGAATGAAGAGCTTGCGATCGCGAGGGAGACGGTAGCTCTGGTATAAAAATCAATCAGGGAACGGATATTTCGATATATAAGGAGGCTGTGATTCGTATGAGTCGCGGCCTCTTTTTTGAGTTTAAGCGGATAAATTGCCGGAACTTCTCCGTTTAGATTCCCGTGAAAAGTTTATACTAAGAAAAAACATCTGAACAGGAGTGTGGGAACATGAGAGAAGAAACGTTTGACGTTATCAATCCGACGGGGCTGCATATGCGTCCGGCGGCCGTTCTGGCGAAGCAGGCGGCCGGCTATGACTGCGAGGTTTCCCTGGTATATAAGGGGAAGGAGATGGACGCCAAGAGCGTGCTGAATATTATGGCGGCCAATATTCAGGCCGGATCGCAGATCACTTTGATCTGCAACGGCTCGGACGAGGACAGGGCGATCGGGGAGCTGGGACGGCAGATCCGCGAAGGATTAGGAGAGAAATCCTGAGAAGCGGTAGGAAGTCAGAGCGCTTCGGGAAATAAAACCGGCTTTTCGATACAGGTGATAAGCCGGTTTGTTGGATTCGGAAACCTGGACGTCCAGGCGTTGACAGGAGGAGGGAAGACTGTTGAGGACGGCGTTTAAGGCCGGCGCGGCGAAACCTTTTCCCCGAAAGGCCGGTCTGAGGCCGAAACCGGAGAGGCAGGCCGTTTCGGAAAAAAATGTCAGAAGGAAACAGCCGGCCGGGCGGCCGGTTTTCTCCAGGAGAAATGCCAGGCGGCCGGGATCTTCCAGATTTTCGGCCAGGTATTGTCCGGATTCGGCGACGGGCCAGCCAAAGATATCGGCATGAATGCCGGCCAATTTGTCGGACGACTGGCAGGGGACGGCGGAAAACTTATTTTGAGGGGCCGGCCAGGGAGGCGTCAAAGAAAGCAGGTGGTCGGTATCCAGCTTTTGACATGCGAAGCGGCGGACGAATCCTTTCGTATCTTCCGAATTTTCTCCGGCATAGAAGAAAAACTCCGGAAGCCCGTCCGCAAAGAGCCGCGCGGCCATAAAAGAAAAGAGCCGGCGCAGATATCCCCTTCGTCGGGCGTCCGGGTGTGTAAAAGCTCGGAGTTCCCAGGTATCCGGGGAAAAGGGAGCCGTTTCTAAAAGGGACAAAAGACGTCCGTTTTCCCGGTAAAAAAAGACGGTCAGGTCTTTCGGTTCACAGGGAATCAAAGAGGAAAAAGGCAGGGAATCTTTTTTTCGGCAGGCGGCGAAAAGCCCGTCGATCTGCGAGCTCTCTTCCTGGTTTAAAGAAAATGAAACTTCTATGCACATAAGCATCCCCCTGTTTAAAAATTGTCTTCCACTTATTGTAAGAATCGGATATAATGAAATAGCATGGTATCCGGCGTTTTCCTTTTTATTATAGGAGGCGGAGAAGAAAACCGCAAGGTTTCCGGGAATTAAGGAAGGCAAAAACAGAATAGGAGGAAACTATGAAGCTGCAACAAGATGAAGTATTGGCGCTGTTTATTGATTTTCAGGAAAAACTGCTTCCCGTGATGGCCCGCAAAGAAGAACTGCTGGCTAATTCCGTGAAATTGGCGAAAGGGCTTAATATTCTGAAGGTTCCCCACATTGTGAGCCAGCAGTATACGAAAGGGATCGGGCATACCGTGGAAGAGATGCGGGAAGCCCTGGGGGACGATGCGTATTTCGATAAGATTACGTTCAGTTGCCTGGAAACGGAGGAGATCGAAAAAGCGATCGATCGTTTTGACAAGGATATTGTTATTGTATGCGGCATCGAAGCCCATATCTGTGTACAGCAGACGGTCAGTGACCTTTTGGAGGACGGATACGAGGTTGTTGTTGTGGCGGACTGCGTGGATTCCAGGAAGATTTCGGATTGTCAGGTGGCCCTGGAGCGAATGCGGGATGAGGGGGCGATCATAACGACCTGTGAAGCTTTGCTTTATGAGTTGACAAACCGGGCCGGGAGCGATTGTTTCAAAGAGATTTCCCGGCTGACCAAGTAGATTTTGTGAGCGGGAAGAAACAGGCATTCCTGGCTTCGGTCGGTATGGTGGCGGCGACTGTCATTTGGGGGTTTGCCTTTGTCATTGTGAAAAACTCCGTGGATCTGGTGCCGCCTTTATATATGATGGCGTTTCGTTTTACGATCGGGTTCGCGGGAATGGCGGTTTTGTTTGCCGGGCGATGGCGGTATTTGTCGAAGAATTCTTTCAAGGCCGGAGTGATTATCGGAATTTTTTTGTTCCTGAGTTATTTTTTCCAAACAGTCGGGATACAGTATACAACAGCCGGAAAAAACGCGTTTTTGACTACGGTATATGTGGTGATCGTTCCGTTTTTTTCCTGGGCTCTGTATAAAAAGCGTCCGGATCGGTCCTGTTTTTGCGCGGCTTTGATGGCGATTACCGGCATCGGCCTCCTGTCTTTGCAGGGGGATCTCTCCGTCAATATCGGGGACGTTCTGACTTTGATCTGCGGGTTTGGCTATGCGGCCCATATCATGTCGGTGGATA
The DNA here is from genome assembly GCA_022792885.1 of Lachnospiraceae bacterium. Lineage (GTDB taxonomy): Bacteria > Bacillota > Clostridia > Lachnospirales > Lachnospiraceae > JAAWBX01. Next base: position 21,916 of record JAAWBX010000010.1, read on the forward strand.
AATATACGGAAACCTGTGATCCGATTCTTCTGACCATGATTCAGATGCTGGTGGCCGCGCTGCTTTCCTGGGGCTTTGCCCCGATTGTGAGCGGAGGTTTTCCGGCCGGACTTTGGCAGCCGGACGTTCTTACGGGGATGCTGTATCTGGGGCTTGGCAGTTCGATGTTGGGGTTTCTTTTGCAGAATCTGGGACAGAAATATACGAATCCTTCGCTGGCTTCGGTGCTTCTGTCGCTGGAATCGGTATTCGGGGCGTTGTTTTCGGTCTGGTTTCTGGGGGAGCGCATGACCGGGCGCATGTGGATTGGATGTGTGTTGATTTTCGGGGCCGTTTTAACTGCCGAGGTAAAACGGCCGGTGTTAAAAAAGGATGCAACGGGAGGGTGAAAGATGGAAGCGTTGAAAAAACGGGAAGAGGTAGCGGAGGAACAGACCTGGTCGCTGGAAGATCTGTTCGTTTCGGAGGAAGCCTGGGAAGCGGAGTATGAACGTTTGAACAACCGTTTATCCGCTTACGGGGAACTTAAGGGGAAGCTCGGCGAGTCGGCGGAAAAACTTCTTACCTGTCTGAAACTGGATGAGGAGACTTCCGAGGCGTTGGACCGGCTCTACAGTTATGCCTCCTGTAAACAGGACGAAGATACCAAAATAGGGCGCAGTCAGGAGAGATACCAGAGGGTGGCCCGGCTGGCCGTCTGCGCCGGGTCGGTCAGCGCTTTTATCCGTTCCGAGATCTTAAGTATTCCGGAGGAACAGTTGGCATATTTTAGGCGGGTCCTTCCGGAGCTTAAGCGTTATGACAGGACCCTGTCGGAAATATTGCGGGACAGACCTTACACCAGGTCGCGGGAGGTGGAGGAACTGTTGGCGGACGCGGCCGAGATGAGCCGGAGCGCCTACGAGACGTTTTCCATGCTGAACAACGCGGATATTCGTTTTCCGGATGTAACGGATGAAAGCGGAGCCGTGATTGAGCTGACGAACGCCCGCTATACCGGTCTGTTGATGAGCGAAAACCGGGACGTGCGGCGAGAAGCGTTTCAGGCTATGTATGAGACATACGGAAAGCAGAAGAATATGCTGGCGGCGAACTTTGCCGCCAATGTAAAACAGGCGGTATTTTTTGCGAAGGCAAGACATTTTTCTTCGACGAGGGCGTATTATCTGACGGGAAACCGGATCCCGGAAGAAGTGTACGATCAACTGATCGAGGCGGTCCATGAGGCGCTGCCTTTGATGTACCGCTATGTGGCTTTGCGCAAGAAAGTCCTGGGTCTTTCAAAACTGCATCTGTACGACGTCTATGTGCCGTTGGTCAGAGAACAGAAAGAGAAGATTCCGTTTGATCGGGCGAAGGAATGGGTGCTTCAGGCGCTGGCGCCTCTGGGGGAGGCGTATCGGGAGATTTTAAAGGAAGCTTTTGAAAATCGCTGGATCGATTACGCGGAGAATGAGGGAAAGCGCAGCGGTGCTTACAGCAGCGGCGTGTACGGGGCGCATCCTTATATTCTGATGACTTACAAAGAAAAGCTGGAGGATGTTTTTACGCTGGTGCACGAACTGGGGCACAGCGTACATTCGTATTTGTCCGACCGGGCTCAGACCTATAACGATTCTCAGTATCGGATTTTTGTGGCGGAAACGGCGTCGACCTGTAATGAAGCTTTGCTGAATCATTATCTGCTTGCGCATCGGGAGGGAAGAGCGCAAAAGGCGTATATCCTGAATCATTTTCTTGACAGTTTTAAGGGAACTTTGTTTCGCCAGACCATGTTCGCGGAGTTTGAGAGGGATATGCATCGGGCCGGGGAGGAGGGGATTCCTCTGACGGCGGAGTATCTGTGCGGGGAATACCGGAAGCTGAATGAGCGTTATTTTGGGCCGGAGATGGTGGTTGACGAGGAGATCGCCATGGAATGGGCAAGAATTCCTCATTTTTACCGGCCTTTTTATGTGTATCAGTATGCGACCGGTTTTTCGGCGGCGATCGCTCTTTCCAAGCGAATCTTGGAGGAGGGGGAACCGGCCGTCGCGGATTACATGAAGTTTTTATCCGGGGGATGTACAAAGGATCCGATCGAACTCCTGAAAGAGGCCGGGGTGGATATGAGCAGGAGAGAGCCGGTGCGGGACGCGATGCATGTGTTTGAGAGATATCTGAATCAATTGGAAGAATTGTTGGAGAGGGAAGAATGAGCCATACATGGAATGTATATGAAGCGATCTGTCAGAGGAGGTCGGTGAGGAGATATAAAAACGAGGTGCTTCCTCAGAAGCTGTTTCATCATATTCTGCGGTTTCAGGAGGAAATCCTTCCTCTGGATCCGGGGATCCTGACGGAATGGCAGGTGATCAACGCCATTGAGGGAAAATGTCCGCTTAAGGGGCATTTTCTTGTGAAGGCTCCTTACTATCTGGTCCTTCATTCGGAGGATAAGCCGGGGGCGGCAAAAAACGCCGGATATATGATGGAGCAGATGGTAATCTTTCTTACGATGAAGGGGATCGGGACCTGCTACCAGGGGGCCGCCAAGGCGCCGGAGCTGTCGCCGGGCAAGAAACCGCAGATCGTGATTGCTTTCGGCTGTGGGGATGAAGACCGTTTCCGGGAAGAGAAGAAGGCGGGGAGAAAACCGGCCTCCGAGCTGTGTACCTGGAAGGAAGAGGGGGATAAGATTGCGCGGGCTGTTTTGCAGGCCCTGATCGCTTCCCCGTCGGCCATGAACCGGCAGCCGTGGCGTTTTGTTTACCGGAAAGGCTGTTTTCATATGTTTGTGAAAAAATCCGGACGGATCGAGCGGCTGACAGGCGGCTTAAAAGAGGTGGACTGCGGGATCGCCATGGCTAACGGAGTTTTGGCGGCGGAGGAGATGTGGCTGGACACCCGATGGTTTACGGAGATGAATTTGAAGGGAAAAGAATTTGCCAATCTGGATTATGTGGCCAGTCTGGATCTTCTTCACCCGAAAGTATTGTGATTTTGCTTGTCAAATATTACCGGAAAGATTATAATATTCGGAGAAGCAAAGGAGGGCAATGTTATGAAGCAAAGACCGATTTTGGGCATTACAATGGGCGATCCTTCCGGCAACGGGCCGGAGATTTCCGTAAAAGCGCTGATGGATCCGACGACGTATGAGCGCTGCCGTCCGATTGTTGTCGGGGATGCGAAGTGCATCGAAGCGGCGGTCGCCGTTGTAAAGGGAGCGGAATCTTTGACGGTAAACGCAGTGAAAGAGGTAAAGGACGCGAAATTTGTTTTTGGGACGATCGATGTTCTGGAGATGAACCAGGTGGACTTAAGCAAACGGCTGTATAAGAAAGACCGGAAAGCTCTGGCGGAGAAAATGGGAGCGGAAGAACTGGCTTCCGCTTATAAGGAAAGTCAGGTTATGTGCGGGGAGGCGGCTTTTCAGTATGTGAAGAAGGTCATCGAGCTGGCCATGGCCGGCGAGGTGGACGCCACGGTGACGAATGCGCTGAATAAGGATCATATCAATATGGCCGGCCATCATTATTCCGGACATACGGAGATTTATGCGCACTATACCGATACGTCCAAGTATACGATGATGTTGGCTCACGAAGAGCTGCGGGTCGTACATGTATCGACGCATGTGTCTCTCAGGGAAGCCTGCGACCGGGTGAAGAAAGACCGTGTCCTGGAGGTGATCCGGATTGCCAATGAGGGCTGTAAGGCGCTGGGGATTGCGGAGCCGAAGATCGGTGTGGCAGGCCTGAATCCTCACTGCGGCGAGAACGGCATGTTCGGCAGGGAGGAGATCGAGGAAATCCAGCCGGCGATCGACGCCGCCATGGCGGAAGGAATTTGTATCCCGGAGAAAGCGCCGACGCCGCCGGATACGGTGTTTTCCAAGGCGCTGGGCGGGTGGTATGATATCGTGGTCGTGATGTACCACGATCAGGGCCATATTCCGCTGAAGGTAAAAGGTTTCGTATATAACAAAGCAGAAAAGAAGTGGGACGCGGTCGCCGGCATCAATGTGACGCTGGGGCTTCCGATTATCCGCGCTTCGGTAGATCACGGTACCGGAGAGGGGCATGCCGGCGACGGGAGCGCGAATGAGCTGAGCCTGATAAACGCAATGGATTACGCGATCACGTTGGCGAATCACCGGTAAATCTTATGTTGCGGGCAAAAGATCCGATTCGATTTCGAGTCGGATTTTTTGTGCAATTTTGGCAGAAAAGCGAAGAATTTTCTACTTGCTCTTGACAAATTGTGCGGAATACTCTACGATAAGTACAGTATTATAAGTGAAATAGTTAAAACAATCCGGTTGAGTGGAGAGGTACAGGGCATGTTAAACAAATACTTGATTGTTGCGGATGATTTTACCGGAGCGAATGACACCGGCGTGCAGATGCGGCGGAGAGGGTTCCCGACTCACGTTATGTTTGCGGGAAGGACGATACCGGCAGGGGATCATTCGCTTGTGATCGACACGGAAAGCCGTGGGATGATGGGGGAGGAAGCGAAAGAGGCCACGGCGAAGGCCGTAGAAAAGGTGGATTTCTCTTCCTTTAAATATGTAATCAAAAAGGTGGATTCCACGCTTCGGGGGAATGTGGCGGAAGAGATTTTGGCGGTGGATCGGGCGTTCGGAAGTGAACTTGTGATTTTTGCGCCGGCTCTGCCGGATCTGGACCGGACGACGGTGGACGGGATACACAGGCTGAAGGGAGTCCGGATCACGGAGACCGAATTGGCGAAGGATCCGAAAAAACCGGTGGTCGAGGATAATCTGGCCAGGATTTTGGAACGGGTCTATGATGAGAAGGTCACATACGTGTCCCTGGACGAGATTCGGACCGGGCGGATCGCTCTTGAGGGGGGAAGGTTGTTCACGTTTGACGCGGTGCTTAACAGCGATCTGCAGGCGGTGATCGGCGCTGCCCTCGAGACGGGGAAGAAAATTCTCTGGGTCGGTGCAGCGGCCATGGCGGATAACTTGATGGAGAGGGAGAGTAAGACCTACCCGGCTCTTGGCATTGCGGCCAGCGTGAGTTCCGTGACAGGTACTCAGATCAGGGCGGCCGAGGCGGCCGGCGTGGCGCTGGTATCGGTTCCCGTCCATGAAGTTCTGGCCGGGAAGACGGATACGGCTTCTTATGTGGAAGCCGCGGTGGAGAGTTTGAAGGCAGGAAAGGATACGATTTTGCTGAGCAGCTCCTCTTACGACCGGGCGCAGTTGGCGTTCTCGGAGGAGGAGGGCCGGAAGAAGGGAATGGAGACCTGGCAGGTCAGCGAATATGTGCAGGGCCTGATGGGAGCCATGGCAAAGACGATTTTCGAACAGGTTCCGGTTTGCGGGGTATTCCTGACCGGCGGCGATACGGCGATGGGGGTTTTGGAGAGCCTGAAAGCGGACGGTTCTTCCATTCTTTCGGAGATCGCGGTGGGGATCCCGATGATGCAGCTCGTGGGCGGTTCGATGGACGGTTTGAAAGTTGTGACAAAGGCGGGCGCTTTTGGCAAGGAGGACGCGATTCTGTTTGCGTTTCGCAAACTGAAAGAAAAATAAACAACAAGCTTGAAGAAGGAGGATATTCATGAAGAGTATTCAGCTGCCTTACGGAAAAGGCATGATAACCGCGGAGATTCCGGAGGAGAGATATAACGGTTCTCTGGTTTCCAAAATGACCGAGTATGTTCCGGAAAAGGGCCAGACCGAACTGGTGAGGGATGCCCTGGAGCATCCGATCGGGACTCCGAAGCTGTCCGAGATGGCGATCGGGAAAAAGAACGTTGTTATTATTTCCAGTGATCATACAAGACCGGTTCCGAGTAAAGTCATTATGCCTCTTTTGTTGGCGGAGGTCCGCAAAGGCAATCCGGACGCGGATATCACGATTTTGATTTCCACCGGCCTTCACAGGGAGACGACGAAAGAAGAACTGGTCGGCAAGTTTGGCGAGGATATTGTGAAGAACGAGAAGATCGTAGTTCATGACTGCGACGACGAGAGCAATCTGGTTGATCTGGGGAAACTTCCTTCCGGCGGCGAACTGATTATAAACAAGATGGCCTATGAGGCCGATCTTTTAGTGGCGGAGGGCTTTATAGAACCTCATTTCTTCGCCGGTTTCTCCGGCGGCAGAAAGAGCATTTTGCCGGGTGTGGCCAGCCGTGTGACGGTGTGTTATAATCATAATGCGGAGTTTATTGACAGTCCTTATGCGAGGACCGGCGTGATCGAGGGCAACCCGATTCATGAGGATATGCTGTATGCGGCGAGGGCGGCGCATCTGGCGTTTATCTGTAATGTGGTGGTGAGCGCGGCTCACGAAGTTTTGTTCGCGGTGGCCGGCGATTGTGACCGCGCGCATGTGGCCGGGCGCAATTTCCTGCTTCAGTACTGCCAGGTGGATAAGATTCCGGCGGATATCGTAATCAGCACGAACGGAGGTTATCCGCTGGATCAGAATATTTATCAGGCCGTCAAGGGGATGACGGCGGCGGAAGCTACGGTGAATGAGGGCGGCGTGATTATTATGGTGGCGAAGTCTTCCGACGGCCACGGTGCGCCCGTATTCTATGAGACATTTAAGAACGAAGCGGATGATCAGAAGCTGATGGATCAGTTCCGGGCGACTCCGAAGGAGAAGACGATTCCGGATCAGTGGCAGTCCCAGATCTTTGTCCGCCTTCTTCAGAGAGCGACGGTGATTTACATTTCCGATGCGGAAGATGAGATGGTAAAGAATTTACATATGGTTCCGGCTCATTCGATGGAGGAAGCGATCGCGAAGGCCGATGAGATTTTGGCGGCTAAGGGCAAGAAAGATTCCAAGATCACGGTGATTCCGGACGGCGTATCGGTTATCGTTCTGTAACGGTTTTGGGAATCGAAAGGAGCATATATGAAAAAAGTGGTTCTGATTCCGGATTCTTTTAAGGGGACGCTGAGTTCTCAGAAGATCTGCGACATTATCCGCGAGAAAGTTCGGAAGCATTTCCCGGAGTGCGAGGCCGTTTCCATCCCGGTTGCCGACGGGGGCGAGGGGAGCGTAGACTGCTTCCTCTCGGCTCTGGGCGGCGAGAAAGTGTTTGAGACCGTGAAGAATCCTTATTTTGAAGATATGGAATCTTTTTACGGTCTGATTGACGGCGGAAGTACGGCCGTGATCGAGATGGCTTCCTGCGCGGGGCTTCCGCTGGTGGAGGACCGCAAGGATCCGGCGAAGACGACGACTTACGGCGTGGGGCAGTTGATTCTGGCGGCCGCGGCGAGAGGCGTGAAAAAGATCATCGTCGGCCTGGGCGGAAGTTCCACCAATGACGGAGGATGCGGCGCAGCCGCGGCGGTAGGGATCCGTTTCTATAATGCGAAGGGCGAGAGTTTTGTCCCCACCGGCGGGACGACCGGCGAGATCGTTTCGATTGATTTTTCCGGGAGAGATGCGTCTCTGAACGGGATTGAGATCGTGACCATGTGTGATATCGACAATCCCATGTACGGCCCGACGGGGGCCTCCCATATTTTCGGTCCGCAAAAAGGAGCCGATCCGGATATGGTATTGTTTTTGGATAAGGGTATTAAGAATTTATGTGAGGTTATCCGAAAAGATAAAGGCGTTGATTTAAGCGAGACGCCCGGCGGAGGAGCGGCCGGGGCGATGGGCGCCGGGATGATTGCGTTCTTTGATTCGAGACTTCAGATGGGGATTCAAACCGTGCTGGATACGGTCGGATTCGACCGGATCATTTCCGATGCGGATATGGTGTTTACCGGGGAAGGCAAGCTCGATTCTCAGAGCCTGCGTGGTAAGGTTGTGATCGGCGTAGCGGCCCGTGCACAGAAACAGTCAGTCCCTGTTACTGTCATTGTTGGCGGAGCGGCCGATGACGATATAGATGCTGCCTATGAGATGGGGGTAACGAGTGTATTTCCGATCAACCGTCTGCCGGAAGATTTTTCTGTGAGCCGCTATAACAGCGAGGCAAATCTTGGTTATACGGTGGATAACGTTCTCAGGCTCATCAAATGCGTAAGCAAATAGGAACTTCAATCAAGGAGGATGAAACATGAAAATTTTGCAAAGCGTTAAGAAGATCCCTGGCGGTCTTATGGTTGTGCCGCTTCTGTTGGGCGCCGTTATCAACACGTTTTTCGGCAGTTATCTGTGGACGGCTTTTGACGGAACCTTTACGACACATCTGTGGAAGTCCGGCGCCATGCCGATCCTGGCCGTGTTTCTGTTCTGCAACGGCGCTACGATTGACTTTAAAAAAGCCGGTGTTCCGTTGGCAAAAGGCGTGATCATTACCGCGGTAAAGGTACTTTTAGGTATCGCGATCGGCCTTTTGGTGAACAGCGTATGGGGCGCGGACGGTATTATGGGCCTGACCCCTCTGGCGATCGTTGCCGCGATCGCGAACTCCAACGGCGGCCTGTATGCGTCTCTGGCCGGTGAGTACGGCGACGCGACCGACGTAGGAGCGGTATCCATTCTGTCGATCAATGACGGCCCGTTCTTTACGATGGTGGCTCTGGGCGCCAGCGGTATCGCCAATATTCCGATCAATACGCTGATCGGCTGTGTGGTTCCGATCGTGATCGGCTGTATTCTCGGTAACCTGGACGAAGATATTCGTCAGTTCTGTATTCCGGGCGCTACCATGATGATCCCGTTTTTCGCCTTCCCTCTGGGAGCCGGCCTTGACTTAAGGAATCTGATCGTTGGCGGCGCGCCTGGTATCCTGTTAGGTGTCGTGTGTACGCTGGTTACCGGTCTTCTTGGCTACCTGGTATACAAATTGTTGCAGCCGGTGAAGGGACTTGGCATCGTGCATCCGGAAGTCGGCGCCGCAATCGGTACGACGGCCGGGAATGCCGCCGCTACGCCTGCCGCCGTGGCAGCCGCGGACGCTACGCTTCTGGCTATTTCGGAGGCGGCTACCGCGCAGGTTACCTGTGCCGTTATCGTTACGGCTATCCTTTGTCCGCTCTTGGTAACATGGTTACATAATATGGAGACAAAGAAAGCTGCCAGAACTGCTTAAGGAATATTATATTACGGACTGAAAGCAAAAAGGCTATGGCTGTTCTTTGCGGAGATCGCGAAGATGGCGATAGCCTTTTCTTTTATCGGTCGGTGTGGTTGTTTTTCAGGAAGTAGGCGATTTTATAATACGGCAGATCGATCCCCTGTCCGGCTAAAATGCGGGAGATTTTTCTGGGGCCCAGTCCGTCCGAGGCTAATTTAAGTACCTGGAGCGCGACTTCGCCGAAGAGGCCGGGCCGGGCCGGTGAAGCGGCGTTCGGGGAGGTTTCCGAAGCCGGGTTCGTTTCGCCTTGTCCGCTTATCTCGAAGGGAATGTCTTCCAGAGAAACGAGGACTTCCAGGTTTTTCCGTTCGCCGATATCTTCCAGGAGCGGGGACGCGGCATCGATGCTGAAATTGATTACGTCCCGAAACTGCCGCACGTTGCGGGGGTATTCGGCGTTCAGGAGCGCTTCTTTGGCGGCTTCCGTCAGAGAGATTCGGCACTGGATCTGATGGATGGCCTGCACGGTATCTTCGTATTTCCGGATAAAGTGGCGCAGAAGATATTCTTTTTCTTCCCGGGAGCGTTCTTTCAGGGAGGGAAGGTGCATTTCATACTGGGCCAGGCGCTGGTAGAGCTCCGGCATGAAGACGTCTTCCAGTTTTCTTGTGGAAGCGGCGATAATGATTACGTTGATGGGGAGGGGACGGTTACCGCCGATTCGTCGGATCTGGCCGGATTCGATGGCTTTTAGGAGCATATTCTGGTAGTGGTCCAGGGCGTGGGCTTCGTCCAGGAAGAGGATGCCTCCGCTGGCCTGTTCGAAGAGCCCTTTTTTGGTTTTGGAGCCGGTGTAAGCGCCTTCTTCGCTTCCGAAGATTTCCATGGCGGCGATATCGGGGTTGGAAAACTGGGCGCAGTTGATCTCGATAAAAGGTGCCTTGGCGTCGATTACGCCTACGGTTTTTGCGTATTGGTAGATCAGGTTGGCCAGCATGGTTTTACCGGTTCCGGATTCTCCGGTGATGATCGAGTGGCGCGGGCCTCCTAAAGACCCTACGGTACGCCGGGCTTTTCGATAGATGTGGTTTAAGGTGCCGCCGTACTGGAAGCCGATCAGATTTTCCACGTTGTCTTCCAAAGAGTCCAGGTGAAGTTTTTGCTGGAGGATTTTTACCTGCTGGTTTAGTTCTTCGATCTCCCGCACGTCGCGGAAGATGGAAAAGGCGCCCAGAAATTCGTCGTTTTCGAAGATCGGAAAACTGCTGCACATGTAAAGTTTTTTTCCGATAAAATGAATGTGCCGGTTGTAGATGGCCTGCCGCGTTTCCATGACATCCAGCATCATGGCGGAGGGGTAGAATTCTTCGATCGGGCGGCCGATCATTTCACCTTGGGAAGAATTGCAGTATTCGGCGGAGGTTCGGTTGACGTAGACCAAGGTTCCCCGGGAATCGGCCACGTTGACGCCCTCGTCGCAGTTTTCCAGGATATTTTTGTAGAAATTGTGACTTTCCAGGTAGTTTGCGGTAAGTTTCATAAGAACTCCTTTTGAGGTAAATGGTGAAGGTATTATAACATATTATTTGCAAAATATAAAGAAAACTGTTAGAAAACATGATGATAAAACGTTAGAAAAAGGAATTGTAACAGAATCCCGCAAGGATTTTGTCGAAAAACGGGGATTTATCCGGAATAAAAAGTTGGCATTGTTTTTGCTGTATATTATAGGTAGGAACTGTTGGAGAGCGAATGTTTTCCGGCAGGTGTATGATACATATTTAAAGTAAGGAGGCATTTCCTATGTCAAAAGCAGTTGAGATCCGGTGGCATGGCCGGGGCGGCCAGGGCGCCAAAACCGCGGCGTTGTTGTTGGCGGATGTAACTTTTAACACGGGCAAGTTCGTGCAGGGCTTTCCGGAGTACGGCCCGGAGAGGATGGGAGCTCCGATCACGGCTTACAACCGTATCAGCGATACCTCGATTCGGGTCCATTCCAATATCTATGAGCCGGATTATGTGGTGGTAGTGGATGAGACTTTGCTGGAATCGGTGGACGTGACGAAAGGGCTTAAGAAGGAAGGGGCGATCGTGATCAATTCGGCCCGTCCGAAAGAAGAGCTGATGCCTCATTTGAAGGGCTATGAAGGGCGCGTTTACACGATTGATGCGAGAAAGGTGTCGATTGAAGCGCTGGGTAAGTATTTTCCGAATTCCCCGATGCTGGCCGCGATTGTCAAGGTGAGCGGTATTATGCCCGAGGACAAATTCCTGGAAGAGATGCAGCAGTCGTTTCAGCATAAGTTTGCTTCGAAGCCGGAAGTGGTTGCCGGTAATATGAAAGCGCTGACCCTGGCATTAGAGGAGGTAAAATAATGGCGACGGATATTAGTAAAATGAATGAAACCGTAACCTGGAAGGATCTGACGGAAGGGTGCCAGATTTACGGATCCGGGACTTCGAAACAATTCAATACCGGCGAATGGCGGGTGGACTGTCCGGAATTTATTGCCGAAAAGTGCAAACAGTGTCTGCTGTGCGTACCGGTTTGTCCGGACAGCGCGATTCCGGTTGTGGACGGCAAGCGCACGGATTTTGATTTTGAACATTGTAAGGGATGCGGCATTTGTGCCGTGAATTGTCCTTTTGGCGCCATTGTGATGAAAGGAGAGGGGAATTAGTATGTCTATCAGAGAGAGATTATCAGGAAATGAAGCGGTATCGATTGCGATTCGTCAGATCAATCCGGATGTATTCCCGGCTTTCCCGATCACGCCTTCGACCGAGATTCCGCAGTATTTTTCGTCTTATGTGGCGAACGGACAGGTGGACACCGTGTTCATTCCCGTGGAGAGCGAGCACAGTTCCATGAGCGCGACGATCGGCGCGGAAGCGGCCGGCGCGAGATCCCTGACCGCTACGTCCTCCTGCGGTCTGGCTTATATGTGGGAAGAGCTTTATGTGGCGGCTTCCGATCGTTTGCCCTTGGCGCTGGCGCTGGTGAACCGAGCGCTGTCCGGCCCGATCAATATCAACTGCGATCATTCGGACGCTATGGGAGCGAGGGACGCGGGCTGGATCCAGATTTTTGCGGAGAATAATCAGGAGGCTTATGACAATTTCGTGCAGGCTTACCGGATCGCGGAGCATAAGGATGTACGGCTTCCGATTATGGTGTGCCAGGACGGATTTATCACGAGCCATGCCGTAGAGAATATCGAACTTTTGGAAGATGAGCAGGTGAAAGCGTTTGTCGGCGAGTATGAGCCCGAGCATTATCTTTTGAACAGCAAGGAAGCCATGGCGGTGGGTCCTTACGGCGTTCCGGCTTATTATATGGAAGCGAAGAGGGCGCAGTTGGAGGCGTTGAAGAACGCGAAACAGGTAGCTCTTCAGGTTGCCGCCGATTTTGAGAAGATTTCCGGGAGAAAATACGGGCTGTTCGAGGAATACCGGATGGAAGACGCGGATTATGTGATGGTGCTCATCGGTTCGGCGGCCGGTACGGCGAAAGATGCGGCGGACGCTTTGAGAGAAAAGGGTGTGAAAGCCGGCGTTTTGAAGATCCGTTTGTTCCGCCCGTTCCCGGCGGAGGAGATTGCGGCGGCTTTGAAGGACGCAAAAGTAGTCGCCTGTATGGACCGCACGGAGAGCTATAACGGAAATTGCGGCCCGCTGGGCGCGGAGGTAAAGAGCGCCCTGTTTACGGCCGGTCAGATGCCGATGGTGCTGAATTATGTATATGGCCTGGGCGGCCGCGACGTTACGGTGGAGAGCCTGACTTCGGTGTTTGAGGATATGAAGAAAGCGGATGAAACCGGCGAGCTGGGTGAGACCTATCGTTACTTATCCGTAAGAGAATAGGGAGGTAGAAAAATGGCTTACAATTTCAAGGAAACGATGAGCAAACCGGAACGTCTGGCTCCCGGTCACAGAATGTGTGCCGGCTGCGGCGGTACCATCGCTGTGAGAAATGTACTGAGAGGACTTCATGAGGAGGACAAAGCGGTCATCTGCAACGCTACCGGATGCCTGGAAGTTTCTTCTTTCATGTATCCTTATACGTCCTGGGAGGATTCTTATATCCACAATGCGTTTGAGAATGCGGGCGCGACCTGCAGCGGCGTTCAGGCGGCTTATGAGGTGCTGAAGAAAAAAGGTAAGGTTGACGATACCTATAAGTTTATTGCGATCGGCGGCGACGGCGGAACCTATGATATCGGTTTTCAGTCTCTGTCGGGCGCGATGGAGCGGAACACGGATATGGTTTATGTCTGCTATGACAACGGCGCGTATATGAATACGGGGATCCAGCGTTCTTCCGCGACGCCGATGTTCGCCGACACGACCACGACGCCGGTGGGGAGCCAGTCTGACGGCAAACCTCAAAACCGTAAGGATTTGGCGTCTGTGATCGCCGCGCATGACGTCCCCTATGCCGCTCAGACGACGTTTGTGCAGAATTTTAAAGATCTGCATCTGAAAGCCGAGAAGGCGATTTATACGCCGGGGGCCGCGTTTTTAAATATTATGGCGCCCTGCCCGAGAGGCTGGCGTTACAATACGCCGGATATTATTGAGATGTGTCGGTTGGGTGTGGAAACCTGTTACTGGCCGCTGTTTGAGGTGGTGGAAGGTAAGTGGATTTTAAATTACGAGCCGAAGAAGAAACTGCCGATCGAAGATTTCTTAAAGCCGCAGGGGAGATTCAAACATCTGTTTAAGAAGGGTAACGAGGAGCTTCTGGAGGCGTTCCAGAAGGAAGTCGACCGCAGATGGGAGGAACTTCTGTTCCGCTGCAGCAGGTAAGCAAAACGCCGGGAGGCCGAAATGGGGGCGGCTTCCCGGCGTTTATTATGCGATCATTTTAAAAACCCGTTTACGATCTGTTCTTCCGCTTCCTCTTCTGTCAGTCCCAGGGTCATCAGCTTGACGAGCTGTTCCCCGGCGATCTTGCCGATGGCGGCTTCGTGGATCAGGCCGGCGTCGATGTGGCCGGCCGAAAGTTTCGGGCTGGCGCTGACCTTCGCGCTGTCCATAATGATGGCGTCGCATTCGGTGTGGCCCGCGCAGCGCGCGTTTCCGTTGATGTTCGAGCAGAAATGCTGATGAGAGCGATCCCTGGCGACGGAACGGGAGATCACGTTGGCGCTGGAGTCCGCGCCGTTTAAATCCACCGAGAAATCGGTTTGTGCGCTCTGATCGCCGTGCGTCATGATTTTTTCGTGGACTGTCAGGCTGGCCCGCTCCGCCAGTTCGGCTCTTGTAATGCGGTTGGTCGAGTCGATCCCCCGGATCTGGGTCGTTTCCATCTCAAGGCTTCCGCCCTCGTCGATCTGAATGATCGTTGTGGGATTCATGACCCGTCCGCCGGTTCCGTCGCCCTCGCCGTAATGCTTTTCAATATAGCGGACCCTGGCGTTTTTCCCCACATGGAATGTATGGACGCCGTCATGCTCGGAGCTCTGATCGCCGCAGTTGTGAATGCCGCAGCCGGCTACGATCGTAACTTCGGCGTTCTCGCCGATATAAAAATCATTGTATACCATGTCTTTTAGACCGCTCAGGCTTAAGATAACCGGAATATGAATGCTTTCATTTTTGGTTCCCGGTTTGACGAGGATATCGATGCCCGGTTTGTCCTCTTTGGTTACGATATCAATATTGGCTGTGGTGTTTCGTCCGGCGGATTGCCCGTTGGTCCTGAGATTGTAGGCTCCTTCGGGGATCTCATGGATCCCGGCGACTTCGGCCAGAAGATTTTTCTCGATCCGATTCATGTTGTATTCTCCTTGATTTCTTCTTAAAGCTTATCTGTCAGAACTTTGCAGATACTGCCCGGCCCGTTCAGAAGCTTCGGCAGCATGTCGTTCCGATCGCCTTCGGACTGGATCTGCCCGTCCGCGATCAGGAGGATCCGGTCGGCGATATTCAGGATCCGTTCCTGATGAGAAATGATCAGGATGGAACCGTCGATATTTTTTCTCATATTTTCAAAGACCTGGATCAGATTGTTAAAGCTCCAGAGGTCGATGCCGGCTTCGGGTTCGTCGAATACGGTAAGTTTCGTACTTCTGGCAAGCACCATGGCGATTTCGATGCGCTTCAGTTCTCCGCCGGACAGGCTGGCGTTTACCTCCCGGTCAATGTAATCTCTGGCGCAGAGTCCGACTTCGGACAAGTAAGAGCAGACCTGGGAAATGCCGAGATCCTTTCCGGCAGCCATGGTGATCAGGTCTTTGACGGTCAGGCCTTTAAACCGGACCGGTTGCTGAAACGCGAAGCTGATGCCTTTGCGGGCGTGATCGGTGATTGAAAGGTCGGTAATATCTTCCCCGTCCAAAAGGATACGGCCGGATGTGGGCCGGATGATGCCGGCGATCAGCTTGGCCAGGGTGGATTTGCCGCCGCCGTTGGGGCCGGTGATAGCCGTAAAGCCGTGGCCGATTGTCAGATTTATGTGTTTGAGGATCTCTTTGTTGTTGTCTTCTTCGTCTACCTGGTAGCAGACGTCTTGTAATTCCAGCATAGGTGCCTCCTTATATAAAATTCGCGAATACGGAAGCGGTCAGGACCGTTATGAGTCCGGATACCGCGATGGAAAGACTGCCCATGGCGCCTTCGATCTCGCCCAGTTCCAGGGCTTTGGAGGTACCGATGGCGTGGGAAGCGGTGCCGAAAGCCAGGCCCACGGCAATGGGATGGCGGATCCGGAAGGCTTTGCAGACGGCCTCACCGATCATATTGCCCAGAATCCCGGTGATGATGATGGCGGCCATGGTGATATTGGGAATTCCTCCCAGTTCTTCCGACAGGCTGATGCCGATCGCGGTCGTGATGGATTTCGGCAGCAGCGTAATGTACTGGGGGGAATTCAGGCCGAACAGCAGAGACAAAAGAAAAATGCTGCCCAGGCTGGCCAGTACGCCGGCCGTGATAGAGATTAAGACGGCGGCCAGATTGTGTTTTAAAAGTTCCAGTTGTTGATATAAAGGGATCGCCAGACAGACGGTAGCCGGAGTCAGAAGGTAACTGATGTATCGGGCACCCGTATTGTAACTGTCGTAGTCGATCCGGAAAATAACCAGGGCGGCTATGACAAGCACCATGGCGACAAGCAGAGGATTTAAGAGGGCCAGCTTGTATTTCTTTTTTAGCCGGGTACCGATATAGTAAGCCAGGATGCTGATGACAAAACCGAAATAAGCCGAACTGCAGATGACGTCTTTCATGCCTGCGTCTCCTTTCCGGATGATTTCTTTGTTTTTTTCAGGATTCGTTCGGCGGTACAGCCCGTGACGGCCATGACGAATACCGTGGTGGCGGCCGAAATGATTACGAGAGGGAGAGCCATGGTCTTCATCTCTTCGAGGACGGTCAGAAGTCCGACGGCCGGCGGAATGAACATGACCGGCATGGTTTCAATCAGGAAATCCCCGGTTTCTTTTACCTGATTCAATTTGATCAGGCCCGTTTTTAAAAACAGAAGCATCAGGATCAGGCCGTAAATGCTGGCCGGAAACGGAAACGGAAGAATCGCGTGAAGAAATTCCCCCAGGAGCGAAACGCCTAAGATTACGCTGAACTGATAAAAGTATTTCACAAAGGTACCTCCTTTATTTTGTCGGCGGTTTCTTCCGGAGAGGTTTCTTCTCCGTAAATGTGAAGGGTGATATCGAAATCCCTCCTTAAAAGCCGGATTTCTCAAATGATTTTACTATATTTTTTGGAGTTTCTCAAGATATACCGAAAAATACATATAAATGCTAAAATTTAAAAGAAAATATTGAGAGATTCATGCAAATGTGCTAGAATAAAACTATATTTTATAAGATATAAGATTTTATAAGGAGGTATTTTATGAAAAAGTTAATGACCGGTAATGAAGCGATTGCCCGGGGAGCCTGGGAAGCCGGCGTACAGTTTGCGTCTGCTTATCCGGGCACGCCGAGCACGGAGATTTTGGAAAATGTTTCTACATATCCGGAAATCGAATCCGAGTGGGCGCCGAATGAAAAGGTGGCCATGGAAGCTTCCGTAGGCGCACAACTGGCCGGAGCCCGCAGCCTGGTGGCTATGAAGCACGTAGGTCTGAATGTGGCGGCCGATCCTCTTATGACTGCGGCTTATACCGGTGTAAATGCCGGTATGGTTGTGATTTCCGCCGACGATCCCGATATGCATTCTTCTCAGAATGAGCAGGACAACCGGAATTACGCCAAGCTGGCCAAGATCGGCATGATCGAACCCTCCGATTCTCAGGAAGCTAAGGACTATATTAAGGAAGCGTTTGACCTGAGTGAAAAATTCGATACGCCGATGTTGTTCCGCCTGACGACGAGAATCTGCCACAGCAAGTCGATCGTGGACATCGTGGACGATCGGGTGGAAAAGCCTTATGTTCCTTATGAGAAAAAGAAGAAATTCGACCCGATTCCGGCCGTATCCCGTATGCTGCGCAAATCCGTGGAAGAGAGAATGAACGGATTGGCCGAGTATGCGGAGACCACGGAATTGAATCGGATCATCTGGGGCGACAAGAAGATCGGTATCGTATCCGCGGGCGTTGCTTATCAGTACGCGAAGGAAGTGTTCGGCGAGAACGCGTCCTATCTGAAGCTGGGCTTTACCTATCCTCTTCCGATGAAGAAGATCAAAGATTTTGCGTCTCAGGTTGAGACCTTATATGTAATTGAAGAGCTGGATCCGTTTATGGAGGATCAGATTCGCGCGGCCGGTATTGCCTGTGTGGGAAAAGAGAAGATTCCGAACATGTATGAGCTGAATCCGGATATTGTCCGCAAAGCGATTTTGAATGAAGAACATCCCACGATTTCGTATGATGCCAGTGTGATCGCCAATCGTCCGCCGACACTCTGCGCCGGATGTCCTCACAGAGGTTTTTACTATGAACTTGCGAAAAAGAAGGATGTGGTTGCGGTCAGCGACATCGGATGCTATGCGCTGGCAGGCCTGGCGCCTCTGAACGTTAAGGATGTGGCGCTGGATATGGGCGCGGCTTTCTCGATCGGCCACGGCGCGCAGAAGATGTTTAACAAAGCCGGCGTCAACAAGAGATGCGTCTGCACCATGGGCGATTCGACGTTCTTCCATTCCGGTATGACCAGTATGCTGGAGGCGGTATACAATAAGAGCAATATCCTGATGGTGGTTCTGGATAATCGTATTACCGGTATGACCGGACATCAGGAGAATCCGGGAACCGGTTACCGGATCAACGGCGAGGAGACGCATGTGACGGATATCGCGGAAGTGGCGAAGGCTCTCGGCGTCAAGCATGTCCGCACGGTTAACCCGCTGAAGCTTTCGGAAGTAAAAGAAGCGATCGAATGGGGGTTGAGTTTTGACGAGCCCGCCTGCCTGATCACCCGTTGGCCCTGCGTGTTGAAGAAAATGTCCGCCATGGATAAAGAAGAGTTCGGAAATTATAAAGCGGTGAACAAGGTAGATCCGGAGAAGTGCATCGGCTGCAAGTCCTGTATTCGTACCGGCTGCCCGGCTTTGGAATTTCATGCGGATATCAAGAAGGTGACGATCAGTGCCGGACAGTGCGTGGCTTGCGACGTCTGCGCGCAGGTGTGTCCGGTTCAGGCTATCGGAAGGGAGGAAAAATAGGATGGAACAGGTAAAGAATTTAGTATTATGCGGCGTCGGCGGACAGGGAACCATTCTGGCCAGCAAGATCTTATCCACGGCGCTGGTCGAGGCCGGTTATGATGTAAAGATGTCCGAAATCCACGGGATGAGCCAGAGGGGCGGCAGCGTTACGACGCAGGTACGTTACGGGAAGGAAGTAGCTTCCCCCATCATCGGCAAAGGCTCCGCGGATATCCTGGTATCCTTTGAGGCGATGGAAGCCATGCGTTATCTGGATACTTTAAAGCCGGACGGTACCGTGGTTGTGAATGATTATCGGATGCCGACGGCAACGACGCTGGCCGGCGTTCAGACCTATCCGGAGAATGTAATCGATCAGGTTAAGGCGGCGGCCAACACCAAAGTGATGGACGCGGCGGCGATCGCGAAAGATCTGGGGAATCCGAAGACCATGAATATCGTTCTTCTCGGAGCGCTGGTAAAAGTTATGGGTCTGGAAGATCTGGACTGGAAGAAAGCTCTGGAGGCTTGCGTAAAGCCCGCGTTTGTGGAGATCAATGAAAAAGCTATGGAAGCCGGGATGAAGGAGGTATCCGAATAATTTACGATTGTAATCCCCTTTTTGACCCCTCCGGTCCTTTTCGGTCCGGAGGGGTATTGTATATTCTCCGGCAGGAGGGATAAAGTACTCCCGGTGGGTAGTCAAAGAATATTCGGTTTTCTTGCATTTAAAAGGAAAATTTGTTAAAATTGAGAGAAGAATTCAGGAAACGGAGAGGCAATTAGGTGACTTTGGTAAGGAAAACGTCTTTGGTGGATATGATTTATGATGAGCTCCGTCAGAGTATTATTTCATTGGAAATTTCTCCGGGGGCCAGAATCAATGTCAATGAATTACAGGATACTTATGGTGTCAGCACGACTCCGATCCGGGAGGCGGTCAATCGTCTTCAGCGGGAAGGATTGATCTTGTATGAGAATAATGTGGGGGCCAGAGTGATCACGATGGACGAACACGACGCCTGGGAGATCGACGAGCTGGCAATTACCCTGCACGGGGCGGCGATTCGCTTTTCCTTGGGCAGAGGGAATCTGTTTCGGATCGCGGAAGAGCTTCAGGAGCATCTTCTGGCGCATCAGAGATCGGAGACGGAACGGGAAGCGGTGGAAAGTATCTGTAAGTTTATCGGAGTATTTTACCGTTACAGCGGAAACTCCCGGCTGCATTTTAATATGAAACTGATTCAGGGGCAGCAGCTGATGCTCCGTTACATATACAGAAAAGAAGTCGGGCTGGAGATAAAGCATCTGGACGTGCTTTCGGCAATTTATCAGGCGGCCCGGGTCGGGGACAGCGGGGAAGCCGAACGTCAGATCCGGGAGCTGTCCGACCGGGCCATGCCGGTTGTTTTGGAGGCGGTTCGGCGGATGAACGGGAACTAACGTGAACGCTTGAAAGCGGCCGGATGGGTTTTCGGCGCGTATGAAAGGGAAGAAAGCATGCAGAAAGAAAAATCCGCGGCGACCAAGAGGAAGATCGTTTCGGCTGCCTGGAAATTGTTTTATGATAGAGGATATGATGAGACGACCGTGGACGAGATCCTGGCGGCGTCCCATACATCCAAAGGCTCTTTCTATCATTATTTTGAGGGGAAAGATTCTTTGCTGAGTTCGTTGTCGGAATTGTTTGACGAGAAATATGAGGAATTGATGCGCAGCATAGATCCGGGAATGGACAGTTTTGACAAATTGATCTATTTGAATCAGGAGCTTTTTGATATGATCGAGAAGCGGGTTCGTGTGGACCTTCTGGCAAGGCTTTTGTCGTCCCAACTGATTACGCGGGGAGAGAGGCATTTGTTGGATGAAAACCGGACCTATTACCGGCTTTTGAATCGGATTGCGAAGGAGGGACAGGAGCGGGGTGAGCTGAAGGGAGAACCTGCGCCGGAGGAGATCGCGAGGCTCTACGCCTTGTATGAGCGGGCGTTGATGTATGACTGGTGTATCTGCTATGGGAACTATTCTTTGAGAGAATACGCGGCGCGGGCCATGCCGTTGATGCTGGGGGAGCTCAGATCAGAGGGAAAAAAACAAGCGCTTATTATGGGGGCGCATATGTCGATAGCGGGCGGTCTGGCGAAAACGGTCGCCGACACGGCGGGGATCGGTGCGAATACGATGCAGATTTTCAGCCGCAATCCCAGAGGTTCCGGTTACCGGGATCCTTCGTCCGAGGAGGAAAAGAATTTTCGGCGAATCCGGCGGGAAGCTTTTTTGGGTCCGGTTTTGGCTCATGCGCCCTATACGATGAACCTGGCCAGCGCCCAGGAAAAAGTCTCGGAATTTGCCCGTCTGGTGATTCGGGAGGACGTAGCGCGCATGGACCGGCTGGGAATCGAACTTTTTGTGCTTCATCCGGGCAGCCATACGGGGATCGGCGCGGAGGCCGGTATTGAGAATATCATACGGGGATTGAATCAGGCAATTACCGGGGATGAGCGGATCACGATCCTTCTGGAAACCATGTCCGGGAAAGGAACGGAGATCGGGGCCCGCTTTGAGGAACTGAAGGCGATCCGGGACGGGGTAGAACATCCGGAGAAGATCGGGATATGCCTGGATACGTGCCATGTATTTGCGGCCGGATATGATATTGTGAAAGATCTGGACGGGGTTCTGGCAGAGTTTGACCGGGTGCTTGGGCTGGAGCTTTTAAAAGCGGTACACTTAAACGACAGCCTTATGCCGTTCGCTTCTCATAAAGATCGACATGCGGTTATCGGCGGCGGAGAGATCGGCGAGGAAGCGCTGCTTGCGGTTTTACGGCATCCGCGTCTCTGCGGTCTTCCGTTTTTCCTGGAAACGCCTCTGGACGATGCGGGGCACAGGGAAGAGATTCGGCGGTTGAGGGAAAAGGTCCGTTCGATAAAGTCGTGAACCGGGAACGGATGTATCCAAAGGGGCGGTGAATTGGATTTTGCGGAGGTGCGGATATGAGCGAGCGCATAGAAAAACAGATGGCATTTGCATTGGAGATAGACAAAGCGAAAAATATATTCAGGCAGACCCATTTATCTTCAAACGGAAGAAATGAAAATGACGCGGAGCATTCCTGGCATATGGCGATTATGGCGTATCTGCTTAAAGAATACGCGAATGAAGAAATCGACATTGCAAGGGTAATCTTGATGTGTCTGATTCACGACATTGTGGAAATCGATGCGGGCGACACGTATGCGTACGACGCGGAGGGTTTGCAGACGCAAAAAGTCAGAGAAGACGCCGCTAAGGAACGAATATTTTCAATCCTTCCGGAGGAACAAAAAGCGGAATTTATCGAGCTGTTTGACGAATTTGAGGCATACGAAACGGCCGACGCGAAATTCGCGCACGCGATCGATAATCTCCAGCCTCTTATGTTGAATCATAGCAACAACGGCGGCGATTGGCGCGAGCATCAGGTTACGGTTGAGCAGGTTTACCGGAGACAAGGGAAAACAAAATTGGGTTCGGATAAATTGTTTGAGATTACGGACCGAATCATACGGGACAATATTCGGAAAGGGAATTTAATAGAATAAGGAGAATTTCGAGTCCTTGTCGGACACATATGACGGAGGATCGCGTGAAAACAGCCGCCCTGCGAAAGGCGGCTGTTGGGCGAATGTCTGAATCCGAAGCGGTACCTGTGAGTTTCTACCGGCAGCTGCAGTGTCCTTCCTCGCAGTCGCAGCCTTTCCCGCCGGCTTCCTCGCAGAGGGCTTCGTAGGCGGCGGCCGCTTTTTCGTATTCTTTGTCGTCTTCGATATAATCGACGATCAGATCTTCCCCGTCCTCGCGGGAGCGGTAAAGGAAAATGTCTTCCTCGATCTCGTCGCCCGATACGGGGGAGACAACCAGATAGTGTTTTTCCTCAAAATCAAATTCGTCCATGATGGCATATTCCTGGTCGGTGCCGTTCTCCATCGTGATTGAAAAAGTGTCAACGGTGATCATTTCTTCTTCGTGGTCCATGGTATTCTCCTTTTTGTCGTTTCTTGGAAGTTTACTGAAAACAGGTACATCGGTCAGCGTCTGAAAACTTCTTATTTTACTCTAACAAAGATACGGTTTGTTTGCAAGGGAAATATCTTTGAATTTTCTTTGCGTGCGTTATAAGAGCAGGAAAATTATATAAAGAAGGGGAATACCATGGAGCGGGAAAATGTAACGTACATTTTGGAGTGCCGGGATAAAACTTTGTACACCGGGTGGACAAATCGGTTGGAGAAGCGCCTGGCGGATCACAATGAGGGCCGGGGCGCTAAGTACACGAAGGGGAGAAGGCCGGTAAAACTGGTATATTATGAGATTTTTGCCACAAAGGAAGAAGCGATGCGGCGGGAATACGAGATCAAGCAGATGTCCAGGAGAGAGAAGGAGGCATTGATACAATCCCGGAAAGTAAAAGCGATGTAATGCCGATGGCCCGATCTTCCAGGCAGATGAGTGAGGCGTACTGGACGTACGCCGATCGAAGATAACGCAGAAGATCGGGCCATCGGCACGGTTCAGGGCGTGTGTGCTCTTGTCAAGTGACGGTATGGGAAACGAAGAAAAAACCGGAAGGGACGATACCTTCCGGTTTTTGCCGCCTCTGTTTGCCGCCTGGATATCGCGGAAAAAGGGGTTCTGCGTTATATTTACATGTATTTTTCCCGATAGTTCTCGTCCTTGGCGCTGTCTTTGATCTTGATCAGGATGGACGGGTTCGTCATGGCCGGATCCGGCAGGAACGGAAGCGTGTTGACCAGATCGGGGCCGTATTCGGCCTCCAGTTCATCCAGATCGCCGAATTTTAAGCAGCGGGTCTGGCAGGCGTCCACGCAGAGCGGGTTCTCACCTTTGTCACGGCGGACTTTACAGGAATCGCATTTCCCGGCTATGCCTTCCGGCAGTATCTTGGGAACTTCGTAAGGGCAGATCTCCGCACATTTCCCGCAGCCGTCGCACAGTTCGGCGTCGATGATGACCGCGCCGTCGTCGGCTTTGTAAATCGCGCCGGTGGGGCAGATGGTCAGGCAGGCAGGGGTCTCGCAGTGATTGCAGGAAGATGAATAATGATAGCAGTCCACATCCGGATAGCGGCCGGTCTCGAAATCTCTGACATTGCGGAAGATCGTGCCGATATCCAGCCGATTTTTGTCCTTGCAGGCGATCTGACAGGTCTTGCATCCGGTACAGCGGGTCAGATCAAAGTAAAATCCTAAACGTCCCATAGTTGTCACTCCTTCCTTTCCTTAAAAATAAATCCGCTGAGGCACATCCACGTCGTCGGGGATGGCTTTGCCGTCGTATTTTTCAATGTTGACATTCTGCGTGTTCCAGCCGGACACGCCGATGCCGGTCGGGTTTCCGCCGACTAAGTAGTTGTCCGCTCCGGCCTGGTCGATGCCGGTTTCTTCATCCATGTCCACCCAGGCGCCGTGCGGCAGGCTGACGACGCCGGGCATGATCCGTTCGGTCACGCAGGCTTTTCTTAAGGTCTTGCCGTAAGCGCTGGAAACCAGAACCGTGTCGCCGTCTTCGATCTTCTTGGCGTCCGCGTCGGTCTGGGAGATAAAGACCGGGTTCGGGCAGGCTTCCCGTAACCAGGGCAGGTTATCCAGAATGGAGTGCGACCGTCTCAGGTAGTGGGAATTGATGGCCTGGAACGGATAATCGCTCTTCTCTCCGTGAATGTCGTTGTCCTTAAAGGTCGTTTCGTAGCCGCAGGTAAACGGCGTATATTTCGGAATCGGCGGCAGGTAATTATAGCCGTGATTCGTGATCAGATCGGAATACGACTGAGAGTAGATCTCGATCTTGCCGGTATGGCTGCACAAAGGGTTCGCTTCCGGGTCGTTGCGGAAAGCTTCGTAGGCGATGAAACCGTAGTTGTCGCCTTCGTGGCGTTCTACCTGGTAGAGGCCGTCCGCCATAAACTGCTTGTAGGAAATACGGCCTTCCTGTGGTTCACCTTCCACATTGAGTTCTTTGATATCGTCGGCCGTGATCGTGACCAGGGGTTCGAAGTCCTTGCCGTTCTCGGCGATGACCTTACAGCCGGCCATCTGGTTAAAGAACTGCTGTTCGGGTCCGAAGGCGGGCTCGTCGTAGACGTCCAGACGTTTGCTGATCTCGTCGCAGATCCAGGAATCGTCTTTGGCTTCGAATTGAGGCTCGATGATGTGATCGGCGACCAGCATAATATCGCGGTTCACACCGCTTGTGAAGCTGGGACCTCTCTCCCACATGGTCGTTACGGGCAAAACGATGTCGGAATAGCGGGAGTTTGTGGTCATAAAGTGCGACTGGCTTAAGACAAAGTCCATCTTGCGGTGAGCCTTGATGCCGGCCGACATATTGTCGAGCGTCTGCAAGGTTGCGGCCGCGTCGTGCCAGATCATGTGGATGTCGCATTCCGCTTCCGGAGCCGGAGTCGTGCGTACTTCCTCCGGGAAGAAAGTCTCCCATTGAGAGTAGACGTACAGGGTATATTGAAGCATCTGGTTGGCCTTGAATTTCCCGTTTAAGACGGCGTCCCACAACTCGGTCCCGTTGATGTTGGTAGCGGGGTAGGTCTGCCGGTCGCTGGGCGGCAGATTGGAGGTGCCGGCCGTTACGAGGGCGGGGCCTAAGTTGGCGGCGTAGTTCCAGCAGGAAACGCCGGTCATGTGTCCGGATTTGCCGAAATGTCCGCCCATAGCGCCGATGGTAATAAAAAGCTGGGGCAGGGAATCGGAATTGTAGGCTCTGGCCGTGGACCAACTGGTTAGAAGGGCCACTTTGTTGTCCTTGCCGAGTTTTCTTGCGATCTCCCGGATGGTATCCGGATCCACGCCGCAGATTTCGGAAGCCCATTCCGGTGTCTTCGGGGTTTCGTCATAGGCGCCTAACACATAATCTTTGAAATTTTCGTCGGTCCTGGCATCCGGCGGCATATGTTCCGCGTCGAAGCCGTAGCAGCAGCGATTCAGGAAATCCCAGTCGATCAGAGGATTCTTGTCCGGATCGTCTTCTTCGAGCATGGTGTAGGCGATCGCCAGCAGCATGGTCATATCGGTAGCGGGGCGGATCGGGACCCATTTCGCGCCCAGGGAAGAGACGGTATCCGTGTAGATCGGGTCGATGATGATAAATTCGGCTCCGTTATCCTTCGCCTGGCGGTAGAAATTTAACGCGTTCCCCAGGGAGGACCAGGCCGGATTGATGCCGAATGCGATTACGGTATCTACTTTGCGCAGGTCGAGGCGGTCGTTTAGGTTCTTAACGTCGATGCAGCAATCGCCGATGCCGAGAACGCCGGGAATCGCCCACCAGGTACCGAAGGAGGCCGTGCCCCACCAGCCGGTATATTCGCCCAGCTTGGCCATAACGCTTCCGCCGTTCGAGCCGGTGCAGAGAACGGATTTCGTGCCGTAGGCGTCGGAGATTCGCTTGATCTCTCCGGTAATCATATCCAGGGCTTCGTCCCAGGATATCTGTTCCCACTCGTCTTTGCCGCGCAGGTCGCCGTTTACGTTGTCCCCGCCGCCGGGCGCCCAGTTCTTGCGCTTCATCGGATATTTGATCCGGTCGGCGCCCAGGGCCTGCTGTTGCTGCGCACGCCCCCTTAAGCAGGCGCGCTGCTGCGGATTGTCGTCGGTATCTTCTTTTAAGTCGTCCGTCTTCTGGCGCAGCACGACGCCGTCTTTGACCAGCGCCTTGACGAGGCACTTGCCGCCGCAGTTGTGCCAGCAGGAAGCCGGCAGCCAGGTGCCTTCGGCCTCTAAGTCGACCAGCGGTGTATGTTCGGTTCCGACTTCGGCCGCGGTGGAGGTTTCGGCAGCCGTAGTGGTCTGCGCTGCCGTGGTAGCGGCGGCCGATGTGGATGCCGCTTCCGTCGTCTCGCTCACGGTGTTGCTCTGACAGCCGGCTAACGAAAGACCGGCGATGGCCGCTGTGGCGACCGCGCTGCCTTTCAGAAAATCGCGGCGGCTGATGGAAGCGCTTGTG
The DNA here is from genome assembly GCA_022792885.1 of Lachnospiraceae bacterium. GTDB lineage: Bacteria > Bacillota > Clostridia > Lachnospirales > Lachnospiraceae > JAAWBX01. The sequence continues at coordinate 48,568 of JAAWBX010000010.1, forward strand.
AGTCTGTTAATGAATTTGGACATAAAAAATAGCCCCCCTTTTCTCAAGATATCTGATTATAACATAGGAAAAGCGGGAGAAAAATGGACAAAAGGCATGAAACTGTACCGTTATTCGACAAAGAGGGGGCGTCTGTCAGGAATGTGACGGAGGAGGCGCCTGACCGTTGGGGGGCGACTGGGCGGGGCAGTAGCCGCCGAATTTGGCCATGATATAAAACCAGAGACGATTCAGGGACAGAAACTGGTCTTTGGAGAGGGCGTGATCGGAGGCGGGGGTCAGAAGGGAGTAGATGAAAGACAGACAAAAATGAGCATAAGTAAAGCGGAATGCCCGGAGTACGGCTTCGTCGGCTTTGAAGAGCAGAAAATCCGGCTGGAGAATAAAGAAATTGTCCTGTATAACAGGTATACATAAGAAAGTCAAAACCTGAAAGGTAAAGACGGAAAATGCGGTCAGAAAGATGGTCGCGTTTTCCTGGAGCTTATCAAAATAATCGGGCGTTGCAATATTATTTAGTTCTTCCAAAGACCGGACGTTTTCGAAAACGACGGGGTAATGGCTGGCGGCATAAGCGAAAGCTTCCTGAAACAGAGCTTTCAGGCATTCGTCTTTGTTTTCATAGTAGGCGTAAAAGGTACTTCGGGACAGTCCGGCCTGCGAAGCGATCTCGGAAACCGTGATTTCGGGGTAGTTCTTTTCTTCTAAGAGCCTGCGGAGGGCCGCTTTTAAGGCGGCCTGATTCCGCATATTTCGTAAATCTTTCTTCAATGGAGAATCCTTTCTTTATTGCTTTCCGTTCCAACAGTATGTGCAGAGCTTACAGGGTTCCAATCCGATGGAGGCGATCATGTCATCCAGGCGGTGGTAGCGCAGCGTGGTGAAATTGAGCTGCTTTCGGATCGCTTCGAGCATTTCCTGATAGTTGGCGCTGTCCGGGTCGGCATAATCGGCCAGCAGGCTTTCCGGGATTTCGTCGCCTTCCCGCTCCCGGATGATCCGTCTTGTGATCAGGTCTAGGTCCGAGGCGGAACGGGAGAAATTCAAATACCGGCAGCTGAAGATCAAAGGCGGACAGGCCGGGCGGACATGAACTTCCCTGGCGCCGTTCTGATACAGAAATTCCGTAGTTTCCCGAAGCTGCGTGCCCCGCACGATGGAATCGTCAATGAGTACCATACTTTTTTCGTGGATCAGGGAATGGACCGGAATCAGTTTCATGCGGGCCACCAGATTGCGTTTCGCCTGAGAGGGGGGCATGAAAGAGCGGGGCCAGGTGGGCGTGTATTTGATAAAGGGGCGGGCGAACGGAATGCCGGAGCGATTGGCGTAACCTACCGCGTGAGCCGTTCCGGAATCCGGTACGCCGGCGACGAGATCGGCCCGGATATTATCCCGGCGGGCCAGCATATCGCCGCAGTTATAACGCATTTGTTCTACGTTTATACCTTCGTAACAGGCGGTGGGATAACCGTAGTAAACCCAAAGGAAAGAGCAGATCCGCATGTTGCTGCCGGGACATTGGATCGTCTGAACGCCTTCCGGCGTTACGAATACGATCTCGCCGGGACCGAGCTCCTGATGATCGGAATATCCGAGGTTCAGATAGGAGAAACTTTCGAAGGCGATGCAGTAACCGTTCTCTTTCTGTCCGATCATGACGGGAGTCCGGCCTAAAAGATCCCTGGCGGCGTAGATTCCTTTTTCGGTCATCAGAAGGAGCGAGAGGGAGCCTTCCACGACTTCCTGTACATAGCGGATTCCCTCTTCAAAACTGCCGTTGCGGCAGATGAGAGCGGCAATCAGTTCAACCATATTGATATTGCCTCCGCTGGCGCCCATAAAGTGGGTGCAGCCGCTCTGATAAGAGGAGCGGATCAATTCTTCCTGATTATTGATGCGGCCCACTACGGTGAGAGCGAAATTCCCGAGGTGAGAATTGACGAGGAGAGGCTGCGGGTCGTAATCGGAAATACAGCCGATTCCCAGATGGCCGTTCAGTTCGTTGGCATCCCGGTCAAACTTTGTGCGGAACGGTGAATTTTCGATATTGTGGATGGCCCGGTCGAATCCCTGTTCCCCATATACGGCCATACCGGCCCGACGGGTTCCCAGGTGAGAATGGTAATCGGTTCCGAAAAACAAATCCAGTATGCAGTTTTCTTTTGACGCTACTCCAAAAAATCCTCCCATGTTGATCTCCTTTGTACGTGAAAGACACAAAATGTCCCATCGCTGTTCGGCGAATCTTAAAGTTTCTTTATATTTATTATACACGAAAAAAAGAATAAAAAAACCATTGACAAAAAATGGAGATTATCGTATACTATCTTTTGTCTGTAAGAAGACAGATGCGCGAGTGGCTCAGGGGTGGAGCACCACCTTGCCAAGGTGGGGGCCGCGGGTTCGAATCCCGTCTCGCGCTTTTTTGCTGCCTTATTTTACGGAAGTTTGCGGGATGTGAGACAAAAAATCGTAAAGATAGGTCTGATGGCGTTGGGAAAGATGAACGGTGATACTTCTTCTGAATGCGGATAGCCTGGAATTTTGATATGCAGTTAAAGCAGGTTGGACATAGGGATAGAAAACTATCGCTTTTTAGTATCTTTTGCATATAGTATAAAGAAACATAAACTAAAAAGGTATGCTAAGATATGAAAGAATATGTTATTTTATCACTGGAGACGCATCTTTTTTTCGGGAGGATTATGAAGGAACATTCTTTGTTCCTGCTTGCCGGATTTCCCGCGAAGAAAACGACATTCATCCGGCGCTCAGATCAGTTCCGGGAAGAATTTGAAGATGAGCTTAGAAAGACAGTAAGGCTCGCGGACGGTATCGTAAGCGAATCGGTTTTAAATTCCGGAGAAATTGTAACGGAATTTACGGGGAAGGCGGAATGCCAGACCAGGAATTTGACAGGAATCCCGATTGATATAAAGATTACGGAGGCAGAAGAACGGCTCCGCGCCGGGGGGTGTGTTACGGTAAACAGAGAGATCATTTCTCATGTAAGAATGCTGAATCGGCAAATGCAAAGAAGCCTGAACGGATTGATTTCATTGAAGGAAGAAATCCTGAGGGAAGTGGCGGAGTGCAGGCTTTATACAACAAATTATCCCCTGCTGATTGAACACATTCTGCGGGAAGCCAGACTGTACCGGCAGATTATTTCGGAACTTGAAAGGAGGGGCAGGATTTCGTCTCCTGATCTAAGGAATATGGAAATATTCTGGAACCAGATCATGATGGAACACGCCCAGTTTATACAGGGACTGCTGGACCCGACGGAATGCGAACTGATGGAGGCGGCCGACGGGTTTGCAAAAGACTATTGCCGTCTTATAGAAGAGGCAAAAGAGCAGGACCGGAGAGAGATGAATGCCCTGACGGCAAGGACTTTGCGGGTAACAGAGCAGTATCAGGAGTTTAAGACGGCGGGAACAGAAGGAATTACGGGCTGTGAGATACGCTCCGTCATACTTCCGCTTTTGGCGGATCATGTGCTCCGTGAGGCAAATCACTATCTGCGGATTCTGGCAGATGCGCAGAAGGACAGGGATCTGTGTGGGATTATGGGGCCGAAAGCTGTGACCGGGTGATTGGGGGTATCGGAAGCATTTGATTGCTGTCTACCCATAGTGAATCTCATAGACAGACTTCTGGCTTTCCTTAGGGAACGGAGGATCTTTCTGATAGTAACAGATAGGTATATCGAAAAAAGGCGTAACGTTAAAAATTACAGGAGGTTCTGTTATGAGATATGTACAGGTTATTTTTAGCCCGACCGGCGGGACACAGAAAGTTGCGGATGCGGTGACGGAAGAATGGGGAAATGATATTGACAGGATTGACCTTTCCGATGCCGGTCTGGATTTTTCAAAGATTATATTTGAAGAGAGCGATATCGTTTTGGCGGCGTTTCCTTCTTACGGCGGCCGTGTGCCGGAGCTTGCGGCAAAACGGTTTCGGCAGGTACATGGAGGCCATGCGCAGTGTGTGATTGTCTGTGTATATGGAAACAGGGCTTATGAGGATACTCTTGTAGAGCTGCAAGATCTTGCGGAGGCGTGCGGCTTTCGTGTAACGGCGGCAATTGCCGCGGTGGCAGAACATTCTATCATGCGTCAATATGCGGCCGGGAGACCGGATATGCAGGATGTCAGGGAACTGCACGATTTTGCAAAAAAGATTTTGGAGAAGTTGAAAGGTAATAACGGAACGTCACATGTTCTTGAGATTCCGGGGAATCGCCCGTATAAAAAAGCGGGGGCTGTCGGATTGGTTCCCAGGGCCGGTAAAAAATGTGCGGAGTGCGGATTGTGCGCAGAGGTATGTCCGGCGCAGGCGATCCTTAAAGAAAATATAAAGACGGCGGACGCGGGGAAATGCATATCATGTATGAGGTGTGTGTCACGGTGTCCTGAAGCAGCAAGAAAGGTGAATGGAGTGATGGTTTCCGCAGCGGCGCTTGCGTTAAAAAAAGCCTGCTCTGAGAAGAAGAAGAATGAACTTTTTCTTTAAGCGGACGTGTGATTTCCGCCCGTTCGCTTAATGCGTTTAAGAATAGAGGGATTGACAATATTATCCGGGGAGGCGCTGCGGCAGCGGTTAAGCAGGATAAAAATAGGACAGATTGTTATATAAAGCGTTTGCCAGAAATGGCAGGCGCTTTTTTAGCAACAAAATTTCACCTGGCAATGGAGTTGACAAATAAGAAAATTCGATATATAATATTTGTTATATAACATAAATAATATAAAGGAGGTAAGTGCAGTGCCGCCGAAAACTAAAGTCACAAAAGATATGATTCTTGACGCTGCATTTAACGTTGTTCGTGAAACGGGGGTGGAAAATATCAACGCAAGGACAGTTGCGAAAAAATTGGGATGTTCCACGCAGCCGGTTATGTATCATTTTGAAACGATTGAGGAATTGAAAAAAGCTGTTTATGCAAAAGCGGACAGGTTTCATACGGAATATTTGATGAGCGCAAAAGAGCGGCAGGAAGGGACCCTGCTTGGAATCGGATTAAATTATATCCGTTTTGCGATTGAAGAACCCCGATTATTCCGTTTCCTTTTCCAATCGGGCTTTGCCGAGAATAGTCTGCCGGAAATCATTGACTCGGAGGAACTTACTCCGATCCTTTCCGTTATGCAGGAAGCCATGGAGACGAGCATGGAACAGACAAAGAAAGTATTTTTGACGATTGCGTTGTTTGCCCACGGATATGCAAGTATCATTGCCAACAATTCATTGGAGTATGAGGAAGAACTTGTAGCTTCTCATTTGGAGCAGGCCTATAAAGGCGCGGTTTTAGCAGTTCAGGAGAAAGCACAATGAAAAAATTATATGAGAAAAACGAGTTGACATTTGCACTTGTATGGATTGGAGTTTACTGCGTTTTGCAATCTTTAGCCAATTCACTCAATGAAATTGTCGGAATTGAAAACTTTGCAAGTGCTGTTTTTTGCGTCATACAGACTATTGTTTTGTTTTCCTTTATGCTGCGAAACAGGTTGCTTGAAAAGTACGGGCTTTGTCAGCCGTCCGTTCCTGCCCGTCGATTTCTTTATTATGTTCCATTGATTATTTTGGCTACAAATAATCTTTGGAATGGGGTTTCGGTGAACGACTCTTGGTTTGAAATGCTCTGTCATATTTGCCTTATGCTTTGTGTCGGATTTATGGAAGAAGTGATTTTTCGGGGCTTCCTTTTTCGGGCGATTGCGAAGGATAATGTAAAAACAGCGATTATCATTTCAAGTCTTACGTTTGGCATCGGTCATTTGCTGAACTTAGTAAATGGCAGTGGTATGGGACTTATGGCAAATCTGTTTCAAATTGCGGGAGCGATTGCGTTTGGTTTTCTGTTTGTCATTCTGTTTTGCCGCAGCGGAAGTTTATTTCCGTGTATCGCAGCTCATTCCGCAATAAATATACTTAGCGCTTTTGCGAATAAAGCGGGCCTGACCATAGAGAAACGCATCGCTTTTACATGGATTGAATTTATAATTATTGCTACCTATGTCTTGATTCTTACAAAAATATTACCGGAAAAAGAGGTGTTTTTACATGAGGAATCCTGACGTCGCTTGACAGGAGCGCATACGCCCGGAAGCCGTTGACGAGATTTTTGCGGCGTTACGGCAAACGAATCCGAATGGCAGTCATTGGAAACGGATACGTAGAAAAAGCACAGGCCAATCTGCAGAGATTTTACCGCGATTGCCTGTGCGTCCGGCTTTTCTCAATATTTACTTAAATTGCTCGACACGGCCCGAGCGGATTGCCGCAAGATGATCCGCAATTTTCTCTTCGGGCCAGTCCCACCACCGCGCTGTCAATAACGCCGAGATTGTTTCATCGGAAAAGCGTTTTCGGATGGGTTTGGCCGGAACGCCGCCCACGATGCTGTATGGCGGAACATCTTTTGCTACAACAGCTCTGGCGCCAATAATGGCGCCGTCCCCTATCGTAACTCCGGCGAAAATTACGGCTTCATATCCAATCCAAACATCGTTGCCAATCACAATGTCGCCTTTGTTATCCCATGCTTCGGTTATATGGCTGACATCAAGTCCCCATTCCTCAAAGAAAATGGGAAAGGGATAAGTTGCAAGCGAAGTCATGCTGTGGTTAGCGCTGTTGAACAGGAAACGGGCGCCGCAGGCGATGGAGCAAAATTTGCCGATAATCAGCCTGTCATGGTTGATAGAATAATGGTAAAGAACATTATTTTTTTGAAAATCAACAGGATTATTTACGAAGTCGTTATACATGGTATAGTCGCCCACGATAATGCCGGGATCGGTAATAACATTTTTTAAATATACGGTTTCCCGGTCTTGTGACCGGGGATAGATTTTTTGTTTGTCCATTATGATTCGCTATCCTCCTTGGAAATCGAGTTATCCATGCAAATAACAGGTAGGTTTGTTTGAATGAACGTTTTATGTTCCCATTTTCTACTTTATCACAACATATAACAAAAGGCCGCAGACAAAACATTGTCTGCGGCCTAAACAGTCAACTATCTATCGCTGATCTGATAAAAGAGTATAAAAACCAAAGACAGTGTATCTCTGTCTTGGCCTTTCCGTTTTATAGATCAACTTTCCGAAAAGGCTCCGCACAATGTTTCGTGGTATAAACTTGTGGGGAGCCGAAGTCAATACAAAATTTTCCAAACAACATGGCATTCACCTCTTGCATAGCTATATCGAATTTATTGTAACCGGTCTTCCCCCTGTTGTCAAGTTGGCAAAGCCGTCTAAAATTACAGGTAATTAAAGAGTCGGTAGCATAAAAATAAAATGATTTAAATCATATTAACCGTGTGCGGCTCGTTCCACAAGCGTCTGTTAAACCAGATGATGTACGAAAGAAGAAAAAGAAAAATATTTCAAACACTTGTAAGATTTTATGAAATGCGAAGTCTTATAAGTGAGGAGGTGAGAAAGTGGCAGGTTTCGAAGAAAAATTTGAGAAAATTTATATAAGATACTTTCATGATGTGTTTCTTTTTCTCAAAAAGCTGTCAAAAGACGAAAGCATTGCAGAAGAAATCACAAGCGAGACCTTTTTTAAGGCAATGCGTTCGATAAATAATTTTCGTGGTGAAACAGATGTCCGCGTTTGGCTTTGCCAAATTGCAAAAAACAGTTATTTCTCTTATTTGAAAAAGCAGCAGCGTATTGAAAATATGGATGACATGGATTTTCCGGACAATCGGGACACCATTGAGGAACAAATATTAAAGCAATGCGATACTATGCAAATACATCTCCTGTTGCATAATTTAGCTGAACCATATAAAGAAGTTTTTATGCTACGGGTCTTTGGAGAGTTAAGTTTTAAACAAATTGCGGATATTTTTCAAAAAACAGATAATTGGGCCTGCGTCACGTATCATCGGGCAAGAAATAAAATATTAACGCAGATGGAGGACAAAGATGAGTAATAAATGTAATTTAATTAGAGACATCCTTCCGCTTTATGTAGAAGACATGGTAAGTACGGATACGCGAGAGTTTGTTGGTGAACATCTCGAACATTGTGAAGAGTGCCGTGCAGAGCTTGAACATATGCGGAAACCTGCGGACTTTATCTCCGACGCTGATATGGTTCCGCTAAAAAGAATAAAAAAAGAGTTATTTGTTAAGCGTCTTCAGACAGTTTTTTTTACGGCAATTCTGGCATGCGCCGTAGCGACGGTTGTCTTTGGAGTTTTAACATCACCTAAATTTTTTCCCTATTCCGATAACTTGTTCCATGTTATTGATAATTCTGATGGGAGTATTACCATCACCTTTGATAATAAGGTGACAGGTTATAGCTGTATGAAAGCATTTGACAATGAAACCGAAACAGAAATTTATCACATAAATGCTTGGACTACCACCTGGGATTTATATTCGTCTAATCGTGGAAAACAAAATGTGGTTATACCTTCTGACAGAAAAAATAAAATTCAGATTTTCTATGCCCAAAACGACGGTTCCGAGGATGTGCTAATTTATGGAATGAAGGAAAATACGGAAGAAAATGGCGTAACCCTGCCAAGGCTGATTTTAATGCCGTACTTTTTATTCGTCGTTGCCGCTCTTGTTATTCTGGCAATTATGCGGTCCATATTGAAGAAGCAGTCAGCTATCACTATTTGGCTTGACAGAATACTGTTATTTCCAATTTCTTATATTGCAGCTCATCTTTGTACAAAAGGAATTAGTTTTACGACCTATTCGTCGCAACGAGATTTTTGTATTATCATTTTTGTTACGATACTGTTTTATTTTGCGATGATGACGGGAAAATCTCTTTATAAAGCAAAAATGGGAACATCTGAAAAGAAAGATGAAAATAAACGCGGAACACTTTGAGGGGGAGAGATTTTTATTGCTTGCAGGCGGTAGCTTCTACTGGGAGATGTTTCATTCAAGGATTCCGATATATTCCCGAAAGAATTTTTGGTTTTAAGACTGTGGTAGTATCTATATGTAGTTACTACTACAGTCTTAAAAAAGGAGGTGCTGCTATGTGGACGTCAAGCTGTTCGATTCCGAATTGAAAGTGATGTCTGTCCTTTGGCGTGACGGCGATGTTCCGGCGAGGTATATCGCTAAGCTGCTTACCGGGGAACTGGGATGGAATGTAAATACGACCTATACCCTGATCAAACGTTGTATCAAAAAGGGGGCGATTGCGCGTTCCGATCCCGGTTTCATGTGCCGTGCGCTTGTTCCCAAAGAAGAAGTCCAGGAGGCGGCAACGAATGAGCTGATTGATAAAGTGTATGACGGCTCCGTCAATAAACTGTTTGCCGCTTTGTTGGGGAGGAAAAAATTGAGTGCCGCGCAGATCGAAAAGTTGAAACAGATTGTCGGTGATTTGGAGTGAGGTGGTATGAATGGGTCTGCGGCAGATGAGTTTTGCGGGAGGCGTATTGATTTTAGCGGTCATTGTCATACGCGGTTTGACAATCAATTTGCTATCGAAAAAGATGTTTAACGCGCTTTGGGCAATATCGGTTGTGCGGCTGATGATTCCCTTTTCGATCCCGTCTGCGTTTAGTGTGTATTCGCTGATGGGCAGTCTTGCACCTGGAGAAGGCGGTTACCAGGCCGTCGGCGTATTGTTGACGAGAGCGGCGGGGCAAACGGCTTCCATGACAGGCAGCGCCTCCCATGCCGCAAATGCGGTTTCCATATGGACGGTTGTATGGGCGGTTGGCATATTGATCTGTGCGGTGTTGTTTTGTATGGCGTATTGGAAGTGTCGGAAAGAGTTTCAGACCTCCCTTCTGGTGGATAATGATTTCACCCGAAACTGGTTAAGTATTCATCGGCAGAGATGCAGGATTTTCGTCCGGCAGTCCAGCCGCTTTTCTTCACCGCTCACATATGGCGTGTTTCATCCGTTGATTTTGATGCCCGCATCTACCAGGTGGGAAAATACAGATTCATTGAAATATGTTTTTGCTCACGAATATGTGCATATCCGGCGTTTTGACAGCATTAGGAAATTGGTATTGATCGCGGTGCTGTGCGTGCATTGGTTTAATCCGTTGGTCTGGGTGATGTATATTCTTGCGAATCGGGATATGGAACTGTCATGTGACGAGGCGGTTGTCCGCCTTTTCGGTGAAAATACAAAAGCGGCCTACGCACGGACATTGATCCGCATGGAAGAGGCACGCGGCGATTTGACCCCTTTGTGTAGCAATTTTAGTAAAAATGCGATTGAAGAAAGGATAACTGCAATTATGAAGATTAAGAAAATTACGGTTTTTCACTTGTTTTAACAGGATTTATTGTTGCGGGAACCGCAACGGCGTTTGCTACCTCTGCAAATGCACAGCCGCAGCAGACCGAAATTATGGAGCGGGACAGTGGAACGGAGATTGGTTTCAGGCCGGATAGTATTTCGCAGATGGACGACGGAAAGGCTGCGGATACAGAGGATGTGCAAACGACGTTCTCTTTACAAGCGGGCAATACCCATGATGAGTCCGTAGAAGAAATCCGCGCATCGGCGGAAGATCCGTCTGAAGACATTACAATTTATTTGAACGCAGAAAAGGAACGTGAGGAACATGTCCAGGTATTGGAGGCCAATGTGAAGAATAGTCAGGGTAGCTATCCGGAATTTGAGGTTGTGTATGCGGAGATGGGTTCTTCCGAACCTGCCATGTATGCCGTGAGGTGAAAGTCGGCACAAGGAAAACATAATATTTTATCAAGTTCTGTTTCGTTTATGTCAGCAGGAAAGCCGGTCAGGGTTCTCCTGCTGATTTTTTTGGACGGTAAGATAAAAATATAAAACAATTTTCGGAGAGGAATAGCTATTGAACAAACGCCTGTACTTTGCGGTATTTATGATTATCCTGATATCTGAGATGTGCTTTTTGTATCGTCAAGGTTTTGTGATGTCCAGGCATATAAAAGCGGGCAGGTTTCGTGAGAGCCGAACATATAATTTTTGTTTTGACGCGCAACTGTCAAAAGGAGATGCGAGGGTGCTGATTTTGATTCAGCTGCCCTGTATGTTATAAATTTATAATTTTATATAATTTGGCGACTTATTTTGAAAACTGAGTAGATTCATGACTTTATAAACCGGTGGTTTGTGTTTGGTAGAAATGATTTATCCTGTTTTTCCTTTATTTAGGAGGCTGGCCATGAAAACAAGCTTTCTTTTTGTTTGCAGAAAAATATAAAATTTTACCAAATAACTTGCCCATTCCTGTACATCTGTGATACAATTTACACATATCAGGAAGCCCCGGACCGAAATGGTTTTTGCGGGTGGCTTGAAGAAATATCTGAGAGCAAGGAGAAGAGTTATGGAAAAAGAAATGATTGCAATGCTTCTTGCCGGAGGTCAGGGATCAAGGCTGTATGCTCTGACTCAGAAACTGGCAAAGCCTGCAGTTCCGTTTGGAGGAAAGTATCGGATCATCGATTTTCCTCTGTCGAACTGCGTCAATTCCGGCATTGATACCGTGGGCGTTTTGACTCAGTATCAGCCCCTGGAACTGAATGAGTACATTGGAAACGGGCAGCCCTGGGATTTGGACCGCCTGTATGGCGGCGTACATGTGCTTCCTCCTTATCAAAAGGCCGAAGGATCGGACTGGTATAAGGGAACGGCGAACGCGATCTATCAGAATATTTCGTTTATTGAACGGTATAATCCGAAATATGTTATTATTTTATCTGGGGATCAGATCTGTAAGCAGGATTACAGTGATTTTCTGAAGTTCCATAAGGAGAAAGAAGCCGAATTTAGCGTGGCGGTCATGGAAGTGCCCTGGGAGGAGGCGCCCCGTTTCGGTTTGATGGTGACGGATGAGAACGGCCGTATCACGGAGTTTCAGGAGAAGCCCAAAAATCCGAAATCCAATCTGGCGTCTATGGGAATCTATATTTTTAACTGGGATATTCTGAAGAAATATCTGATTGAGGACGAAGCAGATCCGAATTCTGAGAATGATTTCGGAAATAATATTATCCCGAATCTTCTGAAAGACGAACGCGCCATGTATGCGTATCCTTTCAGCGGTTACTGGAAGGATGTGGGAACGATTCCTTCTCTTTGGGAAGCCAATATGGAAGTGCTCGACCCGGAACACAGCGGAATCAATTTGTTTGATGAAGACTGGAAAATATACAGCCGCAACAGCGGTATGCCGGGGCACAGAATCTGTCCGGGCGGTGAGGTCTTCAACTCCATGATTACGGACGGCTGCCGGATTTCCGGACGCGTGCGTCATTCGATTTTGTTCGCGGGAGTGCGAGTGGAGGAAGGCGCGCAGGTGGAGGATGCGGTCGTTATGGGCAAAGCGATCATAAAAGCCGGCGCGGTGGTAGAGCATTGTATTGTGGCGGAGAACGCGATTATCGGACCGGGGGCCGTGGTAGGAGCGATGCCTTCAGGGGATGAAGACGGCGTAGCGACGATCGGTCCCGGTGTGGAGATCGGGCCCCGTGCCAAGGTCGGACCGAAAGCCATGATATATAAAGATGTAAAGGAAGGTGAAGAACAGTGGTAAATGCGAATGCGAATGCGTTGGGAATCCTGTTTCCCAACAGTTACGATACTCTGGTTCCGGAATTGACGGCGGAACGTCTGATGGCTTCCATTCCTTTTGCAGGGCGTTATCGTCTGGTAGATTTTGTTCTGTCCGGGATGATGAATGCCGGGATCGACAACATATCCCTGATTGTGCGTAAGAATTACCACTCTCTGATGGATCATCTCGGCTCCGGACGAGAATGGGATCTTACCCGTAAGAACGGAGGATTGAATCTTGTGCCGCCTTTCTCGGGAAAAGCCGTGAAAGTCTATAACGGGAAAGTGGAAGCACTGGCTAATATCGTGGAATTTTTGAAATCTCAGAAGGAAAAATATGTGGTCCTGTCGGATACGCATATCATCGGCAATCTGGATTTTAAAAAACTGATCAACGCGCATATTGAGAGCGGGGCCGATGTGACCATGGCGTATCAGGAGGCGGAGATCCCGGAAGAATGGAAAGATCAGGCGCTGGGAAGCGAGATGCATTATTCTCTGGAGATCCAGGACGGACGGGTGGAGAAGATCCTGGTAAATTCCAAGCGGCCGGGGCTTCGCAATCTTTCCTTGAATGTGTATGTTATGAACCGGGAGCTTTTGATCGAGCAGGTAGAGAGAGCCTTTGTGCTGGGGTACGTGTATCTGGAACGCGATATTTTGGCTCCAAATCTGGACAAATTGGATGTACGGGCCTATCGGTTTGACGGTTATGTCGTAAGGATTCGCGGCCTTCGGAGTTATTTTGATGAGAATATGAAGCTACTTGACGATGAAAATCTGGACGCGCTTTTTTCAGGCAACCGGATTTGCACCAAGATCCGTGACGATAATCCGACGCGTTATATCAAGGATGCCAGGGCCGAAAATGTGCTGGTGGCGGACGGCTGTATGATCGAAGGCGAAGTGGGGAACAGCATTTTGTTCAGGGGCGTCAGGATCGAAAAAGGGGCGAAGGTGAAAAACTGTATTCTGATGCAGGATACGGTGGTTCGGGCCAACGTGGAGATGGAGTATGTGATTTCCGATAAGAATGTGACGATAACGGAAGGACAGCAGATTCGGGGCAGCGCTTCGTTCCCGGTTTATGTGGCGAAGGCGAAAGTGGTATAGAAAACGACGGATTACAAAAGGCTCCCCTGCCGCGGGCGTTGAGAGACGTCCGGCAGGGGATCTTTGTTTTGGGATCAGACGACCATTATTTTCGTGTCGGAGCTTAAGGCCTGTTCTTTCGGTTTGATCCGGATATTTGCTCCGGTGCCGCCGTCGGGCCATACGGGGATTTCTTTCACTAGGTTGCCTTCATGGCGGGCGGCCAGTTCGTCCAGATCGCCGAAATCCAGCGCTCTTGCCAGGCAGGCATCCACACAAGCCGGATTGCCGCCGGCTTTTCAGATGGCGTAGCAGCTGTCGCATTTGCCGGAGATATTTTTGTCCGGCAGAAGAACGGGCACCCGGTAGGGGCAGGAATTGACGCAGGTTTCGCAGCCGATACAGATATCGTCGTCATGGAGTACGACGCCCTCTTCGGATTTGTACATGGCGCCGGTAGGGCAATTTGCGACGCAGGCCGGATTTTCGCAGTGGTTGCAGGTGGACGAAAAATGAAACACTTTGACGTTCGGATAGGAACCCACCGAATAACTGGTCACTTTCCGGAACAGAGTCCCTACTTCCAGCCGGTTTTTATCTTTGCAGGCAATCTGGCAGGTCCGGCAGCCGGTACACCGGGTGGAGTCAAAATAAAATCCTAGGTTTGCCATTTTTTATATCCTCCTGTTCTCAGTCAAAAGCCAGGATCCGCTGAGGTTTTTCACAGTCGGGAACCAGAGCTTCGCCGTCGTATTTTTCAAAATTGCAATTATGGTTATTGTAGCCGGCCACGCTGACGTTGGAGGTGATCGGGCCGCACAGTACGTTGTCGGAGCCGCCCCGGTCGATACCGGTTTCTTCATCCAGATCGAGCCAGGAACCGTGAGGGACGGCTATGACGCCGGGCATGATGGTTTCCACCACGGAGACCTGCCGTAAGATTTCCCCCCATTTGTTGTAAATGAGGACGGTGTCGCCGGTTTCGATATTTTTTTCTTTGGCGTCGGCGGCGGAAAGGAATACCGGATTCGGGCAGGCTTCTCTGAGCCAGGGCACGTTGTCATAGGTGGAGTGGGAGCGGCGCAGATAATGCGGGTTGTATACCAGATAAGGGTATTCGCCTTTTTTGCCGTCTGGATTTCCTTCTTTGAAGGTGGTTTCGTAGCCTTCGTTGGGCACAAGGTAATTCGGATAGGGTTTCACTTCCGGTCCCGGGAACATATGATTCATCAGGTCGGCTTTGGCCTGACAATAGATCTCGAACTTGCCGCTGGCGCTGGGCAGAGGGTTGGCGTCCGGATCCTGCATGAATTTGGCCCAGTTGTAGGCCAGGGAATAGTATCCGTCGCCTTCCTGGCGGGGGACGGTGTAGCATCCGCGTTCCAGAAATTCTTTTAAAGGCACCGCTCCTTCCTGCGGAGCGATCTCAATGTTTGCGGCTTTCAATTCTTCGGCCACGCCCCATTCGTCGATATCTTCCTGTGTGATCGTACAGATCGGAAGCATCTGATAAGAAGGATTCAGGTACGTACAGGTGCGGAGCTGATTGAAAAATTGCGCTTTTTCACTTAAAGTGTAAGCTTTGGCCGGATCGATTCCCAGTTTTTTCATGAGCAGGATTTCGATTTCCTGATCGCTTTTGGCTTCGTAAAGAGGCTCCGTGACCTGCTGCCATACGATCAGAGCTTCCCGGTTGCTTCCGTCCATACCGCCGGGACGCTCCCACATAGTGGTAACCGGCAGGACGATATCGGAGTACATGGCCTGAGTCGTCAGAAACATAGCTTTTGTGCAGACAAAATCCACTTTTCGGTGAGCTTTGATTCCGTCCATGATGTTGACGCCGGTCTGTAGATAGGCATAATTGTCGTGATAGATCATGTGAATGTCAATGGCGCGCTCCTCGATCGGGGTGAAATTTCCCCAGCCGGCGCCCACGTTGTGATAAGTTCCGTTTAAAACGGCCGGCCAGAGTTCGATGGAAGTAATCGTGTCCGGGCACATATTGACCACGTAGGGCTGGGCCGTGGAGCCCTGGATTGCAAGAGTCGGGCCTGTGTTACCTGCGTTTCTGTGGTAGGAAATGCCGGTGGCGTGTCCGGGTTTGAACATATGGCCGCCCATTAAACCGATGGTCATAGCCATCTGGGGATAATTTTCCGCGCCGCGGTTTCTGGCGGGCGCATACGTGTTCATAATCATTACGGCATTTTCTTTGCCGATCAGCCGGGCGTACCAGGTGATGTCTTCGGCAGGGGCGCCGCAGATGCGGGAGGCCCATTCCGGAGTTTTGGGCGTGCCGTCATATTCTCCCTTTACATATTCGGCGAAGCCTTCGGACAGAGCGGCGTCTTCCGGAAGATGTTCCGCGTCGAAGCCCACGGTATATTTATAGAGGAAATCCCAGTCACTGATATGGACAAGACCACAAAATAATGCGGAGTTGCTGACAATAAACCAAAAGCTGGAAGGCAAGCCCCTTCCAGCTTTTGGTATCTTAGAACCTATCCCCTTCCAAATAATTTGCCGATAATACATGAAAATACA